>NZ_SOBM01000006.1:0-511395 GCF_004364705.1 Azorhizobium sp. AG788
ACCCGCTACGATCGGTGCGCACACACCTTCTTCTCAGCCATCTGCATCGCCGCAACAGTCATCTTCTGGCTCTGATTAGTGAGTCCTGAGCCTAGGCTAGCAGTGGCAAATCTGGCCGGAGGTGACTGGCTCAAGGTTGCCATCATGGTAGCCGGCAGCCGGAACGGCCTATGCCGGCTAGCAGCCCCCGCAGGCATCCACACCTCCGCCGAGAACCTTGTGTCGTTGATTACAAGCGGGTTCTTGGAAAACGCTCTTGCACCAAGCGGTAGAATCCTCCGAGCATACATCTTCTTGGGGAGGCCGGATTTGGAAATCATCGAAGATAGTCTGGATGGTCTGCTGGTGGTTTTGTACGAGGCGCTCATGAAGTCGGGCGACAAGCAGGAAGGCTCGCGCGGGCCTATGCTCGAACTGCTCGGCGTGACGCTGCGGCTGACCAAACCGCGGGCAAGGTTGAGCAGGTCCGAAGACCGGGGCAAACCCTTCAGTGCGCTCGGCGAGCTGCTCTGGTACCTCACCGGCTCCGACAAGCTCGACTTCATCGAAGCCTACGTGCCGCGCTACAAGGAAGAGGCGGAGGACGGCCACATTCACGGGGCTTACGGCCCGCGCCTCTTCGCGATGCGCGGCAAGACCAATCAGGTTGAAAACGTGCTGGAGATGCTGGCCAAGAATGCCGGGTCAAAGCGCGCGGTCATCCAGCTCTTCAATGCGGAAGATATCGAAAAGCGTTACCCGGAAATTCCATGCACGACAACCCTGCAGTTCATGGGGCGAAACGGTCGTCTCCACATGTCGGCGACGATGAGATCCAACGACGCCTATCTCGGGCTGCCGCACGACGTGTTCTGCTTCACCATGATCCAGGAAATGGTCGCGACGACGCTCGGGTTTGAGGTCGGGGAATACTATCACTACGTCGGCAGCATGCACCTCTACACGGAGGCTCTCGACGGGGCATCCCGGTACAATGAAGAGGGGCACCAGCGCACCGTCGAGATGCCGGCGATGCCCCCGGGCAAGCCATTCGACTTCGTACCGGCATTGCGTGAAGCGGAAGACCGCCTTCGGCACGGAGAACCGGTTGACGCCGCCACCGTTGCGCCTGACGGATACTGGGCGGATATCGTGCGGCTCTACCAAGCCTACTGGGCCAGTGGTGACGACGCTGCGCTCGACACCCTGAGAGGCGCGGTCAGTACGCCCATTTACAAGAACTACATCGACGGTCGCCGCGCCTTGAGGCGGAGGACCTTCCTAACTAGGGACAACCCTTGTAATGTGGCCGACTAGGCAGACCCAGAAGCGGGACATCGCCAGCAAACTGCTGGACTTCAGCGCTAACCACAGGCAACTGCCCGGCATTGCCAACCCGCTGGCGCTCGATACGCTGTCGATGCAATTCGTCGCGAGCCTCAGGCGCGAGGACTACTACAGGCTTGTCCAACGAACCGCGATCGGGCCACGGCGCGCCGATCCTAATAACGACGCCTTCGACGCGGAGCGTGCGGTCGCCCATCACGTCCAGAACGGCAACCTA
Organism: Azorhizobium sp. AG788; assembly: GCF_004364705.1. Taxonomy (NCBI): domain Bacteria; kingdom Pseudomonadati; phylum Pseudomonadota; class Alphaproteobacteria; order Hyphomicrobiales; family Xanthobacteraceae; genus Azorhizobium; species Azorhizobium sp. AG788. Next base: position 1,544 of record NZ_SOBM01000006.1, read on the forward strand.
GAGGAGGCCGCTTGGCTGGTATTCCTCATGACCCATCTGGCGCGTCCGGCCGACTCGGGCTGGCTTCGCTTACGCCAGATCTACGGCAGGCTGGGGCAGGGCATCTGGACATGGGATGTTGTGGCAGCCGACCCTCAAGCCTTCGCTGACTGGCTGGCAGCCAATTGGCAGTCTGTGGGCGGCAAATTTGGCAATCACAGAAAGTACGAAAGCCTCGATCCGGCATCGAACCGGGCGTTCGGCAAGGTGCTGGCAACCTATCTCGACTGGATCGGCGCCGAAGGTCACACCGCGTTCTTCGCTCGCGCCGTAAGGGAAGCTGGTAACGACCCGGGCACGATTTTCGACCATCTTTACCAGGGGATGACGGTTCTGAGTTTCGGGCGCTTAGCGAAATTCGATTATCTCGCCCTCATCGGCAGATACGGCATCGCCCCTATCCACGCCGGTCAGGCGTATTTCCGTGGCGCTACAGGGCCGGCTCGCGGAGCCAAGTTGTTGTTCGACGGCAACGCGGACAGCAGGGCGGAACCGGATACGCTACAAGACCGGGTCGGAGAGCTCGACGGGGTATTGGACGTGGGCATGCAGGTCATGGAAGACGCGCTCTGCAACTGGCAGAAGAGCCCGACAACCTTCATTCACTTCAAAGGTTAGACGAGCGCGGGCTCGATCTCTTCCCAGGTCCAGCGACGTTTCAGCCCGTTCATCTGGTTGTGGCCGATGACCCGGCGGTGCTGCATCTGGCCGACAGTTATACCAGGAGACACGCCGACCGAATGGCTGAAGCGAAGGATAGCATCGCGCGTGGGGTTGAGCTCATCGAGATCGCCGACACGATGCAGAGGGATCAGGCACGCGCTGGCGAATTCGTTGGCTTCGCGCTCGCTCTGTTCGTCACCCGAGGTGTCGTCCTGATCGACGAATGTCCCCGCCTTGTGAAGCAGGAGGTGACCAATCTCGTGGAACAGGGTGAACCAGAAATGATCGTCTGACCGGTGCCGAAAACTCATCAGGATCATCGCTTTCCCAGGCGAGACCATACGGCTTGCGCCGCTGGCGCGGCAGCCCTTCGGCGCGCGGACGACAACCAAGGCCACGCCCACTTCGGCCAGCAACGTCCGTAGCGACGGCAGGAACCGGGCTGGCTTGGAAACACGCGCGAGCTTGCGCACACTCTCGAGACGGTCTTGCAGGTTGCCAGCGCTCCATTCCCCCGTTTCAGCGAGTTCAGCTTCCATCTCTCCGCGTCGCAACCAACGCAGGACGGACTCTTCGGAAGACTCGAGAGTCTGCGACGTGCGGAACCGTGTGGCGCCGATCAGTGAACCGTACTGTCGCTCCCAGGATTCGAATTTGGGGACGTTGAAATACACCAGTCGGCTACGCAGTTCTTCGCGCAGCTTTTCCGCGGAGGCGTTGGCAGGCAATTTCTTGCCGCTTGGTGACGGCACGCGCATCAGCCACGCGTCGCGCTCGGATTCGGCCGCCACCGTGACGGCGCGATTGACCGCGTCCTCGAAATTTGCCTGACGCTTGAGCCAGAATGCCTCGCCGCCGCCCAGGCGCTTCGACAAGGAGCGGGCGATGGTCGCGTCAATTGCCAGGGAGCCGTCGCAGATCGCGCGCACGGTGTTCATTCCGCCGTCGAAGTCGGCGGACAACTCCTGGGCGGTAACGCCCCGACGGTGCATGACGGCGCGGATGGAGTCGCCGGGCTTGGAGAACCAGTCGGTTGCTGCCTGCTCACCCATCAGTGTCCGTTTCCAATCTGAACCAGTTTCAGGTACCGTACCGTTTGCCACTTCACGGTGCCGTCGTCTTCTTTTTCGAACTTCGTTCCCACAGGAATCAGTCTCGCGAACAAGTCTGACCCAAATGCGAGTATGAGACTACAATCTTGCTGAACCGCTACTTCGTCGCCAAAGAATTTGATCCAGTCGGCGGCATTCTCCATGGCCTCTGCGTCTGCCAGTGCTGTAAACAGGGCGCGCGCGTCGAGGGGGCCATATACCGATTCCGCCACGGCGTACTCGCAGCAACGCTTTTTCAGTTCCGTCGTGTTGAAGGAGATGTTCAGCATCTGGCGCTGGCACGTCGCATTGTCGGAGCCATCGAGACGCGTCAGGTCAGTTGCGTTGGGGCAGGGGCGAATTACCCGGCCGGGTTGCCCGCTTGGCTCTAATGATCTCGAGCCGATCCCAATTGCGCGACAGTTCGGTCTCGCCGGCCTCGGTCATATCGAAACCGGAAGCCGAGCAGAGGCCCGCCAGCGTCACCATGACGCCGCCCGCCTCAAGCTGCGGTTGCCCCGGGTGGCGGGAGAAGACGTAATCGACCAAGGCGATCGCGTCCTCGCGCGATCCGCCACTTGCCTGCGCCAGTTCTAACGCTTCCTCGAGAAAGCGATGCAACCGCTCCTGCATGTCCGAAGTCGCTTCGGCCGGGAAGCAGGCCGTCATCCAATTCTTCACCCGATCCTGGAAATCCATTCCTGCCTCCATTGAGGCAATGGTAAGGCCGAGATCTCTTGGCACGAAAGATTTCGTGCATGCGGACGGAAGCCAAGTACGACCTAATCCACAGAAATGAGGAATCACTGCGCTGATCGCGTGGATGCAACGCTTCGTGCGCGAGCGGTCTGTCAGCCAAAGCAACCTTTATCCTTCCTAGCCCAGCCCAGTCCTGTCTTTGATCAGACGGTCCGGCGATGTCCGCTTTTAGGGATACACGTACGGTCGTCGACCGACCGGAATGGGGGCGCAAAGCGGCCGCCGCCGACGATCCAGGAAGCTCCGAAGCGGAAGTCTCCGGCGGCCACGCGCTGCGATACCTCATCGCTTGAACGGACGTCCACTTTTCGAAAGTGAACCGACAGTCAGCGGAGGCACTGAGCGCGGATTGACGCATTGCCCCTCAATGCATAGGGTCTGCTCCTATGCCTAGACCCTCGATGCCTGATGCCGCAGCGAAGACCGGGCCCGACTTCCTCAGTCGGGCCTACTGGAACGGCACCATCAAGATGAGCCTGTCCAAGTTCTTCATCCTGTGCGTGCTCCACCAGCGGGCCATGCACGGCTACGACATCGCCCGCGCCGTGGAGCAGACCACGAACGGCTGCTGTTCCCCCACCGAGGGGACCATCTATCCGGTGCTGCGGGAGTTCGAGGAAGGCGGCTATCTCACCGTCGAGACCGAGGTCGTCTCCGGGCGGGAGCGGAAGGTCTACACCCTGACCGACAAGGGCCGGGCCGCCTTCAAGGTCGCCGTCGAGGCATGGATGGACGTCACCCGCTGCCTGCTTGATGCCGGAAAGCTCGTCGAGGGGAACGGCCCGGCATGCTGCCCATGACCATCCTTCATTTGCCCCGAAGCATTGATGGTCGATGCATGAAGGAATGCGCTGTTCGCCCTCCACGGGTTCCCGACTCCCGAGTGAACGCATGACCGGCACCTCGGCAGCCACAACAGACGTGCCACCCCTGAGCGGCAGAAGCTGGTTCATCACCGGCCTCGGCATCGGGCAGATCTGCTCATGGGGATCGCTCTATTATGCCTTCCCGCCCATCGCCGAGGCCATGGAGCGGGAACTCGGCTGGTCGAAGCCCGAGACCTATGGCGCAGCCACCTTCGGCCTGATCCTAGCGGGCTTCGCCGCCTATCCCGTCGGATCGGCCATCGACCGAGGCCATGGCCGCTTCGTGATGGCCGGCGGCTCCCTGATCGCTGGCCTCCTGCTTCTCGGCTGGTCGCAGGCCGCGTCCCTCCTGCCCTTCTATCTCTGCGTCGCCGGGATCGGCATCGTGCAGGCCGCCACCCTCTATGAACCCGCCTTCGCCGTCGTCGCCCGGCGCAGCGGCAGCGGTGGGGCACGGGCCGGGATCACAGCCCTCACGCTATGGGGCGGCTTCGCCTCCACCGTCTTCATCCCCATCGTCCAGCATCTGCTCGACACCGTGGGATGGCGCGGAACGCTCATGGTGCTGGGCGGCGTGAACCTGATCCTCTGCGCCACCCTCTATGCCCTCGTCATCGATCCACGGGCGGATCATCCCGAACGCACAGCCCCGGCGACGTCGGCAATGGTGGGAAGCGGCATCGTCCGTCGGGTCATGCGCCTTCCCGCCTTCTGGGCCCTAGCGATCGCCTTGACGGCCTATTACGCCACCTTCTCCGCCTTCACGTTCCACTTCTACCCGCTGCTCATCGAGCGCGGCTTCGATACCGGCACGGTGGTCGCAGCCATGGCCATCATCGGTCCCGCTCAGGTCGCGGGCCGGATTGCCATCTGGCTGTTCGCTCCGAAAGCATCGGTGCGCCTGATCGGCAGTGCCGTCGTGCTGGTCTTCCCGGTGGCACTCCTCGCCCTTCAGGCACTTCCGCCGAGCTTCACCCTCGTCGCCGCCGTGGCGGCCCTCTACGGCGGCGCCAACGGCATCATGACCATCGTGCGCGGCCTTGCCGTCCCGGAGATGCTCACGCGGGAAGCCTATGGGGCCGTCAATGGTGCGCTCGCCGCGCCGGGGACGATCGCGCGGGCCATCGCGCCCGTCGGTGCCGCATCCATCTGGGCCAGTACCGGCTCATACGATGCCGTTGTGATCGCGCTCGTGATCGGAGCCTGCATCCTCGTGATTGGCTTCTGGAGCGCCGCTCTGCTTTCCGTCCGCGCGTCCCGCGCAGCCATCTGACATCAAGGTTCAAGTGATGACCGACACGACTTCGTCCCCGGACTTCCCCGCGCTCGACGAGAGGGACCTCGTCCTTCCCGATGCCGCTCTTCTAGAGCCTCGCTCGGTCCCCGATCACGCGCCCCGCATCCTCCTTCTGTACGGCTCACTGCGCGAGCGGTCGTACAGCCGCCTGCTGACCGAGGAAGCAGCTCGGCTCCTTGAACGCATGGGGGCCGAGACCCGCATCTTCGATCCACGCGACCTCCCGCTGCCGGATAGTGTGTCTCCAGATCACCCGAAGGTGCAGGAGCTGCGCGCCCTGTCCACATGGTCGGAGGGACAGGTCTGGTGCAGCCCGGAACGCCACGGCAACATCACCGGCGTGTTCAAGAGCCAGATCGACTGGCTGCCCCTTGAGATGGGTGGCATCCGGCCGACGCAGGGCCGCACGCTCGCCGTCATGCAGGTGAGCGGGGGTTCCCAGTCCTTTAATGCCGTGAACTCTCTCCGTGTCCTCGGCCGCTGGATGCGGATGGTCACGATCCCGAACCAGTCGTCGGTGGCGAAGGCCTATCAGGAATTCGACGAGGCCGGGCGCATGAAGCCCTCGGCCTATTACGACCGGGTCGTGGACGTCATGGAAGAGCTGATGAAGTTCACGCTGCTCGTCCGGGGACGCTCCGACTATCTCGTCGACCGCTATTCCGAGCGCCGCCAGCAGGCCGAGGCGCATCGGATCGCCGTGGAGAAGAGCCTCGCCGATGCGCGAAGCGCGGAGGGGCGCTGACCGCCGGGTTACTTGTGGTGCCAGACCTTCCATGCCGAAATCAGCAGGATGACGGCGAGGGCTGGCAGCAACACGTCATCCGGGATCAGACCCAGCAGTCGCCCGCCGATGAAGGTTCCGACGATGGAGCCCGCGGCCATGGCCAGCAGGAAGGCGCGGTTCCGGCCGAGCACCGCGAAGGCCTGATCGCGGCTGTATCGGGTGAAGCCGACGATCATGGTGGGAAGGCTCACGGCCAGCGAGAGACTGCCGGCCAGCTTGATGTCCGCGCCGAACAGCAGGACCAGCGTCGGAATGAGCAACTCCCCGCCGGCGACGCCAAGGAGCGAGGCAACCACCCCGATCACGAAACCGGCGGCCACGCCCGCCACGATCTGCGCCACGCCGACGAAAAGCGGTCGACCATCCCCAGCCTCATGCCCCGTGACCAGCACGATGGCGATAGCCACCAGCATGAGAGCGATGACGCGATAGAGGTTGTCCGATCGCAGCCGGGTCGCCCACCCTGCGCCGAACCACGCACCCGCCAGACTCCCGGCGAGCAGATTCAGGATGATGGGCCAGTTCGCCCCCACATCCGCGAACGGCACCGTGGCAGCCCGGAACGGGAGGGCGGTGGCGACGACCACGAGGCTCATGGCCTTGTTCAGGATCACGGCCTCAAGGGCGGCGAACCGGAACATTCCGATCAGGAGCGGCAGCCGGAACTCGGCTCCGCCGAGGCCGATGAGCCCTCCCAGGGCACCGATGACGGCACCTCCACCGAATGCGAAGGGCAATCGACGGGACGACGGCGCACGCGAAACGTCTGATGTCATGCTGCTATATCCGATCAAATATAGCGTCGATGTACGGCCGATCCGTCTCGTCTGCAATGCGACGACGGCATTCCTAGATCAGCTCAGTGACTAGCCCCGAGGACGGGCAGCCACAGGGCCAGGGCGATGAGTGTGACCAGTAGGACCGGCGGCGTGATCACCAGCCCGACCTTCATGTACGCCCCCCATGTGATCTTCTGCCCCTTGCTGCCCAGCACGTGCAGCCAGAGCAGCGTGGCGAGGCTTCCGATCGGGGTGAACTTGGGGCCGAGGTCGCAGCCGATGACGTTCGCGTAGACCATGACCTCCCGCATGAGCGGGGAGACGTCCGGAGCCTGCTGGACGGCAATGGCCCCGATCAGGACGCTGGGCATGTTGTTCATGACCGAGGACAGGATGGCCGACGTGAAGCCGGTCCCGATCGCGCCGGCCATCGTTCCCTGTCCGGCGAACCAACGGAGCAGGCCTGCGAGGTGATCGGTCAGACCCGCATTCTTCAGCCCGTAGACCACCAGATACATGCCGAGGCTGAACAGCACGATCTGCCATGGCGCAGAGGCCACGGCCTTGCGGACGGAAATGGCCTTCCCCAGCCCAGCGATCGCGATGAGCACGAGGGCTCCGGCGCCCGTCACCGCAGCCACCGGAATGCCGAAGGGGGCGGTGACGAAATAGGCGACGAGCAAGACCCCGAGCAGGGGGAAGGCCGCGATGAATACCCCTCGATCCCGGATCGCGCTTTCCGGGGCGTCGAGTTCGGTCACATCGTAGGCGGCCGGGATGTCCCTTCGGTAGAAGAGCCAGAGCACGATCAGGGTCGCCGCAAGGGAGACGACGTTCACCGGCACCATGACCGCCGCATAGCGGTCAAACGTGATGCCGAAGAAGTTCGCGCTGACGATGTTGACCAGGTTCGAGATCACCAGTGGCAGGCTCGTGCTGTCCGCCACGAAGCCGCAGGCCACGATGAAGGCCATGGCAGCGGCGGGCCGGAACTTCAGGCGCAGCAGGATGGCGAGCACGATGGGCGTGAGCAGGAGGGCTGCGCCGTCATTGGCGAACACCGCCGCGATCGCCGCGCCCAGCAGGATCACCAGAGGAAACAGGAGTGCACCTCGGCCCTTCCCCCATCGGGCGACGTGCAGGGCCGCCCACTGGAAGAACCCTGCCTCGTCGAGAAGCAGCGAGATGATGATGAGCGCGACGAAGGTGAACGTCGCATCCCAGACGATGTCCCAGACCACCGGGACATCAGCGAGACCGATCACGCCCGTCGCCAGCGCCAGGGCCGCGCCGCCGAGCGCGCTCCAGCCGATGCCAAGCCCTCTCGGCTGCCAGATGACGAGCACGAGGGTGGCGATGAAGATCGCGACGGCGAGCATGGGCGCAAGTCCAGGGAAAGAGCTCAGGAATTGGTCACGCGGTTTCCCGCGTCGTCGACGACGCGTTCGCCGTCTTCCTTGGTGAAGGCGCCGCGCTGCGGCGGCAGGAGGTCGAGGACCTCTTCGGATGGGCGGCACAGCCGGACACCCTTCGGGCTCACCACCAGGGGACGGTTGATGAGGATTGGGTGCGCCATCATGGCATCGAGCAGGTCGTCATCGGTCAGCGCCGGATTGGCGAGACCTAGCGCCGCGAAGGGCGTGCCCTTTTCGCGCAGGAGGGCGCGGACTGTCATTCCGGCCCGGTCGACAAGCTGACGAAGCATGACGCGAGAAGGTGGGCACTTCAGGTATTCGATGACGTGCGGCTCCACACCAGCGTTCCGGATCAGGGCCAACGTGTTGCGGGAGGTTCCACATTCCGGGTTGTGGTAGATGACCACGTCCATCATTTCGACTCCGAATGGAGGAGATTTGAGCGGGCAACATAAGCGTCCGTCAGTTGACCGATCGCGCGGAGCTGGTTGTGGAGCGCCATGCGATCGAGAGAGCGCAGCGGAAGCGCCATGAATGCCGAAATCCGGTTCGAGAGATGGCGCTGCGCCGTGACAAAAGCCTTCCGCCGCTCAAGATAGGTTCCCTCGACCGCTGCCGGATCTTCAATGCCCCAATGGGCCGTCGCCGGGTGGCCGGGCCAGATGGGGCAGGTCTCGCCCGCCGCGTCGTCGCAGACCGTGAAGATGAAATCCATGGTGGGAGCATCCGCCCGGGCGAACACCTCCCAGCTCTTGGAAGACAGTCCGTCGGTCGGGAAGTCCGCCTCCCGCAGCACCTCGATGGCAAGCGGGTTAACCTCGCCCTTGGGCTTGCTCCCCGCCGAGAAGGCGCGGAAGCGGCCGTCACCGAGCTTGTTCAGCATGGCCTCGCCGAGGATCGAGCGGGCCGAATTCCCCCTGCAGAGGAAGAGCACGTTGTAGGTGTGGTCAGTCATGTGACCCTTGCTCCGGGCATGAACAGGCGGTCAGCGCCTGCATTGCGGGCGCGCAAACCTCCGGATGGCCCTGGCAACAGTCCCGCATCAGGAAAGCTGCGAGGCCCGCCAGGGCATCGAGGGCCGCGCTGTAGATGATGGAGCGGGATTGCCGGCGCGAGCGGACAAGGCCCGCATGCTCCAGCTCTTTCAGATGGAAGGACAGGGTCGACATCGACGCACCGACCGCCTCGCTGATCGCTCCGGCCGAGATTCCATCAGGCCCGGCGATCACGAGACGCCGAACGATCCGCAACCGGGTCTCCTGGGAGAGAGCGCCGAACGCGGTCAAGGCAGCGAGTTCGTCCATATCGGCCCTAATAATTCGATATTTATAGAAATATTGAATTACGAGATGATCCGCAAGCCCTTCATAAGCGGGCTTGCGCTATTTCTCTTCGCAGTGGGGAGACGGACGGTGGCGCTGTCAAAACCTCAGTTTAGGGCGCAAACGCCAACACATTGATCGCACTGGAGCTTCCGCATTGTATTGGCGGCTTGACGTCTGCTCTCGGCGCAAAGGGTGCCACCGTGCCGTGCCTCGCTAATGTCGGCTTTCGGGCCGCAGCCGTTACCAGATCAGTGGCTGAAACGGGGGCGCAAAGCCGACGTTGCTGAAATGCGGTCGAGGGGCTGCTTTGGGCCATCAGCGGAACTCCCTTGGCCCCACCTTCAGCACGTCGATGCCAGATCCGGGACATAGATGTCCCGCTGCGGAGACCTCTCGGCGGCGGGTCCGGGGATCAGGACCAGAATCGCACGCCGTCCTGCGCCAGATCGGCCTGGCGCAGGACCTCGATGGGACCAGCGAGACCTAGCAACAGCGCCTGCGGCGGGGCCACGCCGAGGACTGGAATGCGCCGGGTTGGGGGCTTGGCAGTCATCCCGCCTGACGGGCGCGCGGCCGGACAGCCCCCTCCGCCTTGGGTACGTTGCCACTTGGCGACACAGCACGTTGCTATTCCCGCGAGGCTCATCGCCTGCGGTTAAACACCGAGAAGGCGCGGAACACAAAAACGAAAAAGGGCCTCCGTGAATGCGGGGCCCTTTCCCTTTATCCGCGCCGTTTTCAGGCAGTGCGCCAACCTTTGGCTGCCAATGAGCCACACTATGGCGTCAAATGCTCAACCTTTGGGTGCCACGACAACAACAACTGTAGGGGCACCCAAAGGATGGCTCACAGATTTCATAAGTCATTGATTATATTAGATATTTTTCAGAGGTTTGGCGCAGCTGGTGCCGTTTGTGAGCCAAAGATTGGCTCAACATACTCTCCATAAATCGGCTCGATCTGAGCCAATCTATGGCTTCCATCGCCGCGGGCACAAAAAAGCCCCCGGCCGAAGCCGAGGGCAAGGAAGTCCGGAGTTCAGCGAGCAGGTCGCTAATCGAATATCGCCTCCTGGACCTGGCTCAGGTCGAAGAAGGTCGCCTTCACCTCATCAGGCTCGAAGGCTGGAGCGATGCCCTGCTCTCTCATGGTTGCGGTCATTATGCCGATTTGCATCGACAGCCTGACGGCCAGGTTCCGCGCCGAGATGTATCGGCCGAGGAACGCCTCCACGTCGGCCTCGTCGACAACCCGCTGGGTATTACGGCTGATCGGATTCACGATTGTCTTCGACGGAAGAATTGAAAGATCAACAAGAGCTTTCACGACAGCTGTGCTGGTCTCCATCCTCTTCTCGACCTGTTGGAGCGAGAGACCTCCCAACTCGGGCTTCATTGCCCTGGAGATCTCTTCCGGATCGACCCTGATCGCAGCGAACGCCCTCCCCCCGGGATCCAGCTTCACCGTTGCGAGCGCACCGTCCAGAAGCAGGCGCACGACATCCACACCGGAGACGCATGCGCGCGTCGCGGCCTTCGAGACAGAGACCAGATCCCCGTCCTCAGCGTCGGCCGGTCGCGCGCCTTGCACCAGTCTCGCCAGTAGATCATCGAGATCCCGCGGATCAAAAGCATGATCAATGTCGCCCTTGGATCCTTCGATGAAGGGCACGAGGATCCCAGCTTTCAGAAGGTGCTGCTCCAGGGGCCTGGGCAAGCCGAGGTAGTCGCGGGCCGCCTTCAACGACATTGATCGTCCCACTTTCTCTAAAAAATCAGAAGCTGCATCGGCCGGGAACTGGACCAGATCGTCCGGAAGCGACATCGTCTCCTCGGTGATGTAGCCCGCACGCAGCAGAAACTTTCGCAGTCGCTTGGGGTGAATTTTGAAGCTCTTTGACGCCGAGCGGATCGAGTGCAGCCGCCTTCCATCGACTTGATGCCCAAAGGCCCCACGCCCGGCCGGGAGCGGCATGGTCTCTGCCGCCACCTCCGCCAGCACCCGGCGCAGTGGATCGTAGGCACTGTCGTCGGTGTCGTGGCCGAGCCAGCTCTCAAGACGACCATACATAGAGCGAAGGCCAATCCGCTCGCCCGGGAATGCCTCCTGCAGTCCCGTCAGCAGGTCATGCACGCCATCCTTTCCACGGGAGAGGATATCGAAGCCTTCACCGCCAGCACGATGCCAGAGCGCATCAGTCATCTCCCCGTTGCGGTAGTCAGGGCCATGCCCGATGACGGCCCCGATCACCTCGCAGGATCTCGCCGCGACATAGAAGGGGAGTTCGTCGAGCCAACACGCTGTCGCCTCCCCCTCCAGCCGACGGAGCAGGTAACGCTCAAGGCTCGATGGCGCACGTTCGCTCGCCCCCCTGGTCATGTCATCAAACCTCCGGAGATGGGGCCGCGCGAGCAGCGCAAAGTCATGCACACGCTGTGGATGGTCGTCCTCGCTGATGACCGGCAGGGGCACGTGATGCTCAGGGCAGGTCCGGATGGAGTCGATCAGCCAGATTGCCCGGCCATAGGGCCGCGCATTGACCGGACCGCGACCTTCGGCCATGTCCTTCCGAAGGCAATGGGGACAGACGCGGAGCGTCGCCCTGCTCAACGCGTCGCGGACGAGATGGTGGCCGCGATAGGTGAACTGCCGAGGCTCGTATCGCACCATCGCGTTTGACACGAGCGCACCTTCGCTGGCCCCGGTGAGAGTCGCGAGCGCCGACAGCGCCTCAGACCGCCCATCGACGATGTCCATGAAGGCCAACCCGAAGTCACAGCAGAACGCACGTGCAGAACGCCCCACGATGGCCGCGACGCGCGAGCAAAAGCTCGCCGGTGTCTCACCGCGCATGAAGGCGGTCGTAAGGGACTGGGGAAGATGATCCATCACTTACGCCTCCTGCGCTTCTTGACCCGTTCGTCGACAATCGGGGCATAGAGCTCGCCATCACGCCGACGCAGGGCGAGACGCGGGTCGATTTTTTCCCAATCGTCCTGGGTGAAAACGTTGCTTGCAGCATCGCACCCCGTCCGGCGCTCATAGGCTTCGGCGAAATGCCGGGTCTCGAGCCGCTTCGCACCGTTGTGCAGGGCGTTCTCAACCGCGTCCTGAATGAGCTCGATCACGATGCCGAGGCGATTGATCGCCGCATGGATCAGGCGCGCGATGGAGGGATCGTCGAAGAAGTGGGATACGTCGAGCTCGCCCTTATCCCGACCTAGGCCCGAAATCGCGTTCCTGACGAGCTCGGCATCTTTCGCGAGTTCGATATCCTCGATGTAGAGGGGAAGGGTCCGGCGCCATACCTGCTCATCGCCCGGATCCAGCGTTAGCGCAGCGATGTCGGGCGTCCCGGACAGGATCAGCCAAACCGGCCAGTCCTTGCTCTGCATAAGCGCCTTGAAGGTGTTGCGCACCTTCTGAATCTCGACCGGATTGTTACACTGCAAGACGTGCCCAACCTCATCGAAATGCAGGAAATAGACGCCCAGCTGCTTCAACACACCCGGAACGACCTGCCAGACTTCCGCTTCCCGGAGTTCCCGGGTGATCGGATAACCCAGCGCCTTCAAGGTCGCCGTCCCTAGCACCCGCATGGTGCACGGAGATGGCACGTCGACGGACACGAGAGGGCAGTCGCCCCCCGGGGTGCCGTAGCCTCCGAACTCCTCCCGCCGCCGAAAAATCCGAACCAGGCTCCGGGTCTTGCCCGAGCCGGATTCGCCCAGAACCAACAGAGGCCGGGCCTCAGCGAGACGGCCGACGCGGTTGCCGCTAACCCGCGCGTCCTGCACGCGCAGGCATTGATCGATCATCTCCTCGATGCGCTCCTCGATGAGGCGGTCCCGATCCGAAAAGATGTAGGCAGAGTGAAGCTTCGCGACGCGATCGGAGACCGCGGCACGCTGCGTCGTTTGCAAACGACGCATGCGCTCCAGCGGATTTTCGCGGCTTTCAGGGGTGGGCTGGTCATTCGTGTTCATGGTCAGTCTTCCATGAAGCTCGTGCCACGAGTACGCCAACGGTCGTGATCAGCGCTCCCGGCAAAATCTGCCTCGGCCGGCGGCGCGGACGATCCATCGTTCGAGGAGACTTCGCCGTCAGCCAAGGGAAGGTCGTCGAAAAGGGCCAGTTCGACGTCGCCCCGATCGAAAGTGAATGCCTTCGCGAAGGCGCGTTCGAACTCCGCGATGCTCTTGCGATCCAGGAGCGACGATTCAATCCCCGCACGAGCCTCCGCAGCCCGAGCGGCTCCCTCAATTTCGGCAAGGGCCTCGAAGACGGCACTTTCGCTCACCTTCGCGAGATCGGCATGCCTGCGCCGGATGCGCTCGGCTGCAAGCATCCAATGGCGCGCGGACACCCCGTCAAAGCCGTGCCTGACGCATTCGACCGTTAACCACTCGCCCGTACCCAACTCGACCGAGATATGACCAAGGTCGGCGCGATCGATACGCACACGGACTTTCGAGTTGGGCTTCAGCCGACGCAGCTCCTGCAACTTCAATGACTGATAATTCAGGCCGAGCACGCGGACGCCATGGTTTGCGATCGGCCGTTCGACATCGAGCCCGAATACATGACGCGCGCGATCGGGGTCCGGCGGCAGCCGCGGCGGATAGAGCTTGCTAAGCCGCAGCCAGGCGGAACGCGGCGTCTCACCACCGAGACCCGAATGCGGTGTGTTGTGATAGACGTCCACAACCCAGCGAACGATCAGCTGCCAAACCTCATCAATGAGCAGGGAAGCATTCTCTTCCGCTGGATAGTCTCCCTTCCGAACGACATCCTCGAATGTCCGCCCGCTGAACCGGCTGAATAGGCCGCTGTGCATGGTCCGGAAGAAACGTTCGATGTGCCCGCGCAACTGCGGGGCCCCGGCCGGCGGAAACGACGCTTCGGCATGAAGCCCCAAGACGGCCATTTGGAACCACTCGTTGGCATATTCCGGGCCATTGTCCGTAATGATCGTCTCAAACGTGCCCATCATATCCCAGGGCGTCGTGCAGCCGAGCGAGCGAGCCATTTCCCGTTTGTCGCTGACCGCCATCCGCAGCGTCTCGATCGAGCTCGCGCTGGAAACATTCTTCACCAAGAGTAGTCCCAGTACACATCGGGTGGCGACGTCGATGACGACCGACACCTTGAGGCGACTACGTTCGATTTGCGCCTTCGCTTCAGGCGAAAGGCTCTCCCAGATTTCCGTCTCCGCCATCAGGCTCGAGAGCGGAAGGGTATGGCCGTCGGCCTGGACCACCTCGAGCGGCCGGTTGACCCCCAGCCCATTGCGGACGATGCTGAACTTCTTTTTCGCGGCCTCGACACCGTTCCGCGCGGCATAAACCTGAAAGGGGTCGAGCCGCTTGATGACGAGGCCAAACGCCCGCCTGCTGGGCATCGGCAACGCAGCCTTGCCCTCGGCCGCAAGCGCCTTGTTCCGTTTCCGGACAGCTTGGCATAGCCTCTCCAGCACGATCTTTATTGTTGGCTGCTTCCGGTCGAGGTACTGCCTCGCATGATCGTCCATCATCTGCGTCAGCTCGGCCGGGAAGCGGGACAGGCTGTTACCGGATCGCGCGTAGTTATCGACCAATGCCATCGGCTCAAGGCCGAACAGTTCATAGATCTTCAGCCAGCGGCGAAGAGTCGACGGGGCCGGCGGATGCTCGATCTTGATATCATCGCTTCCGTGCCGACCGCGCCCTCTCTGTTCGGCAATCCTCGAGGCCAGATGACGAGCGACGAATGCGCGGATGGATGCATCAGAGCGCGAGACTTTTTTCTGATTTTCCTCGATGAGGAACGAGTCACACCAATGCTTTCGGATCAAGAGCTCCTGCCTGGCACGTTGCGGAAGATCCAAAATATCGTGATATAACTGCGTCAGGCTCAGGCGAGACTTGTTGTAACTGAGCACGTTAGGGCGGTACTCAACGGATCCCTCCTGAAGGTATTTATCGAGTTCCTCGTGGCTGAACGTCTCGAAAAAATTGGGATCGCTTCGCCGGGCAAGAACGTGGCCGTACTCGTCCTGCGAAACCGGAATGTATTCCGTCCCGTTGATAATCAGAACGTCATTGGCGGCGAGACGAAAGTGAGCCGGCGGACAGTGGCCGGCGGGCGTTACGAAGAGCTGTGTCTTCATGGTCATTTTATCCATTCCTTCCAGTAAATTCGAACTATCATCGACGGGCGGGACGCTCGATCAGGCTACTGCGCGTCAGGTGATTGGTGTCGGCGCGGCGGAGCTTTCCGTCCGCGATCAGGCAGAGCGCCGCAATGAAAGCGGCAGGCTCGTTCGGTCGGCTCGAGATGAAGGTCGCGATGGTGGCCGCCCCCCGCATGTCAGCGGCGAGCGCTGCTAACGCCAACACCTCGTCCTCGTTCCGCTGCCGAAGCGCCCAGGTAATGAGTCTCGCATCATGAGCTCTCCGCCGCGTGATGTGATCGCCCGTGAGCAGCTCGACGCGATCACCATACCGCGGCGACTGGTCGCGAATGAGCTCCAGCGTTCTCTCTAAGTCAGTGGTCCGCGCGGCAGGCTTGACCGCCAGGGAGCGATGGCTGTCGTCGGTCAATTCAACGCGAAAGTCGAAGGTGTGCGAACGCCGCACGCCCGCATCGTCGATGTAAAATACCGGCGCCGGCTGCTCCTGGATGGCCCTAACGTGCGGATCCGCGATGAGCATGTACGCAAGATCCCGCTCAAGCGTGCTCTCGTAGACAATCTCCCGGCCCGTCCGGGGATGCACGACGTAGCCCCGCACAGAACTGCGGCTGCGGAGTGCCGGCCGTCTCGTGGCCTTTGACATCGCAGGTTCCTGCCAGATCTTGTCGTGGCGGCGGGAACGGCCGGAATGCAGAGGCTGGGGTTCCTCATTCGAGTGGATGGCGATTTCATCTACGTATTCACCTGTTTGGTCGTTCATGTGGCAAGTCTCCACGCTCGCAGCACTGCGCTACGTTCGGTTACCCTCAAGAAAGGCGAGATTTTTTATAACACCGTCGGGCGTTATTGATCGTTAGTCGCTAATCACTCGCACCAATCGGCGCGGTGAGCACCTGGTGGCGAGTGGATAGGGAAACTTTAGTCTCTGGCATGGGCCCGTCTTCTGGCGCGGCGCCTCGTGGGCTCCTAAAAAAATGAAAACCCGGATCCAGCTGAGGAGCAATGGCTCATCTGCGATTTTTTTCCGATGGGAACCTGGGGGCTGCCTCTCGCGTGCCAACCTGCTGACGCCGCGGTCATGCATGATCTTCGAGCTGTTGGGGGGCTTCGAGCAGGCCTGGGGCGCTGCAGCCAGGATCTGAGCCCGATGAGGCAAGCCAGTGCGAAGCTCAAGGCTATCCCGAGACCTGGCATCGTTGTGGTCGAAAGGTGGGGAGCCGGCGACCTCGTCGGCCCCTCGCCGCTCGACGATCAAGGCGTCGACGGGACACGACACTCGGAGACTTCCAAGACCAATCCTGGCTGAAAGCCCGTTTCCTCGGATGGCGTCCCCCTCGCGTTTGAGACCACCCGCGTCCGACCCACGCGGTAATCGCAGCACGAATGCACGTGCCCGTGCACCCACAGGTCCGGGTGGTGGCGCAGCATCAGCCCCTCGAGGTTTGACGCAAAGCTGGGGTTCAGCGGATGTCCGGCATATTGCCTCCCTATTGAGCGGCCGGACGGCGCATGGTGGGTTACGACCACTGTCGGCCCCTGAAACGGCTCCGCGAGGACACCCTCAAGCCAGCTCCGAGACCGGCGATGGCAGGCAAGTGCTTGCCGGGGACCCAGACGCTCGTCACCGATGCGAATGTTCCGGTGATCCGAGCACGCGCCTTCAGCGTGGCTCATCGCAAGAGCCGGATTTCCATCCAGGGAGTAGTCGGTCCAGAGTGTGACACCAACAAACCGGACACTTCCGATAATCGCGCAGTCCTCGTCGAGGAACGTGATCCCAAGTTCCCGGGCAATCTGCGCCGCGATCCGGCGCTCGATCGTCATATCGACGCCGTGGAAGTCGGAATTGCCGGCCACGCAAACGATGGGAATAGAACACTGCTGGCGAAGCCACCTCAGTCCCCCGGCAAAGGGGGCCATCACGTCTCCCGCGACCACCAGAACATCGGGTATTGGCGACGGCGTCGAAATCTCCAGTGGACGGTCGTTCAGGTGGAGATCGCTCATGATCCAGATGCGCATCGTCCCCTCCTCACGTCGCGTTCGCTTCGGAAGCCGCCTGCGTGTCAGCTGCAGTCGACAGATGGATCGGCCCAATCAGATCCGTGAGTTCGGAGCCGCTGAGGCGCTGACGCTTCAACAGCTCGTTGGCAACCTTGATCACCGTTTCGCGGTGCTGGCGGATGATCCGCACCGTGTCTGCATGGAGCTCGGCAAGGGTTTTCTCGACAGCAACGGAGATGCGAGGGTGCAGCAGAAGCCTTTGCGTTGCGTCCGCCTCTGCCCACCAGGTGAGATGTCCGCCCGCGCCCAGGCCGAGGCTCCCTTCCAGGGCGGCTATCAGCCTCGTGGCCTGTCCGAGATCGCTGTTTTCTGGACCGCCGCCTCCGGCGGACACATCACCGACGATCTCCTGCTCCGCAGCCCGGCCGGCCAAGATGTAGCGAACCATGCGCAGGCATGTTTCACGGGTGGTCATGCCATCGTGCGACGTTTCGAAATGGGTGAAGTTCGAACGGCCGATCTGCACGTTGACCGAAGTTGACAGGCCCAGTGCAATGGCGACGAAAGCATGGCCGCTTTCGTGGATGGCAATGCGCCACCAGTTGGCCGCCGACAGGTCGCTGACGGGCCCACGGATCTCTGCAACAAGATCTTCAAGGATCAAACCCCGGCCGGCACGCCGCGCCCGCCGCCGCGCCGTTCGAACACACTGCTCCACATCGGCGCCCGTGAACCCGTGCGCAATGGTCGCCAAGGGTTCGAGATCAACGCCAACGAGTTCATCTGCCTGCAGGTAGTACCGGAATATGGCTTCCAGCGTCGGGATGCTCGGCATCGGTATCCTGATCTGCCTATCAAGCCGTCCCGGCCGCTTCAACGCGGGGTCGACACGGTCCGGGAAATTGCATGCCCCCACAACGACGACGCCTTCGCGCTTTGCGGCCCCGTCCATGCATTCGAGCAGACAGTTGATGACCTGCGTCACGTAATCCCGATGCTTGTGATGGAGATTGGCCCGGTCGCCGATCCCGTCGATCTCGTCAATGAAGATAATGCCAATGTCCCCTTTGGCCGCATCGGCGAAGATCGACCGGATAATCTTGAGCGTTTCGCCGAGGTGCTCCGCAGCATACCAGGCAGAAACCGACGTCACGATCAGCCGGACACCACAGGTCGCGGCGAGGGCTTTGGCGTAGGTCGTCTTTCCAACCCCGGGCGGCCCCTCGATCAAAGCCCCACGATCGACCCCGTGCCAACCGATACGCCCTTCCCTATAATCCTTCAGGTCCAGCGCGAGGTTGAGACCCCATTCGGTGGCGGGGCCAAAAGCGGGAAGATCGGCGAGCGTGGTCTGGGGCGGAGCGTCATCATTGGGAGCGTTATGGGACGCCATCACAGCCAGGCGTCGTGTGCATTCGTCGGCGCTTATCCCCAACGCAAAGGCAGCAGCGATCTGCAACGGCGTCAGAACGTTCGGATCCAGGTTCTTCGGGACACACACAACGCCGCCGGTGCTGATACGTCCAAGCCACTCCAGGTCGCCAGGTTGAATTAACGGAAGCTCGAGAGCATCGGTGCGGACCGACATCGCCTCGTCCCCAAGAAACGCCTCCTCTCCGGACCAGATTAACAACACAGATTCGCCCTTACCTATCGCTTCCGTGAGTATCTTGCTCCCGTGTTTCTTGAACGACCCGGATTCCTCCATTATGACTATAATATTTCTCCGGCGATTAACCTCAAGCGTACGCACACCCTTGCTGGAGCCTCGAGAGGCACCGCGGGACGATGTCGAGCGACCGAGGTCATCGAAGAACGTGCCGCCAATCACCGGAGCGATAACTTCGGACACCACAGCGGCGCCGTCTTCCGACTGGGCCCGGACGGTTGCGACGCTTGCACCCAACCCGACCGCCTCTGCGAATGCAGGGTTAAGATCGAGCAACCTTGCGCACCAGAGCCCGAATATGAGCTGAGCAGCGCCCCGCTGCCGCTGGTGAAGATCGAGGTGGGTCTGAAACGGTTTGCGCATTTCTGGCGCAAATTGATTGGCCTTCCTGCGGAACGCCTTTTCGTATTTCCCGGTCGCCATGGCTCAAGCTCCCAATACGCGGCGACCGCGAACACGGCGCGTGGGGAGGTAGATGATGCTGGAGGATGAGAGGGGCCTCGAAAAGTCGATCCGCAGCCGTCCCTCGGCAATGAGGGCGAGCACCGCGATGACGGGATCCCTGTCGCGTAATACGTGTGCCGCGCATACACCGAGGTCGGAGCTGCCACCGTTTGTCAGCAGATGCTGTTCCACCAAAATCCAGTCCGTGCGTGACACGCGGTGCGCTTTGCATGCCGTGAGGGACTGCATCACATCCCGACGCGGCTGCCTCATGAGCCACCCCTCGTCGACAACGAGCAGGTTCCTGCTGCCCCATTGTTTCACCAGCGTCCGCCGCAACTGCGTGCTGGGCATATCGCCATCAGGGACCGCGACGACGGTCAAAATCCGATCGGGCAACTTCGCGACCCGAACGACGGCGCCCTCCGGAGCGCTAGCTGCTCTGAGTTTCTCGTCGCTCCGCTCGTCGGACCGAAAGCCAATCACATGCGGAGAGACTGCAAGATGCACCTCGAGCGCATCTGCGAGCCAATCCTCGCGATGCTGGCCGGAGGGCGAAAAATGAGTTCTTGGGTGTATGGCGGGCGATATGAACATGGCATGACTCCGCGATCGCCGGAGAAGGACTCCGGACGCATGGGAACGGACTCGAAGCGATGCGGGCTCCGAGCGGATGGATTCGCGTGTTAGGCTTAGGGGTACAGATGGATTCGCGCTTCGACGGGTTTGGCCGCCGTGCGGGCTCTCAGTTGTCACCGCGAGAATGAAGGCAATGTCGACTGACGATCAGGTGCCTTTGGGTTCACGTATTTCCCATAGCATTATGGGACATGATGTACGAATCATAGATCGCGGTATGGTTAACGGTCGTTTGATAGCCGCTGCCCGAGGCCTTCTTGGCTGGGATCAGCAGGAGCTTTCAAAGCGCGCGGGGGTAAAGCGGCAGACAGTCGCCGACATGGAGAATGATGCGAGGCGGCCCCAGCTGCGCGTTCGCAACGCGGTGATGGACTCCCTCGAGAACGCTGGCGTGCGCTTCATCGAAGTCCAAAGCTCCGTCGGCGCCATCATTCCGAGAGGTAATACGACATCGGGTAACGGGCCCCTAGATCAGGCGCATGAGAGTGGCGTGCCGCCTACGACGGCGAAATGACGCGGGCGTTGACAGGTAGCGTCCGATCCTCGGGCGAAGGTCTGGGGGGACTGTCAAGAAGCTCTTATGCGAGGCGGGGGGGGTGAAGCTCAGGCCGCCATGGCCCTGGTGAAGCGCTAGCCGAAGACGACGGCGAATTGGGCCTTGGCCATGCCCCATGCACGGGGGCCCATCTTCCACTCCTTTTCCGAGCGCTTCAATGATCGACGGACTCTACCTAAATCTGGAGGAGGATCAGGGTCTCAGGTCACCGCGCTACGCCCCCAGAATGCTTATGCGGTAAGAGATCCGTCTGGGTTGCCGAGCCGGTCCACTGCCCGGCCATCGCGGCTATTCCGGGGAAGGCGCGGGTGCGCTCGGTGCCGTCGGAGGCCCGTTCCGCATCACCCTCAGCTCCGTATATAAACAGCCCCCCCCCGGTGGGCGCCGGGCCATGAGCGCTCTTCCATCACATTAGCGTCGATCCATACTGGGAGGGGCGAAGCGAAAGGTACGTCATTGAGGTCAGTCCGGGTGGAAGCCAATGTGCAACATGCCTCTTCGGCAATCACTACCATTGAACCGATTTTTCCCTTGTATCTCACCCCCTTCTCGTGATAATCTACCGATCAAGTTATATTTGAATATGTTTCGATAATACAAATACGATACAGTCGAGGCCGCCATGGCGCTTGCCCGCTTCAAATTATTCGCAACTTTTTCCGTCTTTATTCTTCTCGTCGGGTGCTCCGGCCATAAATTGACCGAGAGTGTTGAACTCGCCACCACGGGTTCAAAAGCCAGTGCTGAATTGCTCTCTGCTGCCACGAAATTGGATGAGTCATTCTCTACTTTTCAGAAAAATGATGTCTTCATGAATAAATTGCAATCCAGCGGATCAGTAAATCCAGCAGAAGGGGCAAGCAAAGAAAGCGGTGAAAGCAACGTTAACACTTGTTATATCGCTTCAAAGGGCACAAATATTACATGGAACTCGTCGCCGAAATCGTCAGACGTCATGAAGATACAGTCGGCCCTCAGAGCGAGAATTGAAGTGGCCGAAGCCCTTGGAAAGGCGTATTCAGCCCTAAATGCGCTTGGTTCCTACGGTGCGGAAGCCGCCGTAAGTCAAAGTGTTGTGAATCTCGCAGCTGCCACAAATACTCTTCGTACTGCTCTAGGTATTATGCCACTGCCAAGCAGCGTAGGAAGCATTTCAGGTAGTGCGGCGGGCGCTTTTTCTCAGTATGTTCAGGTGTCCGATCTCAAGACGGCGTCCGCCCAGATCAGGGTGGCCCTTATCTCTTATAAAGAGACAGTCGAAGCCGGACGCTCATCGGTTACGTCAGCTATGAGAGTCACGATAGCGCGTACATACAATTTGCGTATCGCCCTTTGGAAACGAGGCTACCTCGACGCCAATTCGTATTTGGCCTCTGTCGCAGGTAAGTCAGATCTTGCCGCGCCGCCGGCGACGGTCGTTCGTTTCACCGCTCAGGATGAGAATTTGTGCAATAGCGTGACCGCGGTACTCGAGTCCGAACGAGATGCCACGAAGTCGAAGGTTGCAGAAGAATATGATACATATATTAAGATCATCAGCGCAATGATTGATGCGCATGAGAAATTCGAGGCGGACGCACCCTTGAACAGCGTTCAGATTGCCGCCTTGCTTGATCGAATTAATCTTCTTTTGAAAGATGTTAAGCCTGGGAATTAGAGCCATGCAAGATAACGTTGTGACGTCTCTTGAGCGGATTGAACAAGCATTTTGTGCTATTGATGATAATTTTGATAATCTAATGCAAAATGCGAGCGATGATCAGCGGAGACAGCTTGTGCTAGCCCGCAATGTAGCGAAACATGCATACGATGAGGCCCTCGCCAAGGAATTAACTAGATCAAATAGACAAATTGATTTCGCTAGGCAAAGACTGATTGACGCGACAAATTTGCTCAAAGACGCAATTAATAATCAAAGATCAATTGCAGAATGCATCCAACTTGCGACCTCCGCGGCCAGCTTGGCTGCGTCTCTAGTAATAATTTCTGTCTGACGCGCTCGTCACCGCTATGAAATAGCCTACTCCGCTGGAAGTGAGCAATTCCATCGAAATGCGGCCTACAACTGGCGCAAGAAGTATGCGGGGCTGATGCCTTCGGAGATGCGGCGCTTGCGCCAGCTCGAGGATGAGAACGCCAAGCTGAAGCGGATCGTGGCCGACCTGTCGCTCGACAAGGCGATGTTGCAGGACGTGCTGTCAAAAAATGTATGCTCCGCCCCGTCGTTGCAAGGTTCGGGTTCGGTCTGACGATCCAGTCTGCATAAATGTATCCGGCCTCTCGCGAGTGGGCTGTTGTTGCAGCCAGGCCATGATGAGATCCGCGCGCCCCGTTCTCGAATAACTGGCTCGGGCTGGAAGCCCGCTTTTTTGCCCAGAGCTTACGGTGCGCCGATCAACTTTCTCGTCATCACTCTCCCGTGCCTCGCAGCTGGTCGAACGCGTGGGTCAGGCTGCCGCCAGCCCACGCCGCTCGTAGGTCGCGCCGGGCTTGGTGATCACCACCCAGGCGACGCGAGCCATCTTGGCGGCGAGCGCCACGGTGGCTTTGTTGTTGTGCATCCGGCTCTGAAGGCCGTCGATCCAGCTCCCGAGCCGATCGCGGGACCGGTCGAGATGGAGCAGGCAGGATCGGGCGCCGTGGATGAGGAGGCGTCTCAGATACGAGCTCCCTCGCTTGCTGATGCCGAGCAGGGTCGTCTTGCCGCCGGTCGAGTACTCCCGTGGCACGAGCCCGAGCCAGGCTGCCATGTCGCGCGCCTTGCGGAACTGCAGACCCCGGCCGGCCGCCGCCAGCAGGGCCGTCTGAACCGCCCCGGCTTCAGCGGAGGCCATTTGGTTTAAGTCATGCCGCCATGGCTGTCTCACCGAGTATGGCGTAGTAGCGTTCCTCGGCTTCGGCCGGCGGGATGTTGCCGATAGGCTCCAGCAGCCGGCGATGGTTGAACCAATCAACCCAGGTTAGTGTGGCGAACTCGACGGCCTCGAAAGATCGCCAAGGCCCCCGCCGATGGATGACCTCGGCCTTGTAGAGGCCGTTGATCGTCTCTGCGAGGGCGTTGTCATAGCTGTCACCGATACTGCCGACCGAGGGCTCGATGCCGGCCTCAGCCAGCCGTTCGGTGTAGCGAATGCTCCCATATTGGGCGGATTCAAACGGTCGTCGCAACACTGATTTCGACCTACTGCAGGAATTGATCAAGAGCTTCGGCCGGTGTTCTCCAGCCGAGTGCTTTCCGGTGTCTGGCATTGAGAGCCATTGCGACTGCGGCAATGGATTCCGCGCTGTGCGCACTCAGGTCCGTGCCTTTCGGAAAGTACTGGCGCAGCAGGCCATTGGTGTTTTCGTTCGTGCCGCGCTGCCACGGGCTCTGAGGATCGCAGAAATAGACTTGGATGCCAGTGTCGATCTTCAGCCGAGGATGCTGAGCCATCTCGGCACCCTGATCCCAGGTCAGCGACCGACGCAGATCCTGCGGTAGAGTCGCGATGGTTCGGGTGATCGCGTCGCGCACCGCCTCGGCGCCGTGACCGGCGAGCGCGGGCCCATTCTTGATGCGCCGCGCCTCGCCGTGGCCCTCCAGCCGAGGCAGATGCAGATGCAGCAACATAGTCTATCGCGTCGCGCGCTCGACAAGCGTCCAGATCGCGGAGCTGCCGAGGCCCAGGATGAGGTCTCCCTCCCAGTGTCCGGGGATCGCCCGGTCGTCCGCCTCGGCTGGACGCTGGCTGATCATGATCTCGGGCGCGACGAAGCTCTTGCCGCGCCGGCTCACACGTGCCCGCGGCGTACGAAGCGCCCGGCCTGTTCTCAGGCAGGTCGTCAATTCGCGGCGAAAGACTCCTGGCCCCTGGATGAAGAGAGCCTGGTAGATGGCTTCATGGCTGATGCGCATCGTATCGTCGTTCGGAAAGTCGATGGGAAGGCGTCGTGCGATCTGCTCCGGGCTCCATGCTCTTGCCCATCGTCGGTCCTTCCGCTTTCCATGCCGGCGTCCCTTCCACGGGGCGAAGGGGCCGGGAACGAAAGCGCCGCTCGAAGCCGTAACGACGCCAGCCAGCCTGTCCTCGACATAGGCGCGCAGAGCAGCATTCTGTGCAAGCTTGGCTGCTTTCGGTCGCCGGCCCGACCGCGCGGCATGCCACTGCGCCGTGGTCGCGCGATACTCCAGTCCACCGCCACGGGTGGCAGCGTTGCGCCGGAGCTCGCGGGAGATCGTCGAGGCTGAGCGGCCAATGCGGCGCCCGATCTCCTGCATGGAATGACCTTGCACACGCAGAAGCTCGATCTCCTCACGCTCGGACAAAGAGAGATAGCGACCGGAAAGAGGCGTGGCTGTGGGTCTGAACATCGTTGGTGGCATACCGCCCGCCTTCCGAAACCATCGGGTTCCGACAGGCTGCGACACGCCAGCCTCCAGCGCAGCATTCTCGCTGGTCATTCCCTTCGCAATGCCGGACCAGAACCGCTGTAGCTCTGTTCGCGTGGCCGACGGAGGCCGCCCGGGAGAAGGCAAAGGCGGACGTCCCGAGCGGTCCGATCTGCGTCGTGTGATACCCACCGCAACCTCCTTCGTTCGGGTGTTGCGACGACCGTTTGAATCCGCCTTGCGAGCCGCGGTCGCTATGGTGCACCAGGCCGCCGCGATGAGTGGGCCGTCGCTCGTGAAGGGCCTGCTCCAGTGCATCCAGCACGAAGCTGGCATGCGCGGTCTTGCTCACCCGCCAGCCGACGATGCGGCGGGCATAGGCGTCGATCACAAAGGCGACGTAGACGAAGCCCGCCCAAGTGCTGACATAGGTGAAATCGGACAGCCAAAGCTGGTTCGGCGCCGGCGCATGGAACACACGGTTCACACGGTCGAGCGGGCACGGTGCCGACTTGTCCGAGAGGGTCGTGCGGACCGGCTTGCCGCGGATCACACCGGCCAGGCCCATGCCCTGCATCAGCCGTTCGACGGTGCAGCGCGCCACGACGAATCCCTCGCGCATCATCTGTCGCCAGACCTTGCGTGCTCCATAGACCTCGAAGTTCTCGGTGAACACGCGCTCGATCTCGGGGCGCAGAACCTCGTCCCGTAGCGCCCGTGCCGAGCACTTCGACGGATCAAGCCGCCGGGCGACATGTGCATGATAGGTCGACGGGGCGATCGGCAGCACCTTGCAGATCGGCTCGACCCCATGCGCACCGCGATGATCATCGATCAACGCAATCATGTCTTCGACCGGCGGTCGAGCTCCGCCATGGCGAAATAAGCCGATGCCTTGCGCAGGATCTCGTTCGCCTGCCGTAGCTCGCGGTTCTCGCGCTCAAGAGCCTTCAGCTTCGCCGACACATCCGTCGTCACGCCTGCACGCTTGCCGGCATCGACCTCGGCCTTCTTCAGCCACTCATTCAGTGAGTGCGCCGAGCAGCCGATCTTCGCCGCAATCGACACGATCGCCTGCCAGCGCGAAGGGTGTTCAGCCTCGTGGTCCAGCACCATCCGTACTGCGCGAGCGCGCACCTCAGGCGAGAACTTGTTCGTCGTCTTGCTCGTCATGGCCCCATCCTCTCAGGAGTTGGGGCCTGCGGCAAAGCCGGGGCGGTTCAGTACCACTACGAGAGCCACGAGCAGCTCCGCACCCATCTACAGCTCTTCCTGGATGCCTACAATTACGCACGTCGGCTCAAGACTCTCAGGGGCCTGACGCCCTACGAGCACGTCCTTCATGTCTGGACTGAAGAGCCCGAACGCTTCAGACTCAACCCGTCACACCACATCCTGGGACCGTACACCTAACGTTCGCGTCCCTGTTCGATAAATTCGCGAAAACCCTTACTTCCGAACGTCGAGCCCCCGCCTATTGAAACTATGATATCGAATTCAGGAAAGACCTTTGTCCACATTGCGATGAACGTTTTTACTTTCCCATCCTGATAAACTGAATCCCCTATATTCAATAATTCCAAAAGACGATCTCTTCCGTGTGAGAGTCGCCCCCATACGATCGACCCGTTTATTTCTATTTCTTTTATATCCGCATATCCGTCATTGACGAAATTCTTTATTTCACTCTCTTGATTATCGGATCGAGTAGTGATCGTGATGCGTCTGATTCCACAGGCGCGCTGTACTTGACGGGCGATTGCGCCGCCATTGGCTAAAAAGCCGCTCTTCTTGGCCGGACTTGTTATAAGGACCGCCCAACTGTTACTTGCTCCCATGAACACCTCGGTAGGGCTGGTCGTGTCGAGGGCAAAGGGAAACAGCATATCGGCGACCGCACCCACGAATTGTGCACCTCGCTGCGTGATCTGGTTGTTTCGTCTCGTAGCGAAAAAACCGAATTCTTTGACCGCCGGACGATTGTACAACCAGTTGGCGGAGAGGAGGTTGTCGGCGAGCGTGAATGTTCGGCCGAGGCCCTTGACATCGATCCTATCGCCATAGTCATTGACAACGGACCCGACAAAAAGCACTCCCGGCCGCAACGATTGGGCGAGGGACTTCGGGCGGAAGTAAGCGAGGACGGATGACATGATTTCGATGTCGTCAGCCTCGTCACCTGCCAAGACACACTCCAGCCGCTCGGAAATTCTCTGTATCTCCTCGCCTGAATCAGGAACAAACAAATCCGCACGCATTCTGTGCAGTTCGATTCGTTCGATTATGCATATCAGGCGCAATAATGGGCTGCGATTCCTCATCATGACAGCCCACGAGTAGAGCAGCTTTCTTACGCACAGCGCCATGGCCTCGAAATCCTCGAAAGCGTGCGCGGCTCCCCAGTCCACCAGATGCATGCGCAACTTGGTCAGTTGATTGAAGTCCGGCTGACCGGCCTGATCGAGCGTCGCGCCTTCCTTTTCGATGACAACCATCAATTTGTCGATTGGCTCTTGGGCAGTGACCTTCAGGTAATCCTGCTTGATCCAGCGTATGCTGAGTACGCGTGCGCAGAGGGCAAGAAGCGCAATCTCGTTGGTCGAATGGGGACTAGTGAACCTATTGAACAGATAGGGATTATCCATCCAGTCGCGCGCTTTGATGATCCCGCCCCGGTCTATCTGGGACTGATCGTCGAAAAGCGTCCCAGCGATGGACGCGCCATCCCACACACATCCGCGTAGATCGGCTCGCTTGAAGTTGAACCCGGCAAGATCAGCGGTGCGTAGGTCGAGATGACGCAGGGAGCATCCGGCAAAGTCCTTTTGCGGATCCAGTTGCAACAGCCGAGTCAACTCGACGAAATCTTTGTCCAGGTTCTCACGCAAGACCCGGTGATTGCTCACGCGTCTTCCCCATCAAAAGGTTCAATCGCAATTATAGACGTGGAAACAAGCGCCTGCTGTCCGTTCCCGCTCAGCTTCTTGTTTAGAAGCACCAGGTCGAACGCCCGCCTTTTGGCGGCGGCATCTGGAGCAATATCGCTCTCTGGTCCCAAATCCACGACTGCATCTTGGAGATCAACAATCGCCTCAAAACTAAGCGACAGGATTGGTGGCGGAGCATCACTGAGGTACCTAACTAACATCGCCCCAAGGTTAATATTTGAAATATATGTCCCTGATTTGCGCATCCTTTGTGGCACGCGATTGATCTTCCAGCTTGGGTTGTTTCGAAGTCCAGCTCTCTCGCCCACGATGATTTCGTCATCGCTCCAGTCTATCTTACCGTAAACATCCCTCTTCCGGAATTCCTGGGTGTGGTCGATAAAGAGCACCTCAACATCAGTTTCGACAGCATGTGCAAAAATGCCGCTGTCAACCCGAACGGTCACGGCGGTGAAGTACATTGCGCCAGCCTCCTCGATGGAAACTGCGTTCAGCTCAACTGCCGCCAGCATGATAGGCGAAATTGCCCGAGGCTCGCTGACAAACTGGTTGTTGCTAGCCACCTCTACCGACAATGCGACAAGGCGCTCATCCTGTTTGGTGGGAACAAAGCGCACCTGAGGGCGTCGTGCCCGACCCGTCGTTGTCGTAATTGGTATGGCATTCGCCGCCAGACCGTCCGACACGTTGACATTCAGTCTTTCTTCCAACTCGCGGCGCGCGCTTTGCTTTTCGTCGTCAGTTATAAGGTCCAGATACTGCCGCAGTCCAGTGATCGTTGACAGGCGTTCCTGGTCGTAGTTTTGGCGCCAAAATTTGAAGAGATCAGCCCCAAGAGCCTTTGCTTCGGAGTAATCGAAATCCTTCCCGTGCTGTGCGAACCTGTCGTCACCAGAAAAAAGCAGCATTAGCCTATCGGTGAACGCGGCCGCCTTTTTATAGTTTGTCCCGCCTTTCCACTTGCTGTAGTCGCTATTACTTAGTGTTAATTCGCGCGTTAGCTTGTAGATAACCAACCTCGGTTTGCGACGTGAGATTGCCTTCATGCGCGGCAAACTGGAGCTCCATGCAGCTTGCAGTAAATGCTCCACTAGGCTTTGCAGCCTCTCGTCAGGCGCCCTGCGAAGCGCGTATTCAACAGTCATTGTGAACGCTCCTGGGCACGCCATATCGCATCACGATAGAGGTGGAGCCCGGCGATTTCAATGTACACGTCCGGCGAAGAACGCCTTACGCTGAACTGATAGGGTTGATGCCCCCTCCAGCGCGCACGTATTGTGTCCGGACAGCGCCGTGGTGGCGCTTTCAGCGGAGGAGCACATGCCAGATGTTCATGTCCTTGCGATCGACCTAGCCAAGAGGAGTTTCCAGGTTTGCGGCACGGATCTGGGCGGAGCGGTTCTGTTCAACGAACGGCGTCCCGCACGAAGCTGATCCAGCTGTTGAGCGCGGAGCCGCCCTGATCGTGGCGATGGAAGCCTGTGCAACGAGCCACTATTGGGGCCGGTTTGCTCAAGGCCTTGGACACGACGTGCGGCTGATTCCGCCGATCTACGTGAATCCCTTTGTGAAGCGGCAGAAGAATGATGCCGCTGACGCGGCCGCGATCGCCGAAGCTGCGCTGCGTCCGAACATGCATTGCGTCGCGGTCAAGGGTGCCGAGCATCAGGCTCGTGCAGTAGCCTTCCGGACCCACCAGTGCTTTGTGCGCCAGCGTACCCAGCTGATCAATGCCCTGCGTGGCCATCTGGCGGAGTTCGGGCTGATCGTCGCCCAGGGACCTGCTCACCTGAAGCAGATCATCGAACTGCTTGACCAAGCAGGGCCGGAGGTGCCGGACGCCGTCCGAGAGATCGTCCGGCTCTACCTCGATCAGATCGACGTTCTCACGCTCAAAATCGAAGAACTGCATTGCCGGCTCAGGGATGCAACCCAGGAAAATGCCGAGATGCGCCGTCTCTGCACGGTCCCCGGTGTCGGTCCCGTGACAGCTGGCGCTGTCCTCGCCTTCGCCCCCGATCTGCGCGCCTTCTCGAGCGGCAGGACCTTTGCGGCTTGGCTGGGGCTCGTGCCGAAACAGCGATCGACGGGCGGCAAGACGCGGCTCGGCGGTGTCATCAAGATGGGGCAGACCGACATCCGCCGGCTTCTAATCGTCGGCGCCATGAGCCGAATCCGATGGATTGTCCGTAAGGGCATCCTCCCAGGGAGCTGGCTTGGGGACCTCGTCGGGCGCAAACCTCGCATGGTCGCCGCCGTCGCCTTGGCGAACAAGATGGCTAGCATCATCTGGTCGATCATGACAAGGGAGGAAAATTGCAGGATGGCGTGAGCGATTGCCTTCCTCAGAAGGGGACAGCTATCGCCTCGGGGTCTTCAGACTCCGGCAAGGAGATCGACTGACAACCTATGCGGCAAGGACTTCAATGTTCAGGACGGGGAAAACCAGTCCCGGGGCTCGAGCGCAAAGCTCTCTGAACCGATGTGGACCCAGTCCTTCAAACTGCATACCGGCCCCGTGGCGCAGGTCACGACCAGAGGCCTGACACACGACCGATAGAAGCGCCAAGCCGCCGAAGTCTGTCAGAAACCCCTTGCAAAACCCGGGGGCATCCACACACGCCCCGGGGTTGCCGGAGGCCCCGACTCCTGAGAGATAGGGGCCATTATGAGCAACAAGACGACGCACAAGTTTTCGCTTGAGGTGTGCGAGCGCGCGATGCGGAGGGTGCTGGACCACGAGGGCGATCATCCGTCTCGTTGCGCGCCGATGGTGTCGATCGCTGAGAAAATCGACTGCACGGCCCAGACGCTGAACGAGTGAGTCAAGAAGACCGAGGTCGACGCGTGCAAGTGGGCGGGCGTGCCCAGCGACGTGGTCGAAAAATGAAGGCGCTGGAGGGGGAGAACCGCGGGCTGCGCCAGGCCAACGAGATCCTGCGCAAGGCCAGCGCCTATTTCGCCCAGGCGGAGCTCTACCGCCCGTTAAAGAAATGGTCGCCTTCATCGACGATCATCGAGGGGCGTACGGGATCGAGCCAATCTGCAAGGTCTTGCCGATCGCCCCGTCCACCTACCCTGAGCGGCTGGCCCAGCGGCGCGATCCGGCGCGGCAATCGGCCACGGCACGGCGTGACCAGGTATTGAAGCCCGAGATAGCCCGCGTCTTCGCCGAGAACTTCGCCGTCCATGGCGTGTGCGCACGGTCTGACGGCAAGTGCGCCGGGAAGGCCCCGAAGTCGCCCGCTGTACGGTGGCGCAACTGATGGGTGAGCTTGGACTGCAAGGGGTGATCCGGGGCAAGCCGGTGCGCACCACGATCAGCGACATGGCCCCTCCCTTTCCGCTGGACCATGTGAAGCGCCAGTTCCACGCACGGGCGCCTGACCGGCTGTGGCTGTCGGACTTCACCCACGTCGCCACCTGGATGCCCGGTGCATCGTAGGCCGGCGCGTCAGTCGCACCGCGCGCTTCCTCGATGACGGGCGCGTCTGCCTGACGAACAACGCTGCGGAGCGCAGCCTGCGCGGCTTTGCCCTCCGCAGGAAAGCACGGCTCTTTCGCCGGCTCCGACCTCGGCGCCACCATGGCAACGCTGGTCCAGACCGCGAGATAAACGACGCCGACCCGCAGGCCTGGGTCGCCGACGCGCTCGCCCGCATCGCCGGAACGCCGCAGAACCGTCTGCCCCAGTTGCTGCCCTGGCGCTGGCGTGCCGACACCGCACGGCACCGTACAGCGGCCTGCTCACACCAACGTCGTCGCCGATCGCCATCAGCCCGTTGCCCTCGCCAGAGGCATACATTTCGTTTGACCGGAACTTTGCAGCGGAGCGCAGAAAGATTCCGGCAAAGTGGGGGGCAAATTTGACCGCAGAACAGTAAAAAAGATGATATATTTCAAAGCATTAATAGAAGTGCTCCCTTGAATTCACCGGACAAGTCCGCCCGGGCAACAAGGGAGACACCATCATGACCACACCGAACCTTCGCGCGGCCAAAAGGCCGTTCGATCGCATGCGGCAGCGTGAAAACATCATCGCTGAGTTTGTCGCCACTAGCAGCATGTGGCGCCACTCTTGCCTGTCGCTGACCCAGATTCTCCGTTGCGAGGATCTTGACCAGACCGGCGCCAACTTTGCACCCATGATTGGCGACATTTTCAAGCGGCACCTGCCGGAGGCGGCCGAGGCCCTGCAGCGCGCGGTTCGTGGTGAACTTGGCGCAGTCTTGTTGCGCCAGGTGTTCGAGCCTGACCCGGGGCTGCCGACGCCGGTCGATGATGTTACGCCGCCGACAAACGAGTGGCTCGCGCCCATTTTCCCGCTGCTGGGGATGGCCGGCGCGGCGGGCCTGACGCCGGCTGCCTACTACAACGAAGCGGGCAAGCACCTGTTCAGCCATGTTCGCCCCACGAACGCCAGCCAGATGACTCGAGAGCGCTCCACCAGCATGTGCCGCATGCATACGGAGGTTCCGCATGGCGCGGTGGCTGGGGAACATCGCGTCGTCTGCCAGCCGATCGCTCCTAAGGGGCTGATGCTGGCGGCGTTGAAGAACCCCGATCTCGTCAAAACAACCATCATCTCGCCGCAGGGCGTGCTGTCAGCGCTGCCTGACTGGGCTAGGGACAACCTGTCCCGGCCGATCTTCAACGCTCCCGCGCCCAAGTCTTTCGGTGACCGGATTGCGATCGGCGGCATCAGCGTACTGTCACGCGATGCACTGGGCAACGACATCATCCGCTTCAGTTCGAGGTACGAGTCGCGTGACCCTGTCGCTATGGCCGCCTTCAAGTTGCTTCGGGAGCAGTTGCGGGATGAAGAGAACTTTCACCGCGTGACGCTGCATCCGGGCGACGCGATCTTCATCGCCAACGATCGGGTGTTGCATGGGCGAGAGAGCATCGTACCGCGCTTCGATGGCAACGATCGCTGGATAGTGCGGCTCTATGGCTTTTCTTCCGCGGCGCTCATTGAGCCCCTGCCGGCCGGTCCGAGCGCGATGTTCCTAGGGAAGGGCACAAAATGAGCAAGACGCTATTTACCTCGTTGCCTGTCGTCGGCTCCACTAAGGTCGTGCGACGCGACGGTTCCGCGGTGCTGTTCGCCAAGGGGCGAGGTGCATGGGTTCAAGACGAAAGAGCACAGTTCTACCTCGACTTCTCCTGCGGTGTGGGAACGGTCAGCCTGGGCCATGCGGACGGTGATTTCACCGCCCGCATGGCGGAAGCCATCAGCAACGGCCTGAGCTTTCCCGGTTATGGCGAGGCTCATGCGCGGCTTACATCGGCCATGCTTGAAGGCACGAACGGCACCTGCGTGGTGAGCCTTTTCAAGACGTCTTCGGAGGCGGTCAATGCCGCGCTCCGCCTTGCCATGGCCGAAACGGGCCGCTTCGGGGTGATCCGCTGCGGCTATACCGGGCAAGCCGACTGGCAGATTGCTGCCAGTCCCGGTTGGCATGAGCCGCTGCATTCGCCTCTTCGCGGCGTCATCCGCGAGGTCCCTGGCTGCCGCGGCCTCAGCGGCAACGAACTGATTGCGGACTGGATCGATCTTGACCCGGCGTCGCTCCAGCAGCTTCTCGACCAACATCGAGGGCGCTTCGGCGCACTGGTCATCGATGCCTATCAGTTCGAACTTGCGCCTGCGGAAGCTCTTCTGGAAGGTATCAACATCTGCCGTGAAGTTGGACTGATCGTCATCCTCGATGAGACTAAGACGGCTGGTCGGTACGGGCCGCGTGGAAGCTGGGAACATGTCCTGGCCAAGCTTGCTCAGTACGTGATCCTGGGGAAGGCGATTGGCAATGGCGCCCCCATCAGCGTGTTGCTTGGCCCGGATGATCTTGGTGACCTGTACCGCGCCAGCCGGATCGGCGGAACGCATTCCAAGGAGACGTTCAGCGCCTGTGCAGCACTCAGCACAATCGAGATCATGCGCGAGCGGGACGGCTACAACAACCTGGCCCAAATTGGACACGCCATTGTCGGAACCCTCAACCTTGCAGCTCATGCGGCCAATATATCCGAGCACCTGGCTGTTGTTCCGATGTTGGGAGGTAGACTCTTTGAATTTGCCTTCTCTGACCAGACGATCGGTGCGCCGCTGATCCGGAAGGAACTTGTGATGTGCCTACTCGACGAGGGGGTCATTGCGCTTGAAGGTCACTGCTCATTCATCAATCTAGCTCATGGCGAGATCGATCATGAACTTATGCATGACCGGGTCAAAGCCGCTTTCGTCAAATGGCGAATGAGTTCTATATTGACGCTCTAGAGCGGCTCTCTGGCGAAGTTTCCGGGTAAGTGGGCGGCAGCTTCCGCCGTGGCGCAAGCGCTCTTGACGGGCCCGATACGGGCGCTCAGCGGATGTTCGCCACCGACTCGCGGAGGCGCCGCCATGGGTCCATCACCGGAAATCCCTTGGCCTCACCTTCAGCACGTCGATGTGCAGGTCCGGGACGTGGATGTCGCGGGTGCGGAGGCCTATGGGTGGCTGGTCCCGGGGATCGGGACCGGAGCCGCCATTCCGAACCTGGTCACCTCGACCGTGCGCCAAGGGGAATGCGCCCCGCTGCCCCACGCTTGCCAGGTCCGCCGACAAGTCGGAGAGCCGGTGTGCCACCAGATGGACCACATCGCCCTCGCGCTGTATCCGGCCTCGCACCGCCATCATCCCGGCGGAGAGGACGATCTTTCGATTGTTTGCGAAGACCTTGGGCCAGACAACCAGGTTCGCGATCCCGGTTTCGTCCTCGAGGGTGATGAACATTACGCCCTTGGCCGAACCAGGCCTTTGGCGCACGAGCACGATGCCAGCGGCCTCCAGACGTTGCCCATCCCTGGCATCCATGGCTTGCCGACAAGAGACCACCCCGCGAGCCCGGAGATCCTCCCGCAGGAAGGAAACGGGATGATCACGCAGGCTCAATCCCGTGTGCCCATAATCCTCCACGACCTCGCTGCCCGCACTCATCGGGCGAAGCTGGACCTGGGGCTCCTCCAGTTCCGCGAGGAGACGCTCCTCCCGCGCCGAGGCCGCTACGAAAAGCGGAAGGGGTTCGTCCCGAAGGGCCTTGATCGCCCATAGCGCTTCGCGCCGCTCCAATCCAAAGGACGGACGAAATGCATCCGCTTCCGCGATCTGCACCAGGGCTGCGGTGGGAACACCCGCCCGGTGCCACAGCTCTTCGATACCGGCATATGGTCGATCCGCGCGAGCGGCCACGAGAGTGCCGGCATGAGCATTGGCCAGTCCCTTGACCATGCGCAGGCCCAGCCGGACCGCAAACTGCTGTCCGTCATCGGTCTGCTCCAACGTACAATCCCAACGGGAGGCATTCACGCAGATGGGGCGAACCTCCACCCCATGGTCCCGTGCATCACGGACGATCTGCGCAGGGGCATAGAATCCCATGGGCTGCGCGTTCAGCAGGGCTGCGCAGAACACGTCAGGATGCCAGCATTTGAGCCAGGCACTGGCATAGGCGATGAGCGCAAAAGATGCGGCATGGCTCTCCGGAAAGCCGTAGCTGCCAAAGCCCTCGAGCTGCTTGAAGGTCTGCTCGGCGAAAGACCTCTCGTAGCCGTTGGCCACCATCCCATCGACGAGCTTGTCGCGGAAGGCGGAAACACCGCCGGTGAACTTGAAGGTGGCCATCGACTTGCGAAGCCGGTCTGCCTCGCCGGGTGTGAAGCCCGCACATTTGATCGCGACGCGCATGGCCTGCTCCTGGAAGAGCGGAACCCCGAGAGTCTTGCCCAGCACCCGCTCCAGTTCTGGCCTCGGGTAGCTGACGCGTTCTTTCCCCTCCCTGCGCCGGAGATAGGGATGCACCATGTCACCCTGGATCGGTCCGGGACGGACGATCGCAACCTGGACCACGAGGTCGTAGAAAGTCCTCGGCTTCAGGCGCGGGAGCATCGACATCTGCGCCCGGCTCTCGATCTGGAAGGTGCCGAGCGTGTCCGCCTTCCGGATCATCGCAAAAGTCCGCGGGTCCTCCGGGGGGATCGATGCGAGGTCAAGCTCAATCCCCTTGTGCTCGGCCAGCAGATCGAAGCCCCGCTTCATGCAGGAGAGCATTCCGAGCGCCAGCACGTCGACCTTCATGAATTTCAGGGCATCGATGTCGTCCTTGTCCCATTCGATAACCTGCCGGTCTTCCATGGCCGCGGGTTCGATCGGCACCAGTTCGTCCAGACGGTCATTGGTTAAAACGAAGCCTCCCGGATGCTGGCTCAGATGCCGCGGCGCTCCCATGAGCTGCCGTGCGAGGTCCAGCGCCAGCCGCAGCCGACGATCGGCGAGATTGAGGTTGAGGCCTTCGATGTGCCGGTCCTCGACGCCGTCCTGCGACCATCCCCACACCTGCCCCGAGAGCGTCCTGATGAGGTCCTCGCCGAGACCAAGTGCCTTGCCCACATCACGCAGGGCGCCCTTGGTCCGATAGCGGATGACCGTCGAGCAGAGAGCGGCGCGATCCCGGCCGTAGGTGTCGAACACCCACTGCATGACGATCTCCCGTCGCTCGTGCTCAAAATCGACATCGATGTCCGGTGGCTCGTGCCGCTCCTCGGACACGAAGCGTTCGAAAAGAAGATCGTTGCGACCAGGGTCGATCGACGTGATGCCGAGAACGAAACAGACAGCAGAATTGGCCGCCGAACCTCGGCCCTGACACAGGATGCCCTGGGAGCGGGCAAACCTCACGATCGCGTTTACGGTCAGGAAGTAAGGCGCATACCGCAGCTTCGCGATCAGCCCGAGTTCATGCCTCAATGAAGCCTGCACACTATCCGGCACGCCTTCCGGATAACGGGTGTCCGCGCCCTCCCAGGTCAGCTTCTCCAGTGTTTCCTGCGGCGTGAGGGAGGGGTCATCCCGCTCCTCGGGATACTGATAGGCAAGTTCGTTCAGGTCGAAGCGACAGCGCGCGGCGACCTCAAGAGAACGAGCGAGGGCCTCTGGGTAACGGCCAAACAGGCGATGCATCTCCTCCGGGGCCTTTAGAAAACGGTCGGCATGACGCTCCCTCCGAAAGCCGAGGCTGTCGATGGTCACGCCATGGCGGATGCAGGTGACCACATCCTGAAGCTGGCGGCGGTCCGGCGCGTGGAACAGCACGTCGTTGGTGACGACCGTGGGCACCCGCATGCGATGCGCCAGTTGGCTCAGTTCGTGAAGCCGAAGCTGGTCATTTGGCCGTCGGCGCAGCGTGAGGGCAAGGTATGCGCGATTGCCGAAGACGTCCCGTAACCGTCGAAGCCGGATTCCGCATGTCTCATCGGGCTCGTCCGGAACGAGGACGCCGATCAGCCCGTCGCCATATGCGACCACGTCCGACCATTCGAGAAGACATTTCCCTTTGCCCGCCCGTCGCTTGCCTAGTGACAGCAGGCGGCACAGCCGGGCGTAGGCCGGGCGATCGGCCGGATAGACCAGCACCGACATGCCGTCGTTGAGGTCGAGCCGGCACCCAACGACGAGCCGCACTCCTGTCGCCTTTGAAGCCTCGTGCGCCCGGACGATGCCAGCGAGGGAATTGCGATCGACGATCGCAAGCGCCTCAATGCCGAGAGAAGCCGCCGCAGCGAAGAACTCGTCGCAGGACGAGGCCCCCCGCAGGAAACTGAAGTGCGAGGTGACCTGGAGTTCGACATACCTCGGCCCGCTCATCCGAACAGTCCGTGCAGGTACCAGCGATGGGATCCGGTGGCGGCATCCTCACCGTCGCCGGCACGAAACAGCCAGAACCGCTCCCCCGCATCATTCTCCACCCGGAAGTAGTCGCGGACGGCGTGCATCTCCTGGTCGCCGAGCCACCATTCGCCGAAGACCCGTTCCGGGCCGTCTCCGCGCCGGACCCGATGGCGGATCCCGCGCCATGAGAACCAGGCAGGGGGATGATCGGGAAGCAGAGCCATCGTTTCGATGTGCTCCGGTCGCGCCAGAAGCCGCGACGGACGGGGCCAATGGTCGGGCCAGCTTGCACCGGTCGCGGGGCTCATCGGCGCGATGCGGGCCACTGACCGCTCAGGAACATCACTGGCCACAGGCGCCATGCGAAACAGGCTTCGCTCGCCCACCGTGTTGGCGAGCACATCCACGAGCCCGGAAATATCCGAGACGGCTTCTTCGACAATGCTGGTGATCGTCTGCCGGTCAGCGAGAGGCTCCGCCAACGTGGCGGCCAGTTCCAGGCATTCGATGCCGAAGCCTGGCTCGATGGTCTCAATCTTGTCGGTGAGCAATCGGGTCAATCGGCGCGCATCGCGAACGGGCAATGCCATGCCGACACGAACCGCCTGCATCGTGCTGTCAACGCGATAACAGATGAGGTCGAGACGCTTCGCCCCGAGGCCGCGTTCGGCCAAACCCTCGCACAGGGCAATCACGAGCTTCCCGATGTAGCGGGCGATGGTCTCCGCGGCGCCGATCGGTTCCGCAAACGCGCGCCTCACGCGCACGATCTCTTCCGGTCTGATAGGCTCGATGGGCTCTGCCAGGCGGCCAAGGGCCTGGTTCAGGCGTCGTCCGAGCTCCGGACCGAAGCGCAGCGTCAGCGGTGCCCGCGGCATCTCCGCGATGTCTCCGATCCGCAAGAACCCGAGGACATGCAGGCCAGACACGATGTCAGCGGGCAGGCGCAGAGCCGCGATCGGCAGATCAAGGATCCTCGGACACGCATCGCCGCGCGGGATCACCACCGACCTTCGCCCGCCGAAACGGGCCACCGCATGCGCCGCGCCCCAGGTGTCAGCCACGGCCACCCGGGCAGACACGCCTGAGGTCTTCAGCCGTCCGGCGATCGAGGTCAGCATCATCTCCTCGCCGCCATGCAGATGGTCAGCACCGGATGTATCCATGACGATTCCATCCGGTGGATCGGTGGCGACGATGGGCGCGTACCGCTGCATCATCCAGAGGGCGATACGATCGAGGGCTTCGGCATCGGCTTCCGGGACGTGCTGGTGCACAACGAGGTTCGGCACCAGGACCCGAGCCGTGGTGGCCGGCATGCCGGGACGGAGGCCTGCGGCGAGAGCCACCGCATCCGCAGCCATCACCATCTGCTTCTGCCCCTGTCGTCCGACCAACACGAGCGGCGTTTCAGCCGGAGGCGCTGCTGATCCAGCCTTCCTCCGCCAC
Organism: Azorhizobium sp. AG788; assembly: GCF_004364705.1. NCBI lineage: Bacteria > Pseudomonadati > Pseudomonadota > Alphaproteobacteria > Hyphomicrobiales > Xanthobacteraceae > Azorhizobium > Azorhizobium sp. AG788. The sequence goes on from NZ_SOBM01000006.1 coordinate 40,521, forward strand.
CTGTCCGTGGGCCAAGTCGGAAGCCAGATGGAGACGACCCTCGGCATCACACGCGTCCACTTCGAAATCAGCACTCTCGCCCGCCCGGGAACGGATCAGTTCGACGAGCCATCGGTGTCGTCCGACGCCCGGCACGGGTAACGGCCTGGACGGCAGGACGGAGACCCTCCAGCGGGTCATGGCTGCGGTTGGCTGACCAAAGTCAGCCGCATCCGCAGGCCGTCGCCACCGTCGGAGGGCTATGCCCATCGTGCCCGTCTCCTCCGCACGCAGTTGCAGGCGGCGGGAGGCTGTCATGGACAACCGAGCGACTTCACCCACGACGACGCCGAGGCCGCCATGACGAAGACCTTCCTCGAGACAGGTCAGGATGGCCTTGTCGTCGCCGGCCTCCACATAGATCACTCGATCCGGAGGGAGGCCCGCTTGGGCGAGTGCCGGGGCAAACAAGTCCGCCCGCGTGATGCACCAGAGGATCTGGCCGCGCGTACGCGCGGCGATACCCGCCACGAAGAGCGCCGCTGCCGCGCCGTCGACCGCTCCGTTGCCGCCTCCCGCGACTTCGTGCAAGGCCCCCATGGCTAGTCCACCGCCGGGCAAGCGCCCATCCATCGCGGCAACGCCAAACGGCAGAACCCGCCTGATCCGACGCCTTGTTCCCTCGATGCTCTCGATCCGTTCCCGCAGGGCCTCAACGACGGTGTTGCGGCTTCTCCCCGAGCCACCGAGCGGGCCCGCAGCGTCAATGCTGGCACCCATCGAATGCTTCCACGCGCAGAGCCAACTCCGTCAGCCAATGCTCTTCCCATTGCAGCCAGACCGCTTCCCTTTGCTCGGCCGTATGGACCGGCGCCGCGGTGGCGCAGGCATGGCCGCTCAGAGGTTCGGAGGTCGCTAGAAAGGTCGGCAATGCGATGTCGTCCGCGCGAAAGGCATCGCTCGGCATGGTGGTCTCCGGGGCTGAACAGCTCTATGGATTCCACGAGAACAAAATGAGAACAAGCGAAATCTGTCAGGCACACGCGCTGGCTGTGTTTACCGGGGACGGCATCGAACCAGCATGTGCCGTCGGGCGTTCCAGCCACTCACCTCCACGCCGAGGGCCTCCCATGAGGATAGCGACTTTCAACGTGAACGGCGTGAACGGACGCCTCGATGTCCTCCTGCGTTGGCTTGCTCAGGATCAGCCGGACGTGGTCTGTCTTCAGGAATTGAAGGCTCCCCAAGATCGCTTTCCCATCGCCGCATTGGAAAAGGCCGGATACGGAGCGATCTGGCAGGGCCAGAAGGCATGGAATGGCGTTGCCATCCTGGCGCGCGGAGAGACGCCCCTGGAGACCCGTCGAGGTCTTCCCGGCGCGGCGGACGATATCCAGAGCCGTTATATCGAGGCCGCCATCGAGGGTATCATCGTGGGATGCCTCTATGCGCCCAACGGCAATCCGGCACCCGGAGCCAAGTTTGACTACAAGCTGCGGTGGTTCGAGTGCCTCAGATCATACGCTGCCGGTCTTCTCGAACTGGAATTGCCGGTCGTGCTCGCCGGAGACTTCAACGTTATGCCGACTGACCTGGATGTCTACGCTCCAGAACGGTGGCGGGATGATGCTCTGTTCCGGCCGGAGGTGCGCAAGGCGTTCGCCGCCATGACGAACGACGGCTGGATCGACGCCATCAGGCACCTGCATCCGGACGAGCGCGTTTACACATTCTGGAAGTACCTGCGGAACGCCTTCGGCCGCGACGCCGGGCTCCGGATAGACCATTTCCTCGTCAGCCCGGCACTGGCCGGCGACCTTGCTTCTGTCGGCGTGGATCGCGACGTTCGAGGATGGGCCCACGCGAGCGATCATGCACCGGTCTGGCTCCGCCTCCGATGACGGAGCAGTGCACGAAGTGAGAGAACTCTCCCCGTTGGGCTCCTGTCGCCCCCCTGCTATGGTCGAGGGCGGTCGCGCCGGAAACATCTTCGATGTGCAATCTGTACAGCGTCACCAAGGGCCAGCAAGCCATCCGTGAATTGGCCAACGCCATGCGGGATACGACCGGCAATCTCCCCCCACTGACCGGCATCTTTCCCGATCAGTTCGCACCGATCGTGCGGACTGCCGCAGATGGGGTCAGGGAACTGGCTATGGTCCGGTGGGGCATGCCTTCATCCGGCTATGCGCAATTGGAAGCCACGAAGAAGCGTGCGGCGAAGCTGGAGGCGAAGGGAAAGTCTTTCGACTTCAAGGAGCTGTTGCGCCTCGAGCCGGACGGCGGGACGACCAATGTGAGGAACACTGGTTCCAGGCACTGGCAGAGGTGGCTTGAGCCATCGAACCGATGTCTCGTGCCTTTCACGAGTTTCAGTGAACACAACAAGGTCTTCGGGGGCGATGTCTGGTTTGCCTTGGACGAGACGAGGCCTTTGGCCTTCTTCGCGGGGATCTGGGTGCCCTCATGGACCTCCGTTCGAAAGGTCAAGGAGGGCGAGGTCACCATCGACCTTTTCGCCTTTCTGACGACGGAAGCGACCGAACCTGTCTTATCAGTCCACCCAAAGGCGATGCCGGTCATTCTGACAATGGAGCAGGAACGCGAGATCTGGATGACGGCGCCCTGGGAGGAAGCGTCGGCCCTCCAACGCCCCCTCCCGTCCGACACCCTCCAGATCGTCGCCCGCGGCCGCAAATGGGACGGCCTTGATCCGGCAGAAGCCTGACCAACGCGTCGCGGGCAGGACCGCGGGGCGCGGAAGCAGGTGTTTGTTGCCTTTTTGTTCTCATTTCGCTATTAAAAGTTTGGCTGGTGACTCAATCACCCCATGGCCTCCACCGCATCTGCAAGCGAGCAGCACGGGCGACGAAGATGGGACCCGGCGACGCAAACCGATCAAGCGCGCCCACACGCAAGATCATCCACGTCGACATGGATGCCTTCTACGCATCGGTGGAGCAGCGCGATAATCCTCAACTCCGCGGCAAACCCGTGGCCGTTGGCGGGTCAGCCGCAAGGGGAGTTGTCGCAGCAGCGAGCTACGAGGCCAGGGCTTTTGGCGTGCATTCCGCGATGCCATCGGTGACCGCGAAGCGGAAATGCCCGGAGCTGATTTTCGTCCCGCCCCGCTTCGAGGTTTACCGAGCAGTCTCGGGGCAGATCCGGGAGATTTTCGCTGAGCACACCGACCTGATCGAACCGCTGTCGCTCGATGAGGCCTATCTCGACGTCACGGTGAATCGCAAAAGCATTCCGGCAGCCACGGCCATTGCAGAAACGATCCGCGCGAGGATCAAGGAGGTGACGGGCCTGAACGCATCTGCTGGCATCTCCTACTGCAAGTTTCTTGCGAAGACGGCCAGCGACCTCAACAAGCCGAACGGTCAGGCCGTCATTACCCCTCGGATGGGGCCGGCTTTCATCGAAGCTCTGCCGGTGAAGAAGTTTCACGGCGTCGGACCGGCAACGGCCGCCAAGATGGCGCGGCTGGGGATCGCCACCGGCGCTGACCTCAGAGCGAAGTCGCTGGACTTCCTTCAACAGCACTTCGGCAAATCGGGCGCCTGGTATTACCGGATCGCGCGCGGCATCGACGAACGGCCGGTTGAGCCCCACCGGGAGCGAAAATCGATCGGCGCTGAGGATACCTTCGCAATCGACATCTTCGATTTCGGCAAGGCCCGCCAGGAGTTGGAGCCGCTCGCAGCCAAAGTCTGGCGCCATTGCGAAGGGCGCGACCTTTCCGGGCGCACAGTGACCCTCAAGGTGAAGTACGCGGACTTCCAGCAGATCACCCGAAGCCGCACCCGCAACGCCCCGATCACGGGCGCCATCGATCTCGAGCGGTTCGCGGCGGACTTGCTGGCGCCCCTCTTCCCTCCACGGAAAGGCATACGTCTTATCGGCGTGACCGTCTCATCGCTGGAGGCCTACGGTCCAGATCTGATCGGAAGGCGCCAGCTTGCGCTCCTATAGACCTCACATGGCCTTACGGCGGCAGACAGCGTGAACAACCCTGCCAATGCAGCCACATCATTCCGTGCCGAAAAATGTGCGCCATGCTGCGTATATGGGTAGAGCCCACAGGAGGAGGCTGATCCCCGTATAGAACGCACCTGCAACAAGCCGCTTCCAGATTGGCGCCTCCGACGAGGTCCAGATGCGGCTGAGATCTATCTCTTTATGAAACCTTTTCTGCTGCAAAGGGCCGCTCCACTGCAATCATTCTCTCAGAGATATTCGAATATACGAAAACTCGCCAATCCTACGCAAATGCAGATGCACACAGCAGATATCATCTATATGGGAACCGATTATCCCTTTCGATCCACGGAGATTTCGCCAGACGCAGCCAACAAGTCGTCAAAATAGCATCGCATTAGATAATGCCACGCGGAAGCGGCCCGAGCGCCATAATCACTTATTCGCGGTCGCCGCATGTAAGGCAGACAACCAGCAGCTCAGATTCGATAGCAAGCAATTGACCAATTGATGACCTATCCCCTTGCGGCAACACGCATTCCTTGGCAGCATGCTGCGCCAAGGTGGGGACTATGGTCACGACGATTGTTGAGGTGCCATCCAATTTTGATGGCGTGGTGGAGCGGTCTGTTCTGCGGCTGGAAGCACGCTTTCCAGCAATCCGTTTCGAACGACGCCCTCAAGGCATCTTCGTATCGGGAGCTGTCGACGAGGCTGCCATACTAGGCCTGCGGTCAGCCGTCCTTCACACGCTCTACCGTGAGCGCATCTATCTTGAAACGCTGCCCATGCGCGAGGCCTTACTCTCGGCGGTCATGCGATGAAGGTCTGGCCGCTGCGCTTCCGGCATGCCGGTGACGACGCGTTTATATTCTCCGATGACGCGGGCGGCTTCTTCAGGGGATCAGAAGCCTTCTTGCGCCGATACGCGGAAGCTGGTCTCGATGACCACGACCGGGCATTCCTTCTCGAGGGCGGCCACGCCTATCGCCGCGAGCTGGACTTGCCGTACACGGCCTTCGCCTATCGCTGGGCAGCGCGGCAGGCCGTCCGCCGGACGATCTCCTACGTCGTTTTGGTCCCGACGCTGCGATGTGATCTCACGTGCTCCTACTGTCAGGTCTCCAGGGCCGCCTTGAATGCGCAGGGCTTCGACTGGACCGAGGAAACCGCTCGGTACGTGGAGGACTTCCTGGGCGGCCTCGACACCGAAGACGTGAAGGTGGAATTCCAAGGGGGAGAGCCCCTCCTGAGGCTCGATCTCCTGGAGCGCATCCGTTCTTTCTGCCGGTCGCGCTTCCGGCGTGCGGAGTTCGTCGTCTGCACGAACCTCCAGAACGTCGATGAGGCCGCCTGGCGGTTTCTCGAGGCACCCGATACCTTTGTCAGCACATCGCTGGATGGCGATGAAGCCACGCACCGGCGCCAACGCACCAAGACCGCTCCGGGAACCGAGGCTTTCTTCCAGAACCTCGACGAGGCCGTCCGCCGTCTCGGCCCCGGCAAAGTATCAGCCCTACCGACGATTGACATCGACGCCCCGCCCGACGTGGAAGCGATGATCGACAATTTCGAGCGGCGCGGCATTCGGTCAATCTATCTGCGGCCCGTGAACCATCAGGGCTTCGCACGTCGCGGTCGTGAGCCCGATGCGGCGCTGGATCGCTGGATCGCCTGGCACGCCGCTTTCGTCGAGCGGCTGATCGAGCGCAATCACCGAACTGGGTCGAGCCTCGAGGAGTACTATTTCAGCCAATGCCTGCGACGGGTTCTGCGCTTTGGTGCGGACGGTCACGTCGACCTCCGAAACCCCAGCTTTTTCGCGTCGGACTACATCGTCATTGATCACGATGGCACCTTCTATCCGACGGACGAAGCCCGCATGCAGTCGCGGATCGGTCGGATCGACCTATCCGTCGGCAACGTGCGGGACGGCCTCGGCCGGGCGAAGATCGACACACTGAATTCGTGTTCGTTGAACAATTTCGACCCCGACTGCATCCACTGCGCCTTCCAGCCGTTCTGCGGCTCGGACGTGATCGATGACATCTCGCGATACGGGACCATCGACATACCGCGGACCGAGACATGGTTCTGCCGCCGGCATACGGCCCTCTTCGACAAGGTCTTCGAGCTTCTCTATCGCGATGACGAGGCGACGCGCCGATCCCTCGCCCTGTGGTTGGGCATCCCGGAGTGGACGGACAACCTCGTGCGGGTGCACCAATGATCCCTCTCCGCATGCGAGCGCACTCCTCCGTCGACGAGCCCTACGTTGTCAGATTGAACTCGGAGGCGCGGGCGTTCGGCCTCGATGCATCGGGCACCCGCACCTCATTCGATGCCGACCTTGTGGAAGCCACGCCGGATGGATTGACCTACGTTGGGCCCCGCGGCCGCGTCGACATCCTTGGCGCCGATGCCTTGGACATCGATGGCGACGTCCTCCTCGTCCTTCCCGGCGGGCGGGCTGCCCAACGCCTCGTGCGCGCTGCATCCCGCCACAACACGTTCCTCGTCACCGAGAGATGCGACCAGCTCTGTGTGATGTGCTCGCAACCGCCCAAGGAACATCACTCGGACTGGTTTCCCTTCTTCGAGGCAGCAGCTCTCCTGGCTCCGCGGGACATGACACTGGGCATCTCCGGGGGCGAACCGACCCTGTTCAAGTCTGAGCTCCTTCCCATGATGGAACGGGTGCTTTGGACACGGCCCGACCTCGTATTCCACGTCCTGAGCAACGGGCAGCATCTCGGTGGGGGCGACATGGGCATACTGGCGCGGCTGCCGCGAGACCGGGTGATTTGGGGAATTCCCCTCTATGCGGCCGATGCCTACCTGCACGATGACATCGTCGGAAAGGGCGGTGCATTCGAGCGCCTCACTGAGACATTCTCGCTCTTGTGCCGCGCCGGCGCAGTCGTGGAGCTTCGAACGGTTGTCATGAAGTCGAACGCGGCCGCCCTAAAGCCGCTGGCACATTTCGTGGCCACCCATCTCCCGTTCATCGGCACGTGGGCGCTGATGCAGATCGAGAACATCGGCTTCGCGCGCAAAAATTGGGAAAACCAGTTCCTCGACACGTCGAGGGAGTTCGCTCCAATTGCGGCAGCGCTCGCTATTGCCCGAAGCCGCGGGATTAACGCCGTCTTGTACAACTTCCCGCTCTGCACCGTCCCTACCGCCTATCGGAACCTAGCGCCCTCGACAATCTCCGACTGGAAACGGCGCTACCTGCACGACTGCATCGGCTGTTCGGAAAAGGAAGCTTGCGGCGGCTTCTTTGAATGGTATCCCGAAGATCGCGGGTTCAGGAGGTTGGGAATCCAATGATGCGCAGGCTGTTCGCGATTCCGTCGCTGTTGGCGGCGGGATTCCTACCCGTAAAGGCCGCTGCCATGCCACTCAGTGTCCAGCCGTTGGCGGACCCGACGAAGACAAAGTCGCTCTTCGACGTGTTCAAGCTCGACCACCTGTACACACTCGCCGGGCACAGATCTCATAGTTCACACAGCAGCCATAGCAGTCACAGCAGCCATCGCTCATCTTCAGGCGGCAGCTATTCTGGATCGTCGGGATCGTCCTATAGCCCGCCGTCGTCGTATGCGGCGCCCCTCCATTCAGCCCCGGCTTCGACTGGCAGCTCCACAGGAACCTCGTCGGGGAATTCGCCCACGCCTTCAATGCCCACTCAACCAGCGACCCAGCAGGCTGCTCCAGCTCTATCCGCTCCCGTGGACATCAAGCCGAACCCGGTGCCGCCTGGAGCGAGGGCGGCACCGATGCCGCTCCCCGGGAACACGGACAAATTCACGGACATCGTGAAGCAAGTTCAACGAGCCATGCTTGCGTTCGGCTATTTCAATGGGGAAATCAGTGGCGTCGTCGACGGGCGGACGCGGGAGGCGCTCACGAGGCTCCAGGCGGACTACCGGCTGAAGGCGACGGGAACGATCACGCCGGAGACGTTGGATGCCTTGCGAATTGTTGCTCGCTGATTCTTCGCACGAATGAACTCAAGATCGAGGACCATCAATGCTTCATGCGTTCAATCAGAAGGGGGTGCGCCGGGTTCTCGTTCCCAAATCCGTCGAGCATTTGAACGACAAGAACGAGGATGCTGTGACATCCATGGTCTTTTCCCCACTCGCCTTCATGACCGCAGCGGATGCCCTGGCCGTCATCGTGAAGGTCCTCGGGACCAAGGTTACAGTCCCCGTTGGCAAGCGGGATGTGGTCGGCCACAAGGTGGAACTTTGGCCGCAGATGCTGAAGTCCGGCCCCGAGATGAAGAGATGCGAACCCGACGTGGTTCTGACCTTCACCTTCGACGAGGGTCCCGAACTCGTGATCATAGGGGAGATGAAGTGGGACTGGGCGATCAGCCGGGAGGCGCTCGTCGAGGAAACGACGCGTCAAGGCAAGATTTTCAAGAGGAGCGCCAAACGGGAGGTACTCCAATTTGTCATCACGAAGTCTCACGTGAAAGGTTTGATCCCGGCCTTCGCACAGCTCACGTGGAACGATGTCAGCGGCAGCGCGAACAGCTTGTCCGGGGCCCGGACCTCATACGCCGTCTCGAGCTGGGGCAAGCTTGTGCACGATTTCCTGCGCCGGGCTGGCCAGTTAGATTTTCACGGCTTCAATTACAACGAACGGAAGCCATTTTCGCTGAAGAAGCCTGCTTTCATCTCCAAGGACGCCGACGAATGAGCAAGACACTTTTTTCAGCCTACGACCTCACCCTCAAGGTTAAGGATGAAGGCGAGTACCTCATGAAGACGCTGGAGAGCGCCTTCATCGCTCGTGACTTCGAAATGCACTTCGAGCAGCCGATCAATGGGGATGAAGACGTAAATTTCGGCGGCCATTATTCCATGAAATCAAAGGCACTCGGCAGAAGACACTATGCCAATATCGCCTTCTTCCTGGACCTACACCGGGAGGTTTGCAACGGCGATTGGGAGCATGGTAAGTCCTCCCTATTCAGCTTCGGGTTTTCGCCGGTCTACGAAGAAGGCTGGTTCGATTGCGGCATGCGACTGTCATCGAACGGGCAGTTAACTCTTGAAGGTACCGAAGAGGAGTCTTCGCACTACAAGGCAGACTCATCAGGCTATCTGATCGAGTTCGTCGGTCCAGAGGTCGCCCGGCCCAAGGTGCCCCGCACGAAGCATCTAAACACGAGGACGTGGATGTTCTCCGTTCCACTCGAGGCCCTGCACAACCGCGAAGCCGCGATCTCCGAGATCGTCGATCCGGCCGTCGCCATGATCATCGACGGCAAGCTTCCCAAGGTTGCCTTCAAGGACAGGAGCGCTGTGATCTTTCCATCCTGACGATCAGCCCTCCCTGAGCGACCAACTTCGCAATAGGCCGCGGAGAGATTTGCCTCCTTGAGGGTTACGTAGCTCCTTCCAGGCGCCGAATAGACCTCGAGAAACCAGCGACCTTCGAAGTCGCGCCCGAGACGTACGGCCTGATTCCTTGCGAACTACACCTTCTGCGCCTTCGAACCGGCCTGCATCTTATTTGACGTAGCCCCCAACTTCTATCCAGCCGCGACTTCGTTTTGGCGGCCGGTTGAAGCGCTCCCCGTTTGCTCATCCCATGGACATCCATACGGTGGGCTACAGCGCTGCGCCAGGAGCCTAAGTTCGCTGCTGTGACGATGAATGGCCGGTTCGGGGCCGGTAGCGGACTATCGGCACTTGGCGAACCTCAAACGAGAAACCAGACATTTCGCTGGATGAATGCCGTATCTAGCACACCAACCGGCACTGAACTCGTTGCATTGACGGACCACCAAACGTTAATTGAAATTCACGAATCCATTTATTATGGAAACTGTCACTCGGTCACGCTAGGCATGGTGTGGGGGGGCCTACCTTGCCGACAGCGACAACTATCACGATCGCGGAAACGCTCGACTTACTCGACGGTCCGCTGAGCAGCTTTTCTGCGGGCTTCCAGGCCGGGCTTTACGCACTCTGGTTGGGATCGGGCATATCGCGCGAGCGGGTCGTCGGACTGGACGGCGTGCTGGCCAAACTGCTCGAGAATCTGCGCCTCCGCATTATAGGAGCCGATTGCGAGCATCATCGCGCATTCGACAGAATCCTTGACCTTGCCGACCTGTCCGCAGACGAGAAAGCACAGATTGACATCACACAGCCGGTCGGCACCTGGCCGATTCGCACTGAAATAATAAACCGGCTCTGGGATAAATACTCGAAGGTGTTGGGCATTGAGCTCCAAGGCCAGCCTTTAGACTACTTGCTTTGGGATGTCCTCGACTTCCCAACGACATTTGCCAGACAGAGAGCCGATGCTGAGCACTTGGCGATTGCAATGCTGGTCCTGGAAGGCGTGGTGTCAGACCTTGCGACGGCTAACTGGGACGGCCTGCTGGAGGCAGCAATGGTGGAACTCGGTCGGCCGAATGAGACATTCCGCGTTGCCGTGACCGGGGGCGACCTGCGCGGACCGCCGGGGATCGGGACGCTGTACAAATTCCATGGCTGCGCAAACCGGGCGATCGAGAACGAGAGCGAGTACCGGCCACTGCTTGTTGCCAGGGAAGCGGCTATCACTCATTGGGCGAATAGCCAGCACTTCACGCAGATGCGGCAACAGCTCAGGGCACTCATTGCCCGCTCGAGAACGCTGATGATCGGCCTTTCAGGGCAGGACACGAACATCCAACAGCTATTCAGCGCGAACGGTTGGTCCTGGAGTTCCGATCCCGTACCGATCATGTTCTCGGCTCAGGAACTGTCCGACGGACAAAAATCTATCCTCGAGGGTGCATACCTGGGCGATTATGAGGCCCACCGCGACAAGATCCGGGCGGATGCCACCTTGCCAGCCTTTGGAAAGCCACTGCTACTGGCGCTCCTCTTGAGCACAATGTTCGGCAAGCTTGTCGCCCTCGCTGGCCTGCTGACGTCGCCAGCCGTTGGTACTGCGGGCAAGCAGAGCCTCGTCGAGGGTCTGAAAGCGCTCAAACGTGCCGCGGCTCAGGCCGGGAACGCCAACCGGTACGAGTGCGCTCGGACCATTGCCGCGTTGATGGGCCGAGTCACTGAGCAGTTTCTCGGGGGGGCGGGTAGTGCCGGCCGCCGGCCCTACATGCCGCTGAGTGCGCAGCCGGCGCATCTGATGCAGCATGACCCAGCGGTAGTTTTTTCCGGCAGGCCGGAAGCCGCTGCCGCACTGGGGCTGATCGGCCAAGGTCTTGTCGCCAACCACTGGTCCGTTGCGGTCGACGATCCAGAGCAGACGACAAGCGGGGCGCTACGGCTTGTCGCTCTGGCGGCCCAGGCTCGCGTGTTTCTCGCTGCCAATGATGACAACATCAACAAGCTCATCGCGTCCGGGGCGTTCGACGAGGAGGATGATGACGTCGTCATCATCTGCTCGCGCGAGGTCACGCCCCGGCAGAAGCGAAGCCCTTCCAAGTCCTGGCGGACAGGCAAGGCGTCGCCGCGCTATGTTAGCATCAGCGACCTGCTTGGGGGGTCGGCATCGTTTGACGAGGTCCAAGAGAGGTTCAACCGTGAGGTCGGACTATGACGACAGCGGAAACGGTCTTTGAAATCCTGACGAAGGAAGGCGGCTACCGTCCCCTCGGCAAACCTATCAGGATCGGTTCGCAGGCTTTCGATTTCACCCATGTGCTGGTCGCCGGCGAAAAGGCCAACGACCTTGTCATCGTGATCGAACTCACCGGCGCGTCCGAAGACGCACAGGTTACGCGGTCGGTCCTCGCCTTTACCCGTGCGCTCGATGTCCTGGGCTCGAAGCGATCGGTAACCGCCGTTCTGACCTCTGGTCAGGCGGACAACGATCTAGTGAATTCGGTGAGTCGCGTCTGCCGCGTGCTGCCGGTCGGCGCGCCGACCGGGCCGATGGCGGCAGAGATGGTGCGGGACTGGCTGTCCGTGCTGCTCCCGCTGAAGAGCCCGCCGCCGGTCGAGCACCTGGCCGACTGGAAGGCCAATCTCGAAAAGCAGCTTGAACACACCGATGACGAACCGGCTGTCGTCAGGTTCGTGCAACTGGCCGAAGGGGGCAAGGAGGCGGTGGAGGCGGCACTCGCCCTCGAAATCTCGACGCTTGCCAACAAGGTGCTCGAGGACGGAGCGGCGCAGTCATGAACCCTCGTTTGAAGTCGCTCTCGATCCAGAACTTCCGTTCCATGCGCGGATCGGTGGTGATTCCGCTCGATGCGCAGGTGGTGCTGGTTCATGGCACCAATGGAATGGGCAAGACCAGCGTGATGTCGGCCATCGAACTGGGCCTTACCGGCTCCATCGCCCATCTCGAAGGCCAGTCGAAGTACTATGACTTCCTAACCCATATCGACACGGCACGTGGTTCGATCCTGCTCACGGTCGAAGGGATGAATGGTTGTTCGACCGGGGCTGGCCAGGTGACGTTCGCTCCAGGTTCGTTCAACGCCATGCCGGCGCTCAATGCGGCCGATGCCGGTTTCTTTGCTGAGCGGTGCTACCTGCCGCAGGCAGTGCTGGGGCGCCTGTTAGATATCTACGACCAAAAGAAGACCACGAGCTCGCGGCTGACGGAGTTCGTGAAGGAGTTGCTGCGCCTTGATGCGCTCGACGCCTTGGTGGACGGCCTCGACCATGCGTTCAACGTCACCCGGATACGAAAGATTGCTCCGGTCTACAAGCAGCTCGAAGAGGCTCGTGATCTGCTCGACCAGCAACTCGAGCGTGAACGGTCGAGCGCCGAGAGCGCCCGGGAGGCGACAAACGAGCGCATCGCCCGGCTCAACCAATTGCTCGCCGTGTTGGATCCCACCGCTGCGCCGGTAGGTGCTGGTTTCGATATGGTCGCGCTACGGGCTCGGGTCGGAGACCGCGAAAGAGACCAGACCGAACTCGCCATCGTCACCCAGCAAAGTTCGGAGGTGAGCTCGTTGCTGAGCCGTCTCGAGCAGACCGACGCAGTAAGTCCCGACTCCGAGATCGCGGCGCTGGAGCGCGACGCAACTGCCATCGGGTCCGAGTACGAGACGTGGCTGAACGGTGCTGGAGCGCAGATCGCTCAGGCGTTGGACGCCCTTAGAGAGTTCCATTCGGAGCTGTCTTCACTCGATGGCGCCAGCGTCAAGAATCAGGTCCGGGATGCGCTGAGCTGGTGCGTCATCGAAGTCGAACGCTGCCAGCGGCAACTGGACCAGCACGGCACTGCGAGCCAGGAGTTGACGGCGGCGAGAACGACAATCCAGAGGGCGACGACGCGCATTGGGGAAATCAACCAAGCGCTCGAAACCGGCGCCAAGGACGCGAGGACCTTGGCCGCTGCTCTCGCGGGCATTGCGCCGCATGTCGAAGGGGACATGTGCCCGGTCTGCAACCGCGACTACGCGGAGGTCGGTAGTGGCTCGTTGGCTGCGCACATTGCGGCCACGATAGCGAAACTCACGTCGGAGGCAGGGCGCCTGCAGGCGCTCTCGACGGAGCGCGCATCGGAGAGCGAGCGGTTGACGACGGCGCGGCGTGACGAGGCAACTGCCGAGCGGCTGGTGCTGCAGCCCGACGCGCTTATCGATCTGCGACGGCGCCAGTCCGCGATCGCGTCGACTAGATCAATGCTTGAACCGCTTCAGGGGGAAGCAGCTTACGGGCATAGCCTCTTCGTCCGACTCGACAATGCTCGGCGGAGCCTTGCCGCCAAAAGACGCGCAGGCCTGCAGTCGGCGTCCCTGCTTCCCGAGATCAATGCCGTGGTGGAACGGGCAACAGGCCTGCCGACAACGAAGTTCCCAGGCCTGCGCGAGGCGCTCGAGGCGGCAAGCGCAGCGCTTTCGAACCGTCTCAGAACCGTCCAAGCAAATCTTGCGTCGCGCGTCTCTGTCGAGACCGAACTCGACCAGTATATCCGCGAGGCCCAGTTGCTGTCTGATCGCCTGGCTCGGACCAGGCAGCTCGAAGGGCGCCTGTCGGCGATGAAGGGGACCTTTTCGTCAATTGGTAAGGTCCGAGAACGGGCGAAGACCATCGCGAGCGCGGCAACTCAGGTCCGAGCGGGGATCGTTCGCGACGTCTTCAGTGGGTCGCTCAACAAGGTCTGGCGCGACCTATTCGTGCGGCTAGCTCCAAATGAGCAGTTCGTTCCTCAGTTCCGGCTTCCTGATCGGGGCGATGGCAAAGTGGAGGCGGTGCTCGAGACCTTCCATCGGTCGGGACAGGCCTCAGGTCCTCCGGGAGCGATGCTCAGTCAAGGGAACCTGAACACCGCGGCCCTCACTCTGTTCCTCGCGTTAAACTTGTCGGTGCCGTCGCAGTTGCCGTGGCTGGTGCTCGACGACCCTGTGCAGTCGATGGACGACGTGCACATCGCACAGTTTGCCGCCATGTTGCGAACTTTCTCAAAGGGCCTCGGGAAGCAGGTAGTGATCGCCGTGCACGAGCGTGCGCTCTTCGAGTACCTGACGCTCGAACTGAGCCCGGCCTTTGCTGGCGACAGCTTGATCACGGTGGAGATCAGTCGGAATTTCGGCGGGGACGCCGTGGCGGACCCGCACTTCTATGCGTTTGAGGATGATAAGGCTGTAGCTGCCTGAATAGCTCCGCCTATTCTGCGCAGCTCATAGTGTGAGTGGCGTCGATGATGTCGTTTGGTGGGCGTCTTAGCGGCCCTTGATGACCTTGTTGAAGTCGCTGTCGTAGGCTGCGGCATGCATCTCCTTGGCGAGCTCCATCTTTCAGGCGCCGGTATCGTCCCGCGAACGTAGTAAACGAGCTGCTCTGCTCATGGCTTGATGAGGGGGCGATAGCCCGTTGCCGGCTTCAAGTCGCAAGCAGCGTAGAGCTGCTCCTCCTGAGTCTATCGACGCGGTCGCTAGTTGACTAGACTGGCGACAGGATCGAATAGGTTGCTTCCGGAGAATGGAACATTGACGGGAATGTCCGTTTTCGGGAAGGTGGCTGCAATCCTGAATGACCGTTTTGGGGCGCAAAGCCGACGTCGCCAAAAGGTGGTCGAGGCACCGCTATAAGTCATCATTGGCGATCCCTTGGCCTTTCGTTCGGCACGTCGATGCCAGATCCGGGACGTAGACGTTCCGGGTGCGGAAGCCTCTCGGTGGCAGATCCCGGCGATCGGGACCAGAAACGCATGCCGTCCTGCGCCAGATGGGCCTGGAGCAGGACTTCGATGGCACCAGCGAGATTCAGTAGCATCGCCCGCGGGGGACCACGGCGGAGACCGGAACGCGCCGAGCTGGGGGGCTTGGCGGTCATGCCGCCTGACGGGGCGCGCGTCCGGCCAGCGCTTCCTCCACCTTGGGTGCGTTGCCACTTGGCGACACAGCACATGGCGCCTCCCGCGAGGCTCGTCGCCTGCAGTTAAACACCGAGGAAGGCACGTGAGGTGCTCCCCATTTTTTAAGCCGGTTTGAGCTGGAATTTTCCACTTATGATCCCCGGCTCGGGGAGGAGGAGAATTCCATGAAGCCGTCGAAGTCCACGGAGGCACAGATCGCGTTCGTGCTGAAGCAGGCGGAGGACCGGCACACCTGTGGCTGAGCTGTGCCGGTCGGACGCGACCAAATAAACGGGATCGAGGGGTACTGGGCCTATACGAAGAACTGGCTCTATCCGTATCGCAGCGGGCCGAAAAGTTATTCCATCTCTACCTGGGCGAAACCTGATATAAATTCAATTACCGAAAATATAATTTGAAGCCGTTGATTATCAATATTTTGAAGAGCATGGCAATGGACAGCACACAGAAGAAGAGTTTCCAGTTTGATTAGGTATTGATTTATTTTTTTGCGATGCCATTTATTTAATTCGACTTGATGCGTACGACATGCGCCAAATCAAACCGTCACGGCGAATGAAATGATGATAGAGTGCCGCGCCGACATGGGTGGCGAGCAATGCGAGCAAGACTCTAGCGCCGATGCCATGGGGAATGCTTGCTCGGGAGGCATGGAAGTTCGGCAGATGAGCCGGCATTTCAGAGAAGACGGCAGGACCAGCACCACTGCGCAAGAGCATGCCGATGCCGCTGGCGACCATACCAAGTATGATGACATAGAAGCCGATGTGTACGGCACGCGCCGACCATGCCTGCCATCGCGGCATGCCAGCGGCCGGCTGCGGCTTTTGGTCAACCAGAAGCCACCAGACCATACGCAACAAGGTCAGCAGCAGGACGATGATCGCGGCTGGGATATGCGTGCGGAGCAATTCGGCTCTTGTGGCCTCGTCGATCGCGTGCGCGGCTCTAAAGCCTGACAGAAGAGCGACAACAGTCACAATGGCGCTCAACCAGTGGATCGTGACAGCTACCGAACCATAACGGTCAGTCATACTCTTCCACATCGGTCTCTCCTTCGAGTTTTCTGCGCAGAGCAAGCAGCAGGCCATGCGCAGCGTTGATGTCGTACAATCGAAGTCCCTCTGCGAGCACGTTTGCAGACGGGCCGTAAGTCTTGGACGCAGCCTCAATGGCACGCTGTCCTTTCTCGGTGAGAACAACCAAATGCGCCCGACGGTGATGCGGATTAGGCTGGAACTGGACTAGGTCGTCCTTTGCCAGATCGTTGACGATGCGCTGGACGTTCTGGCGGTTCGCACCGAGATCGCGGGCGATCCAGGCAACCGGCTGCGGGCGATCCGCCGCAACAATTGCACCGAGAATCTGCCACCGAGCGCTGGTCAAGCCGAGCGGTGCGACCAGTCGGTCGCCCCAAGTCAGCATGAGATTGTTCACCCGGAATAGGGTGAGGACCATCTCGGTCAAGGCTTGCCCTTCCTCACTGCGAGTCACATTTTTCATTGTCATATTACAACCCATTTGACATCATGATGTCAATTAACTAAGTGTGCGTCGATGCAATTTGACATCATAGAGTCAATTCGAACGGAGAGCGCCATGTCCCGCCTGGAACCGCTTGATGAACGATACCCAATGCAACGCCAGCTCGGCCTCGAAGCCGCGCCGGTCGTTTTGATCAACCTCTTCACACTCGAAGCGGCGGAGGAAGCCCAGTTCCTCGATGCCTGGCGCAGCGACGCAGCATTCATGACGCAGCAGCCAGGCTGCATTTCTACCCAACTCCACCGCGCGCTCGGCGGTAGCTCGATGTTTTTGAACTATGCGGTCTGGGATTCGCTGGAGGCCTTCCGCGCCGCCAGAATTCGTCCCGACTTCGTGACAAAGCGCCTGGCCTATCCGGCATCCGCAGTCGCTAGACCACACCTTTTTCAGAAACTCGCGGTGCCCGGCATCTGCGAAGCCTGACTCCGAAAACGGATTTCAGACAAGGAGAAGAGGCATGTCGCTTCTATTCAACATTCTTGCGGTCACGGGGTCGGCGATGTTTGCAGGCGTCATGCTCGCCATCGGAGTTATCCTCGGCGGATACTGGAAGACACTTCCGGCGGCCGATTTCCTAGAATGGTTCTCCCAGCATAGTGGGCTTGTCATGAGGGCGATCCCGACCGTCGTCATTCCTACGCTGATCGGGCTGGTCGGCGCGCTCTGGCTCGACTGGAGCAATAGCGCCAGCCGCATCATCTGGCTTGGGGCGGCCGGTTCCATCCTCGCCGTTCTCGCTATCACCATGAGCTATTTCGTGCCCAGCAACGCGGCGTTTGCCGCGAAGATCATCGCTGTCGATCACGTTCCGGGGAAACTCGATACCTGGCTCATGATCCACAACGTTCGCATCGCCCTCGCCATGGCCGCTTCGGCACTCGGCGTGTGGGCGATCAGCCGCTGAGGTGCGCGATGCTCAAGATCGTTCATCCCGTTGCGGGCACGATTGCGCTACTCACCATTGCAACTTTTTGGGTCTCAACAGTTCTTTGTGAGCTGTTGGGGTCCCTTACTGCCGTTACCACGGTTAAAACGGCTATTCCGTGGGGACTGCTCATCCTGATTCCGGCCCTCGCGGCCGCCGGCGGTTCGGGTGTCGCATGGTCGAAGGGCCAACGTCAGGGCCTTGTCGGAGCCAAGCTCCGGCGTATGCCCTTCATCGCCGCCAACGGGCTTCTCCTTCTGGTGCCCTGTGTGCTGCTTCTGGCGTCCAAGGCGCGCGCGGGCGAGTTCGATACCACCTTCTACGCGGTGCAGGCGCTCGAACTCGTTGCCGGCGCATCGAACATCATTCTACTCGGCCTGCAAATGCGGGACGGTCTGGCGTTGACGAGATGGCGGCACGGCAGCTTCCGGCGAACCGGGTCGCACTCATCGAACAACTGACCTGAGCCCCAGATCCTCCTCCAGATTTCGTGCAGGCCGTCGATCATGTGATCCGTGTCCCTTTTTCCGCACGAATGTCGGCTTTCGGGCCGCAGCCGATGCGAAATCAATGACCAAGATGGGGGCGCAAAGCCGACGTTGCTGAAATGCGGTCGAGGGGCTGCTTTGGGCCATCAGCGGAACTCCCTTGCCCCCACCTTCAGCACGTCGATGCCAGATCCGGGACATAGATGTCCCGCTGCGGAGACCTCTCGGCGGCGGGTCCGGGGATCAGGACCAGAATCGCACGCCGTCCTGCGCCAGATCGGCCTGGCGCAGGACCTCGATGGGACCAGCGAGACCTAGCAACAGCGCCTGCGGCGGGGCCACGCCGAGGACTGGAATGCGCCGGGTTGGGGGCTTGGCAGTCATCCCGCCTGACGGGCGCGCGGCCGGACAGCCCCCTCCGCCTTGGGTACCTTGCCACTTGGCGACACAGCACGTTGCTATTCCCGCGAGGCTCATCGCCTGCGGTTAAACACCGAGAAGGCGCGGAACACAAAAACGAAAAAGGGCCTCCGTGAATGCGGGGCCCTTTCCCTTTATCCGCGCCGTTTTCAGGCAGTGCGCCAACCTTTGGCTGCCAATGAGCCACACTATGGCGTCAAATGCTCAACCTTTGGGTGCCACGACAACAACGACAGCCTCCCCCTCACGAGCAGCCGGTGGTGGCTCCGCAGGTGTTGCACTTCAGGCAGGTGCCGTTGCGCACCATGGTGAAGTTCATGCACTCGGGGCAGGCTTCGCCTTCATAGCCGCGGGCGCGGGCCTCGGCGCGGCGGTCCTGGGTGCGGGCCGCCGGCGTCCAGGCGAGCGGCTTGTCGAGCAGGCTCTCAACAGCCTCCTCGAGCTCGGCAGCCCCCTCTTCCAGCTCGGCCTCGGGCTTCAGCGCGGTGGCGCCCTCGGTACGGGCCCGCAGCACGGTCACGTTGTCCGAGGAGGCACGCGGCTCGGCGAGCTGCGGCACCAGCAGGCTCACGTTCTTGCCGCGCACGAGGCCCTTGGAGACCACGCGCGAGGCGGCAGCGGCCGCAGCGCCGCCCGTCGGGGCCTTGCCCTCGTCAACGCCCTTGCCGAGCGCGTCGAAGCCGGTCTCCGTCTGGTCCACATGCCCGAGGTCGTAGCGGCCAAGGTAAGAGACCGCCAGTTCGCGGAACACATAGTCCAGGATCGAGGTGGCATACTTGATGGTGTCGTTGCCCTGCACCGGGCCCGCCGGCTCGAAGCGGGTGAAGGTGAAGGCGTCCACATACTCCTCCAGCGGCACGCCGTACTGGAGGCCGAGGGACACCGAGATGGCGAAGTTGTTGATGAAGGAGCGCAGCGCCGCGCCTTCCTTGTGCATGTCGATGAAGATCTCGCCGAGGCGGCCATCATCATATTCGCCGGTGCGCAGATAGACCTTGTGGCCACCCACCACCGCTTTCTGGGTGTAGCCCTTGCGGCGATCGGGCATCTTCTCGCGGTCGTGGACGTTGCGCTCGATGACGCGCTCGATCACCCGCTCAACGATCTTCTCGGTGACGGTCGCGGCGCGGGCGGCGGTCGGCTGGGCCACCAGAGCCTCAACCGCATCTTCCTCGTCCTCGTCGTCCGCCACCAGCTGGGCGTTCAGCGGCTGGGAGAGCTTGGAGCCGTCGCGATAGAGCGCATTGGCCTTCAGCGCGAGACGCCAGGAGAGCAGGTAGGAGGACAGGCAGTCCTCGACCGTCGCCTCGTTGGGCATGTTGATGGTCTTGGAGATGGCACCCGAAATGAACGGCTGCGCAGCAGCCATCATGCGGATGTGGCTCTCCACGGAGAGGAAGCGCTTGCCGATGCGCCCGCAGGGCGAGGCGCAGTCGAACACCGGCAGGTGCTCGGCCTTCAGATAGGGCGCGCCCTCAAGGGTCATGGCGCCGCACACGTGCACGTTGGCGGCTTCCACGTCGGCCTTGGAGAAGCCGAGGTGCGAGAGCAGGTCGAATTTCGGGTCCGCGAGCTGGGCCGCGGAGACGCCGAGCGACTTCGTGAGGAAGTCGTCGCCGAAGGTCCAGCGGTTGAAGGCGAACTTGATGTCGAAGGCGGTCTTCACCGCGGCTTCAGCCTTGGCGATGGCCTCGGCGTCGAAGCCCTTGGCCTTCAGCGAGCCGTGGTTGATGGCCGGAGCCTGCGCCAACGAGCCGTGGCCCACCGCATAGGCCTCGATCTCGGCGATCTGCGCCTCGCTATAGCCGAGCGTGCGCAGCGCCTCCGGCACGGCGCCGTTGATGATCTTGAAGTAGCCACCGCCGGCGAGCTTCTTGAACTTCACCAGGGCGAAATCGGGCTCGATGCCGGTGGTGTCGCAGTCCATCACCAGGCCGATGGTGCCAGTGGGGGCGATCACGCTCACCTGCGCATTGCGGTAGCCGTGCTTCTCGCCGTCGGCCAGCGCCTTGTCCCAGGCCGCCTTGGCGTGGGACACGAGGCGCGCGTCCTTGCAGGACGCATGGTCGAGCGGCACCGGGGCGATGGAGAGCCCCTCATAGCCCTTGGCCTCGCCGTAAGCGGCGCGGCGGTGGTTGCGGATGACCCGCAGCATGGACTGGGCGTTCTGCTCATAGGCCGGGAAGGGCCCAAGCTCCTTCGCCATCTCGGCGGAGGTCGCGTAGCAGATGCCGGTCATGATGGCGGAGAT
This sequence comes from Azorhizobium sp. AG788, assembly GCF_004364705.1. Taxonomy (NCBI): domain Bacteria; kingdom Pseudomonadati; phylum Pseudomonadota; class Alphaproteobacteria; order Hyphomicrobiales; family Xanthobacteraceae; genus Azorhizobium; species Azorhizobium sp. AG788. Next base: position 61,429 of record NZ_SOBM01000006.1, read on the forward strand.
GGCGCCGCAGATGGCACGGCCCTCGGCCGAGTCATAGGGGATACCAGCGGTCATCAGCAGGCCGCCGATATTGGCGTAGCCGAGGCCCAGCGTGCGGTATTCGTAGGAGAGCTCGGCGATGCGGCGCGAGGGGAACTGCGCCATCAGCACGGAGATTTCCAGCACCACGGTCCACAGGCGCACCGCGTGCTCGAAGCTCTCCACGTCGAAGCGCTTCTCGCTATCGCGGAACTGCAGCAGGTTCAGCGAGGCGAGGTTGCAGGCCGTGTCATCGAGGAACATGTACTCGGAGCACGGATTGGAGGCACGGATCTCACCGCCCGACGGGCAGGTGTGCCAGTCGTTGATGGTGGTGTGGAACTGGATGCCGGGGTCGGCGCAGTGCCAGGCGGCCGAGCCGATCTTGTCCCACAGCTCGCGGGCCTTGACGGTCTTGTGCACCTTGCCGTCGGTGCGGCGGATGAGGTTCCAGTCCGCATCCTCCTCCACGGCGCGCAGGAAGTCGTCGGTCACGCGCACCGAGTTGTTGGAGTTCTGGCCGGCCACCGTCAGATAGGCCTCACCGTCCCAGTCGGTGTCGTAGATGGCGACATCGATGTCGGTGAAGCCCTGGCGGGCATACTGGATCACGCGGCGGATGGCGGCGTCCACCACGCCGGCCTTGCGGGCGGCCTTGATCTCGCGCTTCAGTGCCGGGTTCTTCTCGGGGTCGAAGCAGGAATCGCCCGTGCCCTCGCAGTTCACGCAGGCCTTGAGCACGGCTTTCAGGTGCTTGGCATTGATGCGGGAACCGGTGACGAGAGAAGCGACCTTCTGCTCCTCCAGCACCTTCCAGTTCACGTAGGATTCGATATCCGGATGGTCGGCATCGACCACCACCATCTTGGCGGCGCGACGGGTGGTGCCGCCGGACTTGATGGCGCCCGCCGCGCGGTCGCCGATCTTGAGGAAGCTCATGAGGCCGGAGGACTTGCCGCCGCCCGAGAGGCGCTCGCCCTCGCCGCGCAGGGCGGAGAAGTTGGAGCCGGTGCCGGAGCCATACTTGAACAGACGCGCCTCGCGCACCCACAGGTCCATGATGCCGCCCTCGTTCACGAGGTCGTCGCCCACGGACTGGATGAAGCAGGCATGCGGCTGGGGGTGCTCATAGGCCGAGGTGGAGGCCAGAAGCTCGCCAGACTTGTAATCGACGTAGAAATGGCCCTGGCCGGGGCCGTCGATGCCATAGGCCCAGTGCAGGCCGGTGTTGAACCACTGCGGCGAGTTCGGCGCCACCATCTGCATGGCGAGCATGTAGCGGTGCTCGTCGAAGAAGGCCTGCGCGTCCGCCTCCGTGTCGAAATAGCCGCCCTTCCAGCCCCAGTAAGTCCAGGTGCCGGCCAGACGGTCGAACACCTGCTTGGCGGAGCTTTCGCCGACGTAGCGCTCCTTCTCGGGCAGCGCGGCAAGGGCCGCCTCGTCCGGCACCGAGCGCCACAGGAAGGAGGGAACGGCGTTCTCCTCCACCTTCTTCAGGCGCGCCGGAACGCCGGCCTTACGGAAATACTTCTGCGCGAGAATGTCGCTCGCCACCTGCGAGAACTGCGCGGGAACCTCGATGCCTTCCTGGCGGAACACCACCGAACCATTGGGGTTGCGAATCTCGCTGACAGCCTCGCGAAACGCGATGGCGTCATAAGGCGAGCGGCCTTCCGTGGTGTAGCGGCGTTCAACGCGCATGACCGAATGCTCCTCAGCGCAGGGCCCCGGTCCGGGGCATAATAGGTGGTCATTGGCAGGCCGCGACGCAACGTTGGGCGCGGCGCTTTGCGCCGTCCCGGAGCCGGACTGCTGTTTCTGGAAGGCAGGCGCGAAGACACGAGGCCGTGGCCTCAGATCGTCCGCGCCGTTCTTGAATGTGGCGACGCTAGTGCGAGTCTGGCGTCGCCGTCAAACGCAGATTTGGGGGCTCCGAGAGCGGCTTTCCTACTAAATATAGTGAGGCGCCACCTGTTAATAAACCCCTAACAGCCGTTTGCCCGTAGCCATTTGCGGCCGGATCGGGGCTGTGGACAGGCATCCCTCGGGCGCGCCGAAGGGCGTGTCCTTATGCACGTCATCCACAAGCCATTGTGGGCACTTTGTGTGACAGCACCAAAACGTTCGATGGGCGCTGGACAAGCGCCGCCGGCTCAGAAGTGGCTGAAGCTGCGCCGGTCGAGATAGAGCGGCTGGCCGTCGAGACCCACTAGATCTAGTCCATCGCCCTTGTAGGTCTCGCCGATCACGGCGACCGCGATACCCGCCGCCTGGGCAGCGGCACGGAACACCGGCACGGCGTCGTGCGGTACGGCGGTGGCGATCTCGTAATCATCCCCGCCGCCCAGCACGTCGGCCAGAAGCGCGGGCTCGGCTGCGATGGCGGCCGCAGCCGCGTCGGACAGCGGCACCTGAGCCGCCCGCACGAGGCCGCCACAGCCGGAGGCGGACATCATCTTGGCGAAGTCGCCCACCAGCCCGTCCGAGACATCCATGGCCGCCGCGGCATGATCCCGCAGGGCCTGCGCCAGCGGCAGGCGGGGCTGCGGATGCAGGAAACGGTCGGCGAGAAAGGCCTTCTGCTTGGCAGACAGCGCCGCAAAGCCGGGGCGATCCGGCGCGAGGCGCAGTTGCAGGCCGAGCGCGGCGTCCCCGATGGTGCCGGACACCAGCAGCGCATGGCCTGGCGCCGCGCCTGTGCGCGGGACGAAGCCGCCGGTGGGTACGGCCCCAAAGGCGGTGATGGAGAGGGTGACGGGCCCGGGCGTGCTTACCGTGTCACCACCGAGGATGGGACAGCCGAAGCGCACCGCATCCGCGCCCAACGCCTCCGCGAAGGCGCCGAGCCATTCCGGATCCATGGGACGGGGCAAGGCGATGGCGAGCAGCGCGCCGAGCGGGCGCGCACCCTTGGCGGCGAGATCGGAGAGGTTCACCCGCAGCGCCTTGCGGGCGATGGCGGCGGGCGGGTCGTCTGCGAAGAAATGGACGCCCGCCACCAGCGCGTCCTTGGTCAGCACCAGGTCGCAGCCGGGCGGCGGGGTCAGCAGCGCGGCATCGTCGAACAGGCCGCGCGCCTCCGCATGGGTCGCGATGGGCCGGAAATAACGGGCAATGATGTCGTCTTCCCCGCTGCCGGCCGTCATCGCGCTCCTCGCGTCAGAAAAGAATGGTCCGGGCGCCGGGCGCATGTCCCCGCCCCCGTGGATGCCCGGATCCGATCCGGGCACGACCGAAGGCGAAGGGGCGCCTCAGGCGAACTCCTCGGCGCGCAGCTTGCGGGCGAGGGAATCCAGAACCGCGTTCACCATGCCGGTCTCCTCCCGTTCGAAGAAGGCGGCGGCGACGTTCACATATTCGGCGATCACCACGCGCGCGGGCGTTTCCGGCTTGCCGATCAGCTCGAAGGCACCGGCGCGGAGCGCCGCGCGCATCACCAGTTCCACCCGGCGCAGAGGCCAGCCGGCGGTGAGCGCCTCGTCCACCATCGGGTCAATGGTGCGCTGCTGGGCGAGCACGCCTTCGACCACGGTGCGGAACAGGGCGCGGTCGGCTTCCGGATAGACGTCGCCCTCGACCTCGCGGCCGAGCCAGTGGGTCTCGAACTCGGCGAGGATCTCGTTCACCGGCGTGCCGGCGATGTCCATCTGGTAGAGCGCCTGCACGGCCGCGAGACGGGCCGCGCTCTTGCGCATGGGCTTGGAGACCTGATCGCTCATTTGAGGCCCCGGCGCTTCAGGCGCACCAGGCTCAAAGCGGCTTCGGCGGCACCGCCGCCCTTGTTGCCCTCGCCGACCCGCGCCCGCTCCCAGGCCTGCGCCTCGGTTTCCACGGTCAGGATGCCGTTGCCGAGCGGCAGGGCATGGGCGAGCGCCAGATCCATGAGGCCGCGCGAGGATTCTCCCGCCACGATCTCGAAATGGTAGGTCTCGCCGCGGATGACGCAGCCGAGCGCCACCACTGCCTCGTAAGGCTCGTCCTCTTCCTCGGCCGCCTCGAGGGCGATCTCGGCGGCGATCGGGATTTCCAGCGCGCCCGGAACGGTAATCACGTCCACGGTGGCACCGGCCGCCTCCAGCGCGGCGCGAGCGCCGGCCAGAAGCTCGTCCGCCAGCGCCTCGTAATAGCGCCCTTCCACAATCAGCACTCGGGCCCCGGTGACGGGCTCCCCGGCGCTCGCGCCTTCCTTGCGCGTGCTTACCATCTTGATGTTCTCCGATTCGGGCGCGTCAGGTACTAGAGCCGGAAGGGGTCAGAGGAAATCCTTCTGCCCGGGAAATCAGGCTCCGATTTCAAATGGAGAGCGTCTTACGGCTTCAATTGCCGGGCAATCGAAGCCTGTCGCCCTCTAGGCCGGCTCATACTGCGCAAGGCGCGCGGCATAGCGGGCCATCAGGTCCACTTCGAGATTGATCTCATCCTCCGCCTGCACCACGCCCCAGGTGGTGACGGCAAGCGTGTGGGGGATGAGCAGGCACGAGAACCGGTTGCCCTTCACCGTATTGACGGTCAGGGACGTGCCATCGAGACAGACCGAGCCCTTGGCGGCGATGAAGCGGGCCAGCGGCTCCGGCGCCTCGAAGGTGAAGCGGCTCGTCTCCTCGAAATCGTCGCGTGCGACGACCCTCGCGATGCCGTCCACATGGCCGGTCACGAGATGTCCGCCGAGCTCGCCGCCAATGGTCAGCGAGCGCTCCAGATTGATCCGCGACCCCTCGCGCCACTTCGCCACCGTGGTGATGGCCAGCGTCTCGGGGGCGGCGTCCACGTAGAAGACGGCGCGCTTGGGCCCGCGCTTCTTCACCTTGGTCACCGTCAGGCACACGCCGGAACAGGCGATGGAGGCGCCGATATCGATGGAGGAAGGCTTGTAGTCGGTCGCGATGCCGAAGGTGCGCACCTCATTGTGCACTTCCAGATCGACGATCTCGCCGAGATCCGTGACGATGCCAGTGAACATGGTTCCGTCCGCGCGGGTCTTCGCCGCAATGAGTGGGGCCGCGCGGCCTGCCCAAGGAGCAGCAGCACGGGGATCGAAACGCCTCTGTACCACCACCCACCGCCAACGGCAGCAAAAACAGGGCGCAGATCAGAGCCGCCGCAGCCGCATGAGACTGTCGCGGCCAAGCTCCGTGCGCTCCACCACCGCGAAGCCCACCGGCTCGGTGAGGCGCGTGAGGGGACGGCCGGCCAGCGCATCGAGGGCCCCTGCCCCCAGCGCGCCGGGCGAACGCAGCACCGCCACCTCGTCCACGAGCCCCTCATCCAGCAGCGCTGCGGCCACCTGCGGGCCGCCTTCCACCATCAGGCGGGTAAGGCCGAGGAGGCCGAGAAGCTTCATCACCGCCGGGAGAGCGAGGCGGCCGGAGGCAGCGCGGGGGGCGCGCAGCACCTGAACACCCGCATCCACCAGCGCCTTCTCGCGCTCGGCAGGGGCGTCCTCGGCGGCGATGGCCCACACCGGCACCTGCTCCGCCGTACGCACCAAGCCGCAGGTGGTCGGCAGGCGCAGGTCGCCGTCGAGCACGATCCGCACCGGCGAGCGCCCGTCCATGCCGGGCAGGCGGACGGTCAGTTGCGGATCGTCCGCGAGAACGGTGCCGATGCCGACCATGATGGCGTCCGCGTGCGCACGCATCAGATGGACGCGGGCGCGCGCTTCCTCGCCGGTGATGGCGGCCGGGCGCGGGCCTTCAAGGCCCGCCTTCCCATCAGCCGAGACCGCCATCTTGAGCAACACGTGGGGCCGGCCGCGGGTGACGCGGCTGATATGGCCCGCATGATCCTCCAGCGCCCGCTCGGCGCCGACGCCCACCGTCACCCAGAGGCCCGCCGCCCGCATGCGGGCGACACCCCTGCCCCGCACGCGCGGATCGGGATCCTCCACCGCCGCCACCACGCGGGTGATGCCGGCGGCGATCACCGCATCCGCGCAAGGCGGCGTGCGGCCGAAATGCGAGCAGGGCTCGAGCGTGACATAGAGCGTCGCCCCGCGGGCCGCGTCGCCCGCCTGCGCCAGCGCCAGCGGCTCCGCATGGGGACGGCCGGCGGGCGCGGTGCCGGCACGACCGAGAATCTGGGGACCAGCCGAGGTCGGGCGCACCACGACGGCGCCCACGGAAGGGTTGGGCCAGGTGCGGCCGAGGCCGAGCTGGCCGACCGCCAGCGCCTCCGCCATCAGGGCCTCGTCTTCCTCGGGCGAGAAGACGCCGGCCCGGCCAAGGCCCACCGTAGCGCTCATGGCCCCTACTCCGGTTCGCTTTCGGACGCTGTGCGGTCCGCGCGCTTCAGCTTGGCCAGCGCCTCCGCCTTGCGCTCGCCGAGCTGCAATTCGTCCAGCAGGCTCTCGAAATCGCGCGCCTCGCGAAAATTGCGATAGACAGAGGCGAAACGGACATAGGCCACGTCGTCGATCTGCTTCAGGCCTTCCATCACCATCTCGCCGATGGTCTCGGAGGTGATCTCGGTATCCCCGAGGCTCTCCAGCTGCCGCACGAGACCGGAGAGCATGCGCTCCACGCGCTCGGTCTCGACAGGACGCTTGCGCAGGGCGATTTCCACGGACCGGGCGAGCTTGTCGCGATCGAAGGGCACGCGGCGGCCCGAGCGCTTCACCACCATCAGTTCGCGCAGTTGCACGCGCTCGAAGGTGGTGAACCGCCCACCGCAATCCGGGCAGACCCGGCGGCGGCGGATGGCGGTGTTGTCCTCGGTGGGGCGGCTGTCCTTCACCTGGGTGTCGAGACTGCCGCAATAGGGGCACCGCATGAAGACCTGTCCCTTGCCGGGCGGGATCGGACGAAAAGCGCGCGGGCCAATGACCCGCGCGCTACCAAAACGGACCTGCCCCGGCAGACGCCGGAGCGGGCAGGATCAGTTATAAATGGGGAAGCGGGCGAGCAGCGACTTCACCTTGCCGCGCACCGCCTCTTCCACGAGGCTGTCCTCGGCGACACCCTTCTGCGACAGCACGTCCAGCACTTCGGCGATCATGTCGCCGATCTGTTGGAACTCGGCCACGCCGAAGCCGCGGGTGGTGCCCGCCGGGGTGCCGAGACGCACGCCCGAGGTAACCGCCGGCTTCTCGGGATCGAACGGAATGCCGTTCTTGTTGCAGGTGATGTGGGCGCGGCCGAGCGCATTCTCCGAAATCTTGCCGCTGAGGCGCTTGGGGCGCAGGTCCACCAGCATCAGATGCGTGTCGGTGCCGTCGGACACAATGTCGAAGCCGTGGCCGCGCAGGTTCTCGGCCAGCGCGCGGGCATTCTCCACCACGTTCTTGGCATAGACCTTGAACTCGGGGCGCAGCGCTTCGCCGAAGGCCACCGCCTTGGCGGCGATGACATGCATGAGCGGGCCACCCTGGATGCCGGGGAAGATGGCGGAGTTGAGCTTCTTCGCCAGTTCCTCGTCATTGGTCAGGATCATGCCGCCGCGCGGGCCGCGCAGGGTCTTGTGCGTGGTGGTGGTCACCACATGGGCGTGCGGGAACGGGCTCGGGTGCGCGCCACCGGCCACGAGGCCCGCGAAGTGGGCCATGTCCACCATGAGCTTGGCGCCGACGCTGTCGGCGATCTGGCGCATGCGGGCGAAATCGATGACGCGCGGATAGGCGGAGCCGCCGGCCACGATCACCTTCGGCTTGTGCTGGTCGGCGAGCTGGGCGACCACGTCATAATCGATGCGCTGGTCGTCCTCGCGCACGCCATAGGCGACCGCGTTGAACCACTTGCCCGACATGTTGACGGGCGAGCCATGGGTGAGATGGCCGCCGGCGGCGAGGTTGAGGCCGAGGAAGGTGTCGCCCGGCTGCATCAGGGTGAAGAAGACGCCCTGATTGGCCTGGCTGCCGGAATTCGGCTGCACGTTCGCGAAGGCGCACCCGAACAGCTTCTTGGCGCGATCGATGGCGAGGTTCTCGGCCACGTCCACGAACTGGCAGCCGCCATAATAGCGCTTGCCCGGATAGCCCTCGGCATACTTGTTGGTGAGCACCGAGCCCTGGGCCTCGAGCACGGCGCGGGAGACGATGTTTTCCGAGGCGATGAGCTCGATTTCCTCGCGCTGGCGACCGAGTTCGGCCGACACGGCGGCGGCGATCTCGGGATCAACCTCCGCGAGGGAGGCGGAGAAGAAGCGGTTCATCTCCGCCGAGGCGGAGGCGCTGTGCGCAGCGGACGAGGCCATGGATAGTCTCCGAAACGTTCGGCGCGGCAGGCTCCTCGCGGGGCGGCCGGTCGGAGGGCTCGCTTATCACAGCGCACCCGCCAAGTCCAAAGCCTACCTGCCCACCAGCCTTGCACCCCATGCCACACCCAGGCGCGTTTCGCGCTTGGACGCATTGTCCGCTGCGGCGCGGACGGTCAGCGGACGTTGAAATCCACCGGCACTGTGAAGGTGATGCTGGCTCCGGCCACTTCGGCGGGCGGTGCCGGGAAGGGCGAGGCGCGGCGCACCATCTCCAGCGTCTCCTCATCCAGCAGCGCGTGGCCCGACGTGCCGGCGAGGCTGGCGCCGATGACGCGGCCGGCCCGGTCGATGGTGAAGCGCAGGCGGGCGGTGCCCTCCTCCCGCTTGGCGCGTGCCTCGGAGGGATAGCGCTTGTAGCGGTTGAGATGGCCCACGATCATGCTGCGCCACGTGGCCGGCGCCGTGGATGCCGAGGACGAGGCGCCCGCGGACGGCGCCGCAATGGCATTGGACGTCGGCGCATCGAGCTTAGGCGCGGCACTGGTCACCGGCGCGGCCGGGCGACGGCTCGCCTTCTTCTCTGGCTTCTTCTCCTCCGGCTTCTTCTGCGGCGGAGGTGGTTCCTGCACGATCGGGCGCGGAGGCGGCAGCACCGCCTCGGCCATCACGGGGGGCGCCGGGAGGTCCGGCATCTTCTCGATGGGCTCCTCCACCACCTCCGGCGTCGGCGGCGGGGTGGAGTCTTCCATGGTGTCCGGCGCATCCGGCACCGGCTCGGGAGCCTGCACCATCTGCGGTCCGGGCGCCACGTCCTCGGTCTCGGAAGGCGGCGCCACCGGCAGCGGGGCAAGGTCGATCATCACGGCGGCCGGCGGCGGCTCGCTGATGCCCTCCACCTTGTGCCACTTCAGGCCCGCATAGACCGCGCCGCCGTGGATCGCGAGGATCAGGGCGCCGGCCAGCACCCAGCGCCCCACCGGCAACGGCCCGTGGTGCTCGTGGTGATGATGCGGGTAGGTGGCCGTCACTGGGCGGCTCCCGCCGCGGGCGGGGCACCAGCGGGCGCGGTGGCGGCCGCGGCCGTGTCCAGGCCGACGAGACCGATCTTCAGATAGCCGGCCGAGCGCAAGAGATTCATCACCTCCATCACGTCGCCATAGGGCACGGCCTTGTCGGCGCGCACGAAGACGCGCTGCTGGCGGTCGCCATGGGTCACCGCGTCGAGGGCCGCCGGCAGGCTGTCGCGCTGCACCGCCTCGTCGCCCACCGAGAGCTTGAGGTCCGGCTGGATGGTGAGGAACAGCGGCTTGTCCGGCCGCGGCTGCTGCTGGGCATTGGCCACCGGCAGGTCCACCGGCACGTCCACCGTCGCGAGCGGCGCCGCCACCATGAAGATGATGAGCAGCACCAGGATGACGTCGATGAAGGGCGTGACGTTGATGTCGTGGTTTTCGACGAGGTCATCCCCGCCGAGATCAAGCTTCGCGGCCATGGCTCACTCCGCCGCAGCGCGCAGGCGGTTGGCCCCCGAGGCCTCGCGATCGAGATCGCGGGAGAGGTGGCGCATCACCTCGGCCGAGGCGTCCGAGAGGCTCGCCTTGTAGTTGGAGATGGCGCGGGCGAAGACGTTGTAGATGATCACCGCCGGGATGGCCGCCACGAGGCCGATGGCGGTGGCGAGCAGCGCCTCGGCGATGCCGGGGGCGACCACCGCGAGATTGGTCGTCTGCGCCTTCGAGATGCCGATGAAGCTGTTCATGATGCCCCACACGGTGCCGAACAGGCCGATGAAGGGCGCCGTGGAACCGATGGTGGCGAGAAGGCCCGTGCCGAGCGACATGCGCCGGCCCGCCGCCGCCTCGATGCGGTTCAGCGATATGGCGACGCGCTCCTTGATGCCTTCGGCCGGCAGGGCCCGGGAGGCTTCGAGTTCGCCGAGCGCCGACTGGATGAGGCGGGCGGAGGCGCCGCCGCGCGGCGGCAGGGCGCGGGCGCTGCCCAGCAGGTTGGATGATTCGCGCAGGGTGTGCAGCGCGCGCCGCACCTGACGGTTGGCGGTGGTGAGTTCGAGCACCTTCACCAGCCAGATGGTCCAGGTGATGACGGAGGCGAGCGCGAGGCCGCTCATCACCACCTTCACCACGATGTCCGCAGCCATGAACATGCCCCAGGGGGACAGGTCATGGGGCAGCAGCGCCGCCGGCCGGGGCGCGGCTTCCGCGGCGGGCGCAGGCGGCGCGGGAAGCGCAGGCGCAGCCGCCGAGGCCGGCGCCGCTCCGGCGGGGGGCTCGGCGGGCGGAGTGGCGGGAGCCGTGGCCGGAGGGAGCTGGGCCGTCGCGGGGGCAAGGGCGGCCGACGGCGGCGGCGGCGCACCCACGGGCGCCGGCGGAGCGGAAGGCTGCACGCCGTAAGGTGACGGCGCCACGGGTGCGGGCTTCGGCGCTGTGGGGGTAACGGCGGGCGCAGCCGCCGCCGGGGCGGTTGCCTGCGCGAGGCGCAGTTTGTCCTCCGCCCGGGCTCCGCAGCTGAGGGTCAAGGCAACGGACAGCGCAGCGACGGCTGCCATCGCACCCCGCACACGCGCCACAGGCTTGGAAGAACCACCGCGTATCGTCATCACGCCACCAGCAATCGATCGTTCAAAGGACATCGGTTGGCTGGCGATCCCCGATGATACGGGGAATTGGCTGGCTGCGTCCCTTATAACGCGTTTTCGCCGCGCTGCGGAATGAAAATGTGCGGGGAACGACCGTTGTGCGCAGATGACGCATCCGGTGACGTTGCGAAAAACGCCGCAGATGTGGCATCCATATGGATCAATTGCGGCAAGCGCCGCGCGCGTCCGCCGCAGGAGCGGACATTTCCAGCCATCCAGAGGCCGACGCAGTGGCGGGTTCCCCAGCACCCCTTCTGACGCCGCAGAGGCATCCCACAACCGCGCATGCGCGCGGCGGTACCCGCATCGGCCTGAGCTGGCTTGCCGCCTATCTTCTCGTCTTCCAGGCGCTGATCTCGGGCCTTGCGCTCGGTGCCATGGCAGCGCCGGCAGGGAATGACGGCTTCATCCTCTGCCTCGGCACCTCGACCGATCAGGATCACGGTGGTCCGGACACGCCGTCCAAGGCACACGATTGTTTCGCCTGCCCGCTGGCCGGTGGAACACCGGTCCTGCCGACCCCCCTCGCCTCGCCGCTGAAGCGGACCTTCGTGGTGCTGGCACCCGAAGCCGGGCGTTCCGACTGGCCGCTTCTCTCCCACCGTGCCGCCACGTCGGCCCGTCCCCGCGCACCGCCCGCCACGGCCTGAGATTGCGCACGCTGGAGCGTTGCGGCAGGCCCTGCGCCTGCTGCCGCCCTTCGGGCTGCGGCACTCGAGGTCAATGGCTGGCTACCGGTTGGCGATCGAGAACCGCAGGCGCTGAAGGGCACCGCTCCCGCCATTTCCGCCCATAGCTCGTTTCTCAGGCCCGGCCGCCGATGGGCGCCGGAGGCCGCGGTGCATTGCCATGCCTTATTCCCCACCCCACCCCCTGCTTCGGGGCGCCCTTCCGCGCGCCCTCCTTGCCGCCACCGCGCTGGCGTTTCCCGGTTCCGCTCTGGCCCAGCAGGCCCCCGCTGCCGCGAGCGCGGTGGAACTGCCCACCATCTCCGTGCAGGCGGCACCGGGCGGCAGCCTTACCGTCCCGTCCGAATCGCAGGCGCGGGCGAACATCGAGCTCACGCCCGGCGGCGCCGAGGTGGTGGGGGCCATGACATGGGATGACACGCAGGCCAAGACCATCAAGGACATGCTGGACTTCGTGCCCGGCGTGTTCGCGCAACCGAAATGGGGCGAGGACACCCGCCTTTCCATCCGCGGCTCCGGCATCTCGCGCAGCGCGCACCTGCGCGGAATCCAGCTCTTCCAGGACGGCATCCCGCTCTCGTCCGTGGATGGCGGCGGCGACTTTCAGGAGATCGACCCCACCGCCTTCCAATATGTGGAGGTGTTCAAGGGCGCCAACGGCTACCAGTTCGGCGCCAATGCGCTGGGCGGCGCCATCAATTTCGTGACGCCCACGGGCCGCACGGCGAGCCCGTTCGAGGCCCGCTTCGACATCGGCTCCTTCGGCTTCTATCGCCTTCAGGCGAGCAGCGGCGGTGCGCAGGGCGCCTTCGATGGCTTCGTCACCGGCTCGTGGCTGACGCAGGAAGGCTTCCGCGACCACTCCGCAGGCGAGAACACGCGCGGCAGCGCCAATTTCGGCATCCAGCTCAACGAGAACCTGGAGACGCGCTTCTATCTCAATGCCACCAATGTGAACCAGCAGATCCCCGGCGCCGTCTCCAAGACCGTGGCTCTGAATTCTCCGCAGACCGCCAATCCCACCAACGTTCTGCTGAATTACCAGCGCAACATCGAGTCCGTGCGCCTCGCCAACAAGACGACGGCCCTGCTCTCCGACACCACGAAGCTGGAGGCCGGCGTCTTCTACACCAACAAGGATCTCAACCACCCCATCTTCCAGGTGCTGAACTACAATTACGAGGAATACGGCGCCTTCACCCGCCTCGTGGACGAGCGCAGCATCGGCGGCTTCAACAACCGCCTCGTGCTCGGCATCAATTACGGAACCGGCACCACTGACGCCAAGCGCTACAACAATGTGGCGGGCATCGCCGGCGCCCTCGCCTACTGGAGCAACGACAGCGCCACCACGACGACCTATTATTTCGAGGACCATTTCTATCTGGCCCCGAACTTCGCCTTCGTCGGCGCCGGCCAGTTCCTCACCGCCAGCCTCGACCGCACGGCCTTCTACAAGGCGGTTTCGGGCGGCAACGACTACAACCTGTTCCTGCCCAAGGGCGGCTTCGTCTACGAGATGGCGCCGGGCGCGCAGGTCTTCGGCAATGTCTCGCGCTCCGGCGAGATACCGACCTTCTCCGAGCTCACCGACTTCGGCAGCGTGGTCATCGGAAATCTGAAGGCGCAGACGGCGACGACGGTCGAGATCGGCACCCGCGGCCGCCAGCCGACCTACAGCTGGGACGTCTCGCTCTATCGCTCGTGGGTGCAGAACGAACTGCAGTGCCAGGACCCCGGCAACACGCAGGGCCTCACCTGCACGGTGGTCAATCTCGGCAGCACCATCCATCAGGGGCTGGAGCTGGGCTTCGGCGTGCAGGTGCTGAAGGATCTCTTCACGCCCGGCCCGATCACCGACAGCATCTGGCTGAATGTCGCCTACACCTACAGCGACTTCTATTTCGACAATGATCCGGTGTGGGGCAACAACCGCCTGCCGGGCATCCCGCCCCACTATCTGCGGGCGGAACTGCTCTACAAGCATCCGAGCGGCTTCTACGCAGGGCCGAACGTGGAGTGGGTGCCGGTCGCCTATTATGTGGACGACGCCAATACGCTCGACACCTCGCCCTACGCCCTGCTCAACTTCCGCACGGGTTACGACAACGGCAAGGGGCCGGCGGTCTATCTCGACGCCCGCAACCTTCTGAACGTGAACTATATCGCGAGCGTGAGCGTGACCGGTCGGGCCAGTCCAAACCAGGCGCTGTTCGAGCCCGGCAACGGCCGCTCTGTGGTGGTGGGCACGCGCTTCAAGTTCTGACCGCAGGGTCCGGGCCGCCGCCTTCGGGCGGCGACCCGGCCGGGGTCAGGTCCTGTCCGGCGCGCGGGTGGCAAGGGCGCTGAACGGCTTGCCAGCCTTCAGATGCGCCTCGATCTCCTCCAGCGACACCTGGCTGGTCTCCGGCACGAGGCGGGCGGTGAACACGAGCCCGGCGAGGCAGACCAGCGCATAGATGCCGAACACACCCGCAAGGCCGATGGCCTCCACCAGCACGGGGAAGGTCAGCACCACGATAAAGTTGAACACCCAGTTGGTGATGGAGGCCGCGCTCATGCCCGGCCCCCGCAGGTGCAACGGGAAGATTTCCGACATCATCACCCACGGCAGCGGCCCGATGGCGACCGCGAAGGCGGCGATGTAGAGCAGCAGCCCCACCAGCGCGAGCGCCTGCAGATCGCTGGCGCCCGTGCCGGCCGCCACCGCGATCATGCCGAGGCTGAGCGCCGCCCCGGCAAAGCCGATGAACATGAGCTTGCGGCGGCCGATGCGATCGATGAGCCCCATGGCCACAAAGGTCATCAGGACGTTGACGCATCCCACACCCACGGTGGCGAGCATCTGGGTGGAGGTGTTGTCGAAGCCGGACAGGCGGAAGACGGTGGGCGCGAAATAGATTACCGCATTGATGCCGCTGAGCTGCTGGAGCAGGAACAGTCCCATACCCACCACCAGCGCCGGCCGCAACGTGGGGCTGAGCAGGTCGCGCCAGCCGCCCTGTGCCTCATCGGCCGCCGCCGCCTTCTCGATCTCCCGCAGCTCGGCCACCACGTCGCGATGATCCCGCGGCAACCCCTGCGTGCGGGCGATGACCGCGCGGGCCTCGTCGCGCCGCCCGCGGAGCACCAGCCAGCGGGGCGTATCGGACAGCACCACCACGCCGAAGAACAGGATCAGGCCCGGCACCATTCCCGTGGCGAACATGGTCCGCCAGCTATCGGAGAAGACGTAGCCCACCAGATAGGCGCCGAGGATGCCGAGCGTGATGGCGAGCTGATAGATGGACACCAGCATGCCCCGGATGCGGGCGGGGGCGGTCTCCGAAATATAGAGCGGGGCGATCATGGCGGCGACGCCGATGGCCAGCCCGAGCAGAAGGCGGGCGATACACACGTGGGCAAGGCTCGTCGCCACCGCAGACAGTAGTGCGCCGAAGACGAACAGCAGCGCCGCGCCCAGCAGCAGCTTGCGCCGCCCCATGGGCCCGGCCAGCCAGCCCGCGAGCAGCGCCCCGCCGATGGCGCCGAACGGAACCGTCGCGGTCATCAGCCCTTCGGCCAGGGGAGAGATGGTGAATTCCGCGCGCAGGAGATGCAGCGCGCCGGCGATGACGCCTTCATCAAAGCCGAAGAGCAGGCCGGCGATGCCGGCGATGGACGCGATCAGATAAATCATGCGGGCACCCCAACCGGACAGGCTGGAGTTGTGTACCTTGGGCGCCACGGGACGGAAAGGCGCAAGGCGGACGGTACCTTGGGATGCGCGCGGACAGCGCCCGCGCCGGGCAGCCATGCGGCAGCGGGATTGACGGGCGGGTCAACCTCCCGTAACGCCTCTGCGCTCTCTGATACCAAACGGACCTGCGCGCCACATCATGGCCGAACCCACCAGCACGCTCTCGACCGCAACCCCGGCGGCGCCCCGCATCTCCTTCGTTTCGCTGGGATGCCCCAAGGCTCTGGTGGACAGCGAGCGCATCGTCACGCGCCTCAGGGCGGAAGGCTATGAGCTGACGCGCAACCACGACGGCGCCGATCTCGTCATCGTGAACACCTGCGGCTTCCTCGACAGCGCCAAGGCTGAAAGCCTCTCGGCCATCGGCGAGGCGCTGGCGGAGAACGGCAAGGTGGTCGTGACCGGCTGCATGGGCGCCGAGCCGGAGCAGATTCGCGCCGTCCACCCGAGCGTGCTCGCCATCACCGGCCCGCAGCAATATGAAAGCGTGCTTGACGCCGTGCACCAGGCGGTGCCGCCCAAGCACGATCCCTTCCTGGACCTCGTGCCCGAACAGGGCGTGAAGCTCACGCCGCGCCACTACGCCTATCTGAAGATTTCAGAAGGCTGCAACAACCGCTGCACCTTCTGCATCATCCCGAAGCTGCGCGGCGATCTCGTGAGCCGCCCGCTGAACGAGGTGATGCGCGAGGCGGAGAAGCTGGTCGCGGCCGGCGTGAAGGAACTGCTCGTCATCTCGCAGGACACCTCGGCCTATGGCGTCGACCTGAAGTATGCCGAGAGCCGCTGGAAGGACCGCGACTGGGCGACCCGCTTCTTCGATCTGGCCGATGCACTGGGCGATCTCGGCGCCTGGGTGCGCCTCCATTACGTCTATCCCTATCCGCACGTGGACCGGGTGATGGAGTTGATGGCGAGCGGCAAGGTGCTGCCCTATCTCGACATTCCCTTCCAGCACGCCAGCCCCACCGTGCTGCGGCGGATGAAGCGTCCGGCGGCGCAGGAGAAGACGCTGGCCCGCGTGCTGGCGTGGCGGGATGCGGTGCCCGACATCACCCTGCGCTCCACCTTCATTGTCGGCTTCCCCGGCGAGACCGAGGAGGAGTTCCAGGAACTGCTGGACTTCCTCGACGAGGCACAGCTCGACCGCGTGGGCTGCTTCAAGTTCGAGCCGGTGGCGGGCGCGCCCGCCAATGCGCTGGAAAATCCGGTGCCGGACGAGGTGAAGGCGGAGCGCTACGACCGCTTCATGCTGAAGCAGCAGGCAATCTCCGCCCGCCGCCTCAAGCGTAAGGTGGGCACCCGCCAGCAGGTCATCATCGACAGCGTGACGCCCGGCGGCGCCATCGGCCGCACCAAGGGCGATGCGCCGGAGATCGACGGCTCGGTGAAGATCGCCTCCCGGCGCCCGCTGCGCGTGGGCGAGATCGCCACGGTGAAGATCGAGGCGGCGGACGCCTATGATCTGATCGGCTCTGCCGTCGGCTTCTGACGCGGCGGCTACCCGCCGCCCCTTGAAACACCCGACACAGATACCCTCTCGTCCAGCCTTGAGCGGAGAGGGACGCGTCATCGCGTCCCAAGGCGGATGCGCGGCCGGCGAACGGATTGCCGCGCGACGGACGCAATGCAAAACTACACCAACTCAATTCAAAAGCTATGCACACAATGCAAAACGCCAGCAGAATCCCGAGAGACCCTGCTGGCGTCGAATTTGAAGCGCGGGACCGCACGCGGCCCCAGCGGGGTGGTCAGCCCTCGTCGTCGTCCGTCTGCTCCGGCGGCACGAGGCCCTGGAGACCGGCGAGGAGCTCTTCCTCGGTCATGCGGTCCAGAACGATATCGGCATCGTCGACGCCGCCTTCGCTGCTGGCGATGAGCGGCACGGACTCGGGCTCCGGCTCGTCCACTTCCGTGTACTTCTGGAGCGAGTGGATGAGGTCTTCCTTGAGATCCTCGGGGCTGACCGTCTCGTCAGCGATCTCGCGCAGCGCAACGACCGGATTTTTGTCGTTATCGCGGTCCACCGTGATCGGCGAGCCGGACGAGATCATGCGGGCGCGATGGCCGGCGAGGAGGACAAGCTCGAAACGGTTGTCCACCTTATCGATGCAATCCTCAACGGTGACACGGGCCATGGTGTCGGCACTCCTTGGTGCGCGCTACGGCGGGGCGAAGCGTGGGAAAGTTTGGCGTTATATCCGATTTGGGATTAGCAGGCAAGCAACCGATGCGTTTTTCGCTTGCGCTCGGACCCGCCATGCTTGAGAAATGGCATGCGATACAAATTTAAAATCCCTGTAGGGTAACGTCTAGTTTTTAGGGTCGGTGAAACGAATATGCAGGGTATGGAAAAGATCGCGCTGTTCATCGATGGCGCCAATCTGTATTCAGCCACGAAAGCTCTTGGATTCGATATCGACTACAAGCGCTTGCTAAAAGAATTCCAGAGCCGCGGGTATTTGCTCCGCGCCTTCTACTATACGACACTGGTCGAGGACCAGGAATATTCGTCCATCCGCCCGCTGCTGGATTGGCTGGATTACAACGGTTATTCCGTCGTAACGAAGCTCGCGCGGGAGTTCACGGACAGTCAGGGCCGACGCCGTGTGCGGGGCAACATGGACATCGAGATCGCCGTCGATGCCATGGAACTGGCCGGCAGCCTCGACCACATCGTCCTCTTCTCCGGCGACGGCGATTTCCGCTCGCTTGTGGAAGCCCTGCAGCGCAAGGGCGTCCGCGTCAGCGTCGTCTCCACCATCTCGACCCAGCCGCCGCTGATCTCCGACGACCTGCGCCGTCAGGCCGACGTCTTCATCGATCTGGTTGACCTTCAGGCGAAAATCGGACGTGATCCGGCCGAGCGCGCCAACCGCCTTCAGGAAACGCCCCGTTTCCTTGAGCGGCGCGGCGCCCCCGTGGCGGACCCGAACGAGAACTGACCGTTTCGATGCTTGCAGACCCGGGGCGCGATTGCCCTTTGTGCCCGCGCCTCGTCTCCTTCCGCTCCACCTGGCGGGCGGCGGAGCCCTCCTGGTTCAACGCTCCGGTTCCGGCCTTCGGACCACAGGAGGCTCGACTCCTCATCGTCGGCCTCGCCCCCGGCCTGCGCGGCGCCAACCGCACGGGACGCCCCTTCACGGGCGACTATGCGGGCGACCTGCTCTACGAGACGCTCATCCATTTCGGCTTCGCGCGCGGCACCTATCGCGCCGATCCCGATGACGGCCTGGAACTGATCGACGCCCGCATCGTGAACGCGGTGCGCTGCGTGCCGCCGGAGAACAAGCCGACCACGGAAGAAATCCGCACCTGCCGCCCCTTCCTCGCGGCAGCGATGGCACAGATGTCGCGCCTGTCCGCCATCGTGGCCCTCGGCAAGATCGCGCATGATTCCGTTGTGGTGACGCTGGGCGAACGCATGTCGCGCGCGCCCTTCGGCCATGGGACCCGGCGCGAGATCGGCGGCCATACGGTGTTCGGCAGCTATCATTGCTCCCGTTACAACACCAACACCGGCGTACTGACGCCCGAGATGTTCCGCGCCGTCTTCTCGCAGGTCCGAAGCTTCCTCGACGCTGCCTGAGGGGGCCACGGGGCGGACATGCGGCACCCCCTCCTCTCCATCGCCCTCGGCGTCGGCATCGGCGCCTGCGCGGTCGCTCTGGCATGGCGGTTCTGGCCGGGCTTCGCGCCGAGCCAGCGCCCGCCCCGGCCGGTGCCGGAAAATGCCACCCTCGCCGACCTGCTCCGCGATGCGGACCCGGCCGCCGGGGCGCAGGTCTTCCGCATCTGCGGATCCTGCCATTCCGTCGGACGCGCCGGCGGCAATCTCGACGGACCGAACCTCCATGGCGTGATTGGCAGCCTGATCGGCCGCAACAGCCCGCGCTTCAGCTACACCGCTGCCCTGCAAGCGGTGGGCGGACGCTGGACGCCTGAGCGGATGGATGCCTGGCTGAAGGACCCGCAAGCCTTTGCGCCCGGCACCAGCATGGGCTTTGCCGGGCTTGAGTCCGCCCGCGACCGGGCTGACGTCATCGCCTACCTGATGCGGCAGACGGGGCCCTGAGACCCGTCAGAACAGCGTGCGCATGGAGACGAGATCGAACGGCACCGCGTGACCCGCAAGGTTCCACATGCCCGCGGTCTCACGGATGACCAGGAAGAAGGGCGACAGTTCGTCGAAGCCGTCGCCGGTGATCACGGTGCCGCCGAACTGGAGGTCGTCATACTTCAGCTCGAGCCCGAGACGATCCCATTCCTCGGTGAAGGCGGGCACATAGCCGTCGGGATTATGCCCCTCCCCGAAGTCCACCGGCTCACGCCCGGCATTGGGATCCTCCGCCGGCGTGATGCTGAGGGCCAGAATGTCCCAGGGGCCTTCCGGCGGGCGGCCCGCCAGCCGATGCAGATAATAGTCGCTATCGAACGGCTCCTGCCCATTCCAGCCGAACAGGCGCTGGGCCGCTGTCGTCTGCCGCCAGTCCTGCCACTGTGCGTCCTCATTGGCTGCGGTCCGGATCGGCTCCGGCGGCTCGCACTCCGGTCCGTTGAACTCCGCCTCGGTCAGCCAGATGGCGGCATGGGTGGAATAGAGGATGTCGTAGGAGCGGAACTCCATGGGATGGCGGTTGCGCAGAGAGGCCACGAAGGGCGCGATCGCCGGATCGGGCGCCTCAGGCAGCGCCCGTCCGTCCATGGCCATGGTCATCACGTCCAGCACCTGCGGCGCGCTGCGGTTCTCCGTGGTGGTGTCGCTGAAGAGCGCGAGCGCCACATATTGCGCACCATGCACCCGGTAGGGCTCCGGCACCCGCACGGTGAAGTGGTGCTCCAGAGGCAGACCGGTCTCGGTGGACAGCGGCCATTGCCCGGGCGTGATGCCCCGCGGCAGGCCGCAGCACCAGCCCTCCGGCGCGTCGCTGCCGCGCGGCTTCAGACCCGGAACGACGTGCACGTTGAAGGCGGCGGAGGGCGGCGTGAGGCTGAGATCGCGCCAGGAGGGATAGACGGCCTTCGGATGGAACAGCTGGATGCGCTGCACCTTGCCATAGCCCGTCTCAACGAACTGGCGGGCGCCGTTCGGCAGGTCGCGCGATCCGAAGCGATAGGGCGCGCCGCCCTCCGGCAGCTTGGAGAGATGGAGATCCGGCGCGACGGCGGCGAGTTCCGCCTCCGGCATGCGCACCCGCAGGCCGGCGATGGAGACCGCCGGATCGAAATTTCCGCGAAACTCGATCCGCCCCAGCCGGCCCCCACGATCAAGGCGCGCGGTCACGTGGAACGAGCGGTCCAGGTAGCGCACCCACCCGCCCTCATGGGGAAGCGGCGCCCGCCAGCGGGAGCCGACGGCCGCTGCCAGTTTCTCGGCGGGATCGCCGGGACGGAGCGCACCAAGGGCCTGCATGTCGGGGGGCGTCGGATCCAGCATATGCGTCTCCCTGTCTGCGCAGGTCCGCAGACCTGGCGGGAGGCGAAGGCTAGCTCCGGACAGAGGGTGGAGAGAAGCGATAAATCCATCGCTCCCTCAATGCCTTAACCCGCAACCTCCAGGGAGAAGTCGAATGATCCGGTCAGCCCCTGTCATAGGTCCGGAAGAACTCGACCACCTGCCGCGCGCTCTCCTCGGGCGGAAACACGGGATAGAAGGTGTGGGCGATGGCCCCATCTTCCACGACCAGCGTGAGCCGCTTGAGGAGTTTAAGTCCGCCGACCTCGAAGGTGGGGAGGCGGATGGCGCGGGCCAGTTGCAGGCCATGGTCGGATAGCAGCGGAAACGGCAGGTTGAGGCGTGTGGCCACTTCCTTCTGATGTTCCGTGTCCTGCGCCGAGAGGCCGAAGACGTGCTCGATGCCGACGGCCCGCAGATCCTCCAGATGGTCGCGGAAGGCGCAGGACTGCACGGTGCAGCCGCGGGCGCCCGGTATTTCGTCCCATCCCTCCAGCGGCGGCTCGCCCGGCCGCGCGGTGCGCGGATAGACATAGACCACCGCACGACCGGACAGGTCGGAGAGGTCCACCGGATGGCCATGGGTGCCCATGAGCCGGATGATCGGCAGCTCCAGCCCCGGCAGGTGGTCTGCGGCGCCGTCATCCTCGGGCACGGGCAAGGCGGCGGGATCGAGGGCACTCATCTGACATGCTCCGGGTGACGGTATCCAAACGCGCCCGATTGTAGCGCAGCCTGACACCGCCGCCAGAGGTTTGCCCGCCTCCGGCCGCACCGTCAGCGCCTCGCATCGAGCGCGCAACATGGAAGGCTTGCGCAGACCTTGCAGAAAGATGCACGGCAAACCTGCCGCAACGGCCTGAAGATTACGGCCGGATTAAAAATATCCGTCCAATCTCGGAAAGTATCCCTGCTTGCCGCAGCGTCCCGAATACACCGTTCCACGCCGTTAGGTCAGATGACGAAAGGACAGGCGACGACCCTCAACTTAGTGTGTGGTGAGCACAAGGCGCCTCGCCATTAATCTCACTGCGCTGGAACAGGTCATGCGGCGGGAGCCGCCACCGGGGCTGGGGAGCGGGGCCATGAGCATCTATCTTGGGTCGACATTCGCGACCTTCAACTATTATTCCAAGAACAGCGATACGGCCCTGAAGCAGGAAGCCGCCCAGCCCGAGGTGGCCCGCGATACGGCCTATTACGAGGCCAATATCGGGTCGGTCACGAGCGTGGACGACTTCGTGAACAACTATCGCCTGCTCAATTATGCCATGACCGCCTATGGCCTCTCGGATGAAACCAACGCCAAGGCCCTGGTGAAGCAGGTCCTCAGCAGCGATCTCTCGGATTCCTCCAGCCTCGTCTACAAGCTCAACGACCAGCGCTACCTGAACCTCGCGAAGGCTTTCGCCAATCTCAATCCCAACGATTCCGCTGCCAGCTATACGGCCGCCACGACCCAGCAGGTCGTGAACAGCTATCTGGAACAGCAGTTGGAAACCGACGTGGGCCAGCAGGACGAGGGCACGCAGCTCGCGCTCTATTTTCAGCGCAACGCCGCGAACATCACCTCCGGCTATTCGATCCTCGGCGACAGCCAGCTCTGGAAGGTGGTTCAGACCGTCTACGATCTGCCGGAAAGCCTCGGTTCCATCGACATCAACCAGCAGAAGGACCTGGTGGAGTCCAAGGTGAACATCGCGGACCTTCAGGACCCCACCAAGGTCTCCGCCCTGCTCGACCGCTTCTCCGCCGTCTGGGACGCCACCAACAGCAGCGCCGCCAGCAGCGATCCGGTGCTGGAGCTCTTTTCCGACGGCGGCTCCGACGCGTCGGCCTCGGGCGCATCCAGCAACATCCTCGATCTCGAATACGGCGGCTGACCGCCTCCGCCGGACGACAGCTTCACGCAAGCCTCGCGCCAGCCGCATCGTGCAGGATGCAGCCGTGGTTTCAGGACTTGCGTTCTCCTGCCGCGCGCTCTGGCGCGCCTGCGGGCTGGACACAGGCCCCCGGTGCCACGACAATGCGTTGGAGACGGTGGGGACTGTCAGCCATGGCTATCGATTTCGGGTCGACGTTCGCGACCTATAATTATTACCAGAAGAACAGTGCCATGGCGCTCAAGACGAAGGCTGCGGAGCCGATCGTCAAGAACGACATCGCTTATTTCAGGGCGAACATCACCAAGGTCAAAACCGTCGACGAGTTCGTCGGCAACTACCGCCTTTTCAATTTCGCCATGAATGCGTTCGGCCTCAGCGAGATGGCCAACGCCAAGGCCTATATGAAAAAGGTGCTGAACAGCGACCTGTCCGATTCCTCCAGCTTCGTGAACAAGCTGGCGGACGACAAGTTCAAGGTGTTCGCCCGCGCCTTCTCCAACCTGAACCCGACCAACGCTCTGACCACCGTTCCGGCCACGGCCGACGACGTGGTTGGATACTACCTCAATCAGTCCATCGAGACGGAGTTGGGGCAGACGGACCAGGGCGTTCAGCTGGCGCTCTACTTCAAGCGCAACGCCGCCACCATCAAGTCGGCCTACAGCATCCTCGGCGACCCGGCCCTCTATAAGGTGGTGAAGACGGTGTTCAACCTGCCTGACAACATGGGCAAGGTGGACATCGCTCAGCAGAAGCGGATCGTGGATGCGAAGCTGAACGTCAACGATCTTCAGGACCCGACGAAGGTGAACAAGCTGCTCCAGCGCTTCGCGGCGATCTGGGACGCGACGAACAACACCGCCGCCAACAACCCGATCCTGACCCTGTTCAACACCAGCAGCTCGCGCAGCTCCGTCAGCAGCGGCGCCGCGTCCTCGATCATCGGCCTGAAGTACGGCGGCTGATCCCGCCAGCGTCGGGCGGCCCTGCGCCGGCCGCAGTGGTCTAAAGGTCGCGCGAGAGCACCACAAGCGTCCCATGGCCGGCCTTCACGGGCCGGCTGAAGGGCATGCGGCCAATCTCGGCAAATCCCCACTTCTGATAGGTGCGCACCGCCCAAGGCGCCGTTTCCATGGCATCGAGCCACAGATAGCCCGCGCCTTCATCGCGCGCGCAGGCGGCCGCCTCGTCCAGCAGGCGGCGGCCCAGCCCCTGCCCTGTCGCTGCCCGCGCCAGATAGATGCGCGGCACCTCGGCGCCGGCCGACCGGCCCGTCACGGGCTCCGGCACGCCGAGAAGCAGCGACAGGAAGCCAAGCAGCGCGCCATCATCCTCCACGAGCCACACACGCGCATCGTCGCGGGCCAACAGGTCTGCGAAGGCGTCCGGCCCGAAGGTGGCAAGCTGCGCGGCATAGGCCGCATCGTCGTCCCAGAGAAAGGCGTAGCTTTCCGCATAAAGTGCCGGGCCAGCCGCCCCGAGACGCCCGGCGTCGACCGGGCCGGCGCGGCGGATCACGGGGCCGACCGACATGGCGGGCTCAGCCGCGATCGCGCATCAGGCGGGCCTTGTCGCGGTTCCAGTCCCGCTCCTTCACCGCCTCGCGCTTGTCATGGGCCTTGCGGCCCTTGGCGAGCGCCACTTCCACCTTCGCCCGGCCCTGCTCGTTGAAATAGATCTTCAGCGGCACCACGGTCATGCCCTCGCGCTCCACCGCAACGGTGAGCTTGTGGATCTGCCGCTTGTGCATCAGCAGTTTGCGCGGGCGGCGCGGCTCGTGGTTGAAGCGGTTGGCTTCCAGATATTCCGGCACGTAGGAATTGAAGAGCCACAGCTCGCCATTCTTGCCACCGGCATAGCTCTCGTGGATCGTCGCCTTGCCGGTGCGCAGCGCCTTCACCTCGGTGCCCTTCAGCGCGATGCCCGCCTCGAACACCTCGCCGATGTCATAGTCGAAGCGCGCCCGCCGGTTGTCGGCGACCACCTTGCGGGGCAGCTCCTTTTTCTTCTTCTCAGCCATCACACTCTCGAAACGGGACGGGGCACGGGTGGCGCCCCGCCCTCGGCAGCGCGGACGCGGCCGGATGTCGCCATCCGGCCCGGCGCAGGATCAGTTGATGAGGCCGGCATGGACCATGGCGCTCTTCACCACGGCCTTGGTCGGCTCCGAGACCGGCACCATGGGCAGGCGCACGTCCTCGGCCATCTTGCCCAGAACGGACAGGGCATATTTGGTGGGCGACGGGTTGGTTTCAACGAAGAGCGCCGTATGCAGCGGCACCAGCTTGTCCTGGATGGCGAGCGCGGCGGCATAATCGCCCCTGGTGCAGGCGGCCTGGAACTCCGCGCACAGGCGCGGGGCAACGTTCGCCGTCACCGAGATGCAGCCCACCCCGCCATGGGCGTTGAAGCCCAGCGCGGTAATGTCCTCGCCCGAGAGCTGGATGAAGTCCTTGCCCAGCGTCTGGCGCTGCAGGGACACGCGCGACATGTTGGCGGTGGCGTCCTTGATGCCGACAATGTTCGGGAACTCGCGCAGACGCGCCATGGTCTCGACGCTCATGTCGATCACCGAGCGGGCGGGGATGTTGTAGATGAAGATGGGCAGGCTCACCGCCTTCGCGATGGCCGCGAAGTGCTGGTACAGGCCCTCCTGCGAGGGCTTGTTGTAATAGGGCGTGACCACGAGCAGGCCCTGCGCGCCGACCTTCTCGGCATGCTGGGAAAACTCGATGGCGGTCGCCGTATCGTTGGAGCCCGCGCCGGCCATCACCGGCACGCGGCCGGCGGCCTGCGACACCGCCCATTCGATCACGCGCTTGTGCTCGTCATGGGTCAGGGTCGGGCTTTCGCCCGTGGTGCCCACCGGCACGAGGCCGTTGGTGCCCTCGGCGATCTGCCACTCCACGAGATCGCGGAACGCTTTCTCGTCCAGGGCCCCATCGCGGAACGGCGTCACGAGCGCGGTAAAGGAGCCACGGAACAGAGCGTTGGGCGAAGCGGAAGACATGGCAGGGCCTTGTTCTGGGTTATGAACGCACCCGCCCCCTTGGCGCGGGGCAAAGCGGACCGCGACAGATACAGCGTTGTCCGCGTCAGCGAAAGGCCCCAGCGGTTCCTGCGCCCGCCGGGACGGGGCGTTGATCGCCGCGCGAACTCGCCTCAGGATAGCAGCGTCACGTTTCTGCCCGTATCGGTGCGGCAGGGTAGTTAGCGTTTCGTCAATGCGGCTCGCCCAAGATCGGCGCCGGATCCGCTTCGGCGCTGAGCCGTGAGGAAAAATGATGCCGTCTGTCCGTCTCCTGCTCTCATGCACCGCCCTCGCCCTGGCGCTTGCCGTGGCGCCGCCGGCCATGGCGGCCCAGGACAGCGACGCCCCCACCAAGAAAACCGACACCAAGAAGACGGACGCGAAGAAGGCGGACCCGAAGAAGGACGCCAAGAAAGACGCGAAGAAGCCGGACGCCAAATCCAAGGCCGCCGCCAAGCCTGCGACCCATGGCCCCGGCCGCGGCGTGGCCGCCCGCCCGGCACCCAAGGCCGCGCCGCTGACGCTCGCCCCCACCGCCGCCATCGCCACCGGCGAACTCGGCGAATTGCGCAATGCGGTGATCGCCGCCAAGGCCGGCCGCGGCACGGAAGCGCTCCAGATGGCGCGCCAGCTGGAAGACCCCGTGGCGCGCAACCTGGTCGTCTGGCTGGTCATCCGCAACGCGCCGAACGACTACGGCTTCACCAACATCGCCACCTTCCTGCGCGAGAAACCGGGCTGGCCGACGCCCGGCACCCTGCGCCGCCGCGCCGAGCGCGTGCTGCTGGCGGAGAACAAGGATCCGGCCACCGTCCGCGCCTTCTTCTCGGAACAGGACCCGATCTCCGGCGAGGGCAAGATTGCGCTCGCCCGCGCCATGGCCGCCTCCGGCGACCGCAACACGACCGCCGCACTCATCCGCGACGCCTGGCGCAACGATGATCTGACCGAGAACACCGAGAATCAGGTGCTGGGCGAATTCGGCGTCCTGCTCACCCGCGCCGACCACAAGGCCCGCGCCGACCGCTACAGCTACAAGCCCGATCAGGCCCGTGCGATGCGCGCCGCCGCCCGCGCCGGCTCGGACGTGGTCCTGCTGACGCAGGCCCGGCTCGCCATCGCGAAAAAGGCACCGGAAGGCGCCCGCCTGCTGTCGCAGGTGCCCTTCACGCTCGCCAACGACCCGGCCTATCTGTTCGCCAAGTCCCAGCTTGCCCGCCGCGCCGGCAAAGACGCGGAAGCCGCCTCCGCGCTGCTTCAGGCGGCCAGCGCCAGCCCGGACGTGCTGGTCGACACCGACGAATGGTGGATCGAGCGCCGCCTCGTCTCCCGCGAACTGCTGGATGCGGGCGATCCCAAGACCGCCTATCGCGTGGCTGCCACCGGCGCCATTCCGGACGCCTCCAACTATCGCGCGGAGCAGCAGTTCACCGCCGGCTGGATCGCCCTCGCCTTCCTGAAGGACCCGCGCACGGCGCAGGCGCATTTCTCGCGCATCGCCCACGGCCAGAGCAACCCGATCACGCTGTCCCGCGCCTTCTTCTGGCAGGGCCGCGCGGCGGAGGCGGCCGGCGACACTGGCTCGGCACGGTCGCACTATGAGCACGCGGCGCAGTATTCGACCACCTATTACGGGCAGCTCGCCCGCCAGCGGCTGGGCCTGTCGGCCGTGGCCCTCCGCCGTGCGCCGGACGGCGGCATGCAGGCCCGCGCCACCTTCGACCGCATCGAGCCCGTGAAGGCGGTGCGCCTGCTCTATGCGCTGGGCGACCGCGACACCGCCATGACCATTCTCTACGACCTTGCCTGGCGCATGGAGGACAGTTCCCACCTCCAGATGCTCTACCAGCTGGCACAGGAGAACAATGACGCGCGCGGCGCGCTGGTGGTGGGCAAGGAGAGCGTGGCCGAGGGCCATCCGCTGGACGCCGCCGCCTTCCCCACCTTCGGCATCCCGAACTACACCTCGATCGGCAATCCGGTGGACCGGGCCATGGTCTATGCGGTGGCCCGGCAGGAGAGCCAGTTCAACCCCCGCACCCTCTCCAGCGCCAAGGCCATGGGCCTGATGCAAGTGACGCCTGAGGCCGGCCGCGAGGTGACGAAGAAGACCGGCGTTGCCTATGACGAGGCCCGCCTGATGAACGACCAGTCCTACAACGTGCAGTTCGGCGCGGCGGAACTGGGCGAGCTGATGGAGAATTACGGCGGCAACACCGCCCTCGTCTTCGCCGCCTACAACGCCGGTCGGGGCTCGGTGCGCAAATGGATCGACCGCTATGGCGACCCGCGCTCGCCGGATGTGGACCCCGTGGACTGGGTGGAACTCATCCCCTATTCCGAGACGCGCAATTACGTGCAGCGGGTGATGGAGAATTATCTCGTCTACCGCGCCCGCTTCGGCTCGGACCGCGCCCAGCCGGTGGCCGCCCGCTGAGGACGGGCCGCATCCACCCCATTGCTCCGAGGGCAATGTTCCCGTTGCACGCGACCGCCCCCGGCGCCACCTTGCCGCGCCCGCGCTTCGCGGGCGCTGTGATCAGCGACACGGTGGCCCTTCATGCTCCGCATCCTCGGCAAGCGGCAATCCATCAACGTGCGCAAGGTGCTCTGGGCCTGCGACGAGATCCGACTTGATTACACGCAAGAAGACTGGGGCGCCGGCTTCCGTCCGACCTCCGATCCCGCCTTCCAGGCTCTGAGCCCCAAGGGGCTTGTGCCGGTCGTCGTGGATGGCGATGCGGTGCTCACCGAGAGCAACACCATCGTGCGCTATCTCGCCGCCCGATATGGCCGCCCCGACCTGCTGCCCGCCGATCCGGTGGCGCGGGCCCAGGTGGACGCCGCGATGGACTGGCAGGCGACCGAGTTCAACACCGCCTGGCGCACCGCCTTCCTCGTGCTGATGCGCAACCGGCCCGACGCCGGCACACCGGAACAGGTGGAGGCCTCCATCACCGAATGGACGCGCATGGTCGCCCTGCTGGACGGCCAGTTCTCCGACGGACGCGCCTTCATCTGCGGTGCCACCTTCACGGTGGCCGACATCGTGATCGGGCTTTCGTTGCACCGCTGGTTCCGGGCGCCCATTCCCCGCCCGGACTTCACGCACGCCGCCGCCTACTACGCTCGGCTGGCGGAGCGCCCCGCCGGGCGGGCCTACATGGCCGCCACCTACGACTGATCCTGATCCGAGCCCCTCCCATGAAAGCCCCGCTGTTCCAGGTCGACGCCTTCACCACGCGCCGCTTCGCCGGCAATCCCGCCGCCGTGATGCTGCTGGAGGCCTATCCGGAAGACGAAACGCTGCGCGCCATCGCAGCCGAGAACAACCTCTCAGAGACCGCCTTTCTGGTGAGAGAGGGCGGTGACTATCACCTGCGCTGGTTCACGCCGAAGGTGGAAGTGCCGCTCTGCGGCCATGCCACGCTTGCCAGCGCGTCGGTGGTGATGGAGCGGCTGGAGCCGGGGCGTGCTTCGGTGACATTCCACACCGCCAGCGGCGCCCTGCCCGTTTCCCGAAGCGGCACGGGCTATGTGCTGGACTTCCCGGCGCGCGGCAGCGAGCCCATCGCCATGCCGGGCGTCGCGGCCGCGCTGGGCGCGGCGCCGGAAGAGGTGCGCATCAATCCCTTCACCTACATGGCCGTGCTTGCGGACGCCGCGACCGTGCGCGGGCTTTCTCCCGATATGGCCGCCATCGCCGCGCTCGACCGGCCCGGCCTTATCGTGACCGCGCCGGGCGATAACGCTTATGATGTGGTCAGCCGCTACTTCGCCCCCGCCAAGGGGATTCCCGAGGACCCGGTCACGGGGGCGGCCCATACGACCCTCGTGCCCTACTGGGCGGAACGCCTCGGCCGCAGCACGCTCGCCTGCCATCAGGCCTCGGCGCGCGGCGGCGACCTCACCTGCCGCCTTTCGGATGACCGCGTGCTCATCGAGGGCGCGTGCGTCTTCTTCCTCGAAGGCACGGCGGAATATGGAACTGAGACGAAACGGCAGGCCCGGACGTGAGCCGGGCCTGACGATCCCTCACCAGCCCCGGAAGCGGGACCAGCGGGCGATGTGGGCGCTGCCGTCCGCCGGCAGCACCGCATAATCGTCGAACTCGGTGGCGGTGGCGCAGGCATGGTTGGGCAGGATGCGCACCTGCGCCCCCACGGGCAGGTCCGGCGCGGTGGCCGTGCTGCCTGCCCGCAGGCCGAGAATGCCGTGCTCCTGATTGGCGCCCACCACGATGAGATCCGGGATCACCTGTCCCTCGACGTCGCACACCAGGCCATAGCCCTGATCCACCGCCTGGGCCGCAGTGCCGCGATCCCGCGAGAGGGCCATCCAGCCCGCATCCACCAGCGTCCAGCCGCGCTCGCTCTGGTGACCGATGACGGTGGCAAGGACCGAGAGGGCGATATCGTCCGGCGTGCAGACGCCGATGCCCGCCATCACCAGATCCTGGGAGACATAGACGCCGGCGCGCACTTCCGTCACGCCGGTGAGATCGCGGGCGAAATGGGCGGTGGGGGTGGAGCCGACGCTGACCACCGGGCACGGCAGACCGGCGGCGCGCAGGGTCTCGGCGGCTGCCACAATCGCCGCGCGCTCCTGCTCGGCAAAGTCTGCGAGCGCCTCGGGACCCACCTGCCCGTAACTGCCGCCGGAATGGCAGAGCACGCCGCGCAGTTGCGCGCCGCCCTCGTGCAGGATGCGGCCGATGGCGACGATCTCCGGATCATCCGGCTTGAGACCGGCGCGATGGCCGTCGCAGTCGATCTCGATCAGCGCCGGAATGGCGTCTCCCACGGCCCGCGACATGGCGGCGACCGCCGCAGCCTGCACGCGCGTATCCAGCACCACGGCGAGATCGCAGCCGGCGCCGCGCAGGGCGATCACGCGCGGCAGCTTCTGCGGGGCGATGCCCACCGCATAGATGATGTCGCGCACGCCGGCGGCGGCGAACACCTCCGCCTCCTTCAGTGTGGAGACCGTCGCGGGGCCATTGCCGTCCTTCAGCACACGGCGGGCGGCCTCCACGCTCTTCAGCGTCTTCAGATGCGGACGCAGCGCAACGCCGAGGCCGTCCAGATGCGCCTTGAGCCGGGCGATGTTCCGCAGCATGCGCGCCTCATCGAGGATGAGGCAGGGGGTGGGAAGGTCGGCGAGGGCGGCGGCGACGGTCATGGCGCGGGGCTTTCTTTGGGCAGGGCAAGGACGGCCCTAACCCGCATTTAGAACGGCCCGGCGCGCGTGAAAAGCCTCATCCCGCCTGCGCCACTGGGGCGGCGAACCGGCCGATAGAAAACGGCGCTATGGGCAGGTTGCTGGCGCCCGTGGTGATGAGTTCAGCGAGAATGCTGCCCACGATGGGGCCGAGCTGGAAGCCGTGGGCGGAGAAGCCGAAGGCGTGATAGGCGGCTTCGGCCTGAAGGCTCGGTCCAATCACGGGGATGTCGTCGGGCATCCGCGCCTCGATGCCCGCCCACGCGCGGTTGATCTGCGCCTCCGCCATGATGGGGAAGATCTCCGCCGCCGTGCGGGCGTTGAAGGCGAGCTTGCCGAAATCGAGCGACGTGCGGTTGGTGTCGCGATCCGCAATGCCGCGATGCCCGCCACCGATGAGCACCGTGCCGTTGGCATATTGCTTGAACGAGAGCGGGCGCCGCGTCGCGCCCACCACCGGCTTCACGAAAGGTGGCATCCGCAGCGTGATCATCAGCATGGGAGCGATCACCTCCAGCGGCACCGGCTCGCCCAGCGCCGCCGCGATGCGGTCCGCCCAGGCGCCGGCGGCGTTCACCAGCACGGGGGCCTCGTGCGTCTCGTCCCCCACCTTCACCCGCCAGAGGCCGCCCCGCCGCTCCGGCAGCCCCGCCGGGCGGCCTTCCAGAAAGGTGGCGCCGAAGCGGATGGCGGCATTGCGGAAGGCGAGCACGGTGCGGAAGGGCAGCGCCGCCCCATCCGCCCGCGAGACGATGCCACCCACGCAATGGGGCGAGACGGCGGGCAGGAGCGTCCGCAACTCATCCTGCCCGATCAATTCCTCATGGGTGAAGCCCAGCGCATTGAGCCTGGCGACCCGCTCGGCGAGAAGCGCAAGGTCGCCCTCATCCTCGGCGACCTTCACCTGACCGAGACTCTCGAAGCCGCAGTCGTCGTCCACCAGATCGCGGATGGAATGCCAGAGCTCCATGGAGGCGACGGAGAGCGGCACTTCCGCGAAGGCGCGGCCGAGCCGCCGCACCCCGCCTGCATTGACGCCCGAGGCGTGGCGGCCGGCATGGTCCTTCTCGATCACCAGCGCCTTCACGCCGCGCCAGGCGAGATGCAGGGCCGTTGAGCAGCCATGCAGGCCGCCGCCGATGATCAAGACATCCGGCCGCGCCATCTCAGCCGCGCTCAACGGATTTCATGGCCGTCTCGTCCCGTGGCAGGGAGGCGAGTTCAGCCACCGAAATGGGCTTCACCGGAGCGCGCAGCCGGTAATGGCCGATCTCGGCCGGGGAGACGCCCTGCGCCTCCGCCATCAGTTCGGAGATGGTGAGGCCGCACATCCGGCCCTGACAGGGGCCCATGCCCGTGCGCAGGAAGGATTTGAGCTGGTTCGGCCCGGCGCAGCCCAGCGCCACCGTCTCGCGCACCTGTTTGGCCGTCACTTCCTCGCAGCGGCAGGCGATGGTGTCGTCGGCCGGGCGGCGGAAGCCGTCCGCCGGGCGATAGAGCCGGTCGAGGAAGGCGCGGCCCTTCAGCGCCTGAGCGAGCGCCGCCTCCACCTTCGGCTTCTCGGCCAGCACGGGGGCGCCGGGCTTCAGGGCGGCAATGGCAGCGAGCGCCGCCAGCCGGCCGCGCTCGGCCGCGCCCAGCGCACCACCAATGCCGGCGCCATCGCCCGCGACCGCGATGCCCTCCAGCGGGCTCGTGCCCTCCGCATCGACATCCGGGCGGAAGCAGCATTGTGCATCGTCCCAGACCACGGGAATGCCGGCGGCATTGGCGAGATTGAGGTTCGGCACCACGCCTTGATGCAGCAGCAGCGTATCCACCTCCATGCGCCCGCGCGCGCCGGAGGCCGTCGTGTAGGAGACGGCGCGCACCGCGCTGTCCCCCTCCGCCTCCAGCGCCGTGATGCCGGAGAGGATGCGCACATTGGCCCGCACCTTGCGCAGCAGGGTCAGGCCCTTGCGGAAGTAAGGCGAGGTGAGGAAGCCGAACGCCTCCGGCAGCGCCGCCCGCCACGCGCCGGGGGCGGTGGTGTCGAGAATGGCGGTGATCTTCACGCCCGCATCGAGAAGCTGCGCCGCCAGCAGGAACATCAGCGGCCCGCAGCCAGCGAGCACGAGGCGGCCATCCGGGACAAGCCCGGAAGATTTCAGCAGCGTCTGCGCGCCGCCCGCCGTCATCACGCCCGGCAGTGTCCAGCCCGGAATGGGCATGGGCCGCTCTAAAGCGCCTGTGGCGAGGATGACGCGCTTCGCCGTGACGAGGTGCGCGCGCCCCGCCACGGACACCGCAATCTCCCGATCCCGCGACAGCGACCAGACGGTGGCACCGGGCACATAGGCCGCGCCGCTGGTGAGCATCCCATCAGCCAGCGTCGCGCCGGACCAGTAATCCGCCCCCAGCAACGCGCCCTTCGGCAAAGGCGAGCGGGTGATGGCGCGGTAGATCTGGCCTCCGGGCGATGGGTTTTCGTCCAGCAGGACGGTGGAAAGGCCGGCGCGCGCGGCAAGCGTTGCGGCGGCGAGGCCGGCGGGGCCGGCGCCCACCACGGCCACGTCGCAGGCGGCGGGGATGGGGGTCGCGGGGCGCGCATTCATCGGCCGATCTCCCTCTTGCCCTTCTGCGTCTCCACGCGCATCCCCTCGGCCACCGGCACCATGCAGCCCTGCCGGTTGCCGGTGCCGTCGATCACCACCAGGCAATCGAAGCACACGCCCATCAGGCAGTAAGGCGCGCGCGGCGTCCCGCTGACGGGCGTCTCGCGATTGTGGTCGATGCCGGCGGCAAGCAGCGCTGCCGCCACCGTGTCGCCCGCCCGCGCCGTGACGGGCCGGCCGTCCACCGTGATGCGCACGGTGTCGCCTTGTGCCTCAGGCAGCCGCCGGAACATGGAACCTCCGCGCACTGAACACCTCGAAATCTTCGCTTGGCAGGTGGCCCTGCGCGATGGCCGGGGCCACCACGAAGGCATGGGTTGCCGCCAGCGTGACGCCGCTGTGGCAGGTGGCGACAAACGCCCCCGGACAGGTGGCGGACTGGTCGTAGATGGGGAAACCGTCCTTGGTCATGACGCGCAGCGCCGCCCAGGTGCGCACCACATTGAGCCCGCCGATGCGCGGGAACATGCGCACCGCGCGGTCGGCGATGGCCGAAACGATGGGCAGGCCAACGGTCGGGTCCGGCCCGGCCTCTTCCACCGAGTCCCCCAGCATCACCGTGCCTTCATCGGTCTGGCGCACGGTGACGACGGGGTGGCGCAGGAAGGGCTGGGTGCGCTCGGTCACCACCACCTGCCCGCGCTGGGGCCGCACCGGTACATCGAGCCCGACCATGGGGCCGAGCCGCGCATTGCCGTTGCCGGCGGCGAGCACCACTTTGGCGGCGCGGATCTCGCCCTTGGGCGTGCTGATGCGGAATTCCCCGCCCTCGTAGGCGATGGCGTCCACCCCGTGGTTGGGCAGATAGCGTGCGCCCGCCTGCTCCATGGCCATGTGCAGGGCGCGGAAGAGGCGCAGGGAGTTCACGTGGCCATCGAGCGGGCAATAGCTCGCGCCCACCACCTGCGGGCCGATCTCCGGCATCATCGCCTTCACCCGCGCATGGTCCATGATCTCATAGTCATAGCGCATCATGCGCGGCTGGTTGTGCAGGCGCTGCAACAGGCTGGCGCGCTTCTCCAGCTCGGCCTCGGAGAGGGCGAGATGGAAGCCGCCGGGCTGCTGGAGCATGAGGTCGAGCCCGGTCTCCTGCTTCAGCGCCTGCGCCAGCTGGGGCCACAGGCCCGCCCCGCGCACCGTCCAGCCGGCATATTCCGGCATTCCAAGGCCCTTGGACTGCACCCACACGAGGGCGAAATTGCCCCGCGAGGCGCGCAGAGCGATGTCGCCCTCATCCAGCACCGCCACACGGGTGCCGGTGCGGGCGAGGCCATAGGCGATGGAGGCGCCCACCAGCCCGCCGCCGATAACGGCGACGTCGAAGGTATTGGCGGTCATCGTCCGCCCCCCTCACCCGCCAGCAGCCGCTCGAGGCCGAACAGCTTCTCGATCAGCGCCATCACCACCACGGTGAGCGCAATCAGCACCGCCGAGATGGAGGTGACAAGGGGATCAATATTGTCCTGGATGTACAGGAACAGGCGCACCGGCAGCGTCGTGGCGCCGGGGGCCGCGATGAACACCGTCATCGTCACCTCGTCGAAACTGTTGATGAAGGCCAGCACGAGCCCGGAGGCCACGCCCGGCAGGATGAGCGGCAGCGTCACGCGGCGGAACAGGGTCGCCCCCGAGGCGCCGAGCGAGAGGGCCGCCTGCTCCAGCGCGCGGTCCATGCCGGTGGTGGTGGAGAGCGTCAGGCGGAAGGCGAAGGGCAGCACGATCACCACATGGGCCAGCACAAGGCTCACCTTGGTGCCGCTCACGCCGATCTGGGTGAAGAAGCGCAGGAAGGCGACACCCAGCACCACGTGCGGGATCATGAGCGGCGAAAGGATGAGCGCGCACAGCGCCTCCCGCCCCGGGAACTGATGGCGCGCCACCACCAGCGCCGCCGGTACCGATACGCCGACCGCGATGACCGAGGAAAGCGCCGCGAGCCAGAGCGAATCCCCGAAGGCGGAGATGAACTCCGGGTATCCCGCGATGGCCTTGAACCAGCGTAGCGAGAGGCCGTTCGTAGGCAGCGAGAGATAGCCCTCGGGCGTGAAGGCGACCACGCACACGATGAGGATGGGCGCCAGCATGAAGACCATGACCAGCGCGTGGAAGAGGAGCGCGAGAGGCCCGTTGCGGCTCATTGGATCACCCTCGCATAACGGCGCTCCACCAGCGCGTTGCAGCCGATGACGATGGCGGCGATGGCAGCGAGCAGCAGCACCGCCACGGCGGCGCCCAGCGGCCAGTTGAGCGTGTTGAGGAATTCGTCATAGGCCAGCGTCGCCGCCACCTTCAACCGCCGGCCACCGATGATGGCGGGGGTGGCGAAGGAACTGGCCGACAGTGCGAAGACGATGATGGCACCCGAGAGGATGCCCGGCAAAACCTGCGGCAGCACGATGCGGGTGAGAATGGTGAATTGAGAAGCCCCGAGCGAGGCCGCCGCATTCTCCGCGCGCGGATCGAGCCGCTGGAGCACGGCCCAGACGGAGAGCACCATGAAAGGCACCATCACATGGGTGAGCGCCACCATCACGCCCCCCTCCGTGAACATGAAGGGAATGGGCTGGGAGAGCACACCCATGTCCATCAGCGCCTTGTTGACGACGCCGTTGCGCCCACCGAACAGCAGCGCCCATCCGAGCGTGCGCGCCACCACAGAAATGAGCAACGGACCAAGCGTCACCACGAGGAAGATGCCCTTCCAGGGCGCCTTCATGCGGTGGATGATGTAAGCCTCCGGCGCGCCGATGAGGCAGCAGGCGAGCGTCACCACCCCGGCGATGCGGAAGGTGCGCAGGAACATCTCCGCATAATAGGGATCGCCCGCGATTTCCGCCCAGTTCTCCAGCGAGAGCGTGGGCGAGATGCCGGCGGAGCTGGAGAAAGCGTGGAAGGAGAGGAGCGCCGTCATGACGAGCGGCACCAGCACCACGCCAAACACGATGAGCAGCGCCGGCAGCAGCATGAGGGCCGGCGCCAGCCAGGCGGGCGCGCCTTCCCGCGCCGGGGCCATGTGCGCCACGGCGCTCATTGCCCGCCTCCCGCCCGCAGGCCCGCATCCTCGGCCCGCCAGGAGAGATGGACACTCTCGCCCTCCTCCGGCTTCGGCGCGCCGTCATTCTGGCAGACGATGGTGGCCGTGCCGGCTGGTGTCTCGCCAATGAACAGCCAGTGCGTGCCCTGAAACACCCGCGAGACGATGCGGCAGGAGAGCCCTTGCGCCGCGAAGGCGATCTTCTCCGGCCGCACGGAGAGCGTGACGCGCGCGCCCTGTGCCAGATGGGGCGGGCACGGGAAGGAGAGGCCGCCGATCACCGCCGCGCCCGCCTGCACCTGCGCCTCGAACACATTGGTCTTGCCGAGGAAGGAGGCGACGAAAGGCGTCGCGGGCCGCTCATAGACCTCCTGAGGACGGCCGATCTGCTCCACCTTGCCGGCGTTCATCACCACGATGCGATCCGAAAGCGCCATGGCCTCGTGCTGGTCGTGGGTGACGAGAATGGTGGTGGTGCCCAGCGAGCGCTGGATCTGCCGCAGCTCGATCTGCATCTCCTCGCGCAGCTTGGCGTCGAGGTTCGACAGCGGCTCGTCCAGCAGCAGGATGCGCGGCTTGATGACCAGCGCGCGGGCGAGCGCCACGCGCTGCTGCTGGCCGCCGGACATGCGGCGGGGATAGCGGTCCGCCAGCGCGCCGAGCCCGACGAGGGTAAGCGCATCCGCCACCCGCGTGGCGCGCTCGGCCTTCGGCACCTTCTGCATTTCAAGGCCGAAGGCGACATTCTCCGCCGCCGTCATGTGCGGGAAGAGAGCATAGCTCTGGAACACGATGCCGAGGCCCCGGCGGGCGGGCTTCACCGCCACCAGATCGCGCCCCTCCAGCCGGATGGCGCCGCCGCTCGGCTCGGTGAAGCCGGCGATCATCTGCAAGGTGGTGGTCTTGCCGCAGCCGGAGGGGCCGAGCAGGGAGATGAACTCTCCCTGCGCAACTGCGAGGCTCAGCGCATCCACCGCCACATGGTCGGCATAGCGCTTGGTGAGCCCGTCGAGGGTGAGGAAGGCGCTGGCCATGCCGGGCGCGGACGTGCTGGAGGACGTGCGCGCGAGGATCAACGTTCCACCTCGCGGTTCCAGCGCTTCGTCCAGTCGTCGATCTTGGGGTTGATGGCGTCCCAGTCGAACACGAGCAGCTTGGCCGCCCGCTCGCCCACAGGGGCCATGCGCAGGGCTTCCATGTCAACCTTGGCGTTCTTGTTGACCGGGCCGTAGCCATATTCCTTGGAGAGCACGGCCTGGAACTCGGGCGCCACCATCGCCTGCACGAAGGCATTGGCGAGAGCATTGTCGCCGCCTTTCGCCACCGGACAGGCGGAGGCGAGCAGTGCCACCGCGCCTTCCTTGGGATAGACGAAATCCACCGGGAAGCCGGTGGCGGCGAAGGAGGCGACGCGGCCCGAACCCCACACGGCGATCACCGCCTGCCCGCTCTGGAACAGCTCGGTCATCTTGCCCGGCGAGGGCTCATAGGCGAGCACGTTGGGGTTCACGTCCGTCTTCATCACCTTGAAGCCGGGCTCGATGGCGTTTTCCCCGCCGCCATTCATGCGGGCGAACTCCACCAGCGTATAGAGGCCATAGGTGTTGTTGATCGGCGGAATGACGAGCTGACCCTTGTATTTCGGGTCCTTCAGGTCGTTCCAGGAGGTGGGCGGCGCCCAGCCTTTCTCCTTGAACACCTTGGTGTTGTACATCAGGCCGGTGGCGACGAGGCCGATGCCCACCGCCTTGTCGTCCTTGAAGCGGGCGGTGTCGAACAGCTCCGCCGTGGGCAGGCCCTTGATGGGCGCGCAGAAGCCGAGATTGATGGCGCGATACATGGGGCCATCGTCGAGGATGGCGACGTCGATCTGCTGATTGCCCTTCTGGGCCTGAAGCTTGGCCAGCGTATCGGTGGAATTGCCCGCCACATATTCCACCTTCACCCCGTGCGCCTTCTCGAAGGCGGGGATGATCTCCTTGCGCATGATCTGCTCGAAGGTGCCGCCATAGCCGGCGACATAGAAGGTCTGCTGCGCCTGCGCGCCGCCGATGAGGCCAAGGAGGCCGGCGAGGCAGGCAAGGGAGGCGGCGGCACGGTGCTTAAACGACAAGCGCTTCATCGAAATCCCCTCGTGGCAACCACGTGCGTGCGGAACGGGAAGGAAGGCATGCGCGCCTTTGCCGTCTTTGTGTGCGCGCTGACAAAATGGTCATACGCGGGGGCTTGTGCGTCCAATGCATTTGGAATGATTTTACATAACGAGATGTTATGGTCCTCAGCACCGGAGTGTTCCCGTGTCCTGGCTCAATCCCCGGCAGATCGAGGCTTTCCGCGCCATCATGGTGTCCGGCACGGTGACCGATGCCGCCGCCCTCATGGGCGTGACCCAGCCGGCCGTCAGCCGCATGCTCCGCGACCTTCAGGCGACGCTGGGGCTCACGCTGTTCGAGCGGCGCGGCGCCAAGCTGGTGCCCACCAATGAGGGGCTGACCATCTATGCGGAGGTGGCGCGCTCCTTCGTCGGGCTGGAGCGCATTGCGCACGTGGCGCGGGAGGTGAAGGAGCGGCGCGCCGGTGTGCTGCGCATCGCCGCCATGCCGGCGCTCATGAACGGCTTCCTGCCGCGCTTCGTCGGCCGCTTCCTGAAAGACAAGCCGCGCATGGATCTCTCGCTCAGCGGCGTCAGCTCCCATCTGGTGCTGGAGCACACGCTGTCGGGAGAGTGCGATCTCGGCTTCGTCATGGGGCCGCTCGCCCATGCGGGCCTCATCGCCCATCCCATGCCTTCCGCTCCCATGGTGGCCGTGCTGCCGCAGGATCATCCGCTGGTGGCCAAGGACGCCATCCATGTCACGGACTTCGATGGTCAGGACTTCATCGCCATGGAGCCGGGCGGCCTCTCGCGCATGCAGCTCGACCGCATCATGGAATTGCACAATGTGCGGCCGGTGGTGCGGGCGGAAACCCGCCTCTCGGGCATCGTCTGCGGCCTCGTCACCTCAGGCCTCGGGGTGAGCGTGTGCGATCCCTTCACGGCCCATGAATTCACCGCGCGGGGCCTCGTCATCCGGCCGTTCACGCCATCGGTCGATTTCGAGTTCGCCGCCGTGCGCTCGGCGCAGAAGCGCTTCCCGGCCGTGGGCAAGGCGCTGCTCGACGCCTTCGTGCTCCACAGCCGCGCCTTCATCGCCGAGGCGCCCTGGACGCAGCCCGAGCCCGCCGCCGCCGGCTGAGGCCGCTCAGTGGAAGAGGTGCAGCGGCACGAGATGCTGCTGGATCAGATAGAGCAGGCCGGTCACCGTGGCGACGGAGAGCACCGTGCCCACGAGCACGCCGGCGGAAGCTTCCTCCATATAGGTCCGGTATTGCCGCGCCAGCACGAAACAGTTGAGAGCCGGCGGGAGCGAGGCCATGAGGACCGCCGTTTCCACCCAGCGGTCCGAGAACGGGCCGAGGGCACTGAACACGGTGAGCGCAATCGCCGGATGCACCAACAGCTTGAGGCCGAGCAGCGCCGGCAGTTCCGCCGGCACGCGCTTCAGCGGCCGCAGCGCGACGGTGACGCCGAGCGTAAAGAGCGCACAGGGCGCGGCCGCATTCTTCAGGAAATCCAGCATCCGCTCCACGGCACCGGGCGCATGGAGATCGAAGGCGGCGGCGATCACGCCGAGGAACGTGGCGATGTTGAAGGGGTGCGTCACCACCCGCTTCACGACGGTCACGAGCGTCTTTGAGAGGCGCTCTCCGCGCCCGTGCACGGCGATAAGCAGTGGCACCAGCGTGAAGAACAGCAGGCTGTCGCAGGCGAAGATCAGGGCCGCCGGTGTTGCCGCTTCCGCCCCGAGCGCGGCCAGCGAAAGGCCCGGGCCCATGTAGCCAACGTTGGCGTAGGCCCCGACATTCAGGGCGATGGCGGACTCCTTGAGATTTCCCCGCCTGAACCACAACGCGAGCGCGAGCGCGAGCGCGGCGGTGGTGGCCGTGGAGAGGCCCGCCGCCAGGATGAAGCGCGGGTTAGCGAGTTCGGAGAAGGGCGTCTGGGCAACGATGCGATAGAAGAGCGCCGGCAGCGCCACATAGATGATGAAGAAGGACAGCCAGGCGAGCCCTTCTTCCGGCAGGCGCACCAGCCGGCCGCAGGCAAAGCCCAGAAAGATCAGTCCGAAGAAGGGAAAGGCGAGGCCGAACAGGTCCGTCATGACGCCGGAACAGACGATGTTCGCCCCGCCCCTGCAAGCGGTCTGCCGCGCAAGGCCAAGCCGACAGCCATGCGCGGTGCGCTGCGGTAGTCCTAGGGCCGCGCCGTGGCCAGGTGGCGGACGGCATATTCCCCTTCATAGAGTCGCTGACCGAAGACGCTGCTCGCGGGCGCGGTCGAGGAGAGCAGGCTGTCGATGGCTCCGGCATGGGGCACCATCGCCCAGGGCCGCCGGGCCACCGGCCGGTCGTTGAGCCAGAACGGACTCCAGCCGTCCGTGGTCTCGATGAGTTCGGCCGCAAAGTCCCGGCCATAGGACAGGGCGCCCTGGAGGACGAGGTCGATATAGCTCTGGAGAAGTGGGAACTGCGCTTCGGGCGGGAAGTCCCGCTGCCCGGCCTTCGGCACATAGATCCACATGGTGCCGCTGTCCGGCAGGCGCAGCCAGGAGAGGCTCTCCACCAGGGCCGGGGCGACCATCACCCGGTCGTAGCCGGATTCCCGCGCGTCGAACTTCACCAGCGAGGCGTCCGTGACCGGGAAGATCACGCCGTTGATGGGCGTCGGCGCCTTGCCCGCCGCCTTCTCCAGCCCCAGCGCGGTGAAACCGGAGCGGGAGCGTGCGTTCCAGGTGCGTCGATAGCCGAAGCCGTCCGTGACCCGCACCGGCACCGCGTCGGTCCGCTCGCCGGCCGTGCCGCTTCGGGAATCCCCATCGATGAGCGAGCCATAGCCGATGAGGAACTGGGTGGGCAGCACCGGCGCGCGCGCCCAGGCCGGCGGTGCGCCGGGCAGCACCGCGCCAAGACCGAGGCTCGCGAGGCCACCCAGAACGTTGCGCCGTGTCAGCATTGGCGTCTCCTTCGCATCCCCCAGCCGGCGTCTTCTAGCAGAGCGGGCCGAGCGCCGCTGCCACCTGCGCTGCACCGCCACATGGACATGCTGCACGGCAAAGTTGCTCTTGCCCCTGCCGGAGCGCCTGTCCATTCTGCGGAAACAACGATTGGGGGAAACGAATGAAACTGCCGCGCAACTTCTTCAAGCCGCTCGCCATCGGAGCCCCTGCCCCCTATCGGGAACTGCCCGTGCGGCTGGAGCGCATGATCCATTTCGTGCCGCCGCATCTGGAGAAGATCCGCGCCAAGGTGCCGGACCTCGCCCGTCAGGTGGACGTGGTGCTCGGCAATCTGGAAGACGCCATCCCGATCGACGCCAAGGAGGCCGCGCGCACCGGCTTCATCGAGATGGCGAAGGCGGTGGACTTCGGTACCACGGGCCTCTGGACCCGCATCAACGCGCTGAACAGCCCATGGGCGCTCGACGACATCACCGAAATCGTGGGTGCCGTGGGCGACAAGCTCGACGTCATCATGCTGCCGAAGGTGGATGGCCCGTGGGACATCCACTATCTCGACCAGTTGCTGGCGCAGCTCGAAGCCCGGCACAAGGTGGAGAAGCCCATCCTCATCCACGCCATCCTGGAGACGGCGGAGGGGGTGAAGAATGTGGAGGCGATCGCTGCGGCGTCTCCGCGCATGCATGGCATGAGCCTCGGCCCTGCCGACCTTGCGGCGTCGCGCGCCATGAAGACCACCCGCGTCGGCGGCGGCCATCCGGAATACAAGGTGCTGGCAGACCCGGACGGAGATGCGCCCCGCACGGGCTATCAGCAGGATCTGTGGCACTACACGGTGGGCAAGATGGTGGATGCCTGTGCCTCAGCCGGCATCAAGCCCTTCTATGGCCCGTTCGGCGACTTCGCCGACGGCCCAGCGTGCGAGAGCCAGTTCCGCAATGCCTTCCTGCAAGGCTGCGTGGGCGCATGGTCGCTGCATCCGACGCAGATCGACATCGCCAAGCGCGTCTTCAGCCCCGATCCGGGCGAGGTCGCCTTCGCCCTCAAGATACTCGAAGCCATGCCGGACGGCGCCGGCGCGGTGATGATCGACGGCAAGATGCAGGATGATGCCACCTGGAAACAGGCCAAGGTGATCGTGGACCTGGCCCGCATCGTCGCCGCCAAGGATGCGGAGATGGCGAAAATCTACGGCCTGTGAGGCCGGTGCCGGCTCATCCCCAGCGCGTGGGCCGGCGTATCAGGGTTAAGGAGTGGTGAAGATCGCGGCGTTGCGTTATGTGACGGCGCAGCGACACACGGGAGATTCACGGGAATGGCACGGTCGGTGAAGGAACAGGCGCGGACAGACGCACCGGGCGCGACGCCCCGGCGTACACGCCGCCCCGCCCGCACCAGCCGGGCGACGCCCGAGGCGGCCGTGGCCGCGGACACCCGCACGCGCACCGCCCGATTCCGCATCGGCGACGTGGTGCGCCACCGGCACTTCCCCTTCCGGGGCGTGGTGTTCGACGTGGACCCGGTCTTCGACAATACCGAGGAATGGTATCTGTCGATCCCGGAGGAGATCCGCCCCCGCAAGGACCAGCCGTTCTACCACCTGCTGGCCGAGAATGCGGACAATGAGTACGTGGCCTATGTGTCCGAACAGAATCTCGAGCCGGACACGTCCAATGAGCCGGTGCGCCACCCGCGTGTGGCCGAGGCCCTCGCCTCTGACGGAACCGGCGGCTGGAAGGTGCGGCGCGACCTCCTGAACTGACAGGATCGAGCCGGAAATCCGGACGTTTGATAGCTGGCGATAGATTGGCAAGCCAGCCTGCTAATCATACCTCCTACCGGTCAGCCCCGCGCAAGCATTCCACTTCAGCGTGCAGTCTGAACGGCTCTGCCGGGGGAGGACTGTATGCGTATCCGTGGGATGATCCTGCTGTGTATTTCGACCCTCGGGGCAGTGTCCCTCGTGGGTGGCGTCGTTGTGGCCGTGAACCAGTGGCAGCGCTGGAATTCGGCAGTCGCGGTGGAAGGCTTGATGCAGGTGTTCGCCGAAATGGCCTACATCAACGAGCGCTATTCCATCGAACGCGGCGATTTCAACCAGATGCTGCTGGCGGATACGCCCGTCACCCCCACGCTCCAGGAAACCATGCGCCGCAACCTCGGCCGCACGGACGAAGCGCTGGCCAACGCCAAGGCCAACGCCGCCAAGCTGCCTGCCGCCGACCGTCAGGCGTTCGAAGGGCCGATCCAGAAGACCATCGACGAAATCCGCCAGCTGCGCGAAGCCTCCTGGCCGCAGGGCGAGAAGCCGAAGGCTGCGCGGGACCCCGCCTTCGTTCAGTCCTTCGTGCCGAAGGCGCAGGACATTCTTCAGTCCCTCGGCCGGACCGCTGCGGCACTCGAACTGCGCATCAGCGACGAAGACAACAATGTGGGCCGCCTTGCCGCCTTCGCCCGCCAGACCATCTTCCTGCGTGATGCCGCCGGCCGGCGCGCGACCATGGTCACCACGCTGCTCGGCTCCGGCAAGCCCTTCACCCCGGCCCAGCTCGAGCAGTTCTTCCAGCTCGACGGCCAGGTGACCGCCTATTGGGACATGGTCTCCCATGCGAGCAAGGATTTGAACGACGTCCCCGGCATCACCACGGCCATGACCGAGGCCAAGACCAAGTTCACCGACCTCGTCGCCAATCTCAATCGCAGCATGATGCCCGCTGCCAAGGGTGAAGGCCCGGCGCCGATGCCGCTCGCCGACTGGCGCGCGCAGATTTCGCCGGCCCTGAAGAGCTCTCTCGC
Organism: Azorhizobium sp. AG788; assembly: GCF_004364705.1. Lineage (NCBI taxonomy): Bacteria > Pseudomonadati > Pseudomonadota > Alphaproteobacteria > Hyphomicrobiales > Xanthobacteraceae > Azorhizobium > Azorhizobium sp. AG788. The sequence continues at coordinate 105,854 of NZ_SOBM01000006.1, forward strand.
CCCGCGCGACGCCGCCTTCACCGCCGCCTACGTCATGGCCGAAGCCAGCATCGCCTCCGCCCGCACCGGTTTCGGGCTCGCCTGCGGCGGCATCGTCGGCATCATCGCCATCGTTGGTGGCTTTGCGCTGTTCATCAATCGCCGCCTCATCACCCCCATCCGCGGCCTGACCGTGGGCATCGAGCAGATCGCCGAGGGCAATCTCGACGTGGATATTCCCGGCGCCGGCCGCAAGGACGAGATCGGCGAGATCAGCCGCGCCGTGGAAGTGCTGCGGGGCAACAGCCGCGAGGTGGTGCGCCTTCAGGAGGAGCAGGTGGCCATGCGCGAGCAGGCCGAGCAGGACCGCAGGGCGACCTTCGCCCGTGTGGCCGACGAACTCGACCGTGTGGTCGGCAAGATCGCGGGCGCCGTCTCCGCCACCTCCGAGGAATTGCAGGCCTCCGCCCGCGGCATGTCCACCATGGCGGCGCAGACGTCCGACCGCTCGTCGGTGGCCGCGCAGGCCTCCCATGTCGCCAGCGACATGGTGGGCGCCGTCGCCGCTGCGGCAGAGGAACTCTCCGCCTCGGTGAACGAGATCGGCACGCAGGTGAAGGAATCCGCGCGCATCGCCGGCGTTGCGGTGGACGAGGCCAACAACGCCGCGAGCAAGGTCACCGCCATGTCGGAGGCCGCCCGCAAGATCGGCGACATCCTCCAGCTCATCACCGAGATTGCCGGCCAGACCAACCTGCTCGCGCTCAACGCCACCATCGAGGCGGCACGTGCGGGCGAGGCCGGCAAGGGCTTCGCGGTGGTGGCGAGCGAGGTGAAGAACCTCGCCGACCAGACCGCCAAGGCCACCGCAGAGATCGACACCCAGATCTCCGCCGTTCAGAGCGCCACCAACGAGGCTGTGTCGGCCATCGCCAGCATCGCCGGCACCATCGGCCGGATGAATGACATCTCGGGGTCCATTGCCTCCGCTGTGACCCAGCAGCAGGCGGCCACGAGCGAGATCGCCGGCTCCATCGCCCGCGCCTCCGAAGGCACGCGCGAAGCCAATGAAAACATGGCGCAGGTCACCCAGACGGCCGCCGAGACCGGCAGCGCCGCCAGCCAGGTCCTGGATGCCTCCACCGAACTGTCCCGCACCTCCAGCGAGTTGCGCGTGGCGACCGACGATTTCGTGGCCCGCATCCGCACCGCCTGACGCCTGCCGCTCCCCAAATGCAGAACGGCCCGCCGATTGGCGGGCCGTTCGTTTTTCCAACGCTGCTTCGATGCGCGATCAGGGCTTGGCGGGAGCCGCCGGCGCCGCGGCGGGAGCCGGAGCCGCAGCACCCTGGGCGGGGGCGCCGCCCTGGGCCGCAGCACGCTCTTCCATCATCTTCTGGGCGCGCTTCTGAAGCTCTTCCGCCAGCTTCTGACGCTCGGCCGCGACAACATTCGGATCGGACGGGGCGCCGTCATAGGCCTTGGCGAAGTCCTTGGCCGGCAGCACGAAGTTGAGCGTGCGACCGCCCATCTGCAGCGCCTGGATGGTGATGTTCTGCGCCTTCTTGAGCTTGGTCACGAATTCGGCATTCACGTCCATGCTGGCGAAGCAGCCGTTGGGGAAGCAGATTTCGTACTTGAGCGAAAGCGGCGCTTCCTTGTCGATCACCACGCGGGTGCCGGGCTGGATCAGCATGCCGATCGGAACCGACACGATGAACTTCTTGACCGGATCGTCCTGCATCTCGCGGATGGCCGCGGAGGCCAGCGGCTGGCCGGTCTCGGCGGTGAAGTCCTGCGTGGTCATGCAGATCTGCTTGTTGGCCGCCTGATCGGTGCCGCAGACCTTGGTCCAGGGAGTGTTGATGCCGGGCACGGCCACGGACTGCGGACCGGCAGCCTGCTGCTGCTGAGCCTGCGCGGGCGCCTGCTGGCCCTGGGCGGGCTTGGCCGGAGCCGGCTTGGCCGGGGCCGCGTTCTGGGCCAGGGCCCCGCTCGCAACACCAAGCGTCATCGCGGCGACGGCGAGAGCGCTCGCGCGACGCAAAATGGTGGCTGTCGTCATTCCCATCTTCCCTGTCATGCCGGTCGCCGAGCGCGAGACTCGAATTGGCGGCGTTGCATTCCGCCTCTGTAACGCCGCTCTGTTCGGTGTCAATTGAGGCAAGACCGTGACCTGAACATCACAGTCCCACGCGCGCACGGCGTGTGACGTGCTACCTTGAACAGGAATGCGGCCACCACGCGACAGCGTGGCAGGATTTCTGACGTCTGACGGAGGCTGTGACGATTGGACCGGAGCCTGACCGTATCCCGCGCCAGCCTTGTCCTTGCCTGGCTTTTCGCACTCGCCTTCTCCTGTGCCCTTCCCTCATTCGCCCGCGCGCAGGAGAGGGCCATCGCCATGCACGGCGCGCCGCGCATGGCAGCGGGATTCGCTCAATTCCCCTACGTCAATCCGGATGCACCGAAAGGCGGACGCCTCTCCCTTTCCCTGCTCGGCACGTTCGACAGCCTCAATCCCTTCATCGTGCGCGGCACCGCGCCGCCCATCCTGCGCGGGTACCTCTACGAGAGCCTCATGGTGCGCAGCTATGACGAGCCCTTCACGCTCTACGGCCTGCTGGCCCGGAGCGTGGAGACGGACGAGGCGCGCAGCTATGTGACCTTTGAGATCGACCCGCGCGCCCGCTTCTCGGATGGCACGCCGGTGACGGCAGAGGACGTGCTGTTCTCGTTCCAGCTCCTTCGGGACAAGGGGCGGCCGAACCTGCGCCTCTATTACGGCAAGGTGTCCGAAGCCCGCGCCGAAGGCAGCCGGGTGCGCTTCACCTTCGCCGCGCCGGATCGGGAGCTGCCGCTCATCATGGGCCTAATGCCCGTGCTGCCGCGCCACGCTGTGGACGCGTCGACCTTCGACCAGACCTCGCTCACGGCGCCCGTCGGCTCCGGCCCCTATACGGTGGCGCGCATCGAGCCCGGCGCCAGCGTGACGCTGGTCCGCAACCCCGCCTACTGGGGGCGGGAGCTCGCGGTCACCCGCGGCATGTTCAATTTCGACGAACTGCGCTTCACCTATTTCCGCGATGCGAATACGGAATTCGAGGCCTTCAAGCGCGGGCTCGTCGATGCCCGCTTCGAGACCGACCCCAGCCGCTGGCAGACCGGCTACGACTTCCCCGCCGCCCGCGACGGGCAGGTGATCCGCGAGACCATCGAGACGCGGCTGCCCAAGCCCCATTATGCACTGGTGTTCAACACCCGCCGGCCGGTGTTCGCGGACGTCCGGGTGCGCCGGGCGCTGATCGAGCTGTTCGACTTCGAATGGCTTGACCGCAATTTCTACCACGGCCTCTACCGCCGCACGGCCGGCTTCTTCGACGGCTCGGACCTCTCAAGCCTCGGCCGGCCGGAGAGCGCGGGGGAGCGGGCACTTCTCGGTGCCGGCACCGCTGAGCTCAGGGCCGACGTGCGAGCCGGAACCTATGCCCCGCCCGTGTCCGACGGCAGCGGGCGGGACCGCACGCGCACCAAGGCGGCGCTCGCGCTTCTGGCGGAAGCCGGCTACCGGCAGAAGGACGGCAAGCTGCGCGCCGTGGGGACGGGCCAGCCGCTCGCCTTCGAGGTGATGGTGACGACGCGGGAACAGGAGCGCCTCGCCCTGGGCTTCGCGAGCCAGATGGCCCGCGCCGGCATCACCGCCAATGTGCGGATGGTGGATGCGGTGCAGTTCGATGCCCGGCGCAACGCCTATGACTTCGACATGGTGCCCTTCACCTGGACGCAGTCACTCTCGCCCGGCAACGAGCAGGCCTTCTATTTCGGATCGGCCGCCGCCGATATGCCCGGCACGCGCAATTATATGGGTGCGAAGTCGACCGCCGTTGACGCGGCCATCGCCGCCCTGACGGCCGCCCGCACGACGGGCGAGGTGACGGACGCCGCCCGCGCCCTTGACCGCGCGCTCATCTCCGGCGCCTACGGCGTGCCTCTGTTCTACGCCCCCGGCCAATGGCTGGCGCGCTGGACGCGCATCGAGCGGCCAACCACCGTTTCACTCTACGGGACCCTGCCGGAGACCTGGTGGCACGCGCCTTGAGCGGCGACCCGTACGCTATTGCGTCTGGAGCCGCAGTTGGTCGAGGGTCGCTTCCACCTCCATGGGGCGGAAGAAAAGGAAGCCCTGCGCCATGCGGATGCCGATGCGCCGGATACGATCGAGCTGGCGCTCCGTCTCGATGCCCTCGGCGATGATGCCGACGCCGAACTCGCGGGCCACATGGACGATGGAGTCGACAATGTTCGGGTCCGTGCCGCGCCGCTCCAGCTCCTGAATGAAGCTCTTGTCCACCTTGATGAAATCGATCTCCAGCAGGGCCAGCGACGCCAGATTGGAGAAGCCGATGCCGAAATCGTCCAGCGCGAACTGGGCTCCCCGCTCGCGCAGCCGCGCCACCACGCGCTGCACCTCGGGGGAGGCATAGTCCGTCGTCTCGCGCTCGGTGAGCTCGAACATCACGCGGCACAGGCACAGTTGGTCGTTGCCGAAGGCATCCAGGGCCGCGTCCACCACCCGCTCGTCGCTGAGCTGGTTCGGCGGCAGGTTGATGCCGACATAAAGCTCGTGATGGAGCTCATTCATGCGGGCGAGATCGCTCGCCGCCTGCCGCAGCACCCAGCTGGTGGTGTCGTGGATCAGCGGGCTGCGCTCGATCCAGGGAATGAAAGCCGCCGGCTGAAGCAGGCCATGGCGGCTGTGCCGCCAGCGCATCAGCGCCTCCACCCCGAGCCAATGGCCGGTGTTGACCTCAATGGTCGGCAGATAGGTGAGGAAGAACTCGCCCCGCTTCAGCGCCGTGCGCACTTGCCCCTCGATGGAGAGCCGGCGGCGCAGCGCGGCAAGCGGGCCGAAATAGATGGCCAGGCCCACCAGTGCAAAAAAGCCGATCTGCAGCGGCAGATCGGCCATCCAGCGGCGCAGGAGCCAGTAAGGGGGAGCACTCACGTCCAGTTGCACGGGCCACCGCGCCGAGGCCAGCGTGAGCAGCGCATCCGGCTCACCCGCGGCCCGGCGCTCGCGTTTCTCCCGCAGGCCCAGCCCCACGCCGTCCACCGAGAGCGCGAAGGGCGCGAGCATGCAGGCGGGATAGATGCGGGCGGTCGCCGTGACATCATCCTGCGTGCGCGAAATGGCCATGGCCGCCTGCTGGCCGGTGCTGCAGGCCGTAAGCGTGGATTGGGGCGCCGTCCATTCACACAGCACGCGCCCGCCGGTCGCGATGGTCACGCGGTCAAGCGGCACGTTGAGCATGTGGGAGAGCACGCGGGGCTCCACGGCCCCGGCGACGCAGGCTCGGGAGCCGGCCGTCGCGGCCGAGGACATGGCCTCGGAGGCAGCATCCATCCCGCGCTCGGCCCAAGATAGAGCAGCGACGGCCTGCTCGCGCAGAGTCGAAACGGAACGGGACCAGGACCGCTGAAAGTCGAACGCCAGATAGAGGACGAGTACAACCAACGCCACCAGAGCGTAAACCAGAGCGAGCCGGCGAGAAAACTGGTCCCAAGTATCGGTCATCGGCCGCAACATCCCCCAAACGCCATACGGCACGGGTCCCGCCACACGTGAAGGCGGCAAATCCGAAAACACCGCAAGCTTAACGCGTGCGCGCAGAGAGGTTCGGCGGCACATTCGTCGCAGATTACAATCGGCGCAATAGATCACTTCGATACCACCGGCGCAAGCAGCGCCGGCGGGAACTTTAGTGGTCTTATTCAGCTATCCTGATCGTGCGGGATACAATAAATTCGGCCAAGAACCTCATAATACCTCCATTTATATTAGGAGATAGGTCAGGCAACCTTCCGCTTTTCGACGAGACCCGCGAGCTTCCGCAGCACCTGGAGGGTGCCCTTCAGGCGGGCCTCGGCGGTCGCCCAATCGCGCAGGAACACCACCTTGAAGTCCGGCCGCACCTTGGCCTGCGGGCCTTCGGCATTGATGAGCTGGACGAGGCCGGCGGGGTCCGCGAACTGGTTCTCGCGGAAGGCCAGGACAACCCCCTTCGGGCCGGCGTCCACCTTCTCGACGTTCGCCTTCCGGGCGAGAGTCTTGATCTGCGACAGGCGCAGCAGGTGGGTCACCTCCTCCGGAGCCGGGCCGAAGCGATCCACCAGTTCCACCCCGAAAGCGTCAAGCTCGGCATCCTCGGTGATGTCGGCAAGGCGCCGGTAGAGGGCGAGGCGCACGTGCAGGTCGGTGACATACTCCTCGGGAATCAGCACCGGCATGCCGATGGTGATGTTGGGCGACCACTTGTCGTCCACATAGTCGGTGATGCCGGCCTTGAGGTGGGCGATCGCCTCCTCCAGCATCTCCTGATAGAGTTCGTAGCCGACTTCCTTGATGTGTCCGGACTGCTCGTCGCCCAGAAGGTTGCCGGCGCCGCGGATGTCGAGGTCGTGGCTCGCGAGCTGGAAGCCGGCGCCTAGCGTCTCCAACGACTGGAGCACCTTGAGCCGCCGCTCAGCCTGCGCGGTGATCGGCTTGGTGGCCGGCACCGAGAAGATGGCGTAGGCGCGCGCCTTGGCCCGGCCCACCCGGCCGCGCAGCTGATAAAGCTGGGCGAGGCCGAACATGTCGGCGCGGTGCACGATGAGCGTGTTGGCGTTCGGCACGTCCAGCCCGCTTTCCACGATGGTGGTGGAGAGCAGCACGTCATACTGGCCGTCATAGAAGGCGGTCATGATGTCTTCGAGCGTACCCGCCGCCATCTGGCCGTGGGCCACCGCCACCTTCACCTCGGGCACCGACTTCTCCAGGAACTCGCGCACCTCGGCGAGATCGTCGATGCGCGGCACCACATAGAAGCTCTGGCCGCCGCGATAGCGCTCGCGCAGCAGCGCCTCGCGCACGATGAGCGGATCGAACGGCGTCACGAAGGTGCGCACCGCGAGGCGATCCACGGGCGGCGTCGCGATGAGCGAAAGCTCACGCACTCCGGTCATGGCCAGTTGCAGCGTCCGCGGAATGGGCGTCGCGGTCAGGGTCAGCACATGCACCTCGGAGCGCAGCGCCTTCAGCCGCTCCTTGTGGGCGACGCCGAAATGCTGCTCCTCGTCCACGATGACGAGGCCGAGATCCCGGAACTGGATGGTCTTGCCGAGCAAAGCGTGGGTGCCGACCACGATGTCCACCGTGCCGTCGGTGAGCCCCTTCTTCACGGCGGTGAGGTCCTTGCCCGTCACCATGCGCGAGGCCTGCGCCACGTTCACCGGCAGGCCCTTGAAGCGCTCGGAGAAGGTGCGGAAATGCTGGCGGGCGAGCAGCGTTGTGGGCACCACCACCGCCACCTGCTTGCCGGAGAGCGCCACCGCGAAGGCCGCCCGTAGCGCAACCTCCGTCTTGCCGAAGCCCACGTCGCCGCACACGAGGCGGTCCATGGGATGGCCGGACGAAAGATCGTCCAGCACCGCCGAGATGGCAGCTTCCTGATCGTCCGTCTCCTCATAGGGGAAGCGGGCACGGAATTCGTCATAGAGGCCGGCGGCGGGCACGAGGCGTGGCGCTTCCGAGAGCTGGCGCGCGGCGGCGATCTTGATGAGCTCACCCGCCATCTCGCGGATGCGCTTCTTCATGCGCGCCTTGCGCGCCTGCCAGCCGCCGCCACCCAGCTTGTCGAGCTGCGCCTCGGTGTCCTCCGAGCCGTAGCGGGTCAGGAGTTCGAGATTCTCCACCGGCAGGAACAGCTTGTCGCCGCCGGCGTAATGGATCTCCAGGCAGTCGTGCGGCGCGCCCATGGCCTCAATGGCCTTGAGCCCAATGAAGCGGCCGATGCCGTGGTCCACATGCACCACGAGGTCGCCGGCGGTGAGCGAAGTCAGCTCGGAGATGACGTCCTGCGGCCGGCGCGCCTTGCGCTTGGGCCGCACGAGGCGATCGCCGAGAATGTCCTGCTCGCCGATGATGGCGAAGTCCGGCGTCTCGAAGCCGCGCTCCAGCCCATAGATGGCCAGCGTCGCCTTGTTGCGCGGCATGGCATCGATGGTGGCGAACTTGGAGATGGGCGCGAGATCCTTCAGCCCGTGGTCAGCCATCACGGTGGAGAGGCGTTCGCGCGAGCCTTCGCTCCAGCCGGCGAGGATCACCTTCTTGCCGCGCCCCTGAAGGTCGCGCACATGGGTGACGGCGGCATCAAAGACATTGGCCTCCGGGTCCGCCCGCTCGGCGGCGAAGGAACGGCCCTCCACGCCGCCCACGTCCACCACTTTGCCCGCGCCACCGTCCGGCGTCGCGAAGGGGGTGAGGCGGGTGAGCGGCAGCGCGTGCAGGCGGCTGCGCCACTCGTCCTGCGTCAGATAAAGCCGCTCAGGGGGCAGCGGCTTGTACACGGCGCCCGGCGCGCCGGACGCCAGCGCCTCCTTGCGGGCGTCGTAATAGTCGCCGATCTGGGTGATGCGCTCGGCCGCCGCATCCTCCACCTGCGCCTCCACCACGAAGGGCGTGCGGTCGAGATAGTCGAACAGCGTGTCGAGGCCGGAGTGGAACAGCGGCAGCCAGTGCTCCATGCCCGCATGGCGGCGGCCTTCGCTCACCGCCTCATAGAGCGTGTCGCCCTTGGTGTTGGCGCCGAACTCCGCCAGATACGCCATGCGGAAGCGGCGCATGGTGTCGGTCGTGAGCTGGAACTCCGCCATGGGCACCAGCTCCAGCGCATGGAGCGTGCCGGACGAGCGCTGTGTCTCCGGATCGAAGGCGCGGATGCTCTCCAGCGTGTCGCCGAAGAAATCGAGGCGGATGGGCGCATCGAGTCCCGGCGGATAGAGATCGATGAGACCGCCGCGCACCGCATATTCGCCGGTGTCGCGCACGGTGGGGGTGCGCAGATAGCCGTTGCGCTCCGCCCATTCCACGATGCCTTCAAGGGCGATGGCATTGCCCGGCCGGGCGGAGAGCGACTGCGCCGCCAGAAGATCGCGCGCGGGCACGCGCTGCACGGTGGCGTTCACGGTGGTGAGCAGCACGCTCACCTCGCCTCCCTTCACGCGGGCAAGGCGCGCCAGCGTTGCCATGCGCCGGGCGGTGATGGCGGCATTGGGCGAGGCGCGGTCATAGGGCAGGCAGTCCCAGGACGGGAAGCTCAGCACCTCGATCTCGGGCGCGAAGAAAGCGAGCCCCCGCTCCAGCGCCGCGAGCCGCTGGCCGTCCCGGCAGACCACCGTGAGGCTCGGCCAGGGCGCGTCCTTGCCGGCCGCGACGCTGCGGGCGAGGTCCGCCACCACCAGCCCCTGCATCCCTTCCGGCACGCGGGAAAGGGTCAGCGGATTGCCGGCTTTGAGGTCTTCGGCGAGGGAACGGGGACGCTTCACGGGGGATATTCCAATGGAAAGAGGCCCCGGCGCCGCCGCCGGGGCGCGATCTCACTCCGGCAGGGAATTGCCGGCGAGATGCCAGGTCTGGATCTTGCGGAAGAAGGGCGTGTCGAGTTCCGCAGGCACCGGCAGCGAGCCGCTGAGCCAGGAGAACAGGTCCGGATCCTCGATCTCCAGCAGATGCTCGAAGATGTCCACTTCCGCCTCGGTGAGAGTCTCGATATTGGCATCGGCGAAGCGGCCCATGATGAGGTCCATCTCGCGGGTGCCCCGGTGCCAGGCGCGGTAGATGATGCGCCGCCGCCGCACGTCCAACCCGGCGCTCGACTTCACGGTTCCCGACATGCCTGCCTCCCTGCGCGGAGCGTGACGCCCGCGAAAACGCGCCGCCCACGGGCGATGCCGTGGCCGGAAGAGAACGGTTTCGCGCCGGGCCGCTCCGGCCGGCGCGATCCTTGAACGGACCGGCGCCCGCCCCGGATCACCGCCGGGGCCGTCGCCGAGGGTCCGTTCCCAAAGGCTTGGGGCTTATAGAAGCAAAGCGCGCAGGGCGGAAGCATGCCCGGCGCAACACCGGTCAGCGCGCCTCGAACACCTGGGCGAGGCGGGTCATCATGGGCTCGTCGGTCTGTTCCACCCGAAGCGGTGTGACCGAGATGCGCCCCTCATCGAGCGCCCGCAGGTCCGACCCCGGCACCGTGTCCGCCGAGCGGCGCTCGAAGGCGATCCAGAAATAGTCGTTGCCGCGCCCGTCCTTGCGCGGATCGATGCGCATCAGCTTCTGGTCGCGCCGCCCCTGCGCCGTCACGGCGATGCCCGCCACCTGGTCCGGCGTGCGGTCGGGAAAGTTCACATTGATCAGCACGCCCGCCGGAATGCCTTCACCCAGCAGGGTGCGGATGACATCGGGGCCATGGGTCTCGGCGGTCTGGTAGGAAGGATTGTCCCGCGTCTGCGGCCCGAAGGCCTGCGAGAGCGCGATGGAGGGAATGCCGAGAATGGTGCCCTCGATGGCGCCCGCCACGGTGCCCGAATAGCTCACGTCCTCGGCGATGTTCTGGCCCCGGTTGACGCCCGAGAGGATGAGGTCCGGCGGATTGTCGATGAGCACGTGCCGCACGGCCATGATCACGCAGTCGGTGGGCGTGCCCTTCACCGCATAGCGCTGGGCGGCCACCTTGCGCAGGCGGAGCGGATCGTTGAGAGACAGGGAATGGGCGACGCCCGACTGGTCGGTTTCCGGCGCCACCACCCATACGTCATCGGAGAGGGCGGCTGCGATGCGGGCACAGGCGTCGAGCCCCGGAGCGTGAATGCCGTCGTCATTCGTCACCAGGATGCGCATGGCCCCGTCCCTTCCCAACCGCAAGCGCCCGAACGCGGCGCAGGCGGTGCTTAACTCCAGACCGGACGGACTGCAACGAAGGTCGCATGCCTTCACCGCCGCCCGCTCCCCGCTTGCGCCGGCCGCCCAAGGGAGGCATTCGTTGCGACACCTTCCGCGCCTGCCCACGGAGCCGGCCCTTGACCACCCTTCCCGCCCACATCCTCGACGCCCGCGGCCGACCGGTGCCGCTCTCCGAGCGCACGCTGATCATGGGCATCCTCAATGTCACGCCCGATTCTTTCTCGGACGGAGGACTCAGCGCTGCGCCCGAGACTGCGCGGGAGACCGCCCGCCGCCTTGTGCGCGAAGGCGCGGACATTCTCGACGTGGGCGGCGAGAGCACGCGGCCCGGCCACACCCGCATTTCGGATGACGAGGAATGGGACCGCATCGCCCCGGTGCTGGACGGGCTGGCGGACGAACTGGGCGTGCTCGTCTCCGTGGACACGTATAAAGCCGAGGTGGCCCGCCGGGCGCTGAAGGCGGGAGTCGCCGTCATCAACGACATCTGGGGCTTTGCCTTCGATCCCGACATGCCGGCGGTGGTGGCCGACAGCGATGCCGCCGCCGTGCTGATGCACAATCGCGAGGCCATCGATCCGGCCATCGACATCATGGCGGACATGATCACCTTCTTCGAGCGGGCGCTGGAGAAAGCCGACAAGGCCGGCATCCCGCTCAACCGGCTCGTGCTCGATCCCGGCATCGGCTTCGGCAAGACGTTCGAGCAGAATCTGGCGGCCTGCGCCCGCCTCTCCGAGCTGCGCGTGCTCGGCCTGCCGCTGCTGCTCGGCACCTCGCGCAAGTCCATGATCGGCAAGGTCATCGAGACGCAGCCCACCGAGCGCCTGCCGGGCACCATCGCCTCGAACGTCATCGGCATCATGGCGGGGGTGGAGATCATCCGCGTGCACGATGTGGCCGAGCACGTGCAGGCGGCCCGCGTGGCCGAAGCCATCCGCCGGGCGCGATGACCACCGCCTATCTCTGCCTCGGCGGCAATGTGGGCGACGTGGCCGCGACCCTTGCCGAAGCCGGCCGGCTGCTGGAGGTGGGCGGGCTGGTCATCCGCGCGCGCTCGCCCCTCTACCGCACGCCGCCCTGGGGGCCGGTGCCGCAGCCGCCCTATCTCAACCAGGTGCTCGCCGTCACCGGCGCCCCCTCCCCGAGCGCGCTGCTGACGCTGGCGCTGGATGTGGAACGTCAGCTCGGACGGAACCGCGCGCGGGAGGCGCGCTTCGGCCCCCGCACGGCGGACATCGATATCCTCGCCTATGGCGACGAGATCGTACACGAGCCGGATCTGGAACTGCCCCATCCGCGCCTGCTCGAGCGCGCCTTCGCGCTGGTGCCGCTGCTGGACATCGCGCCCGACATCATCATCTCCGGCACACGGGCGCGGGACGCGCTGGCGCGGCTTGACCGGAGCGGCATCGAGCGGGTGGACTGACTACTCCGCCGTGCCCTGATCTTCGGCCACAAGCGCCTGCGCCTGCGCCACCCAGCCCTCGCGCTCGATGCGGCCCGGAAAGGCCAGCGCCGCGCCCACCCAGCGCACCTCGTCGGGCGTCCAGGCCGCGATCTGGCGCAGATGGTAGATGCCGAGTTCGTTGAGGCGCCGGGCATTCTGCGGGCCGATGCCCTTGATCCGCCTGAGATCATCCGGCGCCCCGTCGGGCGCGTCGAGACGGGGCGGCGGCGTTCCGGGCGTGCCCTCCGGCCGGCGCTCCGCCTCCTTCGCCGCCCGGCGGCGCACGACCGTCGGGGTCGGCGGCAGATTGAGGGGGAGTTCCGGGGCCGGCGGCGGCTCGGGTGGCGCGGCCACGGGCTCCGGGGTGGGCGCGACCCTGGGGGCCGGCCGTGGACGCTCGGTCAGATCGATGGTGAACAGCGCCGCATGCGCCAGACGTTCCAGCCGCCGGCGCTCCATCCGCAGCCGCAGCCCATAGGCGGCCGCCCCGCCGATGAGGAAGGCGGCGAACAGCAGCAGGGCGACGTCGACTTCGAACGAGATCATGGGCGCGCCCTCGGACGGAAGGCGAGATAGACGGTGGCGAAGCCGAGCCCGAGCGCCAGAAGCTCATAGGGCCAGAGATTTAGAAACAGATAGACCATGGCCGCCCCCTATTGCGGTCGCACGGAAATACGCACTCCGGCGACGGTGAGGGATTCCGCCCCCTCCCCGCCGAAGTCCGCCATCCAGGAGACATGGGAGGCCGGAACGCCCGCCGCCACAAGATGCGCACGGATCGCCTCGCCCTGGATGGCGGCGACGGGATCGGGCACCGCCGCCCCCTGCGCCCCCTGGAGCGCGAGCGGCGGACAGCGCAGCGCCGCCTGCGCCAGACGATCCAGCGCCGGCAGGCTGCCCGGCCCCGGCTGGCCGCCCGGCAGGAAGACGAGTCCCCGCGCCGTGGCGTCGGTGAGCAGCTTCAGGCATTCGCGCGGGCCCACGGGCAGGCTCGCCGGGGGGGCCTCCACCGCGAGATCCATCGCAAAGCCCTTGGGCAGCGCGGCCTTGAGCTCCGCCTCGATCTGCGCCCCGGCGGCGGGATAGCGATCGGTGCCGGACAGGCTCACCTGACCGTCGGAGAAGCGCAGGTCTCCGGTCTCCAGGCGGGCGAGCGGGGCGAGCGCGGCAATCGCCGCATCGGCAAAGCGCGGCGGCGCCCCGGCGCCCACGGCCGTCACGTCATTGACCCGCACGCCGGGAAAGAGGCGCCCGACCGTCTCCAGCAGGCGCGCATGGACCGCATCGTCCGGAAAGAAGCCGGAGAGCGTGACACCGCTCTCCTCCGTCCGGACGGCGAAGACATAAGGCGAGATGACCGGCGGCAGGACGCGGGAGGCATCCACCTTCACGCCCGGCGGCGGTGCCTTGAGCGCGTCGCGCAGGCTGGCATAGCTGGCGCTGTCCGCCGCCTCGCCGCTCAGCGTCACCGCGCCGGTGAGCACCGAAGCCTCGCCCTGCGCCATGCGGCTCACCTGCGTGAGGGCGAAGGTGACGGCAGCCGTCCAGATGTCGGAGGGCGGTCCGCCGGAGGCGAGCCGGACCTGATCGCTCACCTGCACGCCGGCGAACAGCGCCTTTACCGCATCGCCCATCACGCGCCGCGCATCCTCGCTCGGCGCATAGCCGGAGATCTGCGCCTGCCCCCCCTGTCGCGAGACCCGCCATATGAAGGGCGCAGCCACCGGCGGCTCCACGGAGAAGCGGACCACCTGAAAGCCCTCGGGCGGCGCGCGGCGGGCGGCCGAGAGCGCGTCATAGATCGGGAAGGTGCTGGCCGCGCCCTCCAGATAGATGGAGGTGTTGGACAGGCTCACCTGTCCGGTGGGCATGAGCGCGAGCTGGTTGGCGGCGAAACGGACGGCGGCAAGCCAGCGATCGAGGCTGGGCGCGCCGTCGGCAAGGTCCGTATGGTCGGAGATGCCGGCCTCCGGCATGGCGGCGCGCAGCGCCGCGAGCACCTGCTGGCGCACCTCTTCCGACGGCACATGGCCGCGCACCACCACCGCCCTGCCCTCGCGCGCGGCCGACCACAGATAAGGCGAGGCGGCGGGCGGACGCACGGCGAAGCGCGCGAGGCGGAAATCCTGGGGCAGCGGCTCGCTCATGGTGAGGCGCAGCGCATTGTAGGCCGCGAGGTCGGGGGCCCGCCCTTCGATGGACAGCATGTCGTCGGAGAGGGTGATGCGCCCGCTCTGCACCCGCATCAGCGCATCAAGGGCGAAGATGACCACCGAAGAAAAATCGCCGGGCGGCGCGCCACGGGCGCGAACGAGCTGGTCGAGGCCACGGACCTCCAGGCCCGGAGGCAGGCCCTTCACCGCAGCGGCGATGCGCGCGAGCGCATAGCGGGAGGGCACGTAGCCTTCGAGCTGGACGCGGGGGCCATCGCGGATGACGGAGAAGGTGAAGGGGCGGCGCTCCGGCAGGAGGGTGGTGGCATCCGTGACGGAGCCGACGCCCGACAGGGATTCGATCGCCCCACGCACCTTGTCGCGCGGCTCCTGAGCCAGCGCTTCGCCGATGAGCGTCGCATCGCGGCCGGAGAAGCGGGCGGTCGCCCAGGATTCGCCGATGGCGTCGAGCCGCTCGGCGGCGCGCACCGCGAGATCCGCCTCGATGCCCGGGCGGCTTAGATGCACGGTAAAGGCGACGAGCGCGCACAGAAGGATGAGGCCAACCCCGAGAATCCTGAGGTCGAGAAGGGTGCCCCCTTCCGTCTCCCTCTGCCCTCGGAGACCCGCCTTCTCGTCCATTCCTGTCTCCCGCCGGCGGTGCCGCCAAGTCGATGTCATCGGGAGCGCTTTCGCCCCCCGGCGTGCCATCCCCCGCATGCGGTCAGGCGAAAAACCGATCGCCGCCAGCCACGCCGGTCCCAAGCCACGCCGCGCGCGACCTTAGCCCGCCGCCGCGCGCTTGGCACGTAAAGGAGCGGTGGCCGATCCGCAACAGGGGCGGCGCGTCAGGTCTGCGATGAAGGGAGAGGCCCGAAGGCTTGCACTGGCCGGGCTCAGGCACTGGTCATTCCAGGCGCCGCAGCACGGCGGCGTCACCAGCCCACCAGAGGGCGTGATGAGTGGCCCAAAACGAAAAACCCCGGCGGTTGCCCGCCGGGGTTCTCCAAACCAATGATCGCGAGGATCAGAAGTTGCGCTGAGCGCGGAAGCCGCCCGACCACACGTCGGTGGAGCCGCCGACCGTGGCAGTCGCGCCGCCGCCGGTGGTGCCAGCACCCGTGTTGTAGGTGCCGAGGTTGGCGCCGCCATCAACCTTCGAGTAGAGCACTTCGAGGCCGAGGTCGAGGTTCTTGACCGGCGACCAGATGGTGTTCAGGCCGACCTGCCAGATGTTCACGTCGACAGCGCCAACGGTGTTCTGGGGCACGGAGACCTCAGAGTAACCGCCGAACACGGCCGAGCGAACCGCCGGGGTCCAGAAGTGACGGAACTGACCCTGGATGCCCCAAGCCGTCTCGGTGTTGTACGAGCGGGTGGCCTGGTTCCACACAGCGTCGGCGATCGGGTAGTAGGCGCCGGTCGCGAAGGTGGTGGTCTTGGTGTCGAGCGAGCCGAGGCCCGTCGCGCGACCCTGGGTGGTGCCGGCGAAGCCGACATAGCTCAGAGCGCCGTCAGCATAGCCAGCCTGGATGAAGAGGCTGTCGCCGGGGGAGATCATCGGGAGCTTGATTTCCACGGCGCCGCCGATGGCCCAGCCCCAGGTGTCGGTCGAGTTCTGACCAACGTAGGTCGTGCCCGTACCGGTCCAGGTCGGGTTCAGAGCGGTGACCTGATGGGCAGCCGCAGAGAGCTGAACCGTACCCCAAGCCTGGTCGAGGCGGATGTTGCCGACGATGTCAGGAATTTCCTGACCAGCCTGGTAATTGGCATAGCCGAGCGTGCTGGTCGGGTTGTACACGCCGGCCGAGCCAGCCTGCACGCCGGTGATGCGGTTGGCGGCGTCTTCGAGGGCGATGGTCGCCGAGAAGCCGTTACCGAACTGGGCGGTGTAGGCGAGGGCGGTGGTCCACTGGTTCGAACCCGCATACAGCTGCGTGTAGGCGTAGTTGATGCCCGTGTCGAAGAACGACTGGGTGTAACCGAAGGTGAAGCCAGCGAACTGGATGAAGGCGCGCTCGAAGTAGAAGCCGATGCCCGAACCCGCGTTAGCCGTGGACTGGGAATCCCAGTTCATGCCGAAGCGGATGTAGGAGCGCAGGGTGCCGTAGTCGGTCTGCGAGCGGGCGTCGAGACCGAACACCGCGCGGGCGCGGGTCAGGTAGGACGAGTCGTCAGAGTCCTTGTACGGATAGCCACCAGCGCCAGCGCCGGGACCGTTGAAGCCGGTGCCAGCAACCGACGAGATGTTCGGGTTGAAGGTGCCGACGGCGTTGATGTAGGTGTCGAAGCGGGCGTAGCCGTCGATCTTGAGGCAGGTGTCGGTGCCGGGGATGTAGTAGAAGCCCGCGCCGTAAGCGGAGCACACCTTCACGTACTCCACAGCCTTCGCCTTCACGGGAAGGTCGGCAGCCTGGGCGCCGGCGACGGCGGCGAGACCCGCGACGCTACCGAGCAGAAGGCTCTTCACCATGTTCATTGTGACCTCCAAATTTTGTTCCGAGGGAGCCAGCCGCTTCGTCGATGTTGCCACCAGCGAGAGGTCTTGACCCCGATTCCCCCACCGGCTCGCCACCAGGCCAACACAGTATGGGGCGACCGGGGACTGCCCCCCTTCGTCGCAAAGCCACCTTACAAAAGCCGGACCGGGGATCAATCTCGACACACTCCAAAAGGCAGGGGGGAAGGGCCTTTTCCCAGGGGTGTTGCAGGAACAACACGTTTTCGCGACACCCATTCCAATACCATACCCGTCCTTGGAAACCCTTCATTTACCTCAATCTTCCGCGCGCGATCTTTTCCGTGGGCGAAAACGGGTGGCGGCATCTTGCCACCACACCCGACCGGGGTCGCCCCGGGAAGCGTGCGGAAATGTGTTTGAAGGCGGGCACGGCTCGAATCATGGCACGCGGGCCACAGGCGCCGCGGCTCGCCCCTTGTGACGCCAAGGTTTTGCCCTGATGCAGGCCGGCCCGTTTCCGCCTGATTGCGCTATAGAGAGACCATGCGCCTGATTCACTCGGCCGACTGGCAACTGGGCAAACCGTTCGGCCGCATGCCGGTGGACGCCCGCGCCGCTTTGAGCGAGGCCCGCCTCGACGCCATCGACACGCTCGCCGCCGCCGCCCGGCAGCACCGGGCCGGCCATGTTCTCGTGGCCGGCGACGTCTTCGACAGCGCCGAGCCGGGCGACCGCATCTATCGGCAGGCGCTTGCGCGCATGAAGGCGGCGGCCGGCGTGCGCTGGTGGCTGCTGCCCGGCAACCACGATCCGCTCCGTCCGGACGGGCTCTGGAGCCGCCTCTCCGCCGAGGCGCCGGAGAATGTCGCCGCCTGCCTCACGCCCGCCCCGGTGATGCTGGGCGAGGATGCCGTGCTGCTGCCGGCCCCCCTCACGCACAAGTTCAGCCTCTCCGACCCCACCGCCTGGTTCGATGGCGCCGAGACGCCCGCCGGCCTGCCGCGCATCGGGCTGGCCCATGGCGCCATCCGCACCTTCGGCGGTGACGAGCAGACGAATCTGATCGCGCCGGATCGGGCCCGCCGGGCCGGCCTCTCTTATCTGGCGCTTGGCGACTGGCACGGCCTGCGGAAGATCGATGGCCATACTTATTACAGCGGCACGCCGGAGCCGGACGATTTCGGCCGGGAGGCGACGGGCCTCGCCCTGCTGGTGGATGTGGCCGGCGCCGGTCTCGAGCCGCAGGTGGAGGCGCTGCCCATCGGCCGTCATGCCTGGGTGGAGGAGCGCTGGCACCTGTCTGGCGCCGAGGACATCGCGCCGCGCATCGCGGCGCTCGCCCCCGGCATCGAGCGCAAGCATCTGGTGGCACGGCTGCATCTGTCCGGGCTCGTGCCGCTGGCCGAGCGCGTCACCCTGCGCCGGCTGCTGGAGGACGGGCTCGCCCATGAGATCCGCTGGCTCGACCTTGATCTGGCGGACCTCATGACACGCCCAACCGAAACCGATCTCTCCGAGATCGACGCCCACGGCGAACTGCGCGACGCCGCCGAGCGCCTTCGGGCCATGGCGGAGGACGGCGGCACCGAGGGCCGGCTGGCCGGGGCCGCGCTGGAGCGCCTCTATGTGGAACTGATGCGCGCCCAGCGCGGGAGCGAAGCCTGATGCGCATCCGCCGCCTCTCCATCGAGAACTTCCGCAAGTTCCGTGCACCCGTGGTGCTCGACGGCTTCTCCGATGGCCTCAACCTCGTCTGCGAGCCCAATGAGAGCGGCAAGTCCACCGTGCTGGAAGCCCTGCGGGCCGCCCTGTTCGAGCGCTACAATTCCAAGAGCGGTCGTATCCGCTCCTTCCGCCCCCATGGCGATGACGTCGCCCCCACCGTCACGGTGGAGTTCGAGGTGGCCAGCGGGCGCTGGCAACTGGCCAAGCGCTTCCTGCAGGGGCCTTCCGTCACCCTCGACGGGCCGGAGGGCCGCTTCACCGCCGAGGCGGCTGAGGAAAAGCTCCAGGCCCTCCTCGGCTTCAACCGCGCCGGCAACAGCGGGGCGGACGACGACAGCCGCGGCGCGCTGGGCCTGCTCTGGGTGGAGCAGGGCCAGTCCTTCCAGCTCGGCTCGCCCGCCGAGACCGCCCGCCGCACGCTGGAGGAGGCGCTGGCCTCCGAGGTCGGTGCCGTCACCGGCGGACGCCGGGCCAAGGCCGTGCAGCAGCAGGTGGAGAAGGCGCTCGCCGATTTCTACACCGCGACCGGCAAGCCCACCGGCCGTCTCAAGCAGGCGCAGGACGCGGCCGCCGCCTCGCGCGAGCGCGCGAGCGCCTGCGCGCAGGAACTGATGCAGTTCGACGAGGTGCTGAAGCGCCTCGAAACGAAGCGCAACGAACAGCGGCGCCTCGTCCGCGACATCGAGGACCCGGAAGCGGACAAGGAACTGAAGGCGCTGGACGCCGATATCGAGCGCGCCCGCAGGGCCGCCGACGCCCTGCGCATGGCCGACCTGACCTGCCGTTCCGCCACAGCCGACCGGGAAGCCCTCGACAAGAGGGCGGAGGTCCGCGCCGGACTGCGCACGGCGCTCCTGAAGGCCGAAGCCGCCGCACGCGCGGCCCTCGAAAACCTGAACGCCCATGCGGAGCGGCTTGCGCAGGCCCGCCGGGCCGACCAAGCGGCGGCCGAAGCTCTGGACACGGCCCGGACGCAACTGCGGCAGGCGGAGGAGCGTCAGGACAAGGCCCAGGCGGCGCGCCGGTCGGCCGCCGACCGGCAACAGCTCGCCGCCGCCTTCGCGCGGCTCGATCGGGCCAATGGTCTGGCAGCCGAGATTGCCCGGATCGAAGCGCGGATCGCCGGCAGCCGGATGGACGAGGCGGCCGACGCGCGCCTGCGCAAGCTGGAGGCCGCGGTCATCGCGACCCGCGCGACGCTGGATGCCGGCGCCGCCAGCCTCTCGGTCACCCTTCAGCCCGGCGCGGCCATCACCCTCGATGGCGCGCCGCTGGAGAGCGGGACGCAGATCAGCCTGACACGGGATGCGCGCATCGACATTCCCGGCGTCGGCACCCTCGCCTTTCGCCCGCCCGCCGGCAGCGATGCGTCCCTCGCCCGCCATCGGGCGGCGAGCGACGATCTCGCGGCCTTTCTCGGGGCCGTCGGCCATGCCGATCCCGCGGCGGCCCATGCGGCGGCGCGGGCCCGCACGCAGGATGAGACCGCGCTCGCCGCCCTGCGCAGCCGTCTGGAAGCGGAGTGTCCGGCTGATCCGGCCCTGGGCCTGCCGGCCGGTCTGGACGCCTTGCGCGGCGCCCTTGCCGGCCGCGACCGCCCCGAGCCGCTCGCTCTCGATGCCGCCCAGCCGCCGGCAGAGATTGATCTGCGGCCGTTCCGGACCGCGGAGATCGAGGCGACGGCCCGCCGGCAGGCGGCGCTGGACAGTCTCCAGAAGGCCGAGATGCGGGGCGTGGAGCTTCAGGGCGCCAGCGACCGGGCGGAGGGGGACCGCCTGCGTCTCGCGCAGGAACTTGCCGCCGATCTCGCCCCCCTCCCCGATGCCGACCTGGAGGCCCGGCAGGCCGCCGCCCGCGCCGACGAGGCCCGCGCCCTCGTGGACCGGGAGACAGCCGGGCGGGCCGCCGCCGCGCTCGATGTGGAAGCCCTTCACCAGCAGCGCGAGCGCATGGTGAAGAAGCGCGAGCGCCTGCAGGCCGATCTGCCAAACCTCGCCGGCGAGGTGGCGCGCCTTGAGGAACAGGCCCGTACGCTGGGCGGCGAAGGGCCGGGCCAGCGGGCCGAAGCCGCCCGCGAGGAAGCGGAGGCGGCGGAGGCAGCCCATGCGCGCCTCAAGGACGAAGGTGATGCCCTCGCGCTCCTGCTCGGCGTGCTGCGCGAGGCCCAGCAGGATGCGGCACGGCGCTATCTGCGGCCCATCACCCGGCGCATGGAGCCGTTCGTGCGGCGCCTGCTGCCCAATGCGAGCCTCGCCTTCACCGAGGACTACAAGCCCGGCCTGCTGACGCGCGGCGGGCGCGAGGAGGCGGCGGAGCTCCTCAGCAAGGGCACACAGGAGCAGTTGGCGGTGCTCACCCGCATCGCCTTCGCCGATCTCCTCATCGACAAGGGCAAGCCGGCCTCGCTGGTGCTCGACGACGCCCTCGTGTTTTCCGACGACGACCGATTCGAGGTGATGACCGACATCCTCGCCGACGCGGCCCGGCGCATGCAGGTCATCATCCTGAGCTGCCGTGCCTCGGCCTATCGCACGGTGGATGCCACCCGGCTGCCGCTGGGATAGGGCCCGACCCCGCCACAATGGTTGTAATACGAACGATCTTGCAGATGAACATTTCGACAGATAGACGTTAACCCTGTCGTAAGCCTGCAACCTACCGATCGGCACGGCGCCCGTTCGCGCCGCGCGAGGCCCCTGGACCCGTCCGCCGCATGATCAAGCCTGGCAGCACTGCACTCAAGGCAGCGCCTCCGTCGGTCGTTCCGCCGGCAGCGCGGCTGATGATTCCTGCGGGCGCGCTGATCTCGGTGATCTTTGCCAGCTTCATGGCGCTCACCCTCTGGCAGAATTACGGGGATGTGGCCCGGGAGGCGGCGAGCCACGGCGAGCAGCGGGTGGACAGCCTCGCCCGCGACGTGGCGGGGCAGATCTTCCCCTATCGCGTTCTGCTGCGGCAGGTGGCCGCGGACTATGCCGATCCGCAGACGGACCAGACGCCGGCCGGCTGGCAGCGGCTGCTGGCACGCATGATTTCCGCCACCGAACGCCCCGGCGTGATGCTGCTGACCGATGCCTCCGGGCAGGTGGTGGCCCGCTCCGACCGCCCCGCCGGCCTTGGCGAGCGGGTGCGGACGCAACCCTATTTCGCCCTCCATGCCAAAGGTCAGGTGGACGGTCCCTATCTCAGCGAGCGGGTGGCCTGTGACGGCACCGAGCCCTGCATCGCCCTGTCGCAGGCCCTGAAAGATCCAGACGGCCAGTTTGCGGGCGTGGCCGCCGTCCTGCTGCCCCTCTCCCTCCTGCGCGAACCGCTGAAGGCGGAGGCGGCGGAGACCAGCGACCCCATGCTGGTCGCGCGCATCGACGGCACGCTGTTCGTGGAAGAGTGCGGCACCTCCGGCATCTGCATCCGACCGCCGCCCGACCTGATCCGCGAGATCGCGGGGGCGGTCCACGCGCCCGTGACCCTGTCCTATGGCGACGGTAAGCGGACCTTCTATGCGGCCCCCGTGCCGCAACTGCCGCTGGTGGTGGCCACCGGCCAGTCGATCCGCGACATCTTCCTGCCCTGGCGCTACCGCGTGCTGGTGGGCACCGCAGCCGTTCTCACCGTGGGCTTCGCCTCCATCGCCATCGCCCTCGTGCTGCGGCACGACCTGATGCGCCGCAGCCGCCTCCAGGCGGAACTGCTCCAGCTCTCCCTGACCGACGATCTCACGGGCATCGCCAACCGCCGGCGCTTCTTCGATGTGGCCATCCGGGAATGGCAGCGGGCGCAGCGGCTCGGCTCGCCGGTGGCCGTGCTGATGATCGACATCGACCGGTTCAAGCTGCTGAACGACCGCCTCGGCCATGCGGCGGGCGATGCCGTGCTCCAGGCCATCGCCCAGCTCATCCGCCACAGCCTGCGCCGGCCGGCGGATCTCGCCGCCCGTTACGGCGGCGAGGAGTTCACCGCCATCCTGCCCGACACGGACATGGCCGGCGCCTTCCAGACGGCGGAGCGCATCCGCACGCAGGTGGAGCGGGACGTGATCCGCGGCGACCATCCGGTCACCGTCAGCATCGGCATTGCCGCCGCCATCGCCTCCCCGAACGAGACGTTCGAGAATGCGGTCGCCGCCGCCGACCGCGCCCTCTACCGGGCCAAGGAGAGCGGACGCAATCGCGTGATGGT
Organism: Azorhizobium sp. AG788; assembly: GCF_004364705.1. Classification (NCBI taxonomy): domain Bacteria; kingdom Pseudomonadati; phylum Pseudomonadota; class Alphaproteobacteria; order Hyphomicrobiales; family Xanthobacteraceae; genus Azorhizobium; species Azorhizobium sp. AG788. The sequence continues at coordinate 128,578 of NZ_SOBM01000006.1, forward strand.
CGAACGCATCGGGGATGCGCATGTCGTCGTGGCGGAGCCCGATTTCTCAGACGCCACGCTGGATCCGACGCGCGCCTGACCCGCACGGACGTTCCTCCCGCGGATCCTGCGGAGATTTTCACCCGCCGGGGTGCTGCGATATGATCGCCCCATGAGCCGACCGCGCGAGCCCTTTGTCGAGATCACGCCCGATGTCCTGCTGAAGGCCTATGCCTGCGGGATCTTTCCCATGGCGGAAAGCGCGGACGATCCGGGACTTTACTGGATCGAGCCCGACCGGCGCGGCATCATCCCGCTCGACGGGTTTCACATTCCCTCGCGCCTTGCCCGCACGATCCGGCAGGACAAGTTCGAGATCCGCATCGACACCGATTTCGAGGGCGTGATTTCCGGCTGCGCCGCCCCGCAGGAGGGCCGCGAGAAGACCTGGATCAACCCGCGCATCCGCCGGCTCTATGGAGAGCTGTTCGATCGCGGCCAGTGCCACACGGTGGAGGCCTGGCGGGACGGCAAGCTGGTGGGCGGGCTCTATGGGGTGGAACTCGGCGCCGCCTTCTTTGGCGAGAGCATGTTCCATTATGAGCGCGACGCCTCGAAGGTGGCTCTGGCGCATCTCGTCGCCCGGCTGAAGGTCGGCGGCTTCAAGCTGCTGGACACTCAGTTCATCACCGGCCACCTGAGCGGCTTCGGGGCGCTCGAGGTCACGCGCCGGCACTACCATCGGCTGCTGGAGGAGTCGGTCTCCGCCCGGGCCGACTTCTATTTCTGGCCGCCGGGCTTCGCCGTGCCGGGGGCGCTCTGCTTGCAGTCGGTCAGCCACACGTCATAGATCGGGTGCTCGACGCCGTGCAGGCCGGGGCTGGAAGCGAACATCCACCCGGTGAAGATCCGCTTGGCCTCGCCCTTCAGCGTGATCTCGTTCACTTCCGTGAAAGACGTGGTGTTCTGCGGCTCGGTCGGCGGGCGCGTGTAGCAGGCGCGGGGCGTCACCTGAAGGGCGCCGAACTGCACCGTCTCGCCAATGCCCACCTCGAAGGAGGTGATGCGGCCGGTGATCTTGTCGAGGCCCGCATAGACGGCGATGGGGTTGGCGATCTTCTCCGCCGGGGGCTCCACCACCAGAACGTCATTGTTCGGCTGCGGCTGCTGGGCCCCCGCGGGGGCCTGAGCAGCGGGCGCCTGCCCGGCGGGGGCTGGCGCCGCCGGCGCCTGTGCGGGCGCAGAACCGGACGGAAGCTGCGGCACCGGCTGGCGATAGCGGTTCTGTTGCTGCTGCGACTGCGTCTGCTGCGGCGCCTGCTGCTGCGGATTGATGCCGTAGATGCCCTGATAGGGCTGATTCTGCGCCGGCTGCTGCGGCGCCGGGGCGGGCTGGGCCGGCTGCGGCCGATTGTCCGGATAGCCGGGATAGCCGCCCTGATAATTGGGCGTACCGACGCCCGCCGGCGGCAGGAGCGGGGCGGAATCGATGCCGTTGCGGCTCTGCGCGAGCGCGCCCCCGCAGACCGCCGCCATCGCAACGGCCGCCACGGCCGGGACGAGGAAACCGGAGGCGGGACGGAGAAAACGCATCAGACGCGCACCTGAGAGAGGAGAGGCCGGGCTCGGGCCGACGCCGGATGGCATCCAGGCCCGTTATCATCCGCATTGCGGCCTTGCGAGGGCGGCGCTGCGGTGTGCCGTGGAAATCCGCACACAAGAACGCGCGGCCCTTGGGACCGCGCGCTCGCAGAAACTGGACTGTCAGAAGCCCGCGATCACTCGCCGGGGGACCAGGCGTTGTAGTCGCCGGTCACGCGCGGGCGGTGGCCGCCGGCCTGCACCGAACCCTTCGGGCGATAGGCGAGCGGCGTGCCGGTGTAGTTGCGGTGGTGCGGCTTCTGCCACGGACGGGGGGTGTAGGTCTCTTCGGTCGGCGGGGTGTCCACGCGATGGTGGAGCCAGCCGTACCAGCCGGGCGGAACCGTGGTCGAGTCGGCATAGCCGCTGTAGAGCACCCAGCGGCGCTGGAAGCCGAGCGTCGGGTCCACCTTGCCGCCCTTGGTGCGGTAGTAGGCGTTGCCGAATTCGTCATGGCCAACGAGTTCGCCGAAGCGGCGGGTCCACAGCAGGGTGCCGGGAGTCGCCTTGTGCCACCAGGCGAAGATGTAGAGCAGCAACTCTTTCACGGAGCGAGCCTCTTCTTGGTCGGGCGGAACATGCCACCGTGCCGCCGCGGTGTCCACCCGAACATCCGCCAATGTGGACGGCCGCTTCGCCGGCTCACGGCACGAACAACGTCATCACATAGATGGCGAACAGCACGAGATGCACGAAGCCGTTGAGCAGGTTGGTGCGGCCGGTGCCGAAGCTGACGATGGACAGCACCAGCACCAGCAGCAACTGCACCCGGTCCTCCGGCTCGATGCCCAGATAGATGGGACGATCCACCCAGACGCTGATCGCCACCATGGCCGGCATGGTGAGGCCGATGGTGGCAAGCGCCGAGCCGAGCGCCGTGTTGATGCTGCGCTGGAGATCGTTGGCGCGGGCGGCGCGGATGGCGGTGATGGTCTCCGGCAGCAGCAGCATCGCCACCACGGCGGCGCTGATGACGGCATCCGGATCGCGCAGATGCAGCCGGTCGAGCAGTTCCTCGACGCCGGCAGCCACCCCGCTCGAGACAAGAACGATGCCCCCGAGCGCCGCCAGCAGCAGCGGGATATGCACCACGAGACGGCGCGGCCGCGCCGGGGCGGGCTCGCTCGCCTCCGGCATGAAGTCCGCCCGGTGGCGCACCGTCTGCATGAAGAGGAAGGCGCCGTAGAGCACCACCGTGCCGCACATGATGAAGGAGATCTGGAACGGGTCCACCGCACCCATCAGGCCGGCGTGGGTATTTTGCGGCAGCAGCAGGCACAGCACCGAAATGGCGATGATGACCGAAAGATAGCCATTCACGCCCTGCTGGCGCACCTCCTGCTCCCGGTGGCGGAGCGCACCCACCAGCAGGCAGGCGCCCACGACCCCCGTGCAGACGAACATGACGGTGGAGAGCACCGCCTCCCGACCGACGCCGGGATTGTTCTCGCCGTTCAGCATCATGGCCACCAGCACCGAGACCTCGATGACGGTGACGCTCAGGGTCAGGATCAGCGTGCCGAAGGGCTGGCCGATCCGGGACGAGATGCCCTCCGCATGATGGACCGCCGCGAAGGAGGTGCCGATGAGGAGCACCGTCTCGATGAAGGACAGGGTCCCCGTGAAAGGGACGGGCAGCACGGAAACGGCGAGGCCGAGGGCGAGCGCGGCCAGGGGAAAGAAATAAGCGAGCCAGATGAACGGCATGAAAATCCCCGAAAAATCCCGCGCATGCGCGCTCTGGCGCGCGCCCTGCCCCGCCGCCGTTCACCCGGATAAGCGCGCCTTTCCGGCCGGGTGAACGCCCGGCCGGCCTTGCGGACGAAGAAATCCCGGAGCGCGACCGGGCCAGCCTCAAGGGACGATGGATGCACCGGAGGCCTTGCGGCCCGCAAGCACGCCCAGATAGCAGGCGGCGAGGGATGCACCGGCGAGTGCCGTTACGTCCGCATGGTCATAGGGGGGCGAGACTTCCACCACGTCGAACCCCTTGAGATCGAGCCCGCCGAGCCGGCGCAGGGTATCGAGCGCCTCGCGGCTCGACAGCCCCCCGCAGACCGGCGTGCCGGTGCCGGGCGCAAAGGCGGGATCGATCGCGTCGATATCGAAGGAGAGATAGACCGGCGCATCGCCCACGCGCGCCGCGATGGCGGCAGCGATCCCCTTCGGCCCGAGATCGCCGGCCTGAAAGCCGTCGATGATCGCGATGCCGTAATCCTGCGGCGCGTGGGTGCGGATACCGACCTGGATGGAGCGATCCACCCGGATCAGCCCGTCCTTCACCGCGCGGGTAATCATGGTGCCGTGATCGACGCGGGTCCCGTCGTCGTCCCAGGTGTCCTGATGGGCGTCGAACTGGACGAGCGCCACTGGCGCGCCGGTCTTTGCCACCAACGCCTTCAGGATCGGATAGGTGAGGAAATGATCGCCGCCGAGCGTCACCAGATGGGCGCCGGTGGCATAGAGACGGGCCGCCTGCGCCTCGATGGCGGCGGGGATGGACGCCGGCAGCCCGTAATCGAACACGCAATCACCCGCGTCCGCCATGTCCAGCGCGGCGAAGGGATCGGCGCGGAACGGAAACAGCGGATCGCCGTCGAGGATGCTGGAGGCGGCGCGGAGCGCGCGCGGCCCGAAGCGGGTGCCCGGCCGGTTGGAGACGGTGACGTCCAGAGGCACGCCCCACACGACCACCTCGGCGCCGCCGCCATCACGGGCATAGCGCCGGCGCAGGAAGGACGTGACGCCGGAATAGTTCGGCTCCATGGACTGGCCATGCCGGAAGCCGGGGTCCAGCGCACGATCGACAGGGCGCGGCGCCAGGGGATCACTCGACATTCATCTCTCCCGTGAAGATCGGCGCACGCCTCGAGGCGCACGCTCAGATGGCATATTCGCCGCTCTGGTGGGCCACTGGCGGCCGGCAGTCGGCCCCGGCGCCGGTCGCGGGAAAGAGCCGCGCCCGATTGAAGCGCACCGCGACCTTGGTGCCATTCTCGGCACGGACGGCCGGCGAGATGTCCGCCTCCACCACTCCGCCGGCCACGTCCACGGTAAGCCGCCGGATGGCGCCATGGCGCCGGTAGCCGCGCACGATGCCTTCCATGCCCGGCGTGCCGGCCATGGCGATGGACACGTCCTGCGGACGGACGAAGAGCGATCCGGTGCCGTCCGGAACCGGCGCGATGGCCACAGCCACTGCACCGCCGGCGGCAAAGGCAGCGCCGCCGCGCACCTCCACGTCGAGCCGGCTCGATTCCCCCATGAAGCCGAACACTTGCGGCGTCGCGGGCTGGTCATAGACCTCGTCGGGGGTCCCCACCTGCTCGATGCGGCCGACACTCATCACCACCACACGGTCGGCGAGCTCCAGCGCCTCGTCCTGATCGTGGGTCACGAACAGGGTGGTGTGGCCGGTGCGGTCGTGCAGCTCGCGCAGCCAGGCCCGCAATTCCTTGCGCACCAGAGCGTCGAGCGCGCCGAACGGCTCGTCCAGCAGCAGCACCTTCGGCTCGATGGCGAGCGCCCGGGCGAGCGCCACGCGCTGGCGCTGGCCGCCCGAGAGCTGCGCCGGATAGCGCCCGCCATAGCCTTCCAGTTGGACAAGGCCCAGCAGATCGGAGACCCGCGCGCGGATGTCCGCCTCGGAGGGGCGGGTGGCGCGCGGGCGCGAGCGCAGCCCGTAGGCCACATTGTCGGCGACGCTCATATGGCGGAAGAGCGCATATTGCTGGAACACGAAGCCGATGCCGCGGTGGCGCACCGGAACATGGGCCGCATCGGCGCCGTCGAGGACGATCCGCCCGCCGTCGAGCGCCTCGAGGCCGGCGATGGCCCTGAGCAGCGTCGTCTTTCCCGAGCCGGACGGCCCCAGCAGCGCGACAAGCTCACCGGGCGCGACATCCAGCGAGATATCGGCCAGCGCCATCTGCTGGCCGAAGCGCTTGACTGCATTCTCCACGGAAACGGCAACGGTCATGGGCGGGAAACGACCTCCAGCTTCTCCCGCCTTATGCCATGCCGCGGCGATGGGCGGAATGTACCGGTGACGGTGAGAGAGGGGCATTTTGCCGGCAGCGCGGGCAGGCCCAGCGGCGACGAGCTTTTCCTTGCCGCCCCAGAACAGCCGCGCAATGGTATCAAGATTGCGCAACAGCCTGATTGTCTCGGCCCCCCCGGATTATGGTCACCCTCGATTTCCAGACGATAGGCTTCGCCGCTGTGGTGCTGGCCACCCTCATGGGTGCGCTGCTGCTGCTGGCGTGGGCCTATGTCCGGAGCGAGACCTGCCTCATCTTCTGGGGTGTCACAGACCTGTTCTGTGCCGGCTCGGTTGCCGTCCTGACCGCCGCCAACGGGCGCCTGGGGCCGAACGTGGCGCCCTTCAGCAACGGCTGGCTGCTGACGGGGGCCGCCCTCACCTATTGCGGCATGCGCGCCTTCGACCGGCGCCCGATCACGCTGCCCATCTGGCTGGCGGTGATCGCCACGCCCCTCTTCTATTATATTGCGTGCGTGCTGTTCCTGCCCAACGTGAACGACAGGGTGGTGCTCTACACCTTCATCTGCTGTTGCTGGCTCGGCGGCTCCGCCTACGTGCTCGCCCACGTGCCGTCCTATGCGCCGGCGTTTTCCCGCATGCTGGTCGCCCTCTTCCTTGCCGGCATGTGCACCATACAGGTGGTGCGGCTCGCAGGCAGTCTCGCCGGCTTCCGGCCGCTCGGCGGCGACATGACATCAGAGCAGATGGCCTGGACCTTCGCCGCCGGCCTCTTCTTCACCGTCGGGCTGAACTTCGGCGGCATGTTCATGGTGCTGGACCGCATGGCCAGCTGTGACGAACTTACCGAACTCAGCAACCGCCGTTCGCTGCTCATGGGCGCCAGCGCCCTGCTGCGCTCGGCCCTTGCCTCGGGGCGTCCGGTCTCGGTGCTGCTGGTGGATCTCGATCACTTCAAATCCATCAACGACCGCTTCGGCCACCGGACCGGCGATCAGGTGCTGCGGGCCTTCGCGCAGGTTGCGCGCAAGCTGCTGCGCCGGGGCGATCTCGTGGGGCGCTATGGCGGCGAGGAATTCTGCCTCGTGCTCAAGGATGCCGGATCGGATGTGGCCTGCGTGATGGCGGAGCGCCTGCGGCGGCAGGTGATGGACGATCTGCGGGAAGTGGAAGGCCATGCGGTGGAGGCCACGGTCGCGATCGGCGTCGCAAGCCTGGAGGCCGGGCAGCGCGTGGCCGGCATCGACCGCATGATCGATGCCGCGGACCATGCGCTCTATGCCGCCAAGGACGGAGGCCGCAACCGGGTGGTGCTCGCGGCGCCGCTCGTCACGCCCCAGCCGGCGGCCCCACACGCCGGGGGCGCCGCCGCCTCCACGGGCGTCGCCTGAGCCTCTCGCGTCACTCCGGCAAAAGGCGTCCCGAATAGAGCACATCGCCGCTCGGCAATTCGGATGTGCCGCCTTCCGGCTCCAGCGTCACCTGGAGCGTGGCCTTGGCCGCCACCTTGGCGCCCAGCTTGCGCACGACGTCCGACCGGGTGGCGAAGCTGGACGAGAAGGTGCCGAGCGACCGGGGCGACTGGCCGTCCGGCACGATCCAGAGTTGATAGGACTTGCCGGCGGGCGCGGGATCAACCAGCGGGCGCACGGTCACGTCGCCGTCGCTGACATCGATCCGCACGAGGACGGATGCGGCGCGCCCTTCCTGCAGCAGGGCAAAATAGCGCTGGGCCACGGAGCGATCCCATTCGCGATAGCCGAAGGTGCCCGCGCACGCGACCAGCAGCACGCCGAGGCCGATGGCGGCCCAGCGCCAGCGGCGCATCTGGCTGAGGATGGCAGCGTTGGGGGCGAGTTCGATGATCGGCGGCGCCTCGGCGGCATCGACGGCTGCGGGAATGGCGAAGCCACCCGGCCCCTTCGCTCCCTTAGCTTCCTTCGCCCCTTTCCCGTCCTTGGCCTTGCCCTTCGCATCGGCAGGCTTGGCGGGCTCGTCCGGCGTGCGCTCGATCGGACGGGGAATGAGATTGACGGCGACATCGCGCCACAGATCGGCCGGCGGCGCGACCGGCACCACCAGCTCGTGCAGAGGCGACAGGCGCTGTTCCCATTGCCGGGACACGGCACCGAACGCGCGCTCCTCCTCGATCCGGCTGCGGATCATCAGCCGCAGGGCGGCCGGAAGCGTGCCGAGCACATATTCGGCGACGAACTGACGATCGTCCTCGGAGAGGTTCATTTGGCCAGACACTCGTCGATCTCGGCCACGCTGCGCTTCAGCCAGGTGCTGATGGTGGGCATGGGGGCGTCGAAATAGACGGACAGCGCCTCGCGGCTCCAGCCGTCATAATAAGCGAGCAGGAACATGCGCCGGCGCTCCTCCGACAAGGTGCCGAGGCAGGCGAGCAGGCGCTTCAGTTCGGGCGAATGCGCGGGCGCGGCGAGCGGATCGTCCGCCGGGTCCTCCACCGAGAAGGGCTCCCAGGCCTCGCCCGTATTCTCCATGGTCCGCGCCATCTCCAGCGCCGCCTCGCGGGTCACGCACACGAGCCAGGCGAGCGGGTCGAGGTCCGTCGGCGCCGTCCTGGCGCTCTTCCACACGCGCAGATAGGCGCTCTTGAGGGCGGCGCGCGCCAGTTCCGGCCGGCGCAGGATGCGCAGGCACAGGCCATAGAGTTTCGGACTGGACAGCTTGTAGAGCTGTTCCATGGCGTCGAGGTCGCGCTCCGCGATGGCGGCGAGGAGCGGGGTCAGGCGTTCAGCGCTCGTCACGACGGTTCAGTCCCATGGTGGGGGCCCGACCCACGGCAACGGGACCCCGAAGGGGTGGTTCCGCCACCAGACCGGATCATTGAAGGCAAGGGAGGCGGCGGATTGCGCGACCAGCGTGAACGCGGCGCGACCTCTTGTCACCCGCCTCCTCCCGATCGCCGATCACAGACGCGCGGGTTCGCCCTGCCGCCACGCCGCACGGCGCTCGATGGGCTCGCCATCGCCACGCTCGCGCTCGCCGGCGGCTTCCACGAGACCGAGTTCCGCTTCCGCCTCGTCGAAGGCGGCCTGGGCCTCCGCACGCTGGCCGCGCAGTTCGTCCGCCGAGCGCACGAGGTTCTCGCGGCGCTGGCGCGCCGAAGCGGCGAGCGGGGGATAGGCAAAATGCTTGGGATCGGTGATGCCGGAGCGCTGCTCCTCCGCCGCAATGTCCCGCTCGAGCTCCGACGCCATGCGGTCAAATTCCGCGATCATGGTGTCGATCTGTGCGAGGCGACGGCGGGCGTCCTCGATCTTGAACCTTTTGGCACGGATGAGGGGCTCACGCGATTTCATGAACGCGACACTCCGAGGCACGCGACAAGGCGGGAGCCGGGGTTCCGGTCCCTTTCCGCAAGGAGCATGGCCACATACGGTTGTCGTTTCCTTACCGCCAAGCCCACGCGACGGGGAAAATCGAACGGGCCGCCGCTCTGGCAACCAATCGTTTACCCCCTTCGTTAATGATGACCTCACGGTTCGGAGCGGGCGACAGTGGCGCGCGTTCCGGACAGACAAAGCGCTCGCGCGGCGGTGCGACGTTACAGTGTGGGTTAACACGAGGACTTGAGTGAGGGGCGTAGAGTCAGTCGAAGCGCCCGTGCACAAAGTTTTTCGCAAGGACTCTTGTCCGAGCGAATCGGTTTCGGTTAACCATTCAACACACGTAACGCGAATCACACGGTCGGCCGAGCACACGGAGGGCGGCACCCCGCCATTCGGGTTGTTGCGAGGAAAGGGATTGCCATGCGCGTCTTGCTCATCGAGGACGACAGTGCGACCGCCCAAAGCATCGAGCTGATGCTGAAGTCGGAAAGTTTCAACGTCTACACGACGGATCTCGGTGAAGAAGGCGTCGATCTCGGCAAGGTGTACGAGTACGACATCATTCTTCTTGACCTGAACTTGCCGGACATGTCCGGTTTCGAGGTTCTGCGCTCGCTGCGCCTCGCCAAGGTCAAGACCCCCATCCTGATCCTTTCCGGCCTTGCCAATACCGAGGACAAGGTCAAGGGCTTTGGCTTCGGTGCGGACGATTATCTGACGAAGCCCTTCCACAAGGACGAGATGGTGGCGCGCATCCATGCCATCGTCCGCCGCTCGAAGGGCCATGCCCAGTCGGTAATCCAGACCGGCGACCTGATCGTCAACCTCGACACCAAGACGGTGGAGGTGGAAGGCGCACGGGTGCATCTGACCGGCAAGGAATATCAGATGCTGGAACTCCTCTCCCTGCGCAAGGGCACGACCCTGACCAAGGAGATGTTCCTCAACCATCTCTACGGCGGCATGGACGAGCCGGAGCTGAAGATCATCGACGTCTTCATCTGCAAGCTCCGGAAGAAGCTCGCGAACGCCTCCGCCGGCAAGAACTACATCGAGACCGTCTGGGGTCGCGGCTATGTGCTGCGTGAGCCGAACGGCACAGTGGAGCGCATCGCGTCCTGACGACGCCGCGCGGACACCGGTTCCAAACAAAAGGCCCCGCCGGTTGGCGGGGCCTTTTGCGTTCTGTGAAATGATCGAAGCCGGCGGCAACCGGGCTCGGCGCGCCGATCAGGCGGCCCCCTTGTCCCGGCGCTTGCGCAGCAGCGCCTCGAGTTCCGCATCGGGCGTCTCGGGCAGGGCGACGTTCGTGGTGACGAGCAGATCGCCCGCGCCGCCGCCTGTCTTGGGCATGCCCTTGCCGCGCAGGCGGAAGGTCCGCCCGCCCGACGTCCAGGCCGGAACGTTGAGCTCGACCGCACCCGAGAGGGTCGGCACGCGCACCTTGGCACCCAGAACCGCATCTTCCAGCGGCACCATCACCTCGGTGCGCAGGTCCTCGCCGTCGCGGCGGAAGCGGGGATGGGGCGCATAGGCGATGGTCACGAAGGCGTCGCCGGGGCTGCCGCCCTCGAAGCTCTGCTCGCCCTGCCCCTTCAGGCGCATCTTGTGGCCTTCCGCCGTGCCGGCGGCGATCTTCAGCTCCACCGTCTTGCCGTTGGGCAAGGTGACGCGCTTGCTCGCGCCCTGGGCCGCCTCCTCGAGGTCGACGGTGACGGTCATCTCCACGTCGTCCCCCCGCTTGGGCGTAAAGCCGCCCCCGGCGGCGCGCTGCTGGCGGCCGAAGCCGAAGATGTCGCCGATGTCGTCGAAGTTCGGCCCGCCCGCGCGGCCGCCTCCGCCGCCCCGGCGGGTGTAGCCGGTCTGGCCTTCGGGACCGAAGGTGAAGCTCTCGAAAATCGTGTCGCCATCGAAGCCGCTGAAGCCGCGGGACCGGCCGCCACGTCCGCCCGCGCCGAAGCCGGCGAAATCGTGCATCCGCGGCTTGCCCTCCGCATCGATCTCACCGCGGTCAAACTGGCCGCGCTTGTCCTTGTCGGACAGGAGCTCGTAGGCGGAATTCAGCTCGGCAAACTTGTCCTGCGCCTTCGGGTCCGACGTGTTGGCGTCGGGGTGCAACTGTTTGGCCTGGCGCCGAAAGGCGCGCTTGATCTCGGCTTCGTCGGCGGTCTTCGCTACGCCGAGGATGTCGTAAGGATCGCGCATGGGTAAACAACCTCAGGGCCGGCACTCAGCGGCCAGCCGCGCCTTTCATGTGGTGTTATGTTGCTCGATTGCAACGGGGGAACTCAAGCCCTTCCCCAAGTCATGATCCGGATAGCACGATTCTGCGCCGCACGGCCCTGTCGGGCCGGCGCGCGGCGGGCGGAACGCCCTTCATTCATGCTGACCGGAGGCTCGGGGCCGGGTGCTCAAGTTCGCTTGCCGCAAGCTTGCGCACCCGAGGCTTGCGCCAGCATCGCTTCGGCGTGGCAAGGCGTGCTTTCCCGCCGCCTGCGGCATCAGGGCCGCACGGCCCACGCTGACCCGCGCCGAAACCTCAGGCCTGGCCGAGGATGCGGACCTGGTTGAGCAGCGTGATGCCGCGCGTGTCGCGGCATGCCTCGCCCTGCACCCAGTGCTCGCCGCGATGATCGACGATGCCGATACGGAAGTCGCGGCACTTGTTGTCCTTCACGGCCCCGACGGGGGTGGCGGTGCCGTGCGCGCCGGTGGCCTTGTTCTCCCACGGCATGCTGGCCCCCTCCTCCTTGGCGGCGAGGGCGCCCTCCAGGGCAAGCTTGGCCTGCATCCAGTCACTGACCGCAATGCCGGCGGGCGGCGCCCCCTGGGGCACCGCGAGCGACAGGGGCTGGGGCTTGATGGAGCCGGTGACGAGCGCGTCATCGTCGCGGATCAGTGCCCCGCACCCGGCCATGGACAGCGCCACGCATCCGGCCGCGACCAATCGGACCGCGCGAAGCACTGGCCGCGCGGCGACATCGCGCCTATATGGGCGCCGTATCTCCGGCCCGCGCCGTACGAAATACCGATGCGGCGACACGCGATTGGCTCCTGTCATGTCCGATTCCGCCATGGAACCCCAGAACCCCTTAACGTCTGGTGATTTCACCGCCGCCGATGAACCGTTCCGGCTGTTTTCCGAATGGCTGAAGGATGCGGAACGCTCGGAACCCAATGACCCCAATGCCATGACGCTCGCCACCGTCGATCCCGACGGACTGCCGGATGCCCGCATGGTGCTGCTGAAGGGGCTCGATGACCGGGGCTTCGTTTTCTATACCAACACCGAGAGCGCCAAGGGTCGGGAGCTGACCGCTCACCCCAAGGCGGCGCTGGTGTTCCACTGGAAAAGCCTGCGCCGTCAGGTGCGTGTGCGCGGCCCGGTGGAGCGGGTAACCGACGCCGAAGCGGATGCCTATTTCGCCACCCGCCCCCGCCTATCGCAGATCGGCGCCTGGGCGAGCCAGCAGTCCCGCCCGCTGGAAGGGCGCTTCGCCCTCGAGGCGGCGGTCGCCACCACGACTGCCCGCTACGCCGTCGGCAGCGTGCCGCGCCCGCCCCACTGGACCGGTTTCCGCATCCTGCCGGTGCAGATTGAATTCTGGCACGATCGCCCGTTCCGGCTGCACGACCGCGTCGTTTTCAAGCGGGAAAATCCGGAAATCGACTGGGAAAAGAGCCGTCTTTATCCCTGATCCTTGACCGTCGGGCGCTGCCCGTGCTGCCTGCGGTTCAAACAAGACGTTGCACCGCAGCATCCTCCCTTCCGAAAGTCCGCACCATGGTCGCCGTTTCCAACCAGCCGCCGCGCATCATGCTCCTCACCGGCGCCTCGCGCGGCATCGGCCACGCCACGGTCAAACGCTTCTCCAGCGCCGGCTGGCGTGTCATCACCTGCTCGCGCCAGCCGTTCCCGGAACAGTGCCCCTGGGCAGCCGGCCCCGAGGACCACATCCAGGTGGATCTGGGCAATCCGGACGACACGCTGGCGGCGGTGGAGGAAATCAAGAACCGTCTGCCCAATGGCGAACTGCACGCGCTCGTCAACAATGCCGGCATCTCGCCCAAGGGCGAGGGCGGCTCGCGGCTCGGCACGCTGGACACCCCCCACGACGTGTGGATGCAGGTGTTCCAGGTGAATTTCTTCGCCTCCATCATGCTGGCGCGCGGGCTGGTCTCTGAACTGGAGAAGGCGCAGGGCTCGGTTGTGAACGTTACCTCCATCGCCGGCTCGCGGGTGCATCCGTTCGCGGGCGCCGCCTATGCCACCTCGAAGGCGGCTCTTGCGGCCCTGACCCGTGAGATGGCGGCGGACTTCGGGCCGCGCGGCGTGCGGGTGAACGCCATTGCGCCGGGCGAGATCGACACCGCTATTCTTTCTCCGGGCACGGACAAGATCGTGGCGCAAATCCCCCTTCGGCGCCTCGGCACGCCGGACGAGGTGGCGAAGATCATCTACGTGCTGTGCACGGAGACCTCGTCCTATCTCAATGGCGCGGAAATCCTCATCAACGGCGGTCAGCACGTCTGAGCCGCCGAAGGCTCAGAGCCAGCGCCGCCATTTGAAGAAGAGGTAGGGCAGGATGCCCGACACCACCATGGCGCAGAGCGCCAGGGGATAACCGTAGGTCTCGGCCAGTTCGGGCATGTGCTGGAAATTCATGCCGTAGATCGAGGCGATCAGGGTGGGCGGCATCAGCACCACCGAGAGCACGGCGAAGATCTTAATGATGTTGTTCTGCTCGAGGCTCACCATGCCGATGGTGGCGTCGAGCAGGAACTGCAACTTGGTGACGAGGAAGACCGCATAGTCGGACAGGCCCGTCACATCGCGCATCATGCTCTTCACCGCATCGCGGCCCTTGGGGCTCAGCGTGTGCCCTTCCACGATATCGGCGCCGAGGAAGGCGAGCAGGCGGGTGAGCGAGGACAGGCTTTCCCGCGCGTAGGAGGTGAGGCGCTCCTTGCGGCCAAGCTGGGTGAGGATCGCGCGATAGATCTGGTTGGCGTCGCTACCCTTGGCCTGCGGCTCGAAGGTGCGCCGGGACAGGCGGTCGATGCCGTCGCCGCACATCTCCAGCACGTCGGCCACGCGGTCGATGATCGCGTCGAGCAGTTCGGTGAGAAGCGTCTCCGCCGAGAGCGGATCGGGGCAGGCGCGGCGCAGCCGATCGGCCAGCAAGGGAAAGGCCTTCGGTTCGCTGTAGCGCACCGTCACGAGGACGGCGTCGGTCAGGATGAAGGTCACGGGCGTGACCTCGGGCGTGTCGGTCTGCGCGCCGCAGAGCACCGACAGCGTCATGTAGCGGGCGCCCCGCTCCGCATAGAGGCGGGAGGAGGCCTCGATCTCCCGCATCTCTTCGCGCGTGGGAATCTCGATGCCGAGGGCCCGCTCGATGGTGCGGTCCTCGAACGCTTCCGGCGCGATCAGATCGAGCCAGACCGCCCCGGCCGGGATGTTGGCGTCGGCGGCAACGACCTCCGACACCAGCGCACCCGCGCGGGGGACATAGGCAATCAGCATGGGCGCTCGGCTCCAGTCCGCGCGCCACGCCTCGGGCGCTCAGCAACCACCTGCCATCAGGCCGAACCCGGCGCCGCCTCTTCAAGAGCGCGGCCGCCACACGGCGCGAAGGCAATCGATCTGGTCCGGCCTCAGGCCGCCAGGAATTCGATGTCGCGGATGGTTACGACTTTCTTCTCGCCATTCTGGGTCTTAGCGTCCTTGGCCGGGGAATACTGGGCCGCGGCAGCGACGGCATTGATGCCGATCTCGCGCCACTGGGCTGCCTGACCCGCGAAATGCTTGCTCTCGGCTTCCAGACGGGCTTGCTGCCCCTGGACGGTATTGGCCGACATTGTCCCTACTCCTTTTGCGTACCGCTTCCTGAAGCAGCGGTCGCCTCCGTGTGTGCCCTTCGACAGATGGAGTTGAACTGCGTCGAAACTTTGCACGCCCGGGGACGAGTCCAAGGTCTTACGGGGACAGCATCGCGCGAAGCTTGCAATGAGCCGTTAACGCCTGACGATGGGTGAGCATCTGCGGCTTTTGTGCAACAGGTTTCCCGGCACTGAACATGGCAGCACGGTGGCCCCTTCAAGGCCCGGGAGGGTTAGGTTAATCCAATCCTGACATCTCGATTCGACGAGATTTTCCAAACATTGAAGAGGCGGCCATGCGGGCGCGGGCGATTGCGGCTGTTTTGACGGGTATTGTGCTAGCGGGCTGCCAGACCAACCAGCTTCAACCGGCGCCGGAGGCTTCCCTCAAGCCGCGCGACAAGCAGCTTCTCGCGAATGCGCCGTATCCGAAGGTGAAGCCGGAAGGCGAATTCGCCCGTCAGATCGTGAGCTACTCCGGCAAGGAGAAGCCCGGCACCATCGTGGTCGATACCGACAAGCGCATGCTCTACTACGTGCAGGGCGACGGCACCGCGATCCGCTATGGCGTGACCGTGGGCGAAGAGAGCCTGGCGTTCCGTGGCGAAGCGAAGGTGGGCCGCAAGGCCGAATGGCCGAGCTGGACCCCCACCCCGGAAATCCACCAGCGCATCGCCGGCCTGCCGAGCTACGTCAACGGCGGCCCGCAGAACCCGATGGGCGCCCGCGCGCTGTACCTCTATCAGGGCAACCGCGACACGCTCTTCCGCATCCATGGCACCAACCAGCCCGAACTGCTTGGTCAGGCCATCTCATCCGGCTGCATCCGCATGCTGAACGAGGACGTGATCGACCTGTTCAACCGCGTGCCCGTTGGCGCCAACGTGGTGGTTCTCTGAACTGCACGCGCCGCGATGGCCTGAACAAGAAAACCCCGCCGGGCGCACCGGCGGGGTTTTTCTTTGGGTTGATGCCGCGAGATACCTTCGCTCTGCCTCGCCTCAGTTGGCGAGGAAGAGGCGATAGGCGGGATTGTCGGTCTCGTCCCAGCAGGGATAGTCGAGGGCGGTCAGCCGCTCGGCGAACTCCGCCCGCTCCTGCGGCGGCACGTCAATGCCCGCAAGCACGCGGCCATAGTCCGCGCCATGGTTGCGGTAATGGAACATGGTGATGTTCCAGGTCTGGGCCATGCTCTCCAGGAACTTCAGCAGGGCGCCGGGGCGCTCGGGAAACTGGAAGCGGTAGACCATCTCGTTCGGCAGGTCCGGCGTGCGGCCGCCCACCATGTAACGCACATGGAGCTTGGCCATTTCGTTGTCGCTCATGTCGATGACGCCATAGCCCTCGGCGCGCAACAGATCCGCCACCGCCTTGCGCTCCGCCTCGCCGCCCGTGAGCTGCACGCCGACGAAGATCTGTGCCTCGCCGGCCGGCGCGTAGCGATAGTTGAACTCGGTGATGGCGCGGGCGCCCAGCACGCGGATGAAGTGGCGGTAGCTGCCCGGCTTCTCCGGGATCGACACCGCGAACAGCGCCTCGCGCCGCTCACCCAGCTCCGCCCGCTCGGCGATGTGGCGCAGGCGGTCGAAATTGAGATTGGCGCCGCTGTTGATGGCGATGAGGCCACGCTGGCAGGGGCCGTGCTGCTCCACATACTTCTTGAGGCCCGCAAGGCTGACGGCGCCGGAAGGCTCGGGAATGGCGCGCGTGTCCTCGAAGATGTCCTTCATGGCGGCGCAGATCTCGTCGGTTGTGACGGTGATCATGCCGTCGAGAAGCTGGCGGCAGAGCCGGAAGGTCTCCTCGCCCGCCTGGCGCACCGCGACGCCATCGGCGAACAGGCCCACCTGGTTGAGCTTCACCCGCTCGTCCGCCGCGAGTGCCGCCGTCATGCTGGCGGCATCCTCCGGCTCGACGCCGATGACCTTCACGTCCGGCCGCAGGAACTTCACATAGGCCGCGACACCGGCCGCAAGGCCGCCGCCGCCGATCT
The DNA here is from genome assembly GCF_004364705.1 of Azorhizobium sp. AG788. Taxonomy (NCBI): domain Bacteria; kingdom Pseudomonadati; phylum Pseudomonadota; class Alphaproteobacteria; order Hyphomicrobiales; family Xanthobacteraceae; genus Azorhizobium; species Azorhizobium sp. AG788. The sequence continues at coordinate 145,433 of NZ_SOBM01000006.1, forward strand.
GGACGAAGATGGCCTCCAGCGGATCGGGATGCTGGCGCATCAGTTCCATGCCGATGGTGCCCTGCCCCGCGATCACCTGCGGATCGTCATAGGGATGGATGAAGACGGCGCCGGTCTGCGCCTCCAGCGTCTTGGCGTGGGCATAGGCCTCGTCGAACGTATCGCCATGCAGCACGGCATCGCCGCCATTGGCCTTGACCGCCTGCACCTTGATGTCGGGCGTCGTGCGCGGCATCACGATGGTCGCCTTGACGCCGAGCGCCTTCGCCGCCAGCGCCACGCCCTGTGCGTGATTGCCCGCGGACGCGCAGATGACGCCATGGGCGCGCGCCTCCTCGTCCAGCCCCACCATCTTGTTGTAGGCACCGCGCAGCTTGAACGAGAAGACCGGCTGCAAATCTTCCCGCTTCAGGAAGACCGGGCTGCCGAGCCGCCCGGACAGGCGGCGCATGGGATCGAGCGGGCTTTCGATGGCGACGTCATAGACGCGGGCGGCCAGAATCTTCCGGATGTAATCTTCCACTGACGTCGAGCCCGAACTGCGTTGCACGGGCAGCGGACGGCGTGCGCCGTCCGCTGCTGCGCGCTGATAGCGCAGAACGGCCGGCCCCGTCACCGCTTTCGGCAAGCGGAACAGCCATGTCTCCCCTGCCCTGCCGCGCGGATCAGGCGCGCGCGCCAACACCGGCAGGGGTGACGGCCGGGGTCTTGCGGCGGCCAGCCAGCGCCGCGAGGCCCGTTCCGGCGACGATGAGCGCCAGCCCCAGCGACAGCGGCACCGTGAGCCTCTCGCCCAGAAGGAGGGCCGAGGACAGCGCCCCGATGATCGGCACGCCCATGGTGATGTTGGACATGGCGAAGGTGCTGATGCGGCGGCCATGCTCGGTGGAGATGACAAAGCAGGCGGAGGTGGCGAGCGGCCCGATGTAAGCGAGCAGCCCCACCAGTTCGAGCGACCAGCCGATGTGCGTGGGCGGCCCCTCGGTGACAAGCGCCATCAGGCCCAGCGGCACGGCGGCAAAGAGCATCTGCCACGGGGCGAGCTCGATGGGCCGCGACAGGAAGCGGTGGCGCCGCACATGCAGGATGACCAGCGACCAGCAGATGGCGGCGGTGAGCAGCAGCACGTTGCCGCCCACGACCTCGGGGCGCCGCCAGTCCATCTCGAAGGGCGAGCAGATGAGCGCGACGCCGGCCATGCCCACCGCCAGCGCGAGTCCCTGCCGGCCCGTGGGCCGCTGGCCGAGCAGCATCCAGGCCGCGAGCATGGCCCAGAGCGGGGTGGTGTAGCCGAGCACGGCGGCGCGGCTCGCGTCCGTATATTGCATGGCGATGAGGCCGAGGCCGGTGAAGGCCATCATCTGCAGGCCGCCGATGCTGAAGACGATCGGCCAATCGGCGCGCGGGGGGAAGCGCACGCCGCCGCGCACGGCGAGAAGCGCGAACAGGCAGGCGGCGGCACTGCCAAAGCGGAAAGTGGCGAGCCACAGCGGCGGCACCGTGCCGAGCGCCAGCTTCATGGCCGGCCAGCTCAGGCCCCAGAACAGCACCATGGCCACCAGCCAGGGCGCGGACTGCGCGGCGGTGGAAACGGGGGCTATGGTCCGGCCCTGAACGGCGGTTGTCATTGGGGAACTCCGCATTGCTGCGCTGCAAACTCACCCATTGATATGCCGTGGAGCGGGAAATTTCCGGCCTATCTCTCGCAATTTCCGGGCAAGGCGGGTAATTTTATCCGCATTAGGCCAGCCTCTAGGAATATCATGCCTACCGACCGCGAATCCCTTGATGCCGCCAGCCTTCGCATCCTCGATGCCCTCCAGGCGGACGCGGAAATCAGCAATGCGGACCTGGCGGAAAAGGTGGGCCTCTCCCCCTCGCCCTGCTGGCGACGGGTGGCGGACATGAAAGCCAAAGGCGTCATCCGCGGCTCCGTTGCGCTCGTGGACCCGGTAGCGCTCGGCCTTGCGGTGAACGTCTTCGTCCATGTCTCGCTGAAGCAGCAGGACAAGCGTTCGCTGGAGATCTTCGATGCCGCCATACGGGAACGGCCGGAGGTGATGGAGTGCTATCTGATGAGCGGGGAATCCGACTACATGCTGCGCGTGGTGGTGGAAGATCTCATCAAGTATCAGCAACTCATGGTGGAGGTGCTGACGCGCATTCCGGTGGTCGCCAACATCCGCTCGAGCTTTGCGCTGGCGCAGGTCAAATACACCACGGCGCTGCCGACCGGACACCTTGCGGGCCACGAGCGTTAGCCTCATCTGCGCGGTGGCGGGATATTTACCGGTCCTTCACCCTCTTTGGCGCGGAACTGCACCGAAGTCCGTTCACAGGCACGGGCGAACATGCCACAAACACAACCGCGGCTGACGGCCGGACCCCATTACCAGAGGAAGAGGCGTGCTCGAGGCCCTGAAAGCGCAGATGGAAGCGCGCACGCCGCGCCTGTTCGGCCTTGTGGCCGCGCTGTTCAACCGCGCCGCCGCCCGCAACAGCGCCGAGCCCGCCAATCTCCTGCCCTTCCTTGTGACCTCCGGGGACCGGGCCTGCGATATCGGCGCCAACAACGGGCTCTTCACCTTCTGGCTGCTGCGGCTGGGCGTACAGGTGGAGGCCTTCGAGCCCAACCCGCGCCTTGCCCGCGTGCTCGACCTGCGCTTTGCCGCCGCGCGCCGGGCGGGGCGCTTCCGGCTGTTCGCCTGCGCGCTGAGCGACGGTACCGGGCCTGCCACCCTCCACGTGCCGCGCGGCCTCTCTCCGCTGGCCTCCATCGACGGCGACTTTGTCGCCAACAGCACGGCGCCGGTGGACCACGTGACCATCGCCCGCCGCACGCTGGACGACTGCATCGAAGGTCGGGTGGATTTCCTCAAGATCGACGTGGAGGGGCACGAGGCGAAGGTGCTCGCCGGCGCGTCCCGCCTGCTGGCGGAAAGCCGCCCCACCCTGCTGGTGGAAGCGGAAGAGCGCCATCACGCCGGTGCGGTGGCCGCCCTTGAGGTCCTTCTGGCGCCGCTGGGTTATGAGGGCTTCTTCTGCGCCGACGGCGCCGTGCAGCCTCTCGCACGCTTCGATCCCGCGCTCCACCAGCGCCCCGGTGCGCTCAACGCGCAAGGCACGCGGGTGCAGCCGGGGGCAACCTATGTGAACAATTTCGTCTTCATCGCCCGCGCCGATCGCAAGGCACGCTTCATGGCGTGGCGCCCCGGCCCGTGGCTGGTGGACGCTCAGGGACGCGGGCCAGTGTAGAGCGCGCGGGGCCGGATCAGCGCCTGCGTTTCCCGCTGCTCGCGGGCGTGGGCGATCCAGCCCACCGAGCGGCCGAGGGCGAACAGCAGGAAGGCCGTCCCTTCCGGCAGGCTGAGCGCGCGGCGCACCGCCACCAGTGCGAAATCGACGGATGGGGGCCGGCCGGTCAGGTCCTCCACCCGTGCCGCGATCTCGCGCCCCCGATCAAGGCCGGCCACGCTCGCGCCCAACAGCGCCTTCGCCCGGATATCGCCGGCCGGATAGAGCGGATGGCCGAAGCCCGGCACATCCTCGCCGCGTTCCAGACGCTGGCGGATTCGGTTTGTGGGGTCGCCCGTGCCGAGATCGGACCAGAAGGCCTCGACCCGCGCCGTCGTCGAGCCGTGCCGGTATCCGCTCAGGGCAGCGAGACCGCCGATGACCGCCGCCTTGAGCGAAGCTCCCGTGGAGGCGACGCAGCGCGCGGAAAAGCCGGAGGCATTGAGCTCATGATCAGCACACAGGACCAGCGCGCGCCGGACGAGCTGAGCGCCGGCCTCGGAAAGCCCATAGGCCTCTGCCATCTGCAGGTAGAGAGGCTGGGCGCCGGTGGGACGCCGCAGCGCGGCCGCCGCCAGTTGGCGCACGAGCGTCCCGCAGCCCCGCGCCTCCGCGTCCCGGTCCGCGCGCCACGCGGCCGTAGCGGCATCGTCCGCCAGGGCGGCGAAGAGCGGCAGCAGGCTCTCGCTTGCCGGCCGATCCGCCATCAGCGGCAACAGCGCTTCGAATGCCGGTGACGCGGGGGGCAGCACCGTCGGAAAGGCGATCTCCAGCGGCACCTGCCAGAGCAGCGCCGCCACCTCTTCGAGCGTGGCGCTCTCGGCCAGTTCGGTGGCATCGCGTCCCCGGAAGTAGAGCCGCCCGCCCTCGATCAGCGTCAGGGCGGACTCCAGAACCGGCATTCCCCAATCGAGCGTGGAGCGGGCGATCTCCTTCGGCCGGCGGCCGCGCCGACGGGCACGGGCGAGCCTGTCCACCTCCTCCGCCAGATAGAAGCTGCGGCGCGGGTCCTCGTCCGGATGGGCCTTCAGAAGCCCCCGGCTGACATAGGCATAGAGCGTCTGGCGCGAGACGCCGAGCCGCCGTGCCGCCTCTTCGGCGCCGATCCGCTGAACCATGGGCGATGCTTGATTGATATTATCAACGTTGACGATAGGCGCCGACGCTTCGCATGTGAAGGCGAAACCACGCGGAAGCCGCCATGTCCCCGTTGCCCGCCTTCACCGCCGCCCTTTCCGAAATCTGGACCGCCCTCGGCGGCGCCCACGCCGACAGCGCTGCCGTGCGCCTGACCGGCGCGGGAAGGCTCTCCTCTGCCTTTCCGGTGAGCGATCTCGCAGCGGCGTCCGTCGCAGCCGCGGGCCTCGCGCTCGGGACATTGCGCGCGCAAGGCGGCCCCCTGCCGGAGATCGCGGTGGACAGCCGCCTCGCCTCCCTCTGGTTCAGCACCTCCTATCGCCCCGAGGGCTGGCCCGCGCCGCCGGTCTGGGATGCCGTGGCGGGCGATTATCGCACCGCGGATGGGTGGATCCGCCTTCACACCAACGCGCCCCACCATCGCGCCGCCGCCCTCTCGGTTCTCGGCACCTCGGCGGACCGCGAGGCAGTGGCGGCCGCCGTCGCCCTCTGGACGAGCGAGGACCTGGAAGCCGCCATCGTTGCGGCGAACGGCTGCGCGGCGGTGATGCGCACGCAGGAAGAATGGGCCGCCCATCCCCAAGGCGCCGCCGTGGCGCGCGAGCCGTTCATCTGGCGCGCCGAAGGCACCGCGAGCGACAGACCGGAAGCCCGGCTGGATCCCGTCCGGCCGCTCGCCGGCGTGCGCGTGCTCGACCTCACGCGCGTCCTGGCCGGCCCCACCGCCACGCGCGTTCTCGCCGGCTTCGGCGCCGATGTGCTGCGCATCGATCCGCCCTTCTGGGACGAACCGGCGTTGCTGCCGGACATGACGCTCGGCAAGCGGCGCGCCCATCTGGACTTGCGCGAGGCAGAAGACCGGCAGCAGCTCGCCGTGCTGCTCTCGGAGGCGGACATCCTCGTGCACGGCTACCGGTCGGACGCGCTGGAGGCCATGGGCTTCGGCGCCGAAGCCCGGCAGGACATCCGCCCCGGCCTCGTGGATGTGAGCCTCGATGCCTATGGCTGGACGGGCCCCTGGGCGCAGCGGCGCGGCTTCGACAGCCTCGTGCAGATGAGCAGCGGCATCGCTCATGCCGGCATGGTGCATTACGGCAAGGATCGACCGACGCCCCTGCCCGTGCAGGCGCTCGACCATGCCACGGGCTATCTGCTCGCCGCCGCCGCCCTGCGCGGCCTGGCGCAGCGGCGGGAGGCCGGGCGCGGTTCGCTCTGGCGGACGTCCCTCGCCCGCACGGCCCGGCTCCTCGTCGGCCTGCCCGCGGCAACCGGCGAGGCGCCGCTGGCACCGGCGGAAGAGGCAGACTTCGCGCCCGGCCTCGAACAGAGCGCCTGGGGCCCGCTGCACCGGCTGAAGCCGCCGCTGCGCATCAAGGGCACGCACATGGCATGGGACCACCCGGCGGGCCTGCTGGGGGTGGACGCTCCGCTCTGGTGAGCTTCAGGCGCCCCGGCGCAGCAGGCCGCGATAGATTTCCTCGTCGTCGCACAGGCCGGCGAGGCGGCCGAGCTGGTCCACCAGCAGGATCGGGTGATCCGTCTGGCACTTCAGGGCGATGGCCGCCTTCAGCTTGAGATCGAGCGGCGCGACGATGAGGTCCACCGCCGGCTCCACGGCGCCGCTCGTGGGATCGGCGGCGCCAAGCCGCCCTTCCCGCCCGTTCAGCAGAACGGAGACCGGCCGCCCATCGCCATCGATCACCACCCGCACATGACCCTCGCGGCCGAGGAGGATCGTGCCGCCCTCGCGGCGCAGCGCGCTTGCCGGCGTCATCACCGCATTGCCCCGCAGCACGTTGAGCGGGTTCATGTGTTTCACGAAATCGGCCACATAGTCATTGGCCGGACGCAGCAGGATGTCCTCGGCCGTGCCCGCCTGCACGATGCGCCCGCCCTCCATGATGGCGATGGTGTTGCCGATCTTCAGCGCCTCGTCGAGATCGTGACTGACGAAGACGATGGTCTTCTGGATGCGCTGCTGGAGGTCGAGCAGTTCGTCCTGCAGCTTGTCGCGGATCAGCGGGTCGAGCGCCGAGAAGGGCTCGTCCATGAGCAGGATGTCGGCATCGGTGGCGAAGGCGCGGGCGAGACCCACCCGCTGCTGCATGCCGCCCGAGAGTTCATGGGCATATTTGTCGGCCCATTTGGAGAGGCCCACCATGGCGAGCTTCTCGTCCACGAGGCGGTTGCGCTCGGCCGCGCCCACGCCCCGCAGCTCAAGCCCGAAGCCCACATTCTCGCGCACCGTGCGCCAGGGCAGCAGGCCGAACTGCTGGAACACCATGGAGACTGTGCGCATGCGGATGTCGCGCAGCATCCGCTTGTCGCAGCGCGCCACATCGATGAGCGTGCCGTCATGGCGCACGAAGACTTCGCCGCGCGCCGTGCGGTTGAGCCGGTTGATGGCCCGCAGAATGGTGCTCTTGCCGGAGCCGGACAGGCCCATGAGCACGCAGATCTCGCCCCGCCCGATGGTGAGGTTCACCCCCGCCGCGCCGAGCACGCAGCCGGTGGCCTCCAGGATAGCATCGCGGGTGCCGCCCGCATCCATCATCGGGAAGGCGCGCTCCGGCTTGTGGCCGAAGACGATGTCCACGTTGCGGAATTCCACCGCCGTGGTGCCGGCGGTGCTGATGGCTTCGGTGGTCATGCTGTGCGCCGTCATGGGTCAGGCCCTCCGGGAGCGCCGGCCGGCGCGGTCCGGGCGCTTGCACACCCGGTCAAGCACGATGGCGAGGATGACGATGGCCATGCCGGCCTCGAAGCCCATGGCCACATTCACGGTATTGAGCGCGCGCACCACCGGCTTGCCGAGCCCGTCGGAGCCCACCAGCGCGGCGATCACCACCATGGAGAGGCTCAGCATGATGCATTGCGTGATGCCGGCCATGATGGTGGGCAGCGCATAGGGCAGTTCCACCTTGAAGAGGAGCTGCCGCCGGGTGGCGCCGAAGGCCTCGCCCGCCTCCACCAGCGCTGGCGGCACGGAGGAAATGCCGAGGTGCGTCAGGCGGATGGGCGCCGGAAGCGCGAAGATCACCGTGGAGATGAGGCCCGGCACGACGCCGAGCCCAAACAGCACCAGCGTCGGGATGAGATAGACGAAGGTGGGGATGGTCTGCATCAGGTCCAGCACCGGGCGGATGGCGGTGTAGAGCCAGGGCCGGTGGGCGGCGGCGATGCCCACCGGCACGCCGATGAGGACGCAGACGAAGGTGGCGCAGAGCACGAGGGACAGCGTCTCCACCGTCGCATCCCAATAGCCGAGGTTGGCCACCAGCAGGAGCGCCCCGAGAATGAAGACCGCGAGCCCGATGGAGCGGTGTACCCAATAGGCCCCCGCCGCGCAGGCGGCGATGAGCAGCAGCGGCGGGATGAACAGCAGGGCCGCCGTGAGCCCGCCGATCATGGCGGCGAGCACCGCCGAGATGACGTCGAACACCACCTGCGCGTGGGTGCTCAGGAAATCCACCACTGCGCTGAGCCAGCGGCCGAGCGGGATCTTGTGTTCGACGAGCCAGTCATACATCGGCTTTCTCTCCCCGAGCCGACACCGCCCTTGCGGGCGCGGATGAACCCCGGCCACCCGCCGTCGCGGCGGCAGGCACCGGGCATCAATGACCGGCCGGCCGGAGCCGGCCGGATCGGCCTCACATCTTGAGCGATGCCTTCACCGCCGCAAGGCCCGGCTTGCCGTCGAAGGTGGTGACGCCCTGGAGCCAGGGCTCCCAGGCCTTCGGATTGGCCTTCAGCCACTTCTCCGCCGCCTTGTCCGCATCCATGCTGTCGAACAGGATGTAACCCATCACGGTGTTTTCGAGCGGCAGGTTGAACTTCAGGTTCTTGATGAGCGTCGCCGCATTTGGGCACTCGCCCATCCAGCCGGCGCGCACATTGGTATAGATGGTGGCGCCGCCGAGATTGGGGCCGAAGACGTCGTCACCACCCTCCAGATACTTGATGGAGAACTTGGTGTTCATGGGATGGGGCTCCCATCCGAGGAACACGATGGGCTCCTTGCGCTTGGTGGCGCGATCCACCTGCGAGAGCATGCCCTGCTCGCTGGATTCCACGATCTCGAACTTGCCGAGGCCGAAGGCATTGTCCTTGATCATGCCCATGATCAGGCGGTTGCCGTCATTGCCGGGCTCGATGCCGTAGATCTTGCCCTTCAGCTTGTCCTTGAACTTGGCGATGTCCGCGAAGGTCTTGAGACCGGAGTCATAGAGATAGGTCGGCACCGCCAGCGTGTATTTGGCGCCTTCGAGATTGGCGCCCACGACCTCCACCGACTTGTCGTCGATATAGGGCTTGCGGTCCGCTTCCATGGTCGGCATCCAGTTGCCGAGGAAGACGTCGATGTCCTTGTTCTTCATCGACGTATAGGTCACCGGCACCGCCAGCACCTGCGTCTTGGGCGTATAGCCAAGCCCCTTGAGCAGCGCGGACGTGATGGCCGTGGTGGCGGCGATGTCCGTCCAGCCCACGTCCGCGAAACGGACGGTCTTGCAGGCGGCGGCATCGGCGGCGCGGGCGGCGGGGGCCGCGAGGCCGCACAGGGCCGCCCCGATCGCCACCGCGGCGGTCCATGTCCGGAACAGATGAATGCCAGTCATTCCCAATCCCCTCGATCCCGGGGCCGGCATCGCGCGGCCCCCTCTCACTCTGAAGGAAGGTGGCGGCCGTGCTGCTCCGACCGTCTTGCGCGGGCCACGTTGGGTGGGCCATTGAACGAACATTCAATCCTCATCGCGGCGGTTTGTCACGCGCATTATTTAGCCGTTCAAAGTTGAGATTCTGTGCAGCACATACATTCCTTGCTGACCATTCATCAGCCCGCGCCAGAACGAGCGTTGCCCGACATTTGCGCTGGTCAGTCGCCTGATTGAACGTATAATCAATCGACGATCCGACCCGGAGGCTTCCATGGCAGATGCAGCCCAGACCCGCACCGAGCCTGAGGATGTGCGGCGCCAGCAGCTGATCGATGCCACCATCATCTGCCTCGCGGAGATTGGGTTCGTCGCAACGACGCTGGTGCAGATCGCCCGCCGGGCCAATGTCTCGCCGGGCCTCGTGGCGCATTATTTCGGCGACAAGAACGGCCTTCTGGAAGCGACCTTACGGCACCTCGCCCGGCGCCTCGCGCAAGGCACCGCCCGCCGTCTCGCCGCCGCACGCACCCCGCGCGAGCGCGTGCAGGCGGTGATCGAGGCCAATCTGGCGCCCGAGGAATTCGACCGCCGCACCTCCAGCGTCTGGCTCGCCTTCTGGGGGCAGGTCATCCACGAGCAGCGCTTCGCCCGTGTGCAGAACGTCTACCAGCGCCGCATGACCTCCGACCTCGTGCATGCGCTGAAGAAGATCATCGCCCCAGTCGATGCCCAGCGCATCGCGGTCTCCATCGCAGCAGTCATCGACGGCCTCTGGCTGCGCGCCACCCTCTCCAACGGCGGCGAGCCGGACAGTGCCCTCGCCCGCTCCATCGCCACGGCCTTTGCCGATTCCCAGATCGCCGCTGCACCGCCCCGCCCGAGCGAAGTCCCGCTCGTGGCAGTGGCCGCGCGCGGGCCGGCGAGCGTGCGCAACCAGATCGGCGGCGGACCGGTGGCGAGCCGCGCCGCCACCACCTTCGAAACCCGCAATCCCGCCACCGGCGAGCTTCTGGCGGAAATCGAGATCGCCGGTCCGGAGGAAGTCGATCGCGCGGTTGCGGCGGCGCGGGACGGCCAGCGGAAATGGGCGGCCATGACCGGAGCCGAGCGCGGCCGCATCCTGCGTCGGGCGGCCGATCTGCTGCGCGCCCGCAACGACGAGCTGGCGCGCCTGGAGACGCTCGACACCGGCAAGCCGATCCAGGAAACCAGTGTCGTGGACGTGCTCTCCGGGGCCGACTGCCTCGATTATTTCGCCGGCGTTGCCCCGACTCTGGCCGGCGAGCATGTGGACCTCGGCCCCGAGGCCTTCGGCTATACCCGCCGGGAGCCGCTCGGCGTCGTCGCCGGCATCGGCGCCTGGAACTACCCGCTCCAGATCGCCTGCTGGAAGGCCGCGCCCGCGCTCGCCTGCGGCAATGCGATGATCTTCAAGCCGGCGGAGCTGACCCCCCTCACCGCCGTGAAGCTCGCGGAAATCTTCACCGAGGCCGGCCTTCCGGACGGCGTGTTCAATGTGGTGCAGGGCTTTGCCGACACGGGACGGCTCCTCACCCGTCATCCCGGCATCGCCAAGGTGTCCCTCACCGGCGAAGCCGGCACCGGGCGCAAGGTGATGGCGGATGCCGCCGCGAGCCTGAAACATGTGACGCTGGAGCTGGGCGGCAAGTCGCCCCTCATCGTCTTTCCGGATGCCAATCTGGAAGACGCGGTCTCTGCCGCCATGCTCGGCAATTTCTATTCCGGCGGCGAAATCTGCTCCAACGGCACCCGCGTCTTCGTCCATTCCAGTATTCTGAAGCCCTTCCTCGCGCAGCTGATCGAGCGCACCAAGCGCATGGTGGTAGGCGATCCGCTCGATCCCGCGACCCATGTGGGCGCGCTCATCAGCGGAGCGCACATGAAGAAGGTGCTCGGCTATATCGAGGCGGCGAAGGCGGCCGGCGCGCGGCTAGTGGCGGGGGGGCATCGCGTCGAGACGGGAGCGCTGGCCAGGGGGAATTTCGTCGCCCCCACCATCTTCGCCGACTGCACGGACGACATGCCCAACGTGCGCGAGGAGATTTTCGGCCCCGTCATGTCGGTGCTGGCCTTCGAGGATGAGGCGGAGGTGGTGGCGCGGGCCAATGACACCGCCTTCGGCCTTGCCGCCGGCGTCTTCACCGCCGATCTGGCCCGCGCCCACCGGGTGATCGCACAACTTGAGGCCGGGACCTGCTGGATCAACCAGTACAACATCACGCCCATCGAGCTGCCCTTCGGCGGCACCAAGCAGTCGGGGCTCGGGCGCGAGAACAGCCGCGCCGCCATCGAGCACTACACACAGATCAAGAGCGTCTACGTCAATCTCGGCCGCGTGGCCTCTCCTTATTGATGGAGCGAACCGTGGCCACTTCGTCCGCCGCCGTCTTCGACTATGTGATCGTGGGTTCCGGCTCGGCCGGCGCCGTTCTGGCGGACCGGCTCTCCGCTGACGGACGCTTCACGGTGCGTGTGCTGGAATATGGCGGCTCGGACCGCTCCCTGCTCATCCAGATGCCGGCGGCCCTCTCCATCCCCATGAACATGCCGAAATACAACTGGGGCTTCGAGACGGAGCCGGAGCCGGGGCTTGGCGGCCGGCGTCTGGTCTGCCCGCGCGGCAAGGTGATCGGGGGATCATCATCGGTCAACGGCATGGTTTATGTGCGCGGCAATCCGCACGATTTCGACCGCTGGGAGGAAGAAGGCGCGCAGGGCTGGGGCTATCGGCACGTGCTGCCCTATTTCCAGCGCGCGGAAACCCGGCAGGAGGGGGGCGATGCCTATCGCGGCGCCACAGGTCCGCTTGCCACCCGCTACGGCCCGTTGGAAAATCCGCTCTACAACGTGTTCGTGGAGGCCGCGCGTCAGGCCGGCTATCCCGCCACCTCGGACATCAATGGTGCCCAGCAGGAAGGCTTCGGGCGCATGGACATGACGGTGAAGGACGGCGTGCGCTGGTCCACCGCCAATGCCTATCTCAAGCCCGCCTTGAAGCGCCCCAACCTGTCGCTTGAAACCCACGCTTTGGTGCAGGCGGTCGAGTTTGAAGGCCGCCGGGCCGTGGGCGTGCGCTATGAGCGGGACGGCACGGAGCAGGTGGTGAAGGCACGCCGGGAGGTGATCCTCGCTGCCGGGCCGATCAACTCGCCCAAGCTCCTCAAGCTCTCGGGCATCGGCCCGGCGCAGGAACTCTCCGACCTCGGAATTCCCGTCGTGGCGGACCGGCCAGGGGTGGGCGAGAACTTGCAGGACCATCTGGAGTTCTATTTCCAGGTGGCCTGTACGCAGCCGATCACCCTTTATTCCAAGACTGGCCTCCTCTCACGCGGGCTCGTGGGTGCGCAATGGCTTTTGGCCCGCTCCGGGCTTGGTGCCAGTAACCATTTCGAGAGCTGCGGCTTCATCCGCTCGCGGCCGGGCATCCGTTATCCGGACATCCAGTATCATTTCCTGCCGCTGGCGGTGAGCTATGACGGCAAGGGCCTCGCCAGCGAACACGGGTTTCAGGCCCATGTGGGCCCCATGCGCAGCAAGAGCCGGGGCTGGGTGCGGCTGCGCTCGCGCGATGCGCGCGAACATCCGCGCATCTTCTTCAATTATCTCGGCCATGAGGACGACATCACCGAGATGCGCGCCTGCGTGCGCCTCACCCGCGAGATTTTTGCCCAGGCCGCCTTCGATCCCTATCGCGGACGCGAGATCCAGCCCGGCGCGGGCGTCACCTCGGACGAGGCGATCGATGCCTTCATCCGCGAGAAGGTGGAGAGCGCCTATCACCCCTCCTGTAGTTGCAGGATGGGGCGGGCGGACGATCCCATGGCGGTGGTGACCCCCGATACCAAGGTGATCGGCGTCGAGGGCCTGCGGGTGGTGGACAGTTCCATCATGCCGTCGGTCACGACGGGCAATCTCAACGCCCCCACCATCATGATCGGCGAGAAGGCCTCGGACATCATCCTCGGCAAACCGGCCCTCGCCGCCTCTAACGCGCCCTATTACATCGCGGAGAACTGGCGCACCGCCCAGCGCTGAACGGCGCGCCGGGGCTCAGACCGCGCCCACCGCCCACGCAACGCCCAGCATGGCGAGCGCTACACCCCAGGTGTAGAGCAGCGAATGGCGGATGTGGGCGCCGAACTCGACGCCCGCGAGGCCCGCCGCCAGATAGGCGCTGCCCACCACCGGGCTGATGGCGAAGCCGACATTCTCGCCGATCATCAGCGCGCGGGCCACCGCATCGGGCGTCACCCCATGGGCCTGCCCGACGCTGACCAGAACGGGCATGATGCCGAAATAATAGGAGTCCGAGCCGAACATCATGCCGAGCGGCGTCGCGAAGGCGCCGACGATGATGTGCACCCAATGGCCGAGGCTCACGGGAATGACCGCGACGATCTCATTGCTGACGGCGGTGAGCATGCCGCTGCCGTTGAGCACGCCGAGGAAGACACCGGCGCAGAGCAGCACCGCCGCCAGCAGCAGCGCTTCCGCCGAATGGCGCCGCACGGTCGCCATCTGGGCGCTGGCGCCCTTGTAATTGAGCGGCAAGGCGATGGCGACGCCGACCATCAGCACCAGCACCGTGGAGATGCCCGAGAACAGCATGGCGGCAATGACCGCCGCCGTGAGCACGCCATTGGCGATGCGGCGCCAGAGCGGCACGTCCACCGTCCTGGCGGGCGCCGCAGCCGCGGCCGCCACGCCCGCGCCTTCCGCCACCGGCCGGCGCCGCTGGCCGAGCCACCAGGCGAGCCCGAGGGCGAAGACAAGGCCGGCCACCTGCACGCTCCACAGCGGCCGCCAGAGCAGCACGGGATCGAGATGCAGAGCGCTCGCGGCACGCAGGGTCGCCGGCGTCCAAGGCTCCATGTTCATGATGCCCGCGCTCATGCCGGCCAGCATGGGCAGATGGCGCACGTCGATGTTGAGGCGCTGGTAGATGGGCAGAAGGGCGGTGATGGTCACCACATAAGTGGTCGCTCCGGCGCCATCGAGGTGAACCATGGCGGCCACCAGAACGGTCACCATAAGCACCCGGTGCGGATGATCGCCCGCGAATTTCAGCAGCGCGCGGATGAGGGGCTCGAACAGCCCCTGCTCGTTCATGATGCTGAAGAACAGGATGGCGAAGATGAACAGCGCCACGATGGGCGCCACCGTCGACATGCCGGAGGCGACGAGCTTCTGCGCCTGCGCGAGATCGACACCCGCCGCGCAGGCCCCGAGCAGTGGCACCACCACGAAGGTCACGAGGGGGGACAGGCGGCCGCTGACCAGCAGCAGGACGGCCACAAGAACGGTCGCAAGACCGATGAAGGCGAGCATGGGCGTTTCCCGGACTTTTATTGGAGGCAGCCACGGGCGAGACGGCGCCCGTGGAAAATGTCAGCGCGCGGCGGCCTCAGCAGCGGCGGCGAGCCAGTCAATGACGCGGCCGGCGAGGGCGTCGCTATTGCGGTCCATCATCAGGAAGTGGGTGTTGCCGGCCGTCCCCTCCTGCGGCAGGTCGAGGATGCGGGCCGGCACGCCGTGTGCGGCGAGCGCGCTGACATAGGCATCCACCGCGCCGCGATAGCGCGTCCACACCGGATGGTCGGCGATATGATCGCCCCACAGCACCAGGTGAGGCGGCAGCGCATCGCTGATGCCGGCGGTTTCCGGCGCGCCCGAAGGCTCCAGCGCGACCACCGCACGGACGAGATCGGGATAGCGCTGCGTCATCTGCAGCGCGAAGCCGCCGCCCTGGCTGTGACCCACCACAAGGCACGGCCCCACGCGGGCGAGAAGCGCGCCATAGGCCGCCTCCGTCATGGCCTCATGGCCCACCCAGCGCGGCACCCACTGGGCCGCGAAGGCATCGAACGCCTCGGGCGGGAACTGCACCTCCGGCCACGGCCTGCGGGCCGCCGCATCCGTGGCATAACTGCCGGGCGGGCCCATGCGGAACATGTCCCACGCCTCGTTCTTCGTACGGAAGAGCGGCGCGCCCTCATAGATCTGCGGATACATGCTCCAGGAGGAGCGCCCGCGTTCCACCGCATCGCTCACCAGCACGTCGAAGCCGGCTTCCAGAAAGCGTGTGAGCCAGCCGGGACGCCCGTCCGGCGTCGTCTCCCAGTTCACGCCGGTCATGCCGCCGCCGTGCCAGAACAGCACGGGATAAGGGCAGCGCGGCTCGGCCAGCCGGAATTCCTGCACATACATCTGGCCGGTGACGTGATCGCCATTGGGATCGACGGGGCGTGGCGCAGCGCCGATGGCGAGCCGCCGCTGCTCCACCGGCAGGCCGTCGAGCGTAACGGTGCGCCCGCCGACGAAGAAGCTGCCAATCTTGCGGAGTTGCATCGCATCAGTTCCGGGCAAAGAGCTGGTCGTTCCGGCTCGGGAAGCAGCGGATGCGCGGCGTCTTCCCGAACAGCTCGACGCACAGATGGTCCAGCGCCTGCATGAAGCCATCCATCACGCCGGGTGAGCGGAAATCCTGATGCCGGTATTGGACGCCGATATAGATGGACGCGCCATGGACGGGGGCGATCGCCCGCACCATCAGGATCTGCACCTTGTCCGGGGCGGCGGAAAGCTGATCGAGGCACAGGCCGGCCACGCGCGCATTGAAGCGCTCGGCATCCGCCGGCGACACATCCACGGCCGGATCGAAGGTGGCGGTGATGACGGGCATAGGCACTCCCAGAGAACGTGTTCTTTTCCGCACTATGCCGGGCCGCCATATTGATAATAAGTGATAATTCGGCAATGATTATGCAGCAATGCGCATCAATTACGATCTGCCCGAACTGCGGGCCTTCCTCACCGTCGCCCGCCTGCGCAATTTCGGCCGGGCGGCGGCGGCGCTGAACCTGTCGCCCTCGGCCGTCAGCCGCCGCATCTCGGAACTTGAGCAGGCCCTCAATGTCCAGCTTCTGGAGCGGACCACCCGCTCCGTGGTACTCACCGCCGCCGGCCGGGCGCTGGTGGCCGAAGTGGCGCCTCTGCTGGAGAAGATGGACCAGGGCCTCAATGCCATCGTGGACGAAGCCCGCGGCAAGGGCGGCTGGCTGGATGTCGGCTGCGTCACCACGGTCGCCTTCAGCATCGCGCCCGGCGTTGCCGACCGCTTCCGCCGCGCCTATCCGGACATGCACCTGCGCTTTCACGACGACACCGGCAAGCGTGTCACCGAAAGCGTCATGGCCGGTGGTGTCGCTTTCGCGGTGAACACGCTGCTCCAGCCGCCGAGCGAACTGCTGGCGGAGCATCTGCTGGACGATCCTTATGTGCTCGTTCTGCCGCGCGATCATCCTTCCGCGGGTCTGGACGCCTTCCCGTGGGCGGACCTGTCCGACCTGCCGCGCGGCGGCGTGCCGCTGGTGGCGCTCAAGCAGTCGAGCGCCAACCGCAAGGAGATGGATGCGGCCTTGGAACAGGCGGGGCTCGATGCCCCCTGGAGCGACGAGGTGGAACACCTCTCCACCATGCTCGGCTTCCTGCGGGCGGGGGGCGTTGCGGCGGTGATGCCCCGCCTCGCGCTGCTCGCCTGCGCGGACTGGGGCCTCTCCCATGTGCGGCTGTGCGATCCGGCGATCCACCGCCGCATCGGCCTCATCCGCCGCAAGGATCTGGTGCTCTCGGAGCCCGCACGGCGGCTCTGGGATCTGTTCGCCGAGGAACTGCGGACCCACGCCGCGCCCTGATTGGTCTCAGTCGTCTACGGACCGTGCGCCCGCAAGACCAAGCCCGCGGAGATAGCTCAGGATTTCCCGCGCTGCCTCCTCCGGCGCAGGATCGACGAGCACCCGTCCCCGCGTGTTGCCCCCGGACAGCGCGGCCACGCGTTCGGCTGCCGTAAGACCCGCCTGCGCCATCACCTTCGGCCGTGGACGATAGAGCCGCTCCTCCAGATCCTCCTCACGGACCGGCACGCGCTCTGCCGGCGCGCGGGTGACGGCGCCTCCGGCCCGCGCCCGGGCATAGGCGAAGGGCAGAGGCGCAGGGGCGCCCGGATGCACGCTCACGAGCACCGGCAGGCGTACGAGGACACGCCGGCGTGCGCCGCGCGGCAGGGCCTGCTCGATACCCAGCGTGCCCGCATCAGCACCGGGCGACAGCGTGACGGCATCCGGGACGAGAGGCCATCCCAGCGCGAAGGCGAGCGCATAGGGAACGAGCCCGGTATCGGCGCCGCCCTCGCCGCGCGGCCCCGCCAGCACCACATCGGGCGCGGCTTCCCGCACCGCCGCCGCCAGCGCCGGCACCGGATCATCCTCGGCCGCACAAGCCAGATGGATCAGGTGCGCGAGGCCTCTCCCCAGAGCCTCGCGCACCGTCTCCAGCCCTGGCCCGGCATGGAGCCCGGCCGGGGTTGGATCAAGGATCGTCGCCATGCGCGCCGCCTGCGCCTCCAAGCGGGAGAGGCACGGCTTGCCGGAAACGGGATGCCGGCTTTCGGAGAGCAGAACCAGCGCCTTCATGACGCTTCCTCCGCCAGGAGCGCGAGCAGCGCCGGCATGACCGCCTGCGCGTCCGCCACCTGCGCGAGCCCGGCGCGCTCGATCATCGCCGCATGCAGGTCCGTATTCACCGCCACCACATGCTCGCAGCCGGCGATCCCCTGAAGATGCTGGGGCGCCCCGGCGATGCCGAGGGCGAAATAGCAGCGGGCCGAGAGCACCGTGCCCGAAGCCCCCACCTGCGCGGTGCGGGGCATGAGGCCGGCGTCGCACACCATGCGGCTGGCACCGGGCGTCGCCCCGAGCGCCTCCGCCAGCGCGCCGAAGGCGGCAAAATCCGTGACGCCATTGCCGGCCGAGAGCACGAAATCCGCTTCGCCCAGCGGCACGGTGGCGGGATCGGCGGGCACCTCCTTGATGCTCAGGATGGCGCTCTCGAAATCGAGGCGTGCAGGCAAGGGCAGATCGATGAGGCGGGCCTCATGAACGGTGCGCCCGTGCGGGGCGGCGGCGCCCTCGGCGAGCGTCAGCAGCAGGGGCGGTTCACGGCGCTGCTCCACCCGGCGGCCCCGTGCGGGACGGGCGACGGCGCGGGCGCTCACCTGCTCGGCGCCGCAGAACAGGCCCTCGCCCATCCGCACCGCCACGCGGCGGGCGAGATCGCCGCCGATCCGGCTTTCCGGCCACAGCACGTGCCGCGGCCGCAGCGCGGCGATGGCGGCCATGAGCGCACCTGCCCGCCGGTCGGGATCGTCCGCTTCGGGCAGACACGCGATGCGGTCGGCACCGGCCGCGCCCGCATCCTGCGGGAGCGTTCCGCCGAGCAGCACCACGGCGCCGCCGCCAGCATCGGCCAGCAAACGGGCGGCGCCCAGCACCTGCCGGTCGTGGACGGAGAGGTGCCCGCCCGGCACATCGGCGACGGCAAGGACGAGGAAGGCCGGCTCCGGCACCAGCCGCCGTTCAGGGGCCTTCGGTTCGGGCGCTGCCGGCGGGGAGGTGACAGAGACCGGACGGTGGCCACCGCCGGCGCGGTCGAGCCGCAGGCGGGTCCGGCCCGGCACCTCCGCGGCCGCGCGTTCGGCGAAGGGATTGCGCCGCAGCCGCCCCTCCGGCACGGGCGTGCCAAGCTGGAAACGCGGCCGGCCTTGCGTGGGCAGGGCCCGGGCCGCGCGCTCGGCGCGGGGATCGCGGCGGGGGCGGCTCACGCGACCGGCTCCGGCTGGCGGGCGCGGGCGGATGCCGGGGCCGCTTGCCCCGCCTCGACGGCGGCGAGCACCAGTTCGGCCACGTCCCGCACTTCGGGCCGCGCGCCGGTGACACCTTCGAGCATGACGGCGCAGTGGGGACAGGCCACCGCCACCACCGCCGCGCCGGTCGCCCGCGCCTGATCCATGCGCAAATCGGGAATGCGCAGGTCGCCCGCAATGTCGCTGTGCGGCGCGCCGCCCCCGCCGCCGCAGCACAAAGAGCGGGTGCCGTGACGGGCCATTTCAGTGCGCTTCAGCCCCAGCGAATCCAGCAGCCGGCGAGGCGCCTCCACCTCGCCATTGTAGCGGCCGAGATAGCAGGGGTCGTGATAGGTGACGGAGAGCTCTCCGGATGCGCCCAGCGCAAGGCCCCCCTCGGCCACCAGACGATCGAGGAAGGCGGTGTGATGCCAGACTTCATACCGCCCGCCGAAGGCCGAATACTCGTTGCGCAGACTGTTGAGCGCGTGCGGATCGGCGGTGAGGATCAGGCCAAAGGAAAGAGCATTCAGCGTCGCCACATTCTCCCGCGCCAGCCGGGCGAAGGTCGCCTCGTCCCCCAGACGGCGGGCGAGATCGCCGCAGTCCTTCTCGCGTGCGCCGAGGATGGCGAAATCGACGCCCGCCGTCCGCAGAAGCCGCACCAGCGCCCGGAGCGTGCGGCCGTGGCGCAGGTCATAGGCGCCCTCCCCCAGCCAGAGCAGCACATCCGCATGACCGCCCGGATGGAGGACCGGCAGGTCGAGCCCGGCGGCGAAATCGGCGCGTGCGGCGAGCGCATGGCCCCCCGCCTCGTCGGTGGCGCGCAGATCATCAAGCCGCGCCGCCGCCTTTTCCGGCACGGCGCCGAGCATGAGGGTCTGGTGGCGGCGCAGGTCGATGACCGCATCCACATGCTCGATCATCATCGGGCATTCCTCGACGCAGGCCCGGCACGTGGTGCAGGACCAGAGCGTGTCCGGATGGATCATCGCCCCGGCGCCCACGATGGGCGAAAGCGGCCCGCCGCGCCCGGCGACCGGGCGGGCATTGGGATAGGGGCTGCCGGAATAGGCCGCGCTGTCTGATCCCTCCATCGCCGCGACCAGATCCTGCACGAGACGCTTGGGGTTCAGCGGCTGGCCGGCGGCAAAGGCGGGGCATGCGGTCTCGCAGCGCCCGCATTGCACGCAGGCATCAAAGCCGAGCAGGCGGTTCCAGCCGAAATCGGCGGGCGTGCCGACGCCCAGCGTCTCGGCCTCCAGATCGACAGGCGCCAGCGCCACATCCCGCCGCCCCGCAAAGCGCGCGGGGCGCGGATGGGCGGCAAGGTGCAGGGCGCCTGCCAGCGCATGGCGCATGGGGCCGCGGGCGACAAGGAAAGCGAGGGCGAGGCCGCAGCCGGCGGTCACCGCCAGAACCACGAACCCCGCCCCGCCCGACAGTCCGGCAACCGCCCCGGAAGCCAGACTGAACCCGCCAAGCCCGTAACCGAGCAGGAGAAAGGGAAGGATCTGAAACCGCCCGCCCGAGAGCCGCGCCGGCCGGGCGGGATAGCGCCGCCCCCCCACCAGCAGCGCACCCGCGAGCATGGTCGCGAAGGCCAGCGCGGTCAGAGCCCACCACAGGCGGGAGGTGGCGAGCACCGGCACGATGGCGAGCCCCGCCATGCCCGATCCGGCGATGAGCCCGCCGGCCGCCAGCATATGCATGCGCGCAGCCCGAGGATCGCGCGCCACCACATGGTGCACGTCCACCAGATAGCGCTTCGGCGCGGCGGCGAGGCCCGAAAGCCAGTCCACCCGTGCCGTCCGACCACGCCGCCAGAGCGCGACCCGTGTGCCGAGCGCGAGCGCGGCCGAAAGCCCCATGGCCCAGACGAGCACCGAAAGGCCGAAGGCTGCGGCCATGGCTCAGATATCCTTGCACAGGCGCAGGGCGTCATAGAGCGCGGCGTGGATGTTGCGCCCGGCCAGCGCATCCCCCACCCGGTAGAGCGCGAAGCCGTGCGAGAGATCGAAGGGCTGCGGCTCGCCGCGCACGATGGCGCCCTGGTCGATCTGCCCCGCATTCACCGAGCGGGCTTTGAGCGCATGATAGACGCCGTCCACGGGCAGCGTGCCATAGTCCACCACCACATGGTCCACCACGCGCTCCTCCTCCTGATCGGTAAAGGTGTTGCGCAGGGCGGCCACCAGACGGTTGCCCTCGGGATAGATCTCGATGAGATCGAGATTGGGGGAGAAGATCACCCCAAGCTTGTAGAGCTCGCGGTAGTGAATGGGCTGGTTGGTGGTGCCCACCTCCTGCGCCGCATAACGATCGGCGGTGACGAATTCCACGAGGCAGCCCCGCTTGGCCATCTGCTCGGCGGTGGAGGCGGCATTGTGCTGGCCCATCTCGTCGAACAGCAGCACGGAGCCGGAAAGCTCCACGCTGCCGGAGAGCACGTCCGCCGTGGTGAGCGCCCGCTCGGCGCCCTTGGCGTGGCCATGGCTCGGCGCGCCGCCGGTGGCGATGATGACCACGTCCGGCCGCTCGGCGAGGATCGCGTCCGCGCTCGCCTCGGTGCCGAGGCGCAGGTCCACGCCAAGCTTTCCGACCTGTCCCGCGAGCCAGCGCGGAATGCCGGAGAGCGCCTCCCGCCAGCCCGCCCTGGCGGCAAGGTTGATCTGCCCGCCGGCCAGCGCGTTCTTCTCGAACAGCACCACGGAATGGCCCCGCTCCGCGCACACGCGGGCGGCCTCCAGCCCGCCGGGGCCGGCGCCGACCACCACCACGCGTCGGCGCACGTCCGCCTTGGGGATGACATGGGGCATGGTGGCTTCGCGCCCGGTGGCGGCGTTCTGGATGCACAGGGCATCGCCGCCCACATAGATGCGGTCGATGCAATAGCCGGCGCCCACGCACTGGCGGATGTCATCCTCCCGCCCCTCGGTGAGCTTCTTCACGAGATGCGGGTCGGCGATATGGGCGCGGGTCATGGCCACCATGTCCACATGCCCCTGCGCCACCGCGCGGGCGGCGGTGGCAAGATCGGTCACGCGCTGGGCGTGGAACACCGGCACCTCCACCTCGCGCTTGATGGCGCTGGGCAGATGCAGGAAGGGCGCGACGGGGAAGGACATGTTGGGCAGGGAGATGGCGTGGGCCATGTCGTCCCGCGCCTGCCCGCCCAGCACATTGATGAAGTCCACCAGCCCGTCGCGGGCATAGGTGGCGGCGATCTCCACGCACTCCTCATGGGAGAGGCCGTCGGCGATCATCTCGTCGCCGGACATGCGGATGCCGATCACATAATCATCGCCCGCCGCCGTGCGCATCGCCTCCAGCACCTCCCGGCCGAACCGCATGCGGTTGGCAAGGCTCCCGCCATAGCCATCGGTGCGATGGTTCACGGCCGGCGACCAGAACTGGTCGATGAGATGGCCGTGGGCGGCGGAGACCTCGCAGCCATCGAGCCCCCCCTCGCGGCAGCGGCGGGCGGCGGCGGCGAAATCCTGAATGATGCGGGCGATCTCTTCCGACTCCAGTTCCTTCGGAATGGTGCGGGAGGCGGCCTCGCGCCTCGGCGAAGCGGAGACGGTGGGGAACCAGTTCTCCGTGTCCCACTTGGTGCGCCGGCCCATGTGGGTGAGCTGGATCATCAGCTTGGCGCCATGCCGGTGCACGCGCTCGGAAAAAGACTGGAAGAAGGGGATGACGCTGTCATCCGCCACCGACACCTGGTTCCATGGCGCCGCCGGACTGTCGAGCGCGACGGAGGAGGAGCCGCCGAACATGGTGAGGCCGATGCCGCCCTTGGCCTTCTCCTCGTGATAGAGCTGGTAGCGCTCCTGCGGCTTGCCGTCCCTGCCATAGCCGGGGGCATGGCTGGTGCTC
The DNA here is from genome assembly GCF_004364705.1 of Azorhizobium sp. AG788. Lineage (NCBI taxonomy): Bacteria > Pseudomonadati > Pseudomonadota > Alphaproteobacteria > Hyphomicrobiales > Xanthobacteraceae > Azorhizobium > Azorhizobium sp. AG788. The sequence continues at coordinate 168,101 of NZ_SOBM01000006.1, forward strand.
ATCACACGGTTGCGGATGGTGAGGCCCTTCAGGGTCAGCGGCTTCAGCAAGGCGTCGGCATTGGCGATCATCGGGCGGCTCCAATCGCGCAAGCGGGTCGGGCAATGTCAGGCGGCGCGCTCCGCGCGGGGCGGATGGCCAAAGCGCCGCCCGTAGGCGACGGAGAAATGCGCGGCGGACTGGAAGCCGCAGGCGAGCGCCACGTCCGTCACCGGCAAGGGCGAAAGGCGCAGCAGCTCACGGGCACGGGCAAGCCGCAGGTCCAGATAGAAGGCGGCGGGCGAGGCCGAAAGATGCCGCTGGAACAGGCGCTCCAGCTGGCGTTGGGAAAGATTGGCGGCGGCCGCCACCTCCCCTGTGGGAAGCGGACGCTCAAGATGGCGCGCCATCACTTCCACCGCTTTCGCCAGCACCGGGATGCGCGCCGCGACGTCCGGCGCCACCAGCGCCTTCTGCCGCTCGGTGGCGCCGGGCCGGCGGACGATGAACTGATCCGCCACCGCCCCGGCCGTGCGGGCGCCGAGCGCGGACGCGATCAGCACCAGCATCATGTCGAGCGGCGCGACGCCGCCGGTGCAGGTCAGCCGATCGCGGTCGATGACGAAGGCGTCCTCCTGAAAGGCGACGTCGGGAAATTCCTCGCGGATGGCGGCGAGATTCTCCCAATGGATGGCGCAACGATAACCGTTGAGCAGGCCCGCTTCCGCCAGCGCGAAGGTGCCTGTGCACAGCGCGCCCAGCGCCATGCCCTTGCGGGCGGCGCGGCGCAGCGCCTCGCGGGTGGCGCGGCCCACCGCATGGCGCACGTCGATGCCGCCGCACACCATCAGGAGGTCAAGCTCGCCCACGTCGCCCAAGGGGCGGGTGGGGTTCAGCGAGAGACCGTTGCTGGCGGGCACGGGGGCGCCGTCCAGCGTTACCACCTCCCAGCCATAGATGTCGCGCCCGCTCACATAGTTGGCCATGCGGCAGGCTTCGAGCGCATTGGCGAGCGCGATCATGGAATAATTGGGCAAGGTGAGGAAGCCGATGCGCCGCACCCGTGCCATCTCCGCGCCGAGCGGCGACGCGCCGGTCGCGGGCACGGTGGCAAGGTGGGGGGCCGGAGCGCGGGTCATGGCGTCAGCGCTCGATCACGAGATCGCTGGTGGGACGGGCGCAGCAGATCAGCACCATGCCCGCATCGATCTCCCGTTGGCGGATGCCGCCGCCATGCTTCATCTCCACCGTGCCTTCGGTAAGCTTGCACTTGCAGGTGCCGCACAGGCCCTTGGTACAGGAGGACGGCAGGCGCATGCCCGCCCGGCGGGCGGCCTCCAGCACATTCATGTCCTCCGGGCACTCGATCACCCGGCCGGATTTGCGGAATTCCACGCGATGCATCCGCGTGGCGCCGGCCTCCCCTTCGGCGGCGATCACTTCGACGCCCACCTCCGGCTCGGCGGCGGCGAGCGTTGCGAAATCGAAGCTCTCCTCATGGTGGCGCGCCATGTCGAAGCCGGCCGACCGCAGCATGTCGCGCACCGCCGCCATATAGGGCGCGGGACCGCACACAAAGACCTCGCGGGTGCGGAAATCCGGGACCACAGCCTCGAGATGGGCGAGTGAGAGGCGCCCGCGCAGCCCATGCCAGGGCTCGAAGGGCGCATCCGCCTCGCAGATGGCGGCAAAACGGAACGTGGGCGTCGTCCGCGCCATCAGCTCCAGCTCGGCGCGGAAGATGATGTCGGCGGGCGTGCGGGCGCTGTGCAGGAAGGCGATGTCCGCGCCGGTGGCCAGGTCCCAATGGGCGCGGGCCATGGACATGACCGGCGTGATGCCGCTGCCGCCGGAGAGGAAGAGATAGCGGGGCGCCTCGTGCTGCGCGCAGGTGAAATCCCCCATGGGGCCCACCGCGCGCAGCACGCTCCCCTCCCGGAGGCGATCGTGGAGGAAGTTCGACACCGGTCCGCCGGGCACGCGCTTGACGGTGATGGCCGCCGTATCCGGCCGCGTGGGGCTGGAGGAGAGCGTGTAGCAGCGGTTGAGCCGCGTGCCGTCGATATCGAGGTCAAGGGTGATGAACTGGCCGGGCAGATAGCGGAACCGGGCCGGCGTGGCGGACGCGAGGACGAAGGTCTTTACGTCGGCCGTTTCCTGCCGCACCTGACGCACAACCAGGGCATCGTCACGCTCCGGATCCCAGGTGGGCGGCACCTCGGCGGGGGATGCGAGGCGAGGGTCAGGGCGGATGGTGCGCGCGTCCATGGCGTCAGCGGGCACCCTGGGCGCGCATTCGGCCCACATACCAGTTGCAGAACTTCTCCACGAGCATCTCGGTGTGCGGGGAATAGGGGCCGGGCTCATAGGCCGGGCTGCGCGCGCCCTCCTGGCAGAGGCCGACGAGTTCGGCATCCTGCACGTTGGTCGCCTGCCAGACGGCGGTGAGGTTGGCGATGTCGTAATCGACGCCCTCCACGGCATCCTTGTGCACCAGCCACTTGGTGCGCACCAGCGTGCGCTCGGCATCGAGCGGGATGGCCGAGAACGTCACCACATGGTCGCTCATGAAATGGTGCCAGCTGTTGGGCTGGGTCCAGAAATGCAGAGCGCCGTGCCGGGGATCGTTGATGGCGCCGAGCAGCTTCCTGCAGGCGGCCCTGGTGTCGCCGGTGTGGCTCTCCCCGGCCCCATCGAGCGGCAGGCGCTCGGTGCGGAAGCCCGTCACCATGTCGTCCAGATGCTCGATCATCTGCGAGGGGAAGCCGCAGCTTTCCCATTCGCCATGGCTCGCCTTGACGAGGTCCGCATAACGCTGTGCCTCAAGGCGGCCCATGTCGTCCAGTTCCTCCGGCGCAAAGCCGAAGCCATAGGCGAAGAGCGGGACGGTGAGTTCGGGATGATTGCCCGCGCAGTGGTAGCACTCGCGATTGTTCTCCATCACGAGCTTCCAGTTGCCGGGCTCGATCAGCTCGCTCTCGAAAGCGACCTTGGCATTCTTCAGATCATGCGGCGCGAGATAGGGCGCCATGCGGGCGGCCATGTCGTCGAAATCCGCCGGCGGATCGTCGGAGAGGCAGATGAAGAGCAGCCCCTCCAGAGAGCGGATATGCACCGGCTTCAGGCCGTGGCATCCGGCGTCGAAGTCCTTGCCCATATGCTCGGCGAACAGCAGCTTGCCGTCGAGATCATAGGTCCAGGCATGATAGCGGCAGACGAGATTGCCGACGCTGGTCTTGTAATCCTGAAGCACCCGCGCGCCGCGATGGCGGCAGACATTGTGGAAGGCCCGCACCTCGTTGTCGTCATTGCGGGTGATGATGACCGAGGTCTTGCCGATGTCGATCACCATGGCATCGCCCGGCTCGGCGACGTCGGGCTCGACGCCCACATAGATCCAGTGGCGGCCGAAGATGAGGTCGAGGTCGGCGGCGAAGATGTCGGGGTCGGTGTAGAAGGGCGCCTCCAGGCTGTAGCCCGGCTTGCGGCGGCGTAGAAGCGCCTCGAGATGCGTGTCCGTCTTGTCCAGCATGTCGCTCTCCCCGGCGGCTCGCCGCGCCGCCTCGCGTCGTCTGGAATTGTTCAACGCGGACAGAATGTCGCGCTTTTCCGAAAGCGACAATTTTTATTCTGATCCCGACAACCGTCAGCACCGCTGACAGATGTCGGATTTGTTCCAGAGCGAAGTCGCAAAGACACGAGATGGCTGCCCTCGGCTGGCGCATCCTGCGCCGAGAACAGGGGAACATCAGGCCCATGCGCCGCTTTTCACTCGGCTCCCTCCTCTCGGAGGCCTTGAACGCCCACCAGGGCTGGCCGCGCCAGTGGCGCAAGGCCACGCCCAAGGCCGCCTATGACGCCATCATCATCGGTGGCGGCGCGCACGGCCTCGGCGCGGCCTATTATCTCGCCAAGGAGCACGGCCTCACCAATATCGCCGTGCTGGAGAAGGGCTGGATCGGCGGCGGCAATTCCGGCCGCAACACCACCATCATCCGCTCCAACTATCTCTATGACGAGAGCGCCGCGCTCTATGAGCATGCGGTGAAGCTGTGGGAAGGGCTCTCCGAGGAGCTCAACTACAACGTCATGTTCTCCCAGCGCGGCGTGCTCATGCTCGCGCACAATGTGCACGACGTGCAGAGCTTCAAGCGGCACGTCTATGCCAACCGTCTCAACGGCATCGACAATGAGTGGCTGACCCCGCGCGAGGCCAAGGCATTCTGCCCGCCGCTCAACATCTCGCCCGACATCCGCTATCCGGTGATGGGCGCCGCCCTCCAGCGGCGCGGCGGTACCGCCCGCCATGACGCGGTGGTGTGGGGCTATGCCCGCGGCGCCGATGCGCGGGGCGTGGACATCATCGAGAATTGCGAGGTCACCGCCATCCATCGCGGCCCGGACGGGGCGGTGACGGGGGTCGATACGACGCGCGGCAGCATCAAGACGAAGAAGATCGGCGTCTCCGCTGCCGGGCATACCTCCATGGTGATGGCCATGGCGGACGTGCGCATGCCGCTGGAAAGCTTCCCGCTTCAGGCCCTCGTCTCCGAGCCGGTGAAGCCCTGCTTCCCCTGCGTGCTCATGTCCAATGCCGTGCACGCCTACATCTCGCAGTCGGACAAGGGCGAACTCGTCATCGGCGCCGGCACGGACCAGTATGTGTCCTACAGCCAGCAGGGCGGCCTGCACATCACCACGCACACGCTGGATGCCATCTGCGAGCTCTTCCCGCAGTTCACGCGCATGAAGATGATGCGCTCCTGGGGCGGCATCGTGGACGTGACGCCGGACCGCTCGCCCATCATCGGCAAGACGCCGGTGCAGGGCCTCTATGTGAACTGCGGCTGGGGCACCGGCGGCTTCAAGGCGAGCCCCGGCTCGGCCCACGTCTTCGCCCACACCATCGCCCGCGACGAACCCCACCCCATCAACGCGCCCTTCACGCTGGACCGCTTCCGCACCGGCCGCCTCATCGACGAGGCGGCGGCGGCGGCGGTGGCGCACTGAGGCCCGCCATGCTGCTCGTCACCTGCCCCTATTGCGGCGCCCGCCCGGAAATCGAATTCCATTGCGGCGGCGAGGCCCATATCGCCCGGCCCGAAACGCCCGCCGCGCTCGATGATGCGGACTGGGCCAGCTATCTCTACACCCGCACCAATCCCAAGGGCGTGCATGCGGAACGCTGGCGCCACGTCCATGGCTGCGGCCGCTGGTTCAATGCTCTGCGCAACACGGTCAGCGACCGTTTCATCGCCACCTACAAGATGGGCGAGCCCCGCCCGGACCTTTCCCCCTCGCAGCCCACACCGGCGGGAGGCCAGTGATGCCCCAGTCGCACCGCCTGCCGCGCGGCGGCCGCATCGATCGCGCCCGTCCGCTCACCTTCTCCTTCAACGGCACCCTGATCGAGGGCTATGTGGGCGACACGGTCGCCTCCGCGCTGCTCGCCAATGGCGTGAAGCTCGCCGGCCGCTCCTTCAAGTATCACCGTCCGCGGGGCATCCTCACCCATGGATCGGACGAGCCGAACGCGTTGCTCAGCGTCTCGCGCGGCCCCGGCCGGGTCGACCCGAACAACCGCGCCACCATGGTCGAGGCGGTGCCGGGGCTGCGCACCGCCTCGCAGAACCACTGGCCCTCGCTGGAGCACGACATCGGCGCGGTAAACGATCTGCTCTCGCCGGTGTTCGTCGCGGGCTTCTACTACAAGACCTTCATGTGGCCGCGCGGCTTCTGGGACAAGTTCTACGAGCCGGTCATCCGCTCCGCCGCCGGCCTCGGTGTCGCGCCCACGGAGGCTGATCCCGACCGCTATGTCCACCGCCATGCCCATTGCGACGTGCTGGTGGCGGGCGCCGGCCCGGCCGGTCTCGCCGCCGCCCGCGCGGCGGCGGAGACCGGCGCCCGCGTCATCCTCGCCGACGAGCAGCCGGAGCTGGGCGGCAGCCTGCTGCACGAGACCAGCGCCACCATCGACGGCCTTCCCGCCGCCCGATGGCTGGAGGAGGCCCGCACCGCGCTGGCGGCGATGCCCAATGTGACGCTGCTGCCGCGCACTACGGTGTTCGGCTATTACAATCACAACCACATCGTGCTCACCGAGCGGGTGACCGACCATCTCGCCACGCCATCACCCGACCTGCCGCGCGAGCGGCTGTGGCAGGTGCGGGCGAAGGAAGTGGTGATCGCCACCGGGGCCCATGAGCGCCCGCTCACCTTCGCCGACAACGACCGCCCCGGCATCATGCTGGCCGAGAGCGTGCGGGTGTATATCAACCGCTATGGCGTCGCGCCGGGGCGGCGGATCGTCTTCGTCACCTCCGGCGCCTCCGCCTATCGGGCGGCCGCGGATGCCAAGGCCGCCGGGCTTGATGTCACGCTCGTGGACGTGCGCCCCGACAGCGCCATCGGCGCGGAGCGGGCGCTGGCGGCGGGCCTGCGCTACCTCGCCGGCCATACGGTGATCGGCGCCACCGGCACCAAGGCGGTAACGGGCCTTATCGTCGCGCCGGTCTCGGCCAGCGGCGGCATCGGCACCCACGTGACCCTGCCCTGCGATTGCGTCGGCATGTCGGGTGGCTGGACGCCGAGCGTCCACCTCTTCTCCCAGTCGCGCGGCAAGCTCGCCTACCAGCCGGAGAGCGACATCTTCGTGCCGGCGACCTCCGTGCAGAACGAGCGCTCGGTGGGCGCCTGCAACGGCACGTTCGACCTTGCCGCCATCCTCGCCGAAGGCTGGGCCGGGGGCGCGACGGCAGCCAAAGCGGACACAACCCGCAGCTTTGCGGCAGAGCCCGCGACGCCGGTCGGCTTCAAGCCGGTGCGGGTGCTGCCCACCAACGCCAATCCGCTGAAGGTGCGCGCCTTCCTCGACTTCCAGAACGACGTGACGGCCAAGGACGTGCGCCTTGCGGTGCGCGAGGGATTCGAGAGCGTCGAGCATGTGAAGCGCTACACCACCACCGGCATGGCGACCGATCAGGGCAAGACCTCCAACATGACGGCCCTCGGCCTCCTGTCGGAGACGCTGGAGCGGCCGGTGCCGCAGGTCGGCACCACCACCTTCCGCCCGCCCTATACGCCCGTCACCTTCGGCGCCATCATCGGCTCCAGCCGCAACGAACTGTTCGACCCGATCCGCAGGGCGCCGCTTCACGAGTGGGCGCAGGAACATGGCGCGGTCTTCGAGAACGTCGCTTTGTGGCGCCGCGCCTGGTTCTTTCCCAAGCCCGGCGAGGACATGCACGCGGCGGTGAAGCGCGAGTGCAAGGCGGTGCGCGAGGGGGTCGGCATTTTCGACGCCTCGACGCTCGGCAAGATCGAGGTGGTGGGGCCGGATGCGGCGGAATTCCTCAACCGCATCTATCCCAATGCCTGGCTGAAGCTGGAGCCCGGCCGCTGCCGCTATGGCCTGATGCTGAAGGAAGACGGCTTCGTCTTCGACGATGGCGTGGTGGCCCGCGTGGCGCCCGACCGCTTCCATGTGACCACCACCACGGGCGGCGCCGCCCGCGTGCTGGCCCATATGGAAGACTATCTCCAGACCGAATGGCCGGATCTCAAGGTCTTCGTCACTTCCACCAGCGAGCAGTGGGCGGTGATCGCGCTGCAAGGTCCAAAGGCACGCGAGGTGCTCGCACCCTTCGTGGAGGGGATCGACCTCTCGCCCGAGGCCTTCCCGCACATGGCCATGCGGACCGGCCGCATCCTCGGCGTGCCGACACGGCTGTTCCGGGTCTCCTTCACCGGCGAGCTCGGCTTCGAGATCAACGTGCCGACGGACTATGCCCGCTCGGTCTGGGAGGCGCTCTATGCGCGGGGCGCCGAATTCGGCATCACGCCCTACGGCACCGAGACCATGCATGTGCTGCGCGCCGAACGCGGCTTCATCATCGTTGGCCAGGACACGGACGGAACGGTGACGCCGGACGACCTCGGCCTCGGCGGAATGGTTTCCAAGCAGAAACCGGATTTCGTGGGCAAGCGCTCCCTCACCCGGCCGGACATGCTGCTGCCGGATCGCAAGCAGTTGGTCGGCCTCCTCTCAGAGGACAGCCGCACGCTGCTGGAGGAAGGCGCGCAGATCGTCGCCGACGTGAACCAGCCGGTGCCCATGACCATGATCGGCCATGTGACCTCCTCCTATGACAGCGCCGCCTGCGGCCGCCCCATCGCGCTCGCCCTTGTCTCGGGCGGACGCGCGCGCATCAACGAAACGCTTCATGTCACCACGCCCACCGGCTTTGCCGCCGCCCGCGTGGTCCCGCCGGTCTTCTTCGATGCGGAAGGCAAGCGGGTGAACGGAACTGTGGAAGCCCCCGCCCATGCTTGAGACCGCCCTTTCCGCCCGACGCACGAGCGTCCTCGGTCCCGGCCCGACCAGCGCGGGCATCCGGGTGGAGGCCCTGCCGTCCGCTTTGCGCTTCGTGCTGCGCATCTATGGCGGGGAATCCGCAGCGCTGGGATCTGCCGGGGGCTTCGACCTCTCCGGCGGCATCAACAGCGTGCGCGCCACGGGCGAGCACTTGGCCTGCCGCCTCGGCCCGGACGAGTGGCTCCTCATCGCCCCGGATGCGGATGCCGAGAGGTTGTTGCTGGCGCTGGAGACCGATCTCGCCGGCCGGACCTACGCTCTGGTCGAGGTGAGCCACCGCAACGTCGCCCTGGAGGTCGCCGGTCCCCATGCGCGGGAGGTGCTGAACGCCGGCATCCCGCTCGATCTCGCGGACGGCGCCTTTCCCGCCGGCAGCGCCACCCGTACGCTGCTGGGCAAGGCGGAAGTGGTGCTGGTGCGTCCCTCCGAGGCTCTGGCCTACCGGGTGGAGTGCTGGCGATCCTTCGGCCCCTATGTGCAAGGCTTCCTTAACGACGCCGCGCGTGAATTCGCCTGATCCCCTCCGGCGGAGCCTCCGGGCCCGCCTCCTTTGCCGGTTACATCATGCCCCTCACTCCGGACGACCTGCTGCGCTTTCTCTCCGAGAACGGTATCGAGGCCCGCACCTATGAACACCCGCCGGTGTTCACGGTGGCGGAATCTCAGGCGCTGCGCGGGGAAATCCCCGGAACGAACACGAAAAACCTGTTCCTGCGTGACGGCAAAAAGACCTACTTCCTCGTCACTTTGGAAGAGAACACGGCGGTGGACCTGAAGGGCCTGCGGGGAAAGATCGGCGCCCGCAGCGGACTGTCCTTCGCCTCCCCCGAGGCGCTCTACGAGCACCTGGGCGTCAGGCCGGGCTCAGTCTCGCTCCTCGCGCTCATCAACGATAAAGCCCGTCAGGTACAGGTCTTCGTGGAAGCCGGCCTCCTCGACGCCGAGCGCATCAACTGCCACCCCCTTACCAACGACAAGACCACCTCGCTCAGCGCGCGGGATCTCCGCCATTTCCTTGCGGCAACCGGTCACACCGTGTCGGAAGTTACTCTGGACACTACAGAAACCGCTGCGGAAGCGGCGGGAAACTGACCTAGAGACATACCTCCCGCCCTGGCTGCATTCCCCAAAATCACGCGCGCTGATACACAAAAACCATCTCCGGCGATGCTTCCGTAATGGAGGTATCTATCCTTGACGATCGGGGTCCAAGCCGGTCCTCTCGGATGCATGCGAACCAACGATTCTGCCCGGAACCGGGTACTGAATCCGTATGTGCAGAAACGATGGATCTCTCTTTGGCGACCTGCGATTTGATGGGCATGATGCCAACCCGGCCTCACGCCTCGCCGTTCATGGGGGGCGCCCGTGTGATCGAAACGAGCCCGCTTCTCATCGTTGACGACGAGCCGGAATATCTCGACGAGATCCTCGAGGCGCTTGCGTTCGAGGGTGTCTCCGCCATTTCCGCATCCAACGGCATCGACGCGGTCCAGACGCTGCGCCGCTGCCCGGACATCCGCCTCGTGGTCACCGACATCCGCATGCCCGACATGGACGGCATCGCGCTGATGGAAGCGGCGCGCCAGGAATTCTCCGATCGCGACCTCCAGTTCATCGTGGTCACGGGCCATGCGGCCAAGGCGGACATCGAGCGCGCGAAAGCCGCCGGCGTGATCGACTGCCTGACGAAACCGCTGTCCATGGATGCCCTACAGCGCGCCCTCAAAGCCTTGCCGGTGTAATCATGCGGCTGGCCGCCACCCGGAGAGCGATCAGCGAGATATTCGACGGTTCCTATCAACTCGCCATCAATCTGTTCGTGATCTTCCTCCTGATCGCGGCACTGGTGGGCGGCACGGCCGCTGTTCTCGTCGAGCTGAACCTGCGCTCCGAGATCGAGGAAGCCGAGCTGAATGCGCAGAAGACGGCCTATATTCTCCTGCACAATTTCGAGCAGACCGTAGAGCCCATCGACGCGCTGCTTCTCAACATCGCCAATGCCATCGACGGCAGCAACACGCCCACCGAAGTCTATGACTTCCTGCGCGGGCTGAGCATTCCCCCGTCCATCGTTCAACTGGCGGTGGCTGATACCACCGGCATGATGATCGCCAGCAATCTGTCCCCGCCGGTGGGTGAGCGGGTGGACCTGTCCGATCGTGAGCACATCCGGGTCCATATGGGCCCCAATCCGCATTCCGGGCTGTTCATCAGCAAGCCTGTGCTCGGCCGCGTTTCCAAGCGCTGGACCATCCAGTTTTCCCGCGCCTGGTACGACCATGCGGGCCAGTTCCGCGGCGTGGTGATCGCGTCCTACAACATCTTCGACTTCATCAGCTTCTACAGCCGGTTGCGGATCGACCCGAACTCGCTCATCTCGCTGATCGGCACCGATGGCGTCGTGCGGGCACGGGCGGCCGCGACGGTCAGCTTCGGCGAGGACGTTCGCAACAGTCCCGCCTTCACCCGCATCCTGCGCGCGCAGGAGGTGCCCTATGACCAGGTCAGCGGCGTCGATGGCATCGACCGCGTGGGTTATTACGTCCGTTCCGACCGCTATCCCATCGTCATGCTGGTAGCCTACGACAAGGCCTATATCCGCGGCCTGAGCTACGAATTCCGCATCACCGTGTGGATCACCGCGGCCTGCCTCGGGGCGGTGCTGTTCGTGCTCGGCGTTGTGGCCATGGCTTACCACCGGCTGCAGCAGCGGGTGCGCGCCAGCGCCCTGCGCGAGGGCGCCCGGCAGCGCGAGGTGCACTTCCTGGAGGCGATGGCCGGCGTCCCCGGCGTCTGCGTGGTCCATGTCACGGACCAGGGCAGCCGGCAGGTGGGCGACACGTCGGGCAGCGTCCTGCCGGCGCTGATCCACGATTATGTGGCGAGCCCCCGCTTCCGCTCCATCGCCCGCTCCCTCACCGGCCCGCAAGTCAGCGTCGAATATTTCGCCAAGGAGGGCGAGGAATTCGAGGTGCAGATGATGATCGCGCCGCTGGAAGAGATCGACCAGATGGGAGACGGCGACGGCAGCAAGCGCGACCTCGTGGTATTCGCCGTGGACCAGACCTCCAAGCGCATCGAGGAGAACAACCTCTACCAGATGTCCAAGCTCGCATCGCTCGGCGAGGTGGCGACCGGGCTCGCGCACGAGATCAACCAGCCGCTCGGCGTCATCCGGCTGGCAGCCACGAATGCGCTCACCGGCCTCCAGAAGGGCATGCCGGTCGAGCATATGGAGGCCAAGCTCAAGCGCATCATCCAGCAGACGGTGCGCATGAGCCGCATCATCGACCACATGCGCATCTTCGGCCGCAAGAGCGGCATGCGGCTCGAGCCGAGCGACCCGATGGAGGCCGTGGACGGCGCCCTTCAGGTGGTGGGCGCCCAGTTGCGGCTGGAGAATGTGTCGGTTGCCGTCTCCGGCGGCAGCGACGGCTTGCGGGTGCTCTGCCGGCAGGACCAGCTCGAACAGGTGGTCATCAACCTCCTTCAGAACGCCCGGGACGCCATCCGCGACCGCCGCCGTTCGGTCGGGGTGGAATATCTCGGCGCCATCACCATCGAGGTTTCGCAGGCCCAGGACGAGAACCGGGCGCCGCAGGTGCTCATCCGGGTGAAGGACAATGCCGGCGGCATTCCCGAGAATGTCATCGACAAGGTGTTCCAGCCCTTCTTCACCACCAAGCCGCCGGGACAGGGCACCGGCCTCGGCCTTTCGGTGAGCTTCGGCATCATCCGCGACCATGGCGGCACCCTGAGCGTCGAGAACGCCTTCGAGGGCGCGGTCTTCACCATCCGCCTCCCATCCATGCAGGACAGCCAGTCTCTCCCGGCGCCGCAGGATGTGAGCCTGCGGGCCTGACCCTCCCTCGGCGGATCGACGCAGCGACCCCACGGGGGCCTGACGGCGCGCCCCATCCGGATCAAGATGGCGCCTGAAGCGCCCATGTGGCGCGAAGCGGAGAGCGAGGCGCCATGACCGACGATCATGTGGTGGCGGACCAGAGCGCCGTCTTCGCCTTTCTGGCCGATCCCGCCAGCCATGGCGGCGCCGCACCCGTGACCCGCATCGACACTCACGGGGCGGCTGTCTTTCTGGTCGGCCCCGATGCCTACAAGGTGAAGCGGGCGGTCGCCTTCCCGTTCATGGACTTCTCCACCCTCGACAAGAGGCGGGAGGCCTGCACCGGCGAAATCGCCATCAACCGCCCCAATGCGCCCGATCTCTACCTCTCCGCCCTACCGGTCACCGAGCAGGACGGCCGACTGACGCTCGGCGGCGCCGGCACGCCCGTTGAGTGGGTGGTGCACATGCGCCGCTTCGACGAGGGCCAGACGCTCGACCGGGTGGCGGCACGGGACGGCCTCGGGCGCGAGGTGCTCTCCGCCCTCGCCCGCGCCATTGTGGAGGCCCACGGCCGTGCGCCCCTTTGTCCGCCCGGCTTCGACGCGGTGGCGGCGCTGGCCGATGTGGCCGCCGACAATGCCGCAAGCTTCCGCGCGGCGCCGGAACTGTTCGAGAGCACTCAGGCACAGGCCCTCGAAGCCGGGACGGCGGCTGCCCTGGCCGCATGCATAGACCTGATGCGGGAGCGCACCGCGGGCGGGGATGTCCGGCGCTGCCATGGCGACCTGCACCTGCGCAACATCGCCCTCATCGAAGGCCGGCCGGTGCTGTTCGACGCCATCGAGTTCAACCCCGAACTCGCCACCTGCGACGTGCTCTATGACCTCGCCTTCCTCATCATGGATCTGTGGCAGCGCGGCCTGAAGGGCGAGGCGAACGCCGTGCTCAACCGCTACCTCTGGGCGCAGGATCACGAGCGGCACTATCGTGCCCTCAAGGCCCTGCCGCTGTTCCTGAGCCTGCGGGCCGCGATCCGGGCCAAGGTCGGCATGGCGGCGCTGGCGCGGCTGGACGGCGAAGCGCGAACCAGGGCGGCGCGCGAGGTGCAGGGCTATTTCGTCGCCGCCCTCGGCTTCCTCGCACCGACGCCGCCCGTGCTGCTCGCGGTGGGCGGGCTGTCCGGCACGGGCAAGAGCCGGCTGGCGGCAAGGGCCGCGCCAGCGCTCGGCCGGGCGCCGGGTGCCGTGGTCCTGCGTAGCGATGTGGAGCGCAAGAGCCTCAACGGCGTCGCGGAGACCGAGCGCCTGCCGGCGGCGGGCTACGCCCCGGAGCAGACGGCCCAGGTCTATGACCGGGTGCGGCAGCGGATCGATGTGGCGCTGAAGGCCGGACAGGCGGCGGTGGCGGATGCCGTTCACGCGCGGCCGGAGGAGCGCAGCGCCATCCGCGCCGTGGCGGAGACGAACGGGGTGCCATTTCTGGGGCTGTGGCTGACCGCCCCGCTGGACCTGCTCCGCACCCGCGTTGCCCGCCGCAAGAATGACGCCTCGGACGCAACGCCCGAAGTGGTGACCAGGCAGGCCGATTACGATCTTGGCCCCATGGACTGGATCGAGGTGGACGTATCCGAAGGCGCGGACGCCGCTCTCCGCGAGGTGGAACGGCACCTGCGCGCCGCTGACAGTGCATTAGAAGCACACCGGCGGCCCCAGGCGAGCTCGGTCTAGCAGGGCTTGTTCGGCTGGTCGGGGGAACCGGGATTGGCGCCCGTGACCGTCTCCGGCTGCGCCTGGGGCGAACCGGGGGTCGACGCGTGGTTGGAGGTGCCGATATGGGTGCCGCCCATGCCGTTGGTCCAGCCGGTGGTGCCCACATTCCCCGCTGCCGTGCCGGACGACGGCCCCTGCGAGGGCGGGGTCGCTGCGTGGCTGGCCGAACCGGCGGAACAGCCGCTGGCATCGGTCTTTCCGGTCTCTGCCGCGAACGCCTGCCCCGAAAGTCCGGGAACGGGACCGCTGAGCCAGAGGCCGATGAGCAGCGCCCCGGTCAGCAAGGCGGGTTTGGAAGTCTGCAAGGTCGCTCGGGTCATGGGATGACGTCCTCCATTGCTGAAGTAACGTCACTGCAGCGCTGGCCGTTCCCGCCTACGCCGGTACGCCCTGGCGCACGTCTGACCCGTCAGGCGACCGTGAGCCCGATCGGCCCCTCAGCCACGGCGCCGATGCGGCGGGCGTTTGGATAGCCCGCCGCCTGGATCTCCTCCACCAGCCGGTCCGCCTCTTCCGGCGCGCAGGAGACGAGGAGGCCGCCGGAAGTCTGCGGATCGGTAAGGAGATGGCGGCGCCATTCGGGGAAATCGGCCGGCAGGCGCGCCTCGGCGCCATAGCTCGCCCAGTTGCGGATCGAGGCACCGGTCACGAAGCCCTGCCGCACGAGAGCTTCCGCATGGGCCATGAGCGGCACGCGGTCGGCCTCGATGGTGACGGCGAGCTTCGAGCCGCGCGCCACTTCCAGCGCATGGCCAATGACGCCGAAGCCGGTGACGTCGGTCATGGCATGAACGGCGCTGTCCTTGGCGAGCGCGCTGCCCACCTTGTTGAGCAGGGTGGTGGAGGCGATCATCTCGTCATACGCGTCGGAGGACAGCGCCTCCTTCTTGAAGGCCGCCGAATAGACGCCGACGCCCACAGCCTTGGTGAGGATCAGCGCGTCGCCGGGCCTGGCATCCGCATTGCGCCGGACCAGCGCCTTGCGCACCGTGCCGATGACCGCGAGCCCATAGATGGGCTCCACGCTGTCGATGGAGTGCCCGCCCGCCACCGGAATGCCGGCCGCGGCGCAGGCAGCGCTGCCGCCCTCCAGAATCTTGCGGACGATGCCCGTGTCCACCTTGCCGAGCGGCATGCCGAGGATGGCGAGCGCCATGATGGGCGTGCCACCCATGGCGTAGACATCGGAGATGGCGTTGGTGGCGGCGATGCGGCCGAAGTGGTCCGGATCATCCACCACCGGCATGAAGAAGTCCGTGGTGGCGACGATGCAGGTTTCGCCATCGAGATCCCAGACCGCCGCGTCGTCGCCCGTCTCCGTCCCCACCAGAAGCTGCGCATAGGGCTGCGCCGCCGGCGCGCCGGCCAGCAGTTCCTGCAGCACGGAAGGCGCGAGCTTGCACCCGCAGCCGCCGCCATGGGCGAGGCTGGTGAGGCGGAAGGGCTGTTCGGTCACAGGCTGGGACATGGGACATTCCGTTGAACGGGAAAGCGGATGAGCTGCCACTTGATATGGGCGCGGCAGGCGAGAAACGAAGGGCGCGTTCTGCCCCCTCCCCACCCCTCCCCCGCAAGCGGGAGAGGGAGCCTGTCGCGCAGGCCGGTTTGGCGGAGAGGGATTTTGACCCATTGGCGATCAGGATCAGCGCCACTCTCAGTCGGGCACCGTCCCCTCTCCCGCTTGCGGGGAGGGCTAGGGAGGGGGCCGTCTCGCGAAACGCCCCCAGTCCCCCTCAGGCCGAGATTTCAGCCGAGCGCAGCGTGTACTTGAACGTATCCGGATCGAGGCAATCCAGACGGCCGGCGACCGTCTCCGCCTGCGGATA
The DNA here is from genome assembly GCF_004364705.1 of Azorhizobium sp. AG788. Taxonomy (NCBI): domain Bacteria; kingdom Pseudomonadati; phylum Pseudomonadota; class Alphaproteobacteria; order Hyphomicrobiales; family Xanthobacteraceae; genus Azorhizobium; species Azorhizobium sp. AG788. The sequence goes on from NZ_SOBM01000006.1 coordinate 183,902, forward strand.
CATGAGGAAGGCCACCTTGCCGCCGGTGGCGCCGGGCAGCACCACGTCGTGGGCGGTGTTGTAGGCCATCCAGTTGCCTTCCCAGCTACCGAACAGCGCAGCGCGGGCGGCGACCACCTTGGCGTCGTTGATCTCCAGCTTGCCCGGCGGCTCTTCGAGAACCACCTTGCGCACGTCCGCCGGGTCGGCCGGCACCCAGCCATAACCGGAAAGGAACACCTCGGCGCGGCAGTGCTGGGCCTTGGTGATGATGTCGGAATTGGCGCCGAGGCTCTTGTAGCCGAACTTCGACGGGGCGACGCGCACGCCATAGATGTCGCGGGCGGGAATGTCGGAGGCGCGCAGCAGGCCGACGAACAGCGCGTTGAGATCGGCGCACTTGCCGCCCAGCGTGCCGCTCTCCAGCATGGAGGCGACATCCCCCGTGCCGCAGCCGCGTGTGGCCGCATTGCGGAAGGTGTTCTCCACCACCCATTCATAAATGGCGCGGGCCTTGGCGAGATCGCCGTCCTTGCCGGCGGTGATCTTGTCGGCCGTCGTCTTCACGATGCCCGTGGTGGGGATGAGGTCGGTGGCGGCGATGTATTTCGCGCGCTCCTCGGCAGAGAGCGGCGCGGCGGTGCCGGGCTTCGACAGGTCCACGGAGCGATCGCGGGTTGAGAAGCGGCTGGTCACTTCCACCACCGGCGGCTGCTCGCCGGCCTTCCAGCGCACATGGAGCATTTCGGCGCCCTGCGCATCCTTCACCGCCTCGACGGTGGCGCCATTGGTGGTCCAGGTGTTGCCGAGCGGCTTGAACCAGTCCTGCGCAGCGAAGACCGGCAGCGGCACCCAGGCCTGCGAGGCCCCGCCCGCCGCCTGCACCTCGAGGCGGGTCACCACCTGGAAGGTGCGCCAGTCGCCGGCCTTCGGCGCGAAGGCCGGCGCGGCGGCGCCCTGCGCGCGGGCAAGGCTCGGCAGGGCCAGGGCAGCGGCGGCGCCGGATGCGAGGAACGTGCGGCGGGAGATCATTGGGTCAGTCCTCCGGAAGACGGGGAAGGCTCCGGCGCGGCGGCGCCGGGGACAGGGTTTGAGGATGAAGAGAGAAGCTCGGCGATGACGGCGCGCGCGGCGGGGGCGTCCCATGCCACATCGCCCGCCGCCCGCCAACGGGGGCGGAGCGCACGATCGAGAATGACGGTGGACGGCAAAGCCGAGATGCCCCACTGCCGCGTCACCGCCCGGTCGCGGTCGAGGGCAACCGTGAACGGCACCGGCAGCCCCTCGAAGAAGCGGCGCACGCGCAGATCCACCTCGCCCACATCCACGGCAAGGATGGTCACGTCCTGTGGATGGTCCGTGGCGAGCCGCGACAGGGCCGGCAGTTCCTCCCGGCAGGGCTCGCACCAGGTCGCGAAGAAATGCACCAGCACCACGCGTCCGGCCTGCGCGGACAGCGCCACGTCGCGACCGCCGAGCTCCGGCAAGGTGAAGGACGGCAGCGTCTCCGCTGCGGTGCGTTCAAGGGTGGCCTGCCCGGGGGGCTCGGACGCCGCGCGCAGCGGCACTGGCAGCGCCGGAAACAGCACGCCCGCAACACCTGCGCACAGCACCGTGCGACGCGTGAGGTCCCGCATCGGCGGGCGCGCGGATGCCGTTCGGACGATGTCTGAAGTGTGCCTGTTGCCCCGAGCCTCGGGAGCCGCCATACGGTTCACGCGCGCAAGCTACGCCGGGCAATTGAGAGGCGTCAACAACACGACAGCGTGATCAAAGATTGATGCACCGCAAAATGCTCATTTCGCCTTAGCATTATTTCTTCTGATCTTCTTTGCTTCCGATGCGGAATGAAACGTCATTGACTTCGTAGCGCCCAAGAAAGCGCAACGGATGCCCATACCAAAGTATGCTCATCTGTAGTTTGACATCGTTCCAGTTACAAAATAGCTTGCCAGCAAGCCGGAATGCAGGTTGGCGACCGGTTCTCCAACCCATTCCCGGTCCCCCGTGTGGGGCAATCGTGTCGGAGGCACACTTCGATGAATATGGAGCTCTCGCGGCGCCAGTTCCTAGGAACGGCCGGCGCGGGTCTCGCGGGTACGACGCTCGGAGCGCTTGGCTTCGGGCCGGCTGAAGAGGCGCAGGCAGCTGCGATTCGCCCCTTCAAGCTTTTCAACACCACCGAGACCAGAAACACCTGCACCTACTGTTCCGTGGCGTGCGGTATCCTCATCTTCTCCAAGGGCGACCTGAAGAAGGGCGAGAAGGCGGACATCACCCACATCGAGGGTGACGTCGACCATCCGACCAACCGCGGCACCCTCTGCCCGAAGGGCGCCGCCCTTCTGGACATCGTGAAGTCCGAGACCCGTCTCAAGCAGCCGATGATCCGGCGCGCGGGCTCTAACAAGTTCGAAGCCATCTCCTGGGATGCGGCGCTCGACAAGATCGCCCGCGCCATGAAGGACGATCGCGACGCGAACTTCATCGCGAAGAATGCCGACGGCGTGACGGTCAACCGCTGGACCACGACCGGCTTCCTCGCAGCTTCTGCAACGACGAACGAGACCGCCTGGGCGACCTACAAGGTCGTTCGCAGTCTCGGCATGGTGGTTTTCGACAATCAGGCGCGCGTCTGACACGGCCCCACGGTGTCCAGTTTGGGCCCAACTTTTGGCCGTGGCGCGATGACCAATTCGTGGACCGACATTCGGAACACGGATCTTGTCGTGATCATGGGCGGCAATGCCGCCGAAGCACATCCTTGCGGTTTCAAGTGGGTCGTGGAGGCGAAGGCCAACCGCGGCGCGAAGCTTGTCGTCGTTGATCCGCGCTTCACGCGGTCCGCGGCGGTCGCCGACTATTACGCCCCCATCCGTCAGGGCTCCGACATCGCCTTCCTGCTCGGCGTGATCAATTACTGCATCCAGAACAACAAGGTGCAGTGGGATTACGTCAAAGCCTTCACCAACGCGACGTACCTCGTGAAGGACGGCTTCGAGTATCGGGACGGCCTGTTCACGGGCTATGACGAGGAGAAGCGCGACTACAACCGCTCCACCTGGGATTACCAGATCGGCCCCGATGGCTATGCCATGGTGGACGAGACGCTGGAGAATCCGCGCTGCGTCTGGAACCTGCTCAAGGCCCACGTCGCCCAGTACACGCCCGAAATGGTCGAGCGCATCAGCGGCACGCCGAAGGACAAGTTCCTGAAGGTCGCCGCCATGATCGCGGAGTGCTCATCGCCCACCAAGACGATGACCTCCATGTATGCGCTCGGCTGGACCCAGCACTCCAAGGGCTCGCAGAACATCCGCTGCATGGCGATGCTCCAGCTCATCCTGGGCAACATCGGCGTGCGCGGCGGCGGCATGAACGCCCTGCGTGGTCACTCCAACATCCAGGGCCTCACCGACATCGGCCTGATGTCGAACATGATCCCCGGCTACCTGAACCTGCCCACGGAACGGGAACCGGACTTCGCCACCTACATGTCGACCCGCGGCTTCAAGCCGTTGCGGCCGAACCAGATGAGCTACTGGCAGAACTACAAGAAGTTCATGGTGAGCTTCCTGAAGTCCATGTGGGGACCGGCGGCGACCGCGGAGAACAACTTCGCGTTCGACTGGCTGCCCAAGCTGGATGTCCCGACCTACGACATCCTGCGCGCGTTCGAGCTCATGAAGCAGGGGAAGATGAACCTCTACTTCTGCCAGGGCTTCAACCCGCTGCAGGCGTTCCCCAACCGGAACAAGTTGTCGGCGGCGCTGTCCAAACTGAAGATGCTGGTCATCATGGACCCGCTGGAAACGGAGACCGCCCGTTTCTGGGAAAACCACGGCGTCTATAACGACGTCGATCCCTCCAAGATCCAGACCGAGGTCATCCAGCTCCCCACCACCTGCTTTGCGGAGGATGAGGGCTCGCTGGTGAACTCCGGCCGCTGGCTTCAGTGGCACTGGCCGGCCGGCTCGCCTCCGGGCGAGGCGCGCACCGACGCCTGGATCATGTCGCAGATCCATCTGCGGCTGAAGGAGATGTACCGGAAGGAAGGCGGGGCCCTGCCGGACCCCATCGTCAACCTCTCCTGGACCTACAAGAACCCGGACGAGCCGACGCCCGAGGAGCTCACCAAGGAGCTCAACGGCTATGTGGTCTCCGACGTGCTGGATCCGAACGATCCCACCAAGAAGCTGCTGACCGCCGGCAAGCAGGTGCCGAACTTCGGCGTGCTGCGCGACGACGGTTCCACGGCTGCGGGCTGCTGGATCTACTCCGGCTCCTTCACCGAGGACGGCAACATGATGGCCCGTCGGGACAATTCCGATCCCGACAACACCGGAGCGTATCTGAAGTGGTCATTCGCCTGGCCGGCGAACCGCCGCATCATCTACAATCGCGCCTCCGCCGACATCAACGGCAAGCCGTGGGATGACACCCGCAAGCTGCTGTGGTGGGACGGGGCCAAGTGGACCGGCTACGACGTGCCCGACATCGCCCCCACGGCGAAGCCGCAGGACGTCGGCCCGTTCATCATGAACCCGGAAGGCGTGTCCCGCCTGTTCGCCCGGGGCATGATGCGCGACGGTCCCTTCCCGGTGCATTACGAGCCGTTCGAGAGCCCGCTGGTCAATGTGATCGCCCCCAAGGTGCGGGGCAATCCGGTGGCGCGCGTGTTCAAGGACGACTTCGCCCAGTTCGCGGAGCCGGCGTCGAAGGAGTTCCCCTATGCGGCGACCTCCTATCGTCTCACGGAGCACTTCCACTACTGGACCAAGAACAACCATGTGAACTCGGTCCTGCAGCCGGAATTCTTCGTGGAGATCTCGGAAGAGCTCGCGAAGGAGAAGGCCATCAGCAATGGCGGCTGGGTGCGCGTGTGGTCCAAGCGCGGCTCGGTGTTTGCCAAGGCCTATGTGACGAAGCGCATCCGTCCGCTCATCTGCGACGGCAAGCCGGTGCACGTGGTCGGCATCCCGATCCACTGGGGCTTCGTGGGCGCGGCCAAGAAGGGCTTCCCCGCGAACGTGCTCACCCCGTTCGTCGGTGACGCGAACATCGAGACGCCGGAGTTCAAGGCGTTTCTGGTCAATATCGAGCCCACGACCGGGCCGGTGGCGTAAGGGAGGGTCGAACCATGTTGCAACCAGCACCGAACCCTCCGGTCGCCCCCACCCCGGCGAAGTTCTCGGACCAGGATCTGCTGCGGAAGTCGGCGTCCACCATCACCCCGCCGGCCCAGCGCCAGACGGAGGTGGCCAAGCTCATCGACGTGTCGAAGTGCATCGGCTGCAAGGCCTGCCAGGCGGCATGTCTCGAGTGGAACAACCTCCACGAGGATATCGGTACCTTCAACGGGTCCTACACCAACCCGCCGGACCTGACCGCCAACAGCTTCACGCTGATGCGGTTCACCGAGTGGGTGAACCCGGAGACCGACAACCTCGAGTGGCTGATCCGCAAGGACGGCTGCATGCATTGCGAGGACCCGGGCTGCCTCAAGGCCTGCCCGGCCCCCGGCGCCATCGTGCAGTACACCAACGGCATCGTGGATTTCGTCCACGATAACTGCATCGGCTGCGGCTATTGCGTGAAGGGCTGTCCCTTCAACATTCCCCGCATCTCCAAGGTCGACAACAAGGCGTACAAGTGCACGCTGTGTTCCGACCGCGTGGCGGTGGGCCAGTGGCCCGCCTGCGCCAAGGCGTGCCCCACCCAGGCCATCGCCTTCGGCTCCAAGGAGGACATGAAGAAGCATGCCGCCGAGCGCGTCACGGATCTGAAGTCCCGCGGCTACAAGAACGCGGGCCTCTATGATCCGCCGGGCGTCTCCGGCACGCACGTCATGTACGTGCTCCAGCATGCGGACAAGCCGAGCATCTATGCCGGCCTTCCGGACAATCCGCGCATCTCGCCGATCGTGGAAGCCTGGAAGGGCGTCACCAAGTATGTCGGCATGGGCGTCATGGGCTTCGCCGCCATCGCGGGCGTCTTCCATTACCTCGTCGCGGGCGCCAACAAGGTGAGCCCGGAAGATGAGGAACAGGCCCAGAAGCTGGCGGAAGGCGTCAAGGGTACGAAAGGGGACAAGGCATGAGCGATAATCCCCGCCCCGCCCCCAGCGATGTGATGCCCGGCGACAGCGTGCAGCCGGGCCGTCCGGTGACTGTGAACCGATACACCGTCGGGGCGCGGATCAACCACTGGATCACCGCCATCAGCCTGATCCTGCTGGCGTTGTCCGGCCTGTCGCTGTTCACGCCCAGCCTGTTCTTCCTGACCAACCTGTTCGGTGGCGGACAGCTCACCCGCGCCATCCATCCCTGGATCGGCGTGGTGCTGTTCTTCTCCTTCTCCATCCTGTTCATCCGCTTCTGGCGGGCGAACCTGCCCAAGCGGGAAGACGTGACATGGGTCGCGCGCAGCGGCGATGTCCTGATGGGTCACGAGGAACGTCTTCCTGAACTCGGCAAGTACAATGCCGGTCAAAAGGTGGTGTTCTGGGGCATGTCGGCGCTGATCATCGTTCTGATCGTCAGCGGCCTGATCGTGTGGGAGCGATATTTCTTCACCTACACGAGCATTCCCACGCAGCGTGTGGCGCTCATCGTCCACTCGCTGGCGGCGGTCGGCATCATCTGCATCTGGATCATCCACGTCTACGCGGCCATCTGGGTCAAGGGCACCATGAGCGCCATGACCAGCGGCAAGGTGACGGGCGGCTGGGCCTGGCGGCACCACCGCAAGTGGCTGCGGGAGCTGGTGGCCGGCAAGCGCGCTGGCGGCACGCCGGCCGAGTGAGATCCGCGCTTTGACATGACCTGCCCGCGCAGCCTTGGGGCCGCGCGGGCTTTCGTTCCTGCCGCGATCCGTCGCCCTCGCGCAATGCGTTGAGAGGCCTATATGATGACGGATGGGCAGCGGCCGCGCCGGTGACGCGGCTTTCCTTGCCACAACCCGATGTTCCACGTGACCCGTGGGGTTCGTGAGGTCCCATGTCCAGCTTTCCCGGCGCCATCCAGCCCGATCCGAGCGTCATCGGCGGCATCGCCCAGCCGCCGCTCGTGCAGTTGCCCGATCCCGTCGGCCTGTTCGATGCCCGCGCCAAGCGCTTCGCCCAGCTGGCCGACGGCAATCCGCTCAAGCCCTATCTCACCTTCCTCGCCGCCCTTTCGGGCGTGCAGCGGGACATCCAGGCGGGCCTGCCCGCCGTGGAGCCGGTGGAGCCGGACATCCTGGCGCGGGCACGCGAGCACGCCATGCCCCCGCTCGACCGCAACAAATTCACCTCCGATGCCGCCTTCGAGGCGACGTTCGACCGCCTGCTGGCCGAGGTGCGTGCCATCGAGATGCCGGACGCCGCCCGCGCAGCGCTCGATACGGTGAAGGAGGGAGGCCTCGTCGGCCGCGAGCTGATGATCCGCAACGTGCTGGCCGATGCCATCCCGGTGGAGAAGCTGGCCGAACACGTCTTCGTCGCCGCCGCCTTGCAGGTGCATTTCGCCCGCCGGGCCGCCGGCCTTGATGGCGCTTCGCTCGTGCCGGTGGGCGATGGCGCCTGCCCCTGCTGCGGTGGCCCGCCGGTGGCGAGCCTCATCGTGGACTGGCCGCATGCACCGGGCGCCCGCTATTGCGGCTGCGCGCTCTGCGGCACGCTGTGGAACTATGTGCGGGTGCGCTGCACCGCCTGCGGCTCCACCAAGGGCATGGGCCTTGAGGAGATCGAGGGCGGCACCGGCGCCTGCAAGGCGGAGACCTGCGAGGAGTGCCACTCCTATGCGAAGGTCTTCTACCAGAACAAGGATCCGGCCGCCGAAGTGCTCGCGGACGACGTAGCGACGCTCGGGCTCGACATGCTGATGCGCGACCGACCCTACAAGCGCGCCGCGTTCAATCCCTTCCTCATCGGCTATTGAGGCGGCCATGAGCAGCGGTTCGAGCGTGGCGGACGTCTCCGCCTTGCGGCGCCTGCCGTCCGTGGATCAGGTGCTGAAAGCCAGCCCCGCCCTCGCAGCGGTGGAACGTTTCGGACGCGCCGAGGCGACGGACGCCGTGCGCACCGCCCTTGACGCCGCCCGCACCGCCGCGCGGGCCGGCACAATGGCACCAGTGGATGCAGAGGGCATCGCCGCTGCCGCCCTCGCGGCGCTGGCGGCGGATGCGCGCGCCTCCCTCTGCCCGGTGTTCAACCTCACCGGCACGGTGCTGCACACCAATCTCGGCCGGGCTCTGCTGGCGGAAGAGGCGGTGGAGGCGGCGGTGGCCGCCATGCGCTCGGCCGTGGCCCTCGAATATGACCTCGACAGCGGCAAGCGCGGCGAGCGCGACGACCATGTGCGCGACCTGCTCTGTCGCCTCACGGGCGCGGAGGACGCCACCGTCGTCAATAACAACGCCGCCGCCGTGCTGCTGGTGCTCAACACGCTGGCGGCGGGGCGCGACAGCATCGTCTCGCGCGGCGAACTGATCGAGATCGGCGGCGCCTTCCGCATGCCGGACATCATGGCCCGCGCCGGCACCCGGCTCGTGGAAGTGGGCACCACGAACCGCACCCACCCCAAGGACTATCGCGGCGCGCTCTCGCCCGAAACCGGGCTGATCGTGAAGGTGCACACCTCCAACTACCGCATCGAGGGCTTCACCGCCGAGGTGCCGCCGAAGGAGCTGGCCGCCATCGCCCATGAGGCGCATGTGCCGCTGTTCAACGACCTCGGCTCCGGCACGCTGGCGGACCTTGCCGCCTATGGCCTCGTCCACGAGCCCACCGTCCGCGAGGCGGTGATGGAGGGCGCGGACATCGTGACCTTCTCCGGCGACAAGCTGCTGGGCGGGCCGCAGACCGGCTTCATCGTCGGCCGGCGCGATCTCATCGCCGCCATCAACAAGAACCCGATGAAGCGGGCCCTGCGGGTGGACAAGATCCGCCTCGCAGCGCTGGAAGCGACGCTGAAGCTCTATCTCGACCCCGACCGCCTCGCCCGCCGCCTGCCGACGCTGCGCCTGCTCACCCGCCAGCCCGCCGAGATGGCGGCGGTGGCGGCCCGCGTGCGCCCCGTGCTGGCGGCGAAGCTCGGAGACGCCTTCACCATCGAGGAGCGGGCGTGCAAGAGCCAGATCGGCTCCGGCGCGCTGCCGCTCGAAACGCTCGCGAGCACGGCGCTTGCCCTCATCCCCGCCGACGGCAGCGGCCGGCGGCTCTCCGCGCTCGCCGACGCGCTGCGCCGTCTGCCCGTGCCCATCGTCGGGCGCGTGGAAGACGGCGCGCTGCTGCTGGACCTGCGCTGCCTGGAGGATGAGGCGGGCTTTGCCGCCAGCCTCGCGCATCTGGAGCCTGCCTGATGGGCCTGTTCGATTTTCTCCGCCGCCCCGCCCCCTGCCCGCCCCCGAGCGAGAGCGTCGAGGCGCGCATGGGCCGCGCCCTCGATGCGGCCGCGAGCGGCGATTATGAGGGCGCGCTTGCGCTCTGGGAGCCGCTGGCGCGCGAAGGCGTCGCCCGCGCCCAGAACAATATCGGAGCCTGCTTCGCGGAGGGGCTCGGCGTCGCCCGCGATCCCGAGATGGCGCAGAAGTGGCTGAGCCTCTCGGCCCAGTCGGGCGATCCGGTGGGCCAGCGCAATCTCGCCGCCCTCTATTTCAAGGGCGAGGGCGTGCCGCAGGATTACGTCCACGCCGCCGAGCTTTATGGCGCCGCCGCCGCGCAGGGCGATGCCCCGGCGCAGGACATGCTGAGCTGGATGCTGCTGGAAGGCGAGGTGATCCCCGCCGATGTGGCGGAGGCCCGCCGTTGGGCGGAAGCCGCCGCCGAGCAGGGCGTCGCCTCCTCCATGACCCGCATGGGCATGCTCTATCACAACGCCCTGGGCGTCGAGCGCGATGCCGCCGAGGCGGCCCGCTGGTGGCAGAAGGGCGCCGAGGGAGACGATGCGGACGGGCAGGCCATGCTGGGCGCCGCGTATCACATCGGCTCCGGCGTGCCGCGCGATCCGGTCGCCGCTTATGCCTGGCTGCTGCGCGCACAGGCCGGCGGCAGCCAGCTTGCCGCCCCCTTCATGACCAGCGCGCGCGAGGCGCTTTCGCCCGAGCAGCAGGCCGAGGCGGAACGGATCGCGGCGGCGCCGTTGCCGGGCGCGGGCTGAACGCCATGATCATCGGCACAGCAGGACATATCGACCACGGCAAGACCTCGCTGGTGCGGGCGATCACCGGCATCGATACGGACCGGCTGAAGGAGGAGAAGGCCCGCGGCATCTCCATCGACCTCGGCTTCGCCTACATGCCGGCGGGCGATGGCGCGGTGCTGGGCTTCATCGACGTGCCGGGGCACGAGAAGTTCGTCCACACCATGCTGGCGGGCGCCGGCGGCATCGATTTCGTGGTGCTGGTGGTGGCGGCCGATGACGGCGTGATGCCCCAGACCCGCGAGCATCTCGCCATCATCGACCTGCTGGGCGTGCGCCATGGCCTCGTTGCCCTCACCAAGGCCGATCTGGTGGACGCAGATCGCCTTGCCGCCGTGACCGCCGAAATCGCCGCCACACTGGAGGGCACGGTGCTGGCGGGTGCGGAGATCCTGCCCGTCTCCACCGTGACCGGCGCCGGCGTCGCGGACATCCGCGCCCGGCTTGAGGCGGCGAATGCGCGCCTTGCCAGGCGGGCCGCCGAGGGCCGCTTCCGCCTTGCCGTGGACCGCGCCTTCACTCTCTCCGGCACCGGCACCGTCGTCACGGGCACCGTCCTGTCCGGCGAGGTCAGGGTGGGCGACCGGGTGATGCTGAGCCCGAGCGGCCGCCCCGCCCGCGTGCGCTCCATCCGGGCGCAGGACCGCGCCTCCGACATCGGCCGTGCGGGCGACCGCTGCGGCATCAACATTGCCGGCGACGGCATCTCGAAGGACGACGTCTCGCGCGGCGACGTGCTGCTGGCCGACACGCTCCACGCCCCGGCGGACCATATCGACGCCCGGCTGCGCGTGCTGGCCGGTGAGCCGAAACACGTCGGCCAGTGGTTCCCGGTGCGCCTGCACCACGCCGCCCGCGAGGTCGGCGCGCGCATCGTGCTGCTGGAAGACCCGGTGAAGCCCGGAGACACCGGGCTGGTGCAACTGGTGCTGGACGCGCCCATCGCGGCGACGGCGGGCGATCGCTTCGTCATCCGCGACACCTCCGCCCAGCGCACCATCGGCGGCGGCGTGTTTCTCGATCTGCGCGGCCCCGCCCGCAAGCGCCGCACACCGGAACGCCTCGCACAACTCGGCGCAATGGCCGAACCGGATGCCGCCGTTGCCCTAACCCACCTGCTGGACTTGCCGCCGTTCCATCTCGACCTTGCCGCCTTTGCCCGCGACCGGGCGCTGGCCAGCGATGCCGTGCCGGCCCTGATCCGCGATCTCGGCCTCAAGGCGCTCTCCGTGGGCGACACGGCGGTCGTGCTCTCCGGCGCGCGCTGGGCGACCTTCCATGAGCGGCTGCTCGTCACGCTCGACACCTTTCACGCGGACAATCCAGACCTGCCCGGCATCGGCATCGAACGGCTGCGCATGCAGGCGGAACCGCGCCTCGCGGCGCCCGCCTTCAAGGCGGCCCTTCAGGCGCTGGCGCAGGCGCGCGAGATCGCGCTCGATGGCGCCTGGGTGCGCCGGGCGGGCTTCGAAGTGCGCCTGACGCCGCTCGATGAGGCGAACTGGGCACGGGTCGCCCCCCTGCTCGCCGGCGAGGAGCGCTTCCGCCCGCCGCGCGTGCGCGACATCGCCGGCCTGATCGAGGTGCCGGAGGCGGAAATCCGCCGCCTGATGAAACTGCTCGGGCGCCTTGCCCGCGTGGACGAGGTGGCGCACGATCATTTCTTCCTGCGTGCCACCGTGGGCGAGATGGTCGGCATCATCGCCCGCCTCTCTGCCGCGCATGGCAACTTCACCGCCGCCCAGTTCCGCGATCAGGTGGAAAACGGGCGCAAGGTGGCCATCCAGATCCTGGAATTCTTCGATCGGCACGGCGTGACCTTGCGCCGGGGCGATCTTCGTCGCATCAATCCGCACCGGCTGGACCTGTTCCGCACGAGCAGCGATGATGCGCCGGCTGACAATTCGCCCGCCGCCCCAGATGCGGTTGCGGCGCACGGAGGAGAAGCGTCCCTGGTGGGGCGTCCGGACTTCAAATCCGGGAGGGGCCGCGAGCCGGTCCTTGGTGGGTTCGACTCCCACTCTCTTCCGCCACTTACCCCGACGCCCCCCGAAGAGAAGCGGCAATGACCCCAGCCGACGCGATGATCGCGCGCCTCGATGAGGCCGCCCGTGCTGCCGACCTGCGCGAGGAAGCCTTCCGCAAGGAGGTAGCGGAGACGACCGCACGCCTCGCAACCGAGCGCACCATTGCCTATCGCCGCCTGAGCTTCCTCCGCGCCCTCCTGGCGCGCGTCACCGGCGCCGAGACGCCGGAAGCGGCGGTCGCGGCCGCGCAGGCCCATGTGCGCGAGCGCTTCGACTGGCAGAGCGAGAGCGACGCGCGCACGCAGGTTCTGGACCGTCTCACGCCGCTGGCGCTGGCCCTGTTCGGCGCGGCGCATCCGGCCGAGGATGGCGCGAGCCCGGTGGAAGCCGACCCGGCGACGGAGATGGCCGCCTTTGAAGCTTGGTATGAACAGACTCGCGCAAGCTCCTTCTGGCAGCTTTTCGATTACTACATGCCGGAGACGCCGCGTGTCGATTACTGACAAGTCCACCCGGCCGGGAAGCGCGAACGAGTTCGAGGCCTGGCTCCAGGAGTCCTTCTCGGAGGAAGGCCCGTTCACCGCGCTCGTCATTCTGGTGGAGATCGGCGAGACGCAGGTGAAGCCGCTCGCCTCCACTTTTCTGAACATCATCGGCGACGAGATCACCTGGGGCCAGATCGTCGCCCTGTTTGCAGGTTCGGGCCTGAAGTGGGACGGTGCCGCCTTCTTCGCGCAGTTCGATCCGGACGGGCCGCTGGAGAATGAAGACGCCCGCGCCCGCCTGCGCGAGGTGGAAAGCCGCGTGCGCGAGGATCGTCTGGTGCTGAACGAAGGCCAGTTCTTCGATGCCTGGGGCCGGCGGCTCCAGATCGAGGAAATCAACCTCTCCTGACGCCGCCGGTCAGCGGATCGGCGCGTCGAAATAGGTGTCGGGAAACGGCTCGCCCTTCAGGGTAAAGTGCCACCATTCCATGAAGAAGGGCTCGAAGCCCGCGTCCGCCATGGCGGCAGCAAGCAGACGGCGGTTGTTGCGTTGCGCGTCCGTCACCGCCAGCGAGCCGGGCCAGGAGCGCTCGCTGAAGAGATCGAACGGCGTCCCCATGTCCAGTTCCGTGCCGTCCGAGGCATGTGCCAGCGTCAGGTCCAGCGTCGAGCCGCGCGAATGGCTGGAGCGGCCGGCGATATAGCCGAGATCGAACAGCTCCGGCTTGTCATGGTCGGGATAGAAATCGGCCTTGGTGCCGAGATCGTTCGCATCCGCGGCCCAGCGGGCAAAATGCGCAACAGCCCGCGTGGGGCGATAGCAATCCAGCAGCTTCAGCACCAATCCCTGCCGCGCCAGCGCTTCGGCAACGCGGGCGGCCGCTTCCGCCGCCGGCCGGGTCAGCAGCGCCCGCTCGGCTTCATACCCGTCCACCCGCACCCCGACGAAATTGTTCGGCCCGGCATAGCGCAGATCCAGGATCACGTTCGGGACCACTGCGGGGACCTCGACGAAGAGCGCAGGCAGGACAGGTTCGGCGGACACGGACATGGAAGCACCTCCGCGCTCCATAGAGCCCGTTCGAGAGCCCGTGTCCATGCACCGATCCGTCAGCGGCCACCCCGAGCCTCGAAGGGTCATGCGTTCATTGGCATAGGCGGCGGGCCGGGCTCTTCCCGCGGCTCGCGGGAGGGATCGCCCTCGGGAAGGGGCGGCAGATCCGGGCCAGGCTCCGGCAGATCGTCCGGCTCGCGGGTGGGGGGCGGCGGCGTAAGTGGCGGCATGGGGGGAATGGGCTCGGGCGGCTCGGGCGGCGGAAAAGGCCCGGCCAGAAGCGGAAACGCGAGCGCGTCGTCCGCCGGGAGAAGGTGTTGCGCCATCCAGGTCTCCTGTCTCAGGAAACAGGAACCCGCCGTCCGGTGCCGGGTTCCGCAGGAGGCACCCGCACACGCCGCACACAGTGGCTGATGTCGGCCTCTTGTGCAGCGCACACAACGCGCCCCGTCGCATGGATTCGCTGCATGGCGCATGCGCCGGAACGCAGCAGGCCAGGGCAACGCACGCCGGTGGCCGGTATCGGCGTCGGGGACAGCAACACGGGAGTACAAAAGAAAAATGCCGGACCTCGCGAGAGGCCCGGCAAGTATCGCCGCAGAGCGGCGAACCTTCCAGAGGGGAACACCTGACTGCGCCGCTCACGGCGCGATCAGTGCAAGTGCAAAGTGCACGTCCTGTAGGCATAATGCAATGCGGAATGACCGCATGTCAGGCATGTGCGCGGCGCTTGGCTCATTTGTGATCCAACGACGCCCGCGTCATTCCCCTGTCACGCTCAGTAGCTCCAGCGCTGCGCCTTCGAAATCAGGAAGTCCCGGAACACCTGAATGCGCGCCACGGAGCGCATTTCCTGAGCATAGGTGAAGTAAGCCTCAAGTTGCGGCGTCTCGCGATCCGTGAAGAGCTGCACGAGCGACGAAGAGTCATCCGAGAGATAATCGGGCAGCGTGCCGATGCCCACGCCGCGCTCCACGGCGCGCTTCAGCCCGAGCACGCTGTTGACCTCGAAGGCCGGCACGCGGGGCGTCGAGCCGTCGCGGCCCGCATGCTCCAGCCAGTTGAGGCCCTGGAAATAGCTCGGGATCGGCCCGCCGAGCAGGAGAATGCGGTGCTTGTCCAGTTCCTCCAGCGTGCGCGGCTGGCCATGGCGCTTGAGATAATCCACCGAGGCATAGGCGTGGAAATGCACGGTGAAGAGCTTGCGCTGCACCAGATCCGGCTGCACCGGCTGGCGCATGCGGATGGCAACGTCCGCCTCGCGCATGGCGAGATCCAGTTCCTCGTCGGTGAGGATGAGCTGGATGCGGATGTCCGGATAAAGCTCCACGAACTCGCCCACGCGGGCGGTCAGCCAATGGGTGCCGAGGCCGACCGTTGTGGTGACGCGCAGTTCGCCATTCGGCTTCTCGCGGCTGTCGGTGAGCTGGGCGCGGGCCGATTCCAGCTTGAGGAACACCTCATGGGCCGTGCGATAGAGCAGTTCGCCCTGCTCCGTCAGGATCAGGCCGCGGGCATGCCGGTGGAACAGGGGAACCTTCAGTTCCTGCTCCAGCGCCGAAACCTGGCGGCTGACGGCGGACTGGGACAGGCCCAGTGTCTCGCCCGCATGGGTGAAGGACCCGGCCTCGGCGGCCACGTGAAAAACCTTGAGCTTGTCCCAGTCCATCACACCCTGCCCTTAGGGCGCGATCCGGTCCTGTTGAGCCAACACGACCTGAAGGATCGCCCCCTAACTTGTTGGAAGAGGACGCGCGCTCCGACGGCCTGAGGCCCGTGCGAAACGCCGCGTACTCGAGCGGCCTACTCTGCGGCTTCCGCCACCTCGTGCTGCGCGAGGAAGCGTTCCGCCTCCAGCGCCGCCATGCAGCCCCGGCCGGCGGCCGTCACCGCCTGTCGGAACACGTCGTCGGCCACGTCTCCGGCGGCGAAGACGCCGGGCACGGAGGTGGCCGTGGAATCCGGAGCCGTCCAAACATAACCGCCGGACTTGATCCGAAGCTGACCTTCCACCAGCGCCGTCGAGGGGGCATGGCCGATGGCGATGAACACGCCATCGGTGGCCAGCTCCGCATGGGCGCCGGTGTTCACGTCCTTCAGCCGCACGCCCGTCACCTTCGATACGGGCTCGCTGACGCCGAGGATTTCATCGATGGCCGCATTCCACACCACCGAGACCTTCGGGTGGGCGAACAGGCGGTCCTGGAGGATGCGCTCGGCCCTCAGCTTGTCGCGGCGGTGCACCAGCGTGACCTTGCTGGCGAAATTGGTGAGGAAGAGCGCTTCCTCGACGGCCGTGTTGCCGCCGCCCACCACCACCACGTCCTTGCCGCGATAGAAGAAGCCGTCGCAGGTGGCGCAGGCGGAAACGCCGAAGCCGCGATAGGCCTCCTCCGACCCGAGGCCGAGCCAGCGGGCCTGCGCGCCGGTGGCGAGGATCACCACGTCCGCCACATAGGTCTCCCCGCCTTCCGTCACCATCTTGAACGGACGCCGGGAGAGGTCGAGGCTCGCCACATGCTCGGAGAGGATGCGGGTGCCGACGTGCTCGGCCTGAGCGCGCATCTGCTCCATGAGCCATGGCCCCTGGATGACATCGGCAAAGCCCGGATAATTCTCGACGTCGGTGGTGATGGTGAGCTGGCCGCCGGGCTGGATGCCTTCGAACAGGATCGGCTCCAGCATGGCACGGGCGGCGTAGATCGCCGCCGTGTACCCGGCCGGGCCGGACCCGATGATGATGACCTTGCTGTGGGAAGCCATTTCCGTCCTCGAACCTCGACGGTGCCCATGCGGGACCGCCCGCATCCGGCGCCGGCGCGTGGGCGCAGCCGAGATCGGACGCATTGACAAAGAGCTATGCGGGAATGTAGGGGCGGGTTGCGCAGGCGACAAGGCTCAACACGCGTTGCAGTCGCGCCACCGGGGGATGTCCCCAGTTCCCGCAGACAATTCGCCGCGATCCCACCGTGCGAACGCATCGAATCGGTGCACCGCGGCGTCGCGCAATATTATTTCGTTGCGCTGCGTCTAGGCTTCACTAAGGTGCCTGACGAAATCGCCCCGGAGGATTCCCCCTTGACCGTTCGTCTCGATGCCGTGGACTGGAAGATCCTGGCCGAGCTGCAACGGGACGGCCGCATGACCAACGTGGAGCTGTCGCGCCGCGTCGGCATTTCCGCTCCGCCCTGCCTGCGCCGCGTCCGCAGCCTCGAGGAAGACGGAATCATCAAGGGTTACCGGGCGCTGCTGGACGAGAAGCAGCTCGGCTACGACCTCATGGCCTTTGCCATGGTGCATCTCATCAGCCAGGCGGGCTCGGACCTCGCGGCCTTCGAGGCGCGGATCGAGCACTGGCCACTGGTGCGCGCCTCCTGGATGCTCTCTGGCGACGTGGACTTCCTGATGCTCTGCGTCGCGCCGGACCTGCCGACCTTCCAGAAGTTCGTGCTGGAGATCACCTCGGCGCCGAACGTGCGCAATGTGAAGACGGCGCTTACGCTGAAGCAGTCCAAGAACGCGCCCATCGTGCCCCTGGAAGAGGGCTCCCCGCCCCCGGAGTGAGCGGACGGCCGAGACCGGTCGCCGTGGCGACGTAAAGTCCCGGCGCAACAGACGCTGCATCCGCCTCGGCCCACGCAAAAAGGGCGCCGGAGGGCCCGCGATGCGGAACACTCCGACGCCCCTGAACAGAGACGCCGCTCCGGACGCCCTCAGGCCCAGCGGACCTCGACGATCTCGAACGAGCGCGCACCCTTGGGCGTCACGACCTCGACGGACGAGCCCTTCTTCTTGCCGATCAGCGCGCGCGCCACCGGCGAGGAGATGGAAATGCGACCAGCCTTCGCGTCAGCCTCGCTGTCGCCGACGATCTGCCACACGCGCTCTTCCTCGGTGTCCTCGTCCACCAGCGTGACGGTGGCGCCGAACTTCACGATGTCGCCCGAGAGCTTGGACACGTCGATGACCTCGGCGCGCGAGATCTTGTCCTCGAGCTCCGCGATCCGGCCCTCGTTCAGGGACTGAAGCTCCTTGGCCGCGTGATATTCGGCATTCTCGGAGAGGTCGCCATGGGCGCGCGCTTCGGAAATGGCGCTGATGATCCGCGGGCGCTCCACCTGCTGACGGAAACGCAACTCTTCCTCAAGGGCGACGAAACCCGCCCCCGTCATGGGAATCTTTTCCATGGGTCCTACCTAGAACCTCCTCATGCCGGCGATGCGCGCGATGGCCGGTTCGACCCACCACCCGCGCCCACACGTCGATCTCAACACGTCCGGCATCCAGACATTGCGGCCCCGTCCGGGAATCGGACGGAAGGAGCGTCCCGCAATCTCCGCGGACATTCCACCCCCAACGCCGAAGCTGCCCGAAGGGGTCCCGCCGGCAACGCCTGGCGGGCTTCGTTGTGCCCGGACAAAAGCCGAATAGCTCGCACCGGCCCACGGCCGATGCGAGGCTGAATACCACGGTTCCGCTCCGGTCAGGCGCCGGGAGAACCAAGGCTCTCCCGCCGTCGCCGGCCTGCCATCACTTGAAGTAGCTTTGCAGCGCGCGGACCTGGAGATCGTCGCCCACATAGGCCTTGATCCCCTGCGCCGCAGCAATGGCACCTGACAGCGTGGTGTAATACGGCACTTTGTGCAAGAGGGCCGCCCGGCGCAGCGACCGGCTGTCGGAAAGGGCCTGCTGGCCTTCCGTGGTGTTGAACACCAGTTGCACGCCGCCGTTCTTGATGTCGTCCACGATGTGCGGGCGACCTTCCAGCACCTTGTTGATCTTGCCGGCCTCGACGCCGTTCTCGGCGAGGAAGCGCTGCGTGCCGGAGGTGGCGATCACCTTGAAGCCGAGATCCACCAGCATCTTGATGGTGGGCAGGATGCGCGGCTTGTCACTGTCCTTCACCGAGACGAAGACGGTGCCCGACTTCGGAACCTTGGTGCCGCCGCCGAGCTGGCTCTTGGCGAAGGCGACGCCGTAATCGGTGTCGAGACCCATCACCTCGCCGGTGGAGCGCATCTCCGGGCCGAGCACGGTGTCCACACCCGGGAAGCGGGCGAAGGGGAACACCGCCTCCTTCACCGCGATGTGCTTCAGCGTGCTCTTCTTCAGGCCGAAGGAGGCGATTTTCTCGCCGGCCATCACACGGGCCGCGATCTTGGCGATCGGCGAGCCGATCACCTTGGCGACGAAGGGCACCGTGCGCGAGGCGCGCGGGTTCACTTCCAGAACGTAGATCACGCCATCCTTGATGGCGTACTGCACGTTCATGAGGCCGCCGACGCCGAGCGCCAGCGCCATGGCTGCGGTCTGCTTCTCCAGCGCGGCGATGGTGTCCTCGTCCAGCGAGTGGGGCGGCAGCGAGCAGGCGCTGTCACCCGAATGGATGCCGGCCTCCTCGATGTGCTCCATGATGCCGGCGATGAAGACGTCCTTGCCGTCGCACAGCGCATCGACGTCCACCTCGATGGCGTCCGACAGATAGCGGTCGAACAGGAGCGGGTTCTTGCCCAGCACCGTGTTGATCTGGCCGGTCTTGTCGTTGGGGTAGCGCGACTTCACATCCTGCGGCACGAGGCCCGGCAGGGTGTCGAGCAGATAGTCGCCGAGCTGCGAATCATCGCGGATGATCTGCATGGCCCGGCCGCCCAGAACATAGGACGGGCGCACCACCAGCGGATAGCCAAGCTCGGACGCGACCGTGCGGCCCTGCTCCACCGAATAGGCGATGCCGTTCGCCGGCTGGCGCAGCTTCAGCTTGTCCAGCAGGTGCTTGAAGCGGTCGCGGTCCTCGGCGAGGTCGATGGCGTCCGGCGAGGTGCCGAGGATCGGCACGTCCGCCTCTTCCAGCGCGCGGGCGAGCTTCAGGGGCGTCTGGCCGCCGAACTGCACGATCACGCCCTTCAGCGTGCCCTTCGTGCGCTCACGGTCGATCAGCTCCAGCACGTCCTCGGAAGTCAGCGGCTCGAAATAGAGCCGGTCCGACGTGTCGTAGTCGGTGGAGACGGTCTCCGGATTGCAGTTGACCATGATGGCCTCATAGCCCGCATCCTTGAGGGCGAAGGCCGCATGGCAGCAGCAATAGTCAAACTCGATGCCCTGGCCAATGCGGTTGGGGCCGCCGCCGAGGATCACCACCTTCTCGCGCTCGGAGGGCTGGGCCTCGTCGGCCAGCTTGCCGGCGAAGGGCGCCTCGTAGGTCGAGTACATGTAAGCGGTGGGCGAGGCGAACTCGGCCGCGCAGGTGTCGATGCGCTTGTAGGCCGGGCGCACGTCGAGGGCATGGCGCCGCGCGCGCACCTCGGCCTCGCCGATGCCGGCGAGCGTGGCGAGGCGGGCGTCGGAGAAGCCCTGCGCCTTCAGGGCGCGCAGGGCGCCGGGCGTGGTGGGCAGGCCGAACTTGCGCACCTTGGCCTCGGTGTCGACGATGGCGCGGATCTGCTCCAGGAACCACGGATCGATCTTGCAAGACGCATGGATCTGCTCATCGGTGAGGCCGAGGCGCATGGCCTGTGCCACCTTCAGCAGCCGGTCCGGCGTGGGCACGCCGATGGCGGCCCGGATGGCGCTGCTGTCGTCGCCCTGGCCGAGGCCCTCGATGTCGATCTCGTCGAGGCCGGTGAGGCCGGTCTCCAGCGAGCGCAGCGCCTTCTGGAGGCTTTCCTGGAAGGTGCGGCCGATGGCCATCGCCTCGCCCACCGACTTCATGGAGGTGGTGAGGGTGTTGTCGGCGCCGGGGAACTTCTCGAAGGCGAAGCGCGGGATCTTCGTGACCACATAGTCGATGGTCGGCTCGAAGGAGGCCGGGGTCGCGCCGCCGGTGATGTCGTTGGCGATCTCGTCCAGCGTGTAGCCGACCGCAAGGCGCGCCGCGACCTTGGCGATGGGGAAGCCCGTCGCCTTGGAGGCCAGCGCCGAGGAGCGCGACACGCGCGGGTTCATCTCGATCACGATCATACGGCCGGAGGCCGGATCGATGGCGAACTGCACGTTGGAGCCGCCGGTCTCGACGCCGATCTCGCGCAGCACCGCCAGCGAGGCGTCGCGCATGATCTGGTATTCCTTGTCGGTCAGCGTCAGAGCCGGCGCGACGGTGATGGAATCGCCCGTGTGGACGCCCATCGGGTCGAGATTCTCGATGGAGCAGACGATGATGCAGTTGTCCGCCTTGTCGCGGACGACCTCCATCTCATACTCCTTCCAGCCCAGCACGCTCTCTTCCACCAGCACCTCGTTGGTGGGGGAAGCGTCGATGCCGCGCTCGATGATCTCGATGAACTCGGCCTTGTTGTAGGCAATGCCGCCGCCGGTGCCGCCCATGGTGAAGGACGGGCGGATGATGGCCGGGAGGCCCACCTCGTCCAGCGCCTCGAGGGCTTCGCCCAGCGTCTTGATCTGGCGCGACCGGGGCGTGTCGAGGCCGATCTTGGTCATGGCGTCGCGGAACAGCTCGCGGTCCTCGGCCTTGTCGATGGCCTCCGCGGTCGCGCCGATCATTTCCACGTCGAACTTCTCGAGCGTGCCCATCTTCTTGAGCGACAGGGCGCAGTTCAGCGCCGTCTGGCCGCCCATGGTGGGCAGGAGGGCGAAGCCCTTGGAGCGGTCACCGCGCTCCTTCTCGATGATCTTGGCGACGATTTCCGGCGTGATCGGCTCGATATAGGTGACGTCCGCCATGTCCGGGTCGGTCATGATGGTCGCCGGATTGGAGTTCACCAGGACAACCCGGTAGCCCTCCTCGCGCAAGGCCTTGCAGGCCTGCGTGCCGGAATAGTCGAATTCGCAGGCCTGGCCGATGACGATCGGACCGGCGCCGACGATGAGGATGGTTTCGAGGTCGGTGCGTTTCGGCATCTATCTCTGGCGCTCGACGGGCGCAAAAAAAGGGCCGCGGGTCACGCGCCCCTGAATGAGTGGATCCGTCCTTGTGGACGGCGGCGGC
This sequence comes from Azorhizobium sp. AG788, assembly GCF_004364705.1. Classification (NCBI taxonomy): domain Bacteria; kingdom Pseudomonadati; phylum Pseudomonadota; class Alphaproteobacteria; order Hyphomicrobiales; family Xanthobacteraceae; genus Azorhizobium; species Azorhizobium sp. AG788. Next base: position 205,570 of record NZ_SOBM01000006.1, read on the forward strand.
AATGCGGGGGACGCAGAAATTTCTCCGCCCCTGCACGCGGATTGGGCTTCCTTAGACCATAATTTCTCGCGACGGAAGACGCCTCGATCGTCCCGGCCCACCGGAGCCTGTTTCGTGTTCGCCCTCCTGACCCGCCTCGCCCAGCGTCACCGCGCCTTCTTCCTTCAGTTCGCGACGTTCGTGGGCGTGGGCTTGACCGCAGCGGCCGGCCATTTCACCACGCTGGCCATCATGGTGGAGCGCAATTGGGCAGGGCCGGTTCTTGCCTCCCTGGCGGGCTTCATCGTCGGCAGCGTCATTTCCTATAGCCTCAACCGTCGTTTCACCTTCGAATCGACGCGCAGCCACGCGGGTGCCCTGCCCCGCTTCGCCACGGTGGCCGGTATTGCCTTCGTCATGACCGGGGTGCTGATGGACCTGCTGGTGCACCGCATCGGGCTCTATTACCTGCTGGCGCAGGCCATCACGACCGGGCTGGTGATGATCTGGACCTTCAGTGCCTACCGGATCTGGGCCTTCGCCCATAAGGCCGGTGCGCGCGAGCAGCGGGCCGAATAGCCCGCCGCCCTTACAGAACGGCCCGGAAGGCCATGCGGCGCTGGTTGTGGCCGATGTTCTTCGGCAGGCGCTGGGGCAGATAGCCGGCGCCCCGCAGCAGCGCAATCATCTCGCCTTCTTCGTAGGTCGTCAGCCCGAGGTCGGCCCTGAGCTTGCGATAGGGCGAGACTGCCGTCCTGGCGAGACCGAGGAGCGCGGAGAAGAAGAAGCCCTCGCGCGCGCCGAAGGTGAGGAGTGCCGCCGCATCCTGCACCGCGCTGACGTTGGGCGGGATCACGTCCGCCAGGATCACCGCGCCGCCGGGAGCCAGCAATCCGCGCCACTGCGCCAGCAAGGCCTTGAGATCGGCCTTGGAAATATACTGGAGCAGCGAATTAGCGATGATGAGATCAAGGCTCGCCGGGGGGAGCTGCGCCGTCTCCTCGGGCGAGAGGACGGAGATGTTCGGCTCGCCGCCGAGCCGGTCCTTCAAGGTCGCCCGCACGGTCGGCGCCGCATCGGCGAGGATCAGTTGCGCGCAATTGTCGGCCAGCGTCGGCGCGCCCAGCGCTTCGCCGCAGCCATAGTCCATCAGGCGGCTGGACGGATCGGGAATAAGGGAAACGATGTCGGCGGTGATGCGCTGGTAATGCACCATCTTGTGCCGGTCGTTCACATAGATGGAATGGGCTCCATCCCAGAACGTCACCCAATCCATGCGCCCTCCGGCTGTCTGCCGTTGCCGCTGTCGCGGCTTCTACCTTCCTGATCCAGCATGCGCAGGCGGCGTTTTTGCGGCCTTGCGCGAACGGGAAGCCGGACACGGCGTCCGGCTTCCGCGTCCCCTCACTGGGCGGCGTAGGCGATGCCTTCCTTGACCTGTTCGATGGCCCGATCCACCAGATCGATGGCCCGGTCACGATGGCCGCCCTTGTTGGGGGTCGCCTGCACCAGATTTTCCCGCGCCGCCCGCAGCGAGGCCAGCGCGGCGTCCATGAAGGGCTGATTGGCCAGCGCGCGGCCGTCGAAGAAGGCCTGGGCGCCGAGGACAACGCTCACGCCAAGCACGGCACCAACGGCCAGGGACGGATTGAAAAGGCGGGACAGAGACATGAAGCACCTTCAATGAGACGCGGCCGGAGAAACCAGCCCGTCCGCATGACACCCCAAGGTCATACCGTCGTCAATCAACCCCCGATCGCGCCCATCAGTTGTACATGACCCAGAAGCGGCCCACCGTCGGCTTGAGCGCCCGCACGTTGCGATCGGTGGAGAGGAAGACCTTCGGCCCCACCACCTTGGCCTGCGCGCTCGCCGGCGCGAGGGCGGAGATGGCGAGCTGGACGGTGAGGTTGCAGCCGCCGGGCAGGTTGGCGAGCGCGCCGCCCTGCCAGTCCGTCACCACGCCGCCGGCATCGCCGCCGAAGCCGACGAGACGGAACGGCTTGCCGTTGGCCCGTTCGAGATCGGCGATGGTCGAGCCGATGCGCACGCCGTTGACCGACCAGGCCGACTGCTCGGTGAAGTTGAAGCGGATGGGACCGGCATAGGCGAAGCCGTCCGCCCAGGCCACGGAGACGCGCAACTGGGGATCGTTCGGCAGCACGATGGTGCCGGGGCCGGTGGTGCCGTCGGGCCGCAGCACGTCGGTGGCCTGCACGGCCCGGCCGCCGCCGAAAATGCCCTTGAGCACGGTGTCACTGGTGGACGGCCCCCACGGCCCCGCGCAGGAGAAGGCCCGCGGCGCGCCGGTGGGCGCCGGCACGTTGATGACCGTCTCGTAATAGTCGCCGAAGCCGTCGGTCTCCTTGACCACGGAGGTGCCCCAGCTCGGAGGACCGCCCGGAGCCTGGCAGCCGGCCGCGAACAAGCCCATCACCATCGTCGCAGCGATCGCGCGTGCGCCCTTAACCATGCCAGCCTCCCAGCTTTCTCCCCTCGGTCATAGACGAGGCGGGTCGAAGTCTCCAGAGCCGGCGCTTCCCACGCATGCTTATGGTTTAGAAGCCGGATTAGGTAAGCTGTGACCGTCACACGCCGTTCATGGGTGACGGAGAGGGTGCGGGCCGCGGAGATCGAGCATGCGTACCGAAACCAGCGACAGCGCCCACAGCCACGCCACACGGCCGCACGGCCAGTCCCTGCACGGCACGCCCGAGGACGTGCAGCGGGTGCAGGACTATATCGACGAGACGCCCATCTGGCGGGACGGCACGGTCGTTCCGGCGGCGCCCATGACGGCCATGCAGTGGCGGATCTGGAGCCTCGCCGCCGCCGGCAAGTTCTTCGAGGGTCTCGTCGTGTTCATGACCGGCGTGGCCCTGCCGCTGATGGGCGCCGAGTTCGGCATGACGCCGCTCCAGCACGGCCTTGTCAGCGCCGCCACCCTGTTCGGCATCCTCGTGGGTGCGCTGGCGCTGGGGGGCCTTGCCGATCAGTTCGGCCGCAAGCCCATGTTCGTGTTCGAGATGGCGCTGTTCATCCTGTTTCTCGGCCTCCTCGCCGCAGCGCCGAATTTCAGCTGGATGCTCATCTTCCTCTTCGGCATCGGTCTGGCGCTCGGCTGCGATTATCCGACAGCCCATCTCGTCATCTCGGAAAGCATCCCGAGTTCCTCGCGCGGCCGGCTGGTGCTCGGCGCCTTCTCCTTCCAGGCGCTGGGCGCGCTCAGCGGAACGGCCGTCGGCTATCTGGTGCTCGTCTTCGATCCGACCCTCAGCGCCTGGCGGCTCATGTACGCCGTGGCCATCGTCCCCGCGCTGATCGTGCTCGCCGGCCGCTTCTTCATCACCGAGAGCAGCCACTGGCTGCTGGCGAAGGGCCGGGTGCCGGAGGCCGAGCACAATCTCAAGCGGCTGCTGACCCGCCAGCCGCGCTACCCCAAGCACATCCGTCTCAAGGGCCTGCACGAGCCCGGCCTCGCCCGGCCGGAAAGCCACCTTCTGGTGCTCTTCCGCCGCAAGAACCTGCGGGCGACGCTGTTCGCCTCCCTGCCGTGGTTCCTTCAGGACCTCGGCACCTACGGCATCGGCATCTTCACCCCCACCATCCTTGCCGCCGCACTGGGGGCCGACACCTCCATCCGCATGCCCGGTGTCGCCGGTCTCATCGCGGGCGATATGCGCGCCGCCCAGGGCGCGGCCTTCATCGACATCCTGCTGATCGTCGGCATGGTGGCGGCAGTGATGCTGGCGGACAAGGTGGGCCGGGTGCTGTTGCAGGTGTTCGGCTTCCTCGGCTGCGCCGCCGGCCTGCTGCTCGCCTCGTTCCACGACGCCTTCACCGGCCCGGCGCAGATCGCACTCATCTATGCCGGCTTCATGCTCTTCAATTTCATGTGCAACATGGGCCCGAACGCCCAGACCTACCTATTGGCGGGCGAGGTGTTTCCCACCCACATCCGCGGGATCGGCGCGGGCTTTGCCGCCGCCTTCGGCAAGGTGGGGGCGGTGCTGACCGCCTTCCTCTTCCCCATCCTGCTCAGCACGCTCGGCACGTCGAACCTGCTCTACATGCTGGTGGCGACCTCGTTCCTCGGCGCGCTCATCACCTGGCTGCTGCGGATCGAGACCAAGGGCCGCCGGCTCGACGACGTGGGCCTGTGACGGCGCGCGGGGACATCCCGCGCGCCCTCGATCTCTCGAAAACGATGGAAGTTTCGCGCCTTAGCCCCAGCGCTCGCCGACCACCTGCCAGTTCACGCGGTCCTTCACCACCGCCTCCACATGGGCGGTGCGGCGGTTCTCATAGTCGAGATAATAAGCGTGCTCCCACACGTCGATGCCGAGCAGCACGGTCTTGCCGTCGGGCAGCGGGTTGATGGCGTCCTTCATGCCGATGATGTCGAGCTTGTCGCCATCGCGCACGAGCCAGACCCAGCCGGTGCCGAACACCTTGTCGCCCTGCTCCACCAGCTTGCGCTGAAGGCCGACGAGGGACTGGAAATCCTTCTCCACCTGCTGGGCAAAGGCGCCCTTCGGCGCCGCGGGGCCGCCCTTGAAGCTCTCCCAGTAGAGATTGTGGTTCCAGGCCTGAGCGGCATTGTTGAAGACGTCCGCGTCATTGGCCTTGCGGGCGGCGACCACCACCTCGGCGAGCGTCATGTCCGCATAGGGTTTGCCCTGCACCAGCAGGTTCAGCTTGTCGTAATAGCCTTTGTGGTGCTTGCCGTAATGCAGGCCGACGGTGCGGGCCGAGATGGTCGGCACCAGCGCATCCTCCGCATAGGGCAGCGGCGGCAGGACGAAGGGCACGGCGGCGCGGGCGACATGGGGCGCGGCGAGCACGCTCGCCATGGCGCCGGCCCCGAAGGCCAGAGCGGCACGGCGGGAGACGGCGGGGCGGGACGAAGCGGCGGGCAAGGAGGCGTTGAGCAAGGAAGCGGTGGGCGTGGCGTCCATGGGGCGATCCTCCGCGGAACGGCACGGGGCGTCCGTGCCTTGCGACGATCATAACCCCAAAGCCGCGCCGCAGGTCCGCCCGCTCGCGCGGACGTGCGCCGCCACCCCGCTCAGGCGGAAGCGGCTTCCAGAATGCGCTCGAAGATGGCCCGCACGCGCGCTTCCGTGTCGGTGAGATGGGCGTCGAGGGAGGAGAAGTCCGGCATCTCGCCCGCCCGCGCCAGCAGCGCTTTCAGCGCCGGGCTCGCCTGCGCCGGCACGAATGGCCGGTCGATGGCGAGGCGGAGCACCTGCGTGAGATCCTGATAGAGCCGGCAGGCGTTGGAGAGGGTCTGGCAATCCTCGGGGCTCAGGAGCTGAAGCCAGCCCGCCACGGTGAGGATGCGCGCCGTCGCGGTATCGACGATCTCCGGATGCCGTTCGGCATGGATGAGCACAAGGAACTGGGCGAGGAACTCCACGTCCACCTGTCCGCCGGCCGCGTGCTTGAGGTTCCAGCGGTCGCTTTCGCCCTTCTCTGCCGCGATGGCCCGGCGCATGTCGAGAATGTCGCCGGCGATGCGGCGGGGATCACGCGGATGGGCGAGCACCTGCAGGATCACCTGCTCCACGCGCCGGGCAAAGGCGGGGCTCGCCGAGATGATCCGCGCCCGGGTCAGCGCCATGTGCTCCCAGGTCCAGGCCTCGGTGCGCTGGTAATTCTCGAACGAGCCGATGCGCGTCGCCACCGGGCCGGAGCGGCCGGACGGGCGCAGGCGCAGGTCCACGTCATAGAGCTTGCCGGCATTGGTGAGGCTGGTCAGAGCGGTGACGAGGCGCTGGGTGAAGCGGGCGAAATACTGCGCTCCGACCAGCGGGCGCGGGCCGTCCGACGTGCCGTCCGAGGCCGGATCGAAATCGTAGAGCACGATGAGATCGAGGTCGGAGCCGGCGGTCATCTCGCGGCTGCCGAGCTTGCCCATGGAGAGCACCGCCGTATCCGCGCCGGGAATGCTGCCGTGCGCCTCCACGAAGCGCGCCCAGACGCGGGCGTGCAGGGCGCGGATGATGACCTCCGCCACGCGGGCATAGGCCTCGCCCGCCCGCGCCGCCGGCAGCGTTCCGGAAACGATGCGCACGCCGATCAGAACGTGCTGTTCCTGCCGGAAGCGGCGGGCGCGGTCGAACTGTTCTTCCTCATTCGGCGCCGCATCGAGCAAGGCTTCGAGATGGGCGGCGAGGGCCGGCTCGTCGGGCAGCACGTCGAAGAAGGCGGGATCGAGCAGCGCATCGGCGAGCGAGGGGCGTCGGGCCAGCGTCTCGCCGAGGCGCGGGGCGGCGCTGACGATGGTGGCGATGAGGCGCACAAGGTCCGGATTGTGCTCCAGCGCCGCCAGCAGGTGCGGACCGGGCAGGTCGCGCAGGAAGCTGTCCATGGCATTGAGCGCGCCGTCCGGGTCGCCGCCATGGGACAGTTGCTCGATGAGAAGGGCCACGATGCGGGCGAGATGCTCGCGCGCCGCATCCGTGCGCAGCGCACGCGGCTGCCCGGCCAGCCACTCGCGGACCAGACGGCTGGCGGCCGGCGGATCGCGGAAGCCGAGGCGGGACAGGGTGCCGAGCGTCGCGCGGTCGTCCCGGTCCAGCGGGAAGTGGAGTTCGCCCTGGAGGCAGGGATGGGTGACACTGTCCTCGAACAGATGGGCGTAATGGCCCTGCACCCGCTGGAGCCGCTCCACGAGGGCGGCCGCGAAGCTGTCGCGGTCCTTGTAGCCCATGAAGCGGGCGAAGGCCTCCAGGGCCTCCCGGCCCTCCGGCAGCGTATGGGTCTGGGCGTCGGCGACCATCTGGAGACGATGCTCGACCCGGCGCAGGAAGACATAGGCCTCGGACAGATCGTCCCGCACCTCGGGAGCGATCCAGCGGTGGTCCACCAGCGCGCCCAGCGCCTCCAGCGTGCGCGGCGAGCGCAGGTCGCGGTCGCGGCCGCCGGCGATGAGCTGCTGGGTCTGGACGAAGAACTCGACCTCGCGGATGCCGCCACGGCCAAGCTTCACATTGTGCCCCTCGACCGCCACCACCTCATGCCCGCGGAAGGCATGAATCTCGCGCTTCATAGCGTGGACGTCGGAGATGGCCTGATAATCCAGCACCCGGCGCCAGACGAAGGGGGCGAGCTCGTCGAGATACTCCCGGCCCACCACAAGGTCGCCGGCGACCGGCCGCGCCTTGATATAGGCCGCGCGCTCCCAGGTCGCGCCCTCGCGCTCGTAATAAGCGAGCGCCGAGGCGGTGGAGAGCGCCACCTGCGTCGAGCCCGGATCAGGCCGGAGGCGCAGGTCCACGCGCAGGACATAACCGTCCTCGGTGCGCTCCTGGAGCAGACGCACGAGGCCCTTGGCGATGCGCACGTAGGTGGGGCTCGCCTCGGCATCGGGGCCGAGCGGGGCCACGGCCCGGTCATAGACCAGGATCAGGTCCACATCGCTGGAATAGTTGAGTTCGCCCGCGCCGTGCTTGCCCATGGCGATGGCGGCGAGACCCGAACCCTTGCCGGGCACGTTGAGGTCCGGCAGCAGCAGCTTGCCGCTGCCCGCTGCCTCGCGCAGCAGGAAATCCAGCGCCAGCGCGACCGCCGTATCGGCCACGCGGGTCAGGGCCCGCGTCACGTCCATGAGCGGCAGCACACCGCCGACATCGGCGAGGGCGATGACGAGGGCCGCCTCGCTGCGCATGCGGCGCAGCGCCCGCATCACCGCTGCCTCGTCCTCGGCCTCGCGCACCTGCACGCCCGCCGCCGCGACGAGCGCGGCCACCCGGGCGACGGGATCGGTCTCAAGCGCGCGCAAGAGGCGGGCGGGCTCCCGGCGGATGACGTCGGTGAGGAAGGGCGCTCCCTCCATGACGCCGAGCACCACCTGCCGTGCCATGGGATGGGCAACGAGAAGGGCATCGAGGCTCGCGCGGTCGTGGTCCGCGAACCGCTCGAGGGTGTGGGAGAGCTTCACCGCCGCCGCCGCTTCATCGAAAAGCACCGGCGCTTCCCGGATCGCAGCGGCGAGACCAGGCCCGAGTTCAGGAGAAGGGGAGGTCAATGCGGTCATTGCCTGTCTTAAAGGCACAAGGTACGCCCCGCGCGCAAGCCCATAGACGCCGCGCCGGCCGCTTTACGGCAAAATTTGCGCGGGTCCCATGTGGCGCATCAAGGATTTAGAGCCGGCTTTCGCGCGCCGCCGGCACCGCCCAGTCAAGCATCACCGCCTGCCGCAGCCGGCGGCGCGGCCGCACCGCCGGAGAGAGTCGCGCGCGTCCTGCGCGCTTAAGCGTGAAAACGCCGCACCCGTCAGCGGCCGTCCAGTGTGCGCGCGATGGTCATCTCGCTGGGCAGGGCGCGGATCGGCAGGCGGAGCGTCGCCCGCAGGCCCGGCGCGGCGTCGCTGAACGAAAGCTGTCCCCCGTGAAGCCGCGCCACGGCAGCCACCAGCGACAGGCCGAGACCCGAACCCGGCCGCGACCGGCTCGCCTCCAGCCGCACGAAGCGCTCCACCACCCGGTCCCGGTCGGCATCGGGAATGCCCGGCCCGCTGTCGGTCACGGAGAGGACGGCAAAGCCATCCTGACGGTGCAGGGAGACGACGATTCGCCCGCGCACGCCGTCACGGGGAACGCCGTATTTGATGGCATTGTCGATGAGGTTGGAGAGCGCCTGCGCCAGAAGTTCTCGCAGGCCGACGATGGACGCCGGGGCGATCTCGGTAACGAGGTCGAGCCCCTGCTCATCGGCCAGCGGCTCATAGAGTTCGGCGACGTTCTCGGTGATGTCGGCGAGGTCCACCTCCACCATGCTGGCGCGCGCCTGTCCCGCCTCTGCGCGGGCGATCATCAGCAGGGCATCGAAGGTGCGGATCAGCCCATCGCTTTCCTCGATCGTCGTCTCCAGCGCCGACCGCCATTCGTCCTCGGTGGTCGCGCCCCTGAGCGCCTCTTCCGCGCGGTTTCGCAGGCGGGTGAGCGGCGTTTTGAGGTCGTGGGCGATGTTGTCGGAGACTTCCTTCAGCCCGGCCATCAGGCTCTCGATGCGCTCCAGCATGGCATTGAGGCTCTGGGCGAGGCGGTCGAACTCGTCACCCGTGCCGTTCACCTGCAGGCGGCCCGTGAGATCGCCGGCCATGATGCGCTCGGTGGTGGCGTTCATGGCATCGATGCGCTTCAGCACCCGGCGGGTGACGAACACTCCACCGGCGAGGCCGAGGATGAGGATCATCACCAGCGCGCCCTGCGCCGGCCGCACCACGAGCTGCCGGAGGGTGTCGCGGTCCTCGATGTCCTTGCCCACCAGCAGCCGGTAGCCGCCGGGCAGCATGAAAACCTCGACATAAGCGAGGTTCTCCTTCGCGCCCGGCTCCTCGGAGCGCTTGTACGTGGTGACGCGCGTGCCCTGCTGGTCGAGCAGGCCGATGGGCAGTTCGGAGACGTTGGAGGCCAGCACCTCGCCGGCGAAATTCGTCAGCAGATAGATGGATGAGCCGGGCCGCCGCGCCCGCCGGTCGATGACCAGCACGAGCCGCTGGATGCCGCCGAGGCGATACTGCTCGGCGAGGAAGCGCACCTCCGCATCCACATTCTCGGTCACCTGGCTCTCGACCAGCCGGCGCGTATGCCAGGCCACATAGCCAATCATCGAGACGGCAAAGAGCGCGAAGATGACGAGATAGACCGCCAGCAGCTTGAAGGCGGTGGTGCGGACGAGGCGCGACAGGTCGCGCGGAAGCATCATGACGGGCGCCGCGACGGCTGGAGGGGACAAGGGGGATTGGAGGGGCGGCGCTCCGCTGACCCCGCCGCCTTACCCCCCTCCCCACCCCTCCCCCACAAGGGGGGAGGGAGCAGGGTGTGCGAGGAATAGGACCGTGGGAAAAGACAATGCGCGACAAAGCCCTCCCCCCTTGCGGGGGAGGGTTGGGAGGGGGGTAATGCCGCCTCAGCCATGCCGGACGCTCCTCAGCGCAGGCCCACGCGGACCATGTAGCCGGCGCCGCGCACGGTATGGATCAGCGGCACGTCGAAGCCCTTGTCGATCTTGGAGCGCAGGCGGGAGACGTGGACGTCGATGACGTTGGTCTGGGGGTCGAAGTGATAGTCCCAGACGTTTTCCAGCAGCATGGTGCGCGTCACCACCTGCCCCGCGTGCCGCATGAGATATTCGAGCAGCCGGAATTCGCGCGGCTGGAGCGGGATCTCCTTGCCGCCGCGGGTCACGCGATGGGCGAGGCGATCGAGTTCGAGGTCGCCCACCCGATAGACCGTCTCGGCTGCCTGCGGCGCCCCCCGGCGCGACAGCGCCTCGACGCGGGCAAGCAGTTCAGTGAAGGCATAGGGCTTGGGCAGATAATCGTCGCCGCCGGCCCGCAGTCCGACCACGCGGTCGTCCACCTGTCCCAGCGCCGAGAGGATGAGCACAGGCGTGGCATCGCCGCGCCCACGCAGTTCGGCGACCAGCGAGAGGCCGTCGCGGCGGGGCAGCATGCGGTCCACCACCAGCACGTCATATTTGCCGTCGAGCGCATGGGCGAGGCCATCCTCGCCGTCGGCCGCATGGTCCACCACATGGCCCGCCTCGCGGAAGGCCTTGCGCAGGTAGTCGGCCGCGTCTTGATCGTCCTCGACGAGGAGCAGTCGCATGGAAAGGCTGAAGTCCGTTTCGAGATTCGCGTCCATGGCAGTCTAGATCACCATTGCGGGCTGGCGCAGCACGGTTGCAGCTCTCGGGTCCGCGAAATCGCGAGGCCCCCAAACGATGACGGCGCGGGAAGCAAGGGCTCCCCGCGCCGATTGGACCTTGGCGGCTGTTGGGGCGACGGAAGGGACCGCCTCGGCACCAATCTGGAATTCCGCCCGGCCGGCCCGCTTCAGGCGGGTCCGACCGGGGGCGCGCCGATCCCCCGCAGGCCGGCGCGCTTGGCAGGCGCGAAGCACGGGGTTCCCCGCACCCGTGCCACCTGCCTTAACCTTCCGAGGCCACCCGGTGCCGGTTGTCGCCGGTCCCGGAGGCCTCAGCCTCCGGGTGGCGGAGGATCAGCCCTTGGACTTGTCTAGGGTGATGGCGACGAAGCGCACGCCCTGCTCGCCCTTCACCCGCATGAGCACCGCCTTGCGGTTCTCGGCCTTGGCGGCGGCGAGCCCCTCGCGGACGTCGGACGGGTTGGAGACCGTCTTGCCGCCCACATCGAGGATCACGTCGCCGGAGCGGATGCCGCGGGCGGCCGCAGGGCCGTTCGGGTCCACTTCGGTCACCACCACGCCCTGGGCGCCGGCGCCCTGGACGCTCTTGGCCGGGGCGAGCTGGAGGCCGAGGCGCGGCACGTCATGCGTGGCCGGCCCGTTGCCGTCGGCGCTCGCCATCTGCTGATCGGTGGGCAGCTGCTCGAGCTTCACGTTGAAGGCCTGCGTCTTGCCGTCCCGCACCACAGTGAGGGCGACGGAGGCGCCGGGCTTCATCATGCCGATCTTGCGGCTGAGGTCGCGGGCGTCCTTCACGGCATCGCCATTGACCTTGGTCACCACGTCACCGCTCTTGAGGCCAGCCTTGGCCGCCGGGGTGTCCGGCTGCACCTGTGCCACGAGGGCGCCTTCGGCGGCATTGAGGCCGAGACCGGAGGCGAGATCATCCGTCACGGGCTGGATCTGCACGCCGATATAGCCGCGCGCCACCTTGCCGTCCTGGCGGAGCTGGTCCACCACCGTCTTCACCGTCTCGGACGGGATGGCGAAGGCGATGCCCACGTTGCCGCCGGAGGGCGACACGATGGCGGTGTTCATGCCGATGACATTGCCGTTGAGATCGAAGGTCGGGCCGCCCGAGTTGCCCCGGTTGATCGGCGCATCGATCTGCACGAAGTCGTCATAGGGGCCGGAGCCAATGTCGCGGCCGCGGGCCGAGACGATGCCAGCCGTGACGGTACCGCCGAGGCCGAAGGGATTGCCCACCGCGATCACCCAATCGCCGACGCGGGGCGCGCCGTCAGCCAGCTTCACGAAGGGCAGGTCGTTCTTGCCGTCGATCTTGATGAGGGCGACGTCCGTGCGCGGATCGGTGCCGATCACCTTGGCGGTGTATTCCTTGCCGTCGGTCATGGTCACGTCCACCTCGGACGCGCCATCCACCACGTGGTTGTTGGTCACCACATAGCCGTCGGGCGAGATGATGAAGCCGGAGCCCTGGCCCACGACGCGGCGCTCGCCGGCGCCGCCGCCGCGGGGCATGCGCTGCATGCCGCCGGGACCGCCCTGGCCGTTCTCGAACCCGAAGCGCTTCAGGAAGCGCTCGATCTGGGGCGGCACGTCGGCGCCGCCGAATTCGTCATCGCCGCCCATGGCCATCTGCTGGGCGGACACGTCCTTCTTGATCTTCACCGACACCACGGCCGGGGTCACCTTCTGCACCACGTCGGCGAAGGAGAAGCTCTGGGCGGTGACGGGGGCGGCGGTGGTGGCCTGCGCGAGCGCCGGCGTGCTCCCGTAGCCGAACTGGCCGACCGCGACGCCGGCAACCGCGAGACCGACGACACCCGCCATCAGGGCGGTGCGGCGCTTCGTCAGGAAGGAGGAGTTGGTGGAGCGGGTCATGCGTCTCTCTCTGGTCATCCCCGCCATGTCCGGCGGGCGTGAGAGAGAACCTAGGCCCGCGCGCCTTACGGTCCGCTGGCTGAAAGATTACGGTTCTGTAAGACGCGTCACGGCTCCGTGAGGGCGCAGCCCGACTATTCCGGCCGCGTGCCGGGCTCCTCGGAGGCCGCGAGCAGCGCCTTCACGCGCGCTTCCTCCTCGGGCGTCAGGGCCTCGCTCGCGGACGTCGGCCGGCGGCGCAGGGCGAAGAAGGCGGCGCAGGCGCCGAGCACCAGGACGAGGCCGGGCGTGCCCCAGAGCAGTGCGTTGCGCCAGGAGAAGACCGGGCGCATCAGCACGAACTCGCCATAGCGGGCGACGAGGAAATCCAGCACCTGGCTGTTGCTGTCACCCGCCTTCAGCCGCTCGCGCACGAGGATGCGCAGGTCGCGGGCGAGCTGCGCATCGGAATCGTCAATGGACTGGTTCTGGCAGACCATGCAGCGCAGCTCCTTGGAGAGCTCGCGCGCCCGCGCTTCCATCGCCGGATCGGGCAGCACCTCATCTGGCTGGACGGCCAGCGCCGGCAGGACGCTGAAGGTGAGGAACAGCGCCGCAAGAAGGCGGATCACGCGCGTCATGGCCCTACTCCGCCGGAACCGCAGCCGGGGTCCGGCGGCGGGCGGGACGCGGCGCGCCGACGCGCAGCCGCCGGTCGGCCAGCGACAGGCCGCCGCCCAGCGCCATCACCACGGCGCCGAGCCAGATGAGCGTGACGAGCGGCTTCCACGTGGCGCGGATGGAGAGATGGCCGTCCGGCGTTTCCTCGCCCATGGAAACGTAGAGCTGGCTGAAGCCATAGGTCCGGATGCCGGATTCGGTGGTGGCCATGGCCCGCGCCTCGAAGCTGCGCCGGGAGGTCTCCACGGTGCCGGCCGGCGTGCCGCCGGAGCGGATGTCGAACACCGCCACACGTGCCGCATAATTGGGGCCGGAGCGGTTCTCCAGGCGGTCCAGCGTCAGGCTGCGGGTGCCGATGGTGACCGTATCGCCCACCTTCATGGAGGCGATGCGCTCCAGGCTCCAGGCGCTCTCGGAGACGATGCCGATGAGGCAGACGCCGACCCCGAGATGGGCCACGGCGGTCCCCAGCGCCGAGAGCGGCACGCCCCGGAAGCGCGCCCAGGCGACCCGCGCCGGCACCCGGCCGACGCCCGCCCGCTCGGCCAGCTCGGTCAACGCGCCGGCGATGATGAAGACGCCGAGGCCGATGAGAATGGCCGGCGTGATCGGTCCCCCGCCAGCGGCCGCCGCCGTAACGACGATGGCCACCACCGCAAGGCCAGCGGCAAGGGTGAGGCGCTGGGCGACGCCCAGCAGGTCGCCGCGCTTCCAGGCCAGCAGCGGGCCGAACGGAATGGCGAAGACCAGCGGCAGCATCAGCCCGCCGAAGGTGAGATTGAAGAAGGGCGGGCCCACGGTGATCTTGGTGTCGGTGAAGGCTTCCAGCGCCAGCGGATAAAGCGTGCCGACGAAGACCGAGGCGGTGGCGGCGGTGAGGAACAGATTGTTCATCACCAGAGCCCCCTCGCGGGAGACCGGCGCGAACAGGCCGCCCTGCCGCAACTCCCCGGCCCGCAGCGCGAACAGCAGCAGGCTGCCGCCGATGAAGACGGTGAGAATGCCGAGAATGAAGACGCCGCGCGCCGGATCGGTGGCGAAGGCGTGGACCGAGGTGAGGACGCCGGACCGCACGAGGAAGGTGCCGATCAGCGACAGCGAGAAGGCCAGGATGGCGAGGAGCACCGTCCAGATCTTCAGCGCGTCACGCTTCTCCATGACTACGGCCGAGTGAAGCAGTGCGGTGGCCGCGAGCCACGGCATGAGGGAGGCGTTCTCCACCGGATCCCAGAACCACCAGCCGCCCCAGCCGAGTTCGTAATAGGCCCAGTAGGAGCCCATGGCGATGCCGAGCGTCAGGAACACCCAGGCGGCCAGCGTCCAGGGCCGCACCCAGCGCGCCCAGGCGGCGTCGATCCGCCCCTCGATCAGCGCCGCCATGGCGAAGGAGAAGGCGATGGAGAGGCCCACATAGCCGAGGTAGAGCAGCGGAGGGTGGATCGCGAGGCCGGGGTCTTGCAGGACCGGATTGAGGCTGCGGCCTTCCGCCGGCGGCTGGAGAATGCGCAGGAAGGGATTGGAGGTGAGCAGGATGAAGGCGAGGAAGGCTGTGGCGATGGCGCCCTGCACGGCCAGCGCATTGGCCTTCAGGCGGTCGGGCAGATTGGCCCCGAACACCGCCACCAGCGCGCCGAACACCGCCAGCACGAGCACCCAGAGCATCATGGAACCCTCGTGGTTCCCCCAGGTGCTGGTGATCTTGTAGACGAGCGGCATCTGCGAGTGGGAATTCTCCACCACGTTCGCCACCGAGAAATCGGACGTCACATAGACCGCGACCAGCGCCGCAAAGGCGGCGGAGACGAACAGCAGCAGCGCCAGCGCCACCGGCCCGGCGACGCCCATGAGAACCGGGTCCTGCTTCGCCGCGCCCCAGGCCGGCACCACCATCTGCACCAGCGACAGGGCGAGCGCGAGGACGAGCGCGTAATGGCCGAGTTCCGCGATCATGGGGTGCTCCGGGCAGGAGAGGCGGCGGGCGGGGCGGCGGACGACTGGGGACCGGGCGTCTTGGCGGCTGGCGGCACGGGGCCACCCTCCTCGCCTTCCTTCCAGTGGCCGGACTTCTTCAGTGCGTCGGCCACCTCGCGGGGCATGTAGCGCTCGTCATGCTTGGCGAGCACGCTGTCGGCCTTCACGGTGCCGTCGCTCTGGAGCACACCTTCCGCCACCACGCCCTGCCCTTCCCGGAACAGGTCCGGCAGGAGGCCCGTGTAAGCCACCGTGACCTTGGAATTGCCGTCCGTCACCGCAAAGCGCACGGACGCACCGCTCTTGGCGACGCTGCCCGGCTCCACAAGGCCGCCGAGGCGCAGGCGGGCGCCGGGCGCGATCTGCTGCTGCGCCACTTCCGTGGGCGTGCGGAAGAAGACGATGGTGTCGTTGAGGGCGGTCAGGATCAGGCCGGCAGCGAGCGCGAGCACGCCGAGGCCCGCGCCGATGAGAATGAGGCGGCGGCTTTTACGGGTCACGGTCTTAACGTCTCCAAGCTCCAGCCCTCATACAGCAGTTCTCCAGCCCGATCCTTGACCTGCATCGGCTGGTTGCAGCCTAACCCCCGAGCCCCAGTTCCTGCCGCGCCGTATCGATGCGGCGGCCCGCCTCTGCATCATCGGCGAAGGCCTTGCGCGCAGATTGGAGCGCGGCCTCCGCCTTGGTCTTGTCGCCGAGCACGCTCCAGGCCCGTGCGAGCCGCAGCCAGCCGTCGAGATCCTTCGGATCGGCGGCGAGCCGCTCCTCCAGCCGCGAGACCATGCCCATGATCATGGCGGAACGCTGCTCCGGCGTCTGCTGGGCAGCCGCGGCCACGTCCTCGGCGGAAGGGCCCGGTGCCGTCGCCGATGTCGCGGGCTGCGGCAGGCGCAGGACGGAGGAGGACGGGGCCCTGCCGCCCACACGCGCCAGCGCCGCGGTGACGATCGGGCGCCACGGCGCATCGGCCGGCGCGCTCTGGAGCAGGCTCGACCAGAGGGCGGCGGCATCCGCCTTGCGGCCGTCCTGCTCGGCGGCGAGGCCGAGGAAATAGCGGGCCTTCACCGACTGCGGGTCCAGCGCCGCGGCGGCGGCGAAGGCCTGCGCGGCCTCCTGAGTGACCATGCCGTTGGCCGCAACCGTCAGCACCTCGCCGAGGGCCACCTGCCGCTCGGCGCTGTTGCCCAGCAGGCGGATGGCCTGCCGATAGGCGCGCGCCGCATCCTCGAGGCGCCCCATGCGGGCATAGACCGGCGCAAGCAGTTCGTAGCCCTGCCCGTCATTGGGATTGGCCGCCAGATGCTCCTCCACCCGCCGCACGAGGATGGCGATGTCGGTGCCGTCCGGCGGTGCCGTGAGACGCGCGGCAAGCGGCGCGCCGGGCACGGAGGGCGCGCCGGTGAATCCGTAGATGCCGGCGGCCACCACGGGAATCAGGATGAGCACGAAGATGGCGGCGAGCCGTCGCCGGCGCACGCCGTTCGCCTCGGCTGGCGAAGCCTCTCCCGCCGTGCCGGCGGCGGCGAGGATGCGGCGGCTGACTTCGATGCGCGCCGCTTCGGCCTGCTCGGCCGGCAGGCGTCCGGCCGCCTGATCGCGGCCGATCTCGGCGAGTTGGTCGCGATAGACCGCAAGGTCCGCCTCGCGCTCGCTGTGCGCCTCGCGCCTGCGGCTCAGGGGCCACAGCACGGCCATGACCGCGGCGGCGGTCATCAGCGCAAAGGCGATGAACAGCGGAAGGGACATCATGACAACTGCCGTATCGGAGCAGGAAGGAAATGCAACGCTGCTTTCCGTCGCGGGCCTTCGCCGCGACGGCGTCTCACGCAAGCGTCATTAGATAGCCGCCGGAAGATCGGGCGCTGCGGGGCGACCCTGCGTCAGCTTGGCGCGCCCCAGGTGCCGTCCGCCGCCCGGCAGGCGACCCCGCGGGTCGTCAGGGGTCGACCCTGCACATAAATGGTATGTGAGTAATCGCGGCACTGGGGATTGCCTGGCCGGGCATACGCGGGGCCGGCAATGACCGTGCCGTAGGCACCGCTGTCCCCCTTCCAGCCAACCGGGCTGCCGGGACCGCCATATTCCAGCGCCTGCACTTCGGCGGCATAGGCGCGTTGCTTGTCCGTCTCGTCCAGCGGCGCATTGGCATAACCCGCCGTCACGCCGAGCACGGGCGAGGTGGACACCACGGGCGCCGGCGCCGAGGCGACCTTGGGCCCATCGTCGGACGTGCTGACGCAGCCGGCGAGCGCAAGGGCAAGGAACGACACACAGATGACCTTCGGCGCGATCATGGCTGAGCCTTCGCTCGGGTCTCCGGCGGACGGACCGGAGCACGCACAGGATACAAAATTTACGAGAAAGCGGAGGGGCCTGCCTGCGGCGGACCGCCCCACCTTCGGGTCAGGCTGCGGGCAATACCAGTTCCGTACGCAATCCGCCAAGAGGCGCGGTGTTCATGTCGAACCGTCCCCCGTAGAGCGAGGCGAGTTCATGGACGATGGACAGGCCGAGGCCGGAACCCGGCTTGGATTCGTCGAGCCGCCGCCCGCGCCGGCGCACCTCCGCCCGCTTGCCGGGGCTGAGGCCAGGGCCGTCATCATCGATCACCACCCGGAAATAGGCCCGGTCGCTGGCGCCGCGCGGCTCCATCGCCACCCGCACGAACACCCGTCCCGCCGCCCATTTGCAGGCATTGTCGATGAGATTGCCGATCATCTCCTCCAGATCGTGCCGCTCGCCCCGGAAGCGGATGTCCTCGCCCACCACTTCCACCTCGATGGAGAGGTCGCGCGTCCGGTGGATTTTCTCCATGGTGCGCGAAAGGCCGGTGACGATGGGGATGACATCGCACACGCTCACGACGACGGAGACGCGGGCCGCCATGCGGGCCCGCTCCAGATGGTGGCCCACCTGGTCGCGCATGAGCGTCGCCTGGTCGCGCACGCGCACCGCCAGCGGATCGTCCCGGTTGCCGGCCTCGTTGAGCAGGACGGAGAGCGGCGTCTTCAGCGCATGGGCGAGATTGCCCACATGGGTGCGGGCGCGGTCCACGATCTCCTTGTTCGCGTCGATGAGGGCGTTCACCTCCGCCACCAGCGGGGCGACCTCCTCCGGATATTCTCCCTCGAGCCGTTCCGCCTTGCCGGACCGCACGGCGGACAGCGCCTCGCGGATGCGCACCAGCGGCCGCAGACCGAAGCGGACCTGGAACAGCACGGTGAGCAGGAAGGCGAGGCCCAGCACACCGAAGGTGCCGACCAGGGCGAGATTGAAATTGGTGATCTCGTCCTCGATCTCGGAGGCATCGCCCGCCACCGTGATGCGGTAGCGCCCGTCCTGCCCCAGGTCGAGGGTGCGCTCCACGAGGCGCAGCATCTGCTTTTCGGGACCCGGCGCATAGCCCTCGCGCACGCCGCCCGGCCGCTCTACGACCCCCAGAGCTTCGAGGCTCGGCAGGCCGCCCTCGGGCAACGAGCGCGAACGGCGGGAGGCCGGCTCGGGACCATCGAGCCGGCTCATCTGCCAGTACCAGCCGGAAAAGGGGAAAAGAAACAGCGGGTCCGTGAGGCCCTGCGGCTCCGGCAGTTCGCCGGTGTCGGGCATGTCGCCGGTCGCAAGGCCGCCCACGATGGTCTTCAGATAGACGTCGAGGCGCCGGTCGAAGGCGCGCTCGGCGCCGTCGCGATAGAGCGAGGACAGCACGACGCCCACCACGAGCAGGATCAGCGCCGTGACCACCACCGCCGACAGGAACAGGCGGAAGGCGAGAGAGCCGGGCGTGCGCGGCAGGATCATGGGACGGTCTGCCGGAAGGCGGGCATGCTCAGCGCGCGGTCTCCGGCGCTGCCAGAAGATAGCCCAGGCCACGGACGGTCTGGATCACGTCGCAGTCGATTTTCTTCCGCAGGCGGCCGACGAACACCTCGATGGTGTTCGAGTCGCGGTCGAAATCCTGCTCGTAGAGATGCTCCACCAGTTCGGCGCGGGAGACGACGCGGCCGGCATGGTGCATGAGATAGGAGAGCAGGCGATATTCATGGCTGGTGAGCTTCACCGGCGAGCCACCCACCGAGACGCGGCCGGAACGTGTATCGAGACGTACGGGACCGCAGGTCAGCTCGCTGGAGGCATGGCCGCTGGCGCGGCGCAGCAGCGCACGCAGGCGGGCGAGCACCTCCTCCATGTGGAAGGGCTTGGCCACATAGTCATCGGCACCGGCATCGAAGCCCTGCACCTTGTCGCTCCAGCGGTCGCGGGCAGTAAGGATCAGCACCGGCATGCGGCGGCCGGCCCGGCGCCAATGCTCCAGGACGGAGATGCCGTCGAGCTTGGGCAGGCCGATGTCCAGCACCACCGCGTCATACGGCTCGCTGTCGCCGAGGAAGTGCCCCTCCTCCCCGTCGAAGGCCGTATCGACAGCGTATCCCGCTTCACCCAGCGCATTCACCAATTGCCGGTTCAGATCCGGATCGTCTTCTATCACCAGCAGACGCACGTCTTCGTCCTCGCCGACCACACCTCAGGCCGGGCGGGAGAATGCCAGAGCGCGCGGCTTCTGTCAGGTCTGCTGTGTACATCTCGGGACGCTCCCCGCGCCAGGCGCGAGCTTGGCTTTTGCTGCAACCGCAGGGCCCGAGCCGCTTCGGTATCATGGAGCGGCACAGCCCACGCGGCACCGACGCGGCAACGGAAGCTGGACGGCACCCGCGCCCGTATCCTATGAGTTGGTTGCAACGTCCTTACGGAAAGCAGTTCCTTCCGGGGTGCATAAATGGAACGGGCCCTCGCCGTGGCGTTTCTTGGGCTGATCGTGATCGCGGTGTCGGTCATCTTCTTCCTGCACGCCAACTCAATGGGCCTGCTCTATTGGCGCTCCTTCCGGGGCGACGAAATGACCTGCAGCTATTTTTCCGGCCTGGCGCTGCACGAGGTCACCTACCACCGCTCGCGCATGGAATGCCCTTGGGTACGTAAATCCTGGTGAGGTCAGACGGCCGGACGGGCGAACGCCTCGCGCCCCAGCACGCGCACCGGCAGATCCGCCAGCGTCTCGCGCCGGGTCGCATGTGCGGGATCGTCCCGCACGGCCGCGGGCAGCACGAAGGTCTCGCCATCCGCGAGACACACCGGCTCCAGCGCCGCGCCCGGCGTCGTTTCGCCGCGCAGCACGTCGGCCTGGGCCGGGGTCAGGATCAGGCAGGCGATGGCGTCATCGGCCACGGCAACATCGGTCATGATATCCTCCACACTCATGCGCCGAGCGCCGTGAGATAAGCGCGCAGCGCCGCGTCAAGGGCCGCCACCTCCGCCGCCGTCAGTCCGCCGCCGATGAAGGCCGCAGAGACGCGGCTGGTGCCATTAACGTAGGGCGTCCCTCCCGCATTGATGGCCAGCAGATAGAATTCCAGCGTCGACGGGGCTGAGGCCGCCGCGGACACGCTCTCCACGAGCGCACCGTTGCGATACCGCACGACCGAAGCGCCGTCGGTCCGGGTCGCCGTATAAAATCCGGGGTCGAGGAAGGCGCTGTAATTGACCACGGGGATGATGCCCGTCTGGTTGATCGTCAGCGCACAATAGTCGCCATCGCCGGCGCCGTAGCGGGCGATATGGCTGCCCTGATAGCCAGGCAACTGGAGGGCACCGATGGTGAGGCCCCGCCGGCCGTTCTCCGCCACCCACACGCCGAGACTGGCGGAGGCCTGACGGAAGCGGGCCGCGCCGCTCGGCACGAAGCCCGTGCGCAGATGGGAAGTGGCGCCGTCCGACCGATAGCCGCGATCGGCACTGAAGGCGGGGCTGTTCACCTCGGTGAGGCCATAGGCGGCGGAGACCCAGTTCACCCGCGCCGAGGCGGAATCGGGTGCGGCGAGGACATAGAGCGCATCGAGCTTGGCCCACACGCCGGCATCCACCAGGGCCCCGACCAGCCGGTCCATGAGATATTGCCGCGACGGCGCCGGAGCGGGCATGCGGGCGACCAGCGCCACCGTCTCGGCCCGCGCCGGCACGTAGCCGCCGCCCGAGGCGCCGGGCACGGCACAGAGAAGATAATGGATCGCCACGCGCACCTGCCCGCCCGTGAAGGCCGCGCCCTGCGCAGTGAGAACCACCGGCGTATCCGTATAAAAGGCGCGGGGTCCGATGACGCCGGCATTGGTATTTCCCGCTGCCGCGCCCAGAGAACCACCGAAGGCGGACGGCTCCCCCGCGATGCCGCAGTGATAGGCGGTGGCGCCGGTGACCGTTTCCAGCGTCCGCGTGGAGACGCCGATCACCACGGCACGGGCTGGAATGACGGTTGTGGTGGCGACACTCGTTCCGAACAGGAACACGTCCTCCTCAAGCACGACCGCTTCCAGCATGCCGCCGCGGGCGCCACTGGCGAGGGGCGACACCCAGGCGGTGCCATCAAAGAGTCGCAGGCGGCGTTGATCGGCGACATACGCCAGCGTTCCCGGCACGCAGGGCAGGACGTCCCACGCACCCGCCTCATAGGCGGCGATGCGCCCGGCATGCCCCGCGAAGACGCCGCTCGCGCCCACAGGCACGAACCATCGCGCGCCCTCCGCGGGCGCGGCCGGGGGTGTCAGCGCGGTCAGGCTTTCGAGCCGCAGGTGCACCTGTGCGTCCAGGGCCCGCAGCGCCTCATTGTGGGTGACATGCTTCTGCGCCTGCGCCGCCGCGAGATAGGGCAGCGCGAGATTGGCGGTGGTCTCGGAGGCCATGACGGTTTCCTTGTCCAGAAAGATCAGACGCTCAGCGTCGCAACCGCCGGGCGACCGGTGCCGATGAGTGCGGAGAGCTGGGTGATGCGCACGGTGATCCGGGCCTGCGGCGTGCCGAAATCCAGCAGTTCGTCGGCGGTCGGATAGAGAAAGTCCGTCTCCGGCGTTTCGACTGTCCGCAGCACCGCTTCGCCGGAGAGGATCTCCACGCGGTAGTGCTCGGCCCCCTCCCCGAGTGGCACTTCGACGCCAGCCCAGCCATCGCCGTCGAAGCGCGTCCGGCGGACCCAGGAGATCGCGATGCCCGCCGAGGTGCGCGTCCCGGCAAGATGCACCGGCGCATAGGGTCGGAGCGCGGTGTCCGGTACGTTGGTGGAGATTTCGAGCACCTGCGCGTCGCCATGGTCCCGGTCGGCCCGGCCGATGCGATAGAGGACGCTACGGCCGAGCGGCGAGAGGTCCGAAGTGAGCGGCACCAGAGCCGCGTCCAGCAGCACGGCCCGCGTGCCGGCGGGCCAGCTCTGCGCCACCTCAGCCTCAGTACCAGCCTGTCCGCGGAGCAGGCCGGAGAGTTCATAAACGCCCGACCCCAGCAGTTCCGCCTGTGCGAATTGCAGGACCTCGCTCGCGCGCCCCTCCGCCACCAGCGCCAGCGCGTTCGCCTTCTCCAGCACGTCCGCCTCGCTGCGGCCGACCAGCGCGCCGGCCAGCAGCTCCACGCGCGCACGGGTGGAGCGGTCGAAACGCCAGAGCGGCCCCGGCGGCAGCGGATCGAGGAGTGAGAGGATGGTCGCCGGGGTGGTGACGCTGGCGAGCGTCGTGAAGCTCGCCCCATCGCTGGAGCGCCAGACGGTGAGCGCACCCGGCCATGGGGTGGCGGTGGCGGCAAGATACTGAAGCACCGGCGGATCGCTGGCGTCGAGCGGCGGCAGGTCGAGCAGCAGCACGCCCGGCGGCCCCGACGCGCGCGCCACCGGCACGGGCGGCGCCGAGGCGCGCCGCAGAGCGGAGCGGAAGACAGAAAGATCGATGGTGCGGGCCGTCACCGCCCGCCCCTCCCCATCGCTGATTTCACGAATTTCGAGGCGCCGGGTGCGCCCGTCGCAGGTGAGGTCCACCACGTCGCCCGGCTGAAGCGCCCGCAAGGACGGCGGGAGGGTGAAACGGGCCTCCTCGCGCCCCGCCCATGTGTCCTGGAGGAGCATGTCGGCGGCGCGCACCATCAGCGCGTCGCTCGCCATCGCCAGCACCTCCAGCAGCGTCACATGGCGCGCGGCACCGGCGAGACGGCGGGATGACACCGTGCGGCGCCGATAGTCCGCGCCGCCGTCACCGAAGGCGATCTCGACCTCCAGCGGCAACTCGGTTTCCTGCGCGCGGGTGAGCAGCAGCGGAGCGGCATCCTCCTGCGCCACAAGGTCGTCCTCGTCGAGCGACGTGACGACGCGCCGTCCGCGCGGTCGGAAGACGAGCGTCGCCCCCTCCTCCACCGCATCGAAGGCGAAGGCGCGGGCCAGCGGTTCGATGGCCGCTCGGGCGGTGGTGGGATCGCTCACCACATAGCCGTCCACCACGCCTTCGAGCGCACTGGCATCCACATCGGAGAGGCCATGGTCGGCGCAGATGCGCGCCACCAGCGCATCGAGCGGGGCGGTGCCGAGGCGGCCGGGGAGCCAGTGGCCCGTCTCCCAGTTCTCGCCGTCCGCCCAGACCGAGGTGGCGAGCGGGAAATAGGGAAAGGGCCGGGCATCCCAGGTCCACAGATAGATGCCGGGGTCCACCATCCGCCCGCCGGGCACGAAAGCAGGGGGATTGTCGACATCGCTCGCGCCGAAGGCGGGATCGAAGGCTGCGGTCATCATCTCCAGTGTGCGGCGCTGGATAAAATCGTCCCGTCCCCGGTTGGAGAAGGGCGGGAAGCCGCCCTCGGAGGATTTGGCATCGGGGAAGGTGCTGGGCCGGTTCGGCCCCTTGTCCACGGCCCCGCAGCCCATCTCCATGAGGCGGATGGGCTTCGCGCCCGGCACCCAGGCGGTGGGGGCGCCATCGCGCACGCCTCCCGGCCGCGCGTGATGGGCGTTCGCCCACCAGGACCAGAGGTCCTTCTGGCGGAAGACCCAGGGCTCGCCATAGGCGCCATCGGTGATGGGCATGCGCACCTGCGCCGCGCGGGCGGCCTCGTCCGCATAGAACCAGTCGTAATTCTCGCCACCGCGCAGGTTCGCCTTCAGATAGGCGCGGTCATAAAGCGTGACGGCGCGGGCGGCGTCGAGATGGTCCGCGCCGTCCCGCCAGTCGGCGAGCGGGGCGTAATAATCGATGCCGACGAAATCCACCGCCGGCGATCCCCACACGACGTCGAGCGGAAAGGCGAGCGTGCCGTCGGCGAAGGCCTGCCCGCCATATTCGTCCCAGTTGGCGCCGTAGGAGACGTTCGTTCCCGCCCCCACGATGCCCTTCGCGTCGGCGGCGAGGCGGGCGAGGCGCTCGGCCGCGGGGAAGCTCCCGCCCGGCCCGCGCACGCGGGTGAGCGCGGCCATCTCGGAGCCGATGAGCAGGGTCTCGACACCGCCCGCCATCACCGCAAGATGGGCATAGTGCAGCACCATGCGCCTGAGGCTCCATTCCAGCGGGCCGATATAGAAGAGGTCGGTGCCGAAGCGCAGGAAGTGCTCCGCCTGCGCGTCGCCGAAAAGCGCATCGATCTGTGCTTCCGCCTGAGCAGATCCATCGGGCGAGCCGGGGCGTTCGGGTGCGGGATCACAGGTGATGCGCCCGCGCCAGGGATAGGGTGCCTGATCGGCGCCGAGCGTCCACGGGTCCGGCAGGCCGTTGCCGGAGGGGATGTCCATCATGATGAAGGGATTGAGCGCCACCTCCAGCCCGCGCGTCTTGAGGGCGGCGATGGCGCCCATCACGCTGGCGTCGGAGGGCGTGCCGCCATAGGCCGCCGATCCGCCATACCAGGAGACGGTCGCGACCTCGGCGCGGGAGAGGCCGGCGACGCGCCACTGGGCTCCCAGCGTCTCCTTGTCCTGTCGCTCCACCTTGGGCTCGATGCGGCATACGCCCGCCCGCAGATCGCTGCCGAACCAGGTGACGACGAGCGACACGCGCTTCACGTTCGGGCACTGCGCCTGCAACTGGTCGAGGGCGGCCGAAAGGTCGGTGGGCGCACTCACGGTGTGCCTGTTCTCGGGCGCGTAGGCAGCATAGCCGGTGACCCGCTGCACGAGGTCCGGCTGATAGCCGAATTCGGTGGCGCCGGGGATCAGCGTCACCGCCCGCACCTGCTGTTCCAGTTGGCCGATGGCGCGCTCCACCTCCACGGTGATCTGCGGCAGGCGGTTGCCATAGCGAGCAAGGGGCAGGCGCTCGAACACCACATAGGCCAGGCCGCGATAGGCGGGCGTGTTGCCTGCGCCCTGCTTGGCCTCGATCCAGGGATCGGGCGACTGGGCCTCGCTGCCCGTGTAGCAGCGCACCGTGACGCCGGTCAGGTCGAGCGGCTTGCCATCGGCCCAGATGCGGCCGATCCGCGTCACCGGTCCCTCGCACAGGCCGACCGCGAAGCTGCCGAAATAGCTGTAGGAGACGGTGGTGTTGGTGCGGCTGCCGGACACCGCGCTCTTGCCGCCGCTGCGGGGCGTGGAGGCGGATGCCACTTCCTCCAGTTGCGTCGCCCAGATGACCTGCCCGCCGAGGCGCACCCGGCCATAGATGCGCGGGAGGCTGGCGCCTGCCGCCGAGGTCATCACATCGAGGCTGGACAGACGCGGCCCGACCACCGTCCGGGAAGAGCCGCCGCCGGAGAGCAGCATCTGGTCGAGCGCCGCACCGCCGAGCGCCCCGAGCGCCCGGCCCGCCAGCGCACCGATGGGACCGAACAGGCTGCCGACGGCGCTGCCCGCCGCGCCGAGAAGGAGCGTCGCCATGATGTGTCTCCGGAGTTCAGGAAGGCAGGCCGCGCCGGCTCAGCGGCCCGGAAAGGCGAAGACCGCCGCCAGATGCCGCTGCCACCACGGGGCGAAGTCGCCCTCGCACACCGCCGCGCCGTCATAGGCATGGATCATCCGCCCCGGTGCGCTCAACAGGGCGCAGTGCTTGGCGGGAAGGTGGGCGCGGAAGCGGAAGAGCAGCACATCGCCGGGCTGCATGGCTGCCGTCTGGACCGACACCAGATGGCGGTCGGCGGCGGCGATGAGCGTCTCCGTGCGTGACGCCTCCGCCCAGTCGGCGGCATAGGGCGGAAGGGGCTCGGGTTCCGCACCCATCACCGCCCGCCAGACGCCGCGCACCAGGCCGAGGCAATCGGTCCCCTCGCCCCTCACGGAGGCCCGGTGATGATAGGGCGTGCCGATCCAGGCACGGGCTTCCGCCACGATGGCGGCGCGGCGCGCGGCGTCCGTCACGCGAGGGTGCCGCCGTCGTAGGCGGCCTCCCCGAGCGCAGCGACGGAGAAGACGAAATCATTGCCCGGCATGTGCGGGCAGCCGCGAAAATTGCGGGCGTTGGCAAACCGGTCACGGCAGGTGGCAAACTGCTTGTCGCAGCCGGCCGTCACCTCGAACGCATCGCCTGCGACGATACCCTCGGGCAGCGCCTGCCACAGATCGAGCACCACACCTGCCGCGTCCACCGCGTGGGCCTTCACCTCGCAGGCGAAGCCCGCTCCGGCCCCGCCGGTGAGGCGGAAGCGCCCGCGGGTGTAGCTGCCCGCCGCGGCGCCCGGACCGGAGACGACGAGGCGATTGTCCGCGCCCATCGCTGCGATCACGCCGGAGGCCGTATGGCCATCCGAAAGCACGATGCCGCAGCGGGCATCACCGAGGTCCGCATCGCACAGGGCGCTGAACACGCGACCGCGCGTCTGGTTGAGCCCATCGGCGAGGCCGCGCAATTCCGCGGTGAAGGACAGGCCCTGGCGGCGCACCTCGCCGAGCGTACCCCGCCGGAGCAGGACGTACGTTTCCGGGGCCTGCCAATCGATGAGCAGGAAGTCGAGGAGGGCGCCGTCATAGAGGCCGGCGGCCAGCGCGGCCTCTTCCAGCGTCTCGCCGGAGAGGGCGCCGGACACTTCCATGCCGGTCACCGCAAGGCCCGCCGCGAGCGTGCTCTCGCTGGCGGAAATGCCGCTGGCCGCATGGAAGGTGACGCCATCGATGACGAGGTCGCGGTCATGGTCGGTGAAGCCCTGCACGTGGCCGTCGCGGCGGGTGATGCGCCAGCCGTTGCAGAACGTCGTGGCGCCCGCCTGGAGAGCGGCGGAGAGGGCATCCGGAAAGCGGCGCATGGCATCCTCACGGACGGATCTCGATGATGGGAATGCGGGGGATCTCCCCGGCAGCGAAATGGGTGAGATTGATCTCGAGGAAATCAGTGTCGAAGCGCACCGGAACGTCGAAGCGGAAGCCGGCGGTGATGGTCGCCCCAGCGGGCGGCACATGCCCCTCCGCAAAGGTCACGCGCCCGCTCGCCGGATCGCAGGAAAACGCCGTCCCCTCGGCCATCACCACGCCGCCCACCGCGACCCGCACGCTGCCCGCGACGGGCTTCGCAATGGTCCGCACATAAGGCGCGAAATGGCTGCCGTAGGTCTTCACCAGCTGGAAGGCGAGGGTCGTTCCATCGCCGGTGCCGATACGCTGATCGAAGGGGGTCGGCGCGGCATCCGGAGCGCCCGAGGACGGGTCGGTCGGATCGCGCCAGCGGAAGCCATGGAGGCGGCCCCTGCGCTCCTCGAAAAAGGCCAGCACCTCGTGCAGCGCGCGGAGGCTTTTCACGCCGTATCCGGCGTCCCACCTGCGCCGCGAATCAGCGCGCCGGGTGTTGCGTTCCTCGCGGCCGGAAGCGGTTGTGACGACCTCCGTCACCCGTTCTGGGCCACCTGCGGCACCGAGTGCCACATCGAGCGGAAACAAAACCTCATGAAAGGAGGGCATCTTATGTCTACTCCGCTCAATTCTGGCGTTCCGTTAATAGTTTCAGTCTTGACATAGTTGAGAGCCGCGCTTTGACTTCCAACCATCGAAGGATGGAGCCGCCTGATGGCCAAGACGACCCGGACGACGACCGCCGCCGCCAAGGCGCCGGCTGCCAAGAAGACCGAAGCTGCGCCCCCGGCCGCTCCCACGCCGGCCGCCGAGACCGCTCCGGTGAAGACCGCTTCCGCCAAGCCCGCTGCCGCGAAGAAGCCCGCCGCTGCCAAGGCGCCGGCCAAGGCACCTGCGAAAGCGGCTGCGAAGGCTCCCGCCAAGGCGGCCGAGAAGCCCGCAGCCAAGGCGCCCGCGAAGGCGGCGAAGGCCCCGGCCAAGGCTGCTGAGCCGGCGCCCGCCAAGGCCGCGGCCGCGAAGCCCGCCGCCAAGGCGAAGGCTCCCGCCAAGGCCGCCGCGCCCAAGGCTGCCGCTGCCAAGACCGCTGCGGCGCCCAAGGCGGCGGCTCCGAAGACCGCTGCCAAGCCCGCCGCCGCGAAGGCTGCGGCGCCGAAGGCCACGGCCGCCAAGTCGGCCGTTCCGAAGGCCGCGCCGGCGCCGAAGGCCGCGAAGGTCGAAGCGGCGAAAACCGAACCCGCCAAGCCGGCCAAGGCGCCCGCCAAGAAGGCGGCTGCCAAGGAGGCCGCGCCCGCCACCGAGGCGAAGGCCCCGGCCGCAAAGGCGCCTGCTGCGAAGGCTGCGCCGAAGGCGAAGGCGGCCCCTGCCAAGGCGGCTGTCACCAAGGCTCCTGCCGCGAAGGCCGCGCCTGCGAAGCCCGCCGCTGCGAAGGCCCCGGCCAAGAAGGCCGCCAAGGCGAAGTGATCGGGGGGGACCGGCCCACCGGTCCCCGTCATGTGGTCCTTATCGACGGCGTGCGGTCTCGCGCGCCGTTTTGCTATCCGCTCGCTCGGCCTCTCTCGCGGAGAGGCCGGTGCGAACCGCCTGTCGCGGCGCGCGCTCCACCGCGCACAACCGGCTGGCGGTCCTTGTTACGCCATCATTGGATGCCAGCGTTCCTGTCGATCGGTTGTGACGGATCGGGTGGGATGGATCACGGCCAGCGGCTTCGACCGCGCCAGGCTCATCGCCCCGGTCTTTTCGCGATCTGCCTGCCGGAGTTGCCCCATGCGTTTTGTCCCGCGCCTTGGCCGCCTCAGTGTCGCACTGCTGGCTCTGGCGCCGTCGCTCGCCCTTCCCGCTCTGGCACAGACCAAGCCGACCGCAGCGGACGTCGCCTGCGCGGCCATGGGGCCGGGATTCAAGCGGATTTCAGGCTCCGACACCTGCATGCAGCTCAGCGGCAGCGTGGAGATGACCGCGGCCCGCGGCACCGCGCCCAGCAATGCGCCCAACCAGGGTTTCACCAACACGCCCACCGCCGCCGCGTCCGGCACGCCGGCACCGGCCGGTGATCCCTGGAAGCAGATGCGCTGAACGAACCGCCCACCGTCTCACAGGCTGCGCTGACCGCGCGCCACGGCGCGGGCAATGAGCCCGGACAGATAGGCATCGGAGCGGCGGAAGGCGCTCGCATCGGGCGTTGACACCGAGACATTCACCGTCGTCGTCCCACCGCCGCTCGCCTGCGTGCGCACGCCGAGCGCGCCGTCCGCGCCGCGCGCCAGAGGCAGGATGGCTTCGGCCCCCGCCTCCCCCATGAGGCCGACGCCGGACGCCATGGGAAAATAGGTCGGCGCCGCCACCACCCCGCCCTCGGCAAAGGCCCGGACACCGGACACCACGCCGCCGTCCGCGAAGGCGCGCACCGCGCCCGCCTCCAGCACCCCGCCGTTTGCGAAGGCGCCGGAGAAGAGCTGGCCGATGCTATTGCTGATCCCCTGCTCCAGCGGCTTCAGCGCCGCGTTCAGCGCCATGCCGGAAAGCCGCTGGCCCAGCCCCGCCAGCACCGTATCGAGATCGCGCCCCTTCACAGCGACGCTGGTGAAGGCATCCCCCAGCGCGCTGGAAAAGCCCCGCGCCGGCACTTCGGCGGCGGAGAAAGCCGAGGTCACGCCGGCGCTGAAGTTGCGGGCGGAGGCCTCCGCTTCCGCCAGGCCGGCGGTGAAGGCGGACGTGTCGGCGGTAAGGGCCAGCGAAACGGGATCGGTCGGCTCCATCTCTATCTCCGTGGCGCATCGGGAAAGCGGGCCATCAGCGCGGCGAGGCCGGCGCGATCGAGGCCGGAAGACGTGGCAGCGGGCGGACGGCAGGCGGCGGCCAGTTCACGGGGCGTGAGGCACCAGAAATCGCGGGAGGACAGCCGCAGAATGCCGAAGCCGAGGGCCATGGCCGCTTCCCAAGGGAACGGTGCCGGCCCCGCGCTCAGGTCTCCTGCGGCACCGGAGGGCGCGGCGCCTCCCCGCCCCCGAAGGTGCCCGAGAGCAAAGCCGAAACGATGCGCGCATAGCCCACCGCCCCTTCGGGACAGGCGAGCCGCGCCACCTCTTCATCATCGATCGTTTCGCCCGCTCCCCGCAGGCCGGCGCCGATGAGGCGCACCATGTCGCTCGCACAGAGCCGCCCGCGCCCGAAGCGCTCGGCCAGAGCCGTGAGATCCTCCACCGCGAAGGCGGCCTCCAGTTCGGCCAGCGCGCCGAGCGTGAGGACCAGTGTGCGGTCCCGCCCGCCGAGGTGTGCGGAGATTTCCCCGCGATGCCGGTTGGCCATGTCCGGTCTCCTCACAGTGCCGCGAAGGCGAGCGCGCCGGCGCTCTCCAGCGTCAGGTCGAAGGTCACTTCCCGGTCATGCTGGCCAGCGATCTCCAGCGCGCTGATGAGGAAGGGACCGGAAACGGTGCCGAAATCGGGGATCACCACCGCGCAGTCGCGCACCTCTCCAGCGAAGAAGGCGGCGCGCACCAGCGCGTCCGAGGCGGCATCCTTGAAGATGCCGGCCCCCGAAATGCTGGCGCGCTTCACACCCGCCCCCGCCAGCAGTTCGCGCCAGCGGCCGGCGCTCTCGGAATGGGTCACGTCCACCGTCTGGGCATTGAAGGCGAGCGTGCGCGAGCGCAGGCCCGCGACCGTCACGTAATCGGCGCCATCCAGCATCTTGAGCAGCAGGTCCTTGCCCATCTGCGCGGCCATGGAAGTCTCCTTCGGGAAATGTCGCTTCAGAGCGCCTCGGTCACCGCGCGGAAGCGGACGAAGCCGTGGAACGTCCGCCCGTCGCCGTCGCGCCGCACCTCGGCGGTGGTGGCCCGGAGATTGGCGAGGCGATGCCCGTCGAGGGCGAGCGGCGCCTCGTGCAACGCCTCCTGCACGGCGGCGCACAGCGCCATGGCCTCCGCCCGGCCGCCCTGGCGGGAGAAGACGTGCAGCGTCAGCGCCTGCTCGCTGCCCGCCTCGGTGGCGGTGGACCAGTCGGAAACCACCGCCTCTCCGAGCGTGACATAGGGAAAGGGGACACCCGCCGGCGGCACGTCATGGATGGCGCCCGCCACCAGCGCGCCGAGCGGCGCGTCGGCGGCGAGGCGCTGGTGGATGGCCTTGCGCAGGGCGAGCGCGGCGGAGGCCGGCGCGCTCACGCGCCGCCTCCCGGCGTGCCGTCCGCAGCGCGCGGCGGCGCCTCGTCCGCGGCCGGATCGGCGGGGACATCGGGTGCGGGCGCAGGGTCCGGCATGCGGCCAAGCAGCAGGTGCATCGCCTTGTCGCGCAGCTTGTCGAGCAGTTGTTCCACGAGGCCATCCAGGCCTGAAATCTTCACCGAGATCATGTCTGTTCCTCTCTGCACATGGCGCGGGTGTACCGGCCGCGTCCGTCCGGATCGCAGGTCGCCTCCACCGCGAGGCGGCGGGTGCCGTGACGCAGGATGTCGCCGGCCTTGAGCATGTTGGGCGCGCGCACGGTCACGCGCACGCCGGCAAGGCCGAAGCGCCGTTCGTCGGCGAAGGCGCCCGCGGCACTCTCCTCCACCGCCGCCCAGAGGCGATCGACGGCGACGAAGGTGACGCTGGCGCCGCCGAAGCCGTCCGGCACCGAAACCGGGGCCAGATGCGTCACGAGATGGCGCAGCGCGCCGATGGGAATGGCGCCGCTCACAGTCGCAGCATCCGGTAGGGCGCGATGAGCGCGAGGACGGTGCCCGGCAGGCCGATGGCCTCGCCCACCACGTCGCGATGCTCATGGAAATGCGCGAGGGTGAGCCGCACCGCCTGCAGCAGATCCCGCGGCACGTCGGCGGGCTCCGGGCCATAGCCGGCGGTCACGTCGAGGGCGATGCCGCCATGGTCCACGGCCGGCTGCGGCAGGTGCGCGCGGTCGAGGCCGATGAGCTGCGGCGTGCGGTCGCCGAGGAGCGAGAGGCGACCGGCGGGCACCTCCTCCCAGGTGCCATCGGCGCGCCGGACCCGCGCCGCATCGAGGCTGGCGACGGGCGCGATGGGCAGCAGGAAGAGCCCGCTCGCCGGCCAGACGTCGCGGACGAGGCGCCAGCTCTGGGTCATGAGGACGCGCCCCGTGGCGCTCTCGATGGTCCGCCGGGCGGCGGAGAGCAGCACACCCACGAGCGCGTCCGTTGACGGATCGGTGAGGCGCAGGAAGTCCTTCGCCTCGGCCAGCGTCAGCGGTTCCGCGGCGGGGCCTGAAATACGTTGCGTCATGTGCGGATTGTCCCCTCGCATCCGGCAGACCGGGGGCCCGACCGCACCAAGGTGCGGGATTGACCCGCCCCCCACGCTCGGGGCAAAAATTTCGCCGCCGTACATGAGGGGGATCCGTGCTGCTTCGTTTCCTGTTGTCCGGCGGGCGTCCGTTGGGTTCCGCCCTGCTCTGCGCCGGCTTTCTTCTGGCGCAGGCTGCTCCCGGCCACGCGGTGGTGGGCGGTCGCCCCGGCGCGGCCCAGGGCACCAGCCACACCGTCATGCTGGTCTCGACGCGGGGCGCCTCGTGCTCGGGCACCGCGCTGGCGCAGGATCTGATCCTGACCGCCGCCCACTGCGTCGCGCCGCCCGGCAGCTATGCGGTGGCGATCACCGGGTCTGGCCCGCCGCGCCTCATTCCCGCGCTGCGGATCGTGGTGCATCCCGGCTTCGATCCGGACCAGTTCCGCAACCGCCATCCGACGCCGGATCTAGCGCTGGTGAAGCTCGCCTCGCCCCTGCCGCCAAGCTTCCGCCCGGCCGCGCTCACGCAGGACAACACCCTGCCGCAGCGGGGCGCGGAATATCTCATCGCCGGTTACGGCATGGCCTCGGACGGGGCCGACGAGACCGCCGGCACCCTGCGCTGCACGAGCCTGCCGACCATCGGCACGACGGGCGGCATCATGGCCCGCCTCGCCTCGCCCATGAGCAATGCGGGGGCCTGCACCGGCGACAGCGGCGGCCCGGCTTTCGTGGGCAACCTGCTGGCCGGCGTCATCGGCTGGGCCACGGGCCCCAACGGCGCCCGCGGCTGCGGCGGCGTCACCGGCATCACGCTGGTGGGCCTCCAGCGGGACTGGATCGAGGCCACCGCGCGCAAGCTCGGCAGCCCCGTGCCCTGACCCGCGTTCGCCGCCGGGCTCAGCCGGCGGCGAACTTCAGCAGCTTGATGGCATCGAAGTCCTGGATGCCGCCGCCCACGCGCTTGGTGGTGTAGAACAGCACGTAGGGCTTGGCGGAGTAGGGATCGCGCAACACCCGCACGCCCGCCCGGTCCACCACCAGATAGCCGCGCCGGAAGTCGCCGAAGGCGATGGCGAAGGCCCCGTCGCCGATGTCCGGCATGGCCTCGGCCTCCTGTACCGGAAAGCCCATGAGGCTCGCCGGCTGGCCGGCACCGGCCGGCGGCGTCCAGAGATAGGCGCCCGCATCGTCCTTCAGCTTGCGCACGGCGGCCTGGGTGCGGCGGTTCATGACGAATGCCGCGTTCTGGCGATAACCGCCCTTCAGCGCATAGACGAGATCGAGCAGCGGATCGGCGGCGTCGGACGCGGGAAAGCCCCCCGCGACGCCGGTCGCCACATAGCCCGTCTTGCCCCAGCTCCAGCCGCTCTCCGCCACCTTGGGATAGGCGAGGAAGCCGGTGGGCTTGGCCGTGCCATCGCCGGAGACGAAGGCCACGCCCTCCTGCTCGGCAAAGGCGCTGTCCACCTCGCCGGCCAGCCACTCCTCCACATTCACCTGCCCGTCGTCGAGCAGCGCCTGGGTGGCGGCGGGCATGGCGTAGAGCTCCATGGCCGGAAAGGCGAGTTCCGCCAGCACCGGGCTGTCGGTCTGCGGCCGCGCCGCCGTTTCCGCCGCCCAGCCCACCATGGGACCGGAGGTCATGAACGGCTTGCGATAGGTGCCGGCGCCGATGGTGCGCACGGTGGCGAGCGCGCGGATGGGCGAGAGGGCGGCAAGGCGACGCCCGATCTCCTGCTCGGTCTCATAGGGCACGAGATAGCCGCCGTCGGCGCCGACGCCGGTGGAGAGGGACTTGGCCTCCAGCGCCTTCAGGCCGTCGCTGGCGCCGTGGCGCACATAGCCGGTGAAGGCCGCGCCGTGCTCGCCGCGCGGCGCCTCGGTCCGCGTGATGCCGAGAGGCGGGCGGCGGCGCTCCGTCTCCAGCCGGTCCATGCGCGCCTTGCAGGCGTCGATCACATGGTCCAGCCGCCGCATGCGCTCATCGAGCAGCGGATCGGCGCCGCCACGCTGCTCGATCTCGGACAGGCGCGTCTCGTTCGCCGCCTTATAGGTCTCGAAGGCGTGCATCAGCGTGTCGAGGGCCGACTGGCGTTCGGGGGCCGCCACCTTGGTCTCGGGGGCGGAAAGAAGATTGCTCATGAAGGGATCCTGCGGTTGGGAAGGGATCAGACGGCGGCCAGATGCGGCCGCAGGCGGGCGGCGGCGCGGGACACCGCCTCCGCCGCGGCCTGCATGGCGAGAAAGGGCGGCGGCGGACGGCGGATGCGCGCGTCCGGCTGCATGGGGAAGGTGACGATGGACACCTCCCAGAGATCGATGCGGGTGATCCGCCGCACGCGCGTGCGCGGGTCGGTGCGGGCCTCCACCGCCTTGAAGCCGATGGACAGGCCATCGAGGGCGCCGACGCCGATGAGCGCCGCCACCTCACGCGCCCGGCCGACGCCGAGCGTGAGCTCGCCCTCGACCTTGAGGCCGATGCCGTCCTCGATGAGGGAGGTCCACACGCCGATGGGTTCGGCGGGATCGTGCTGATAGAGCAGCCGCACGCCAGCGATGCCCCGCCGCGCCAGCGTCTCGGCGAAGGCGCCGGGGGCGATCACGTCGCGGCCGAGATCCTGCCGGTCGAACAGGCAGGCATAGCCCTCGAAGCGCGCAGTCGCTGCCCCAAGGCCCGGTGGAGAAAAGGCGGCCCCCATCAGCGCACCTTGCCCGCACCCTGGCCCGCGCCCTTGCGGCGCCGCGCCTTCTCGAGGCGCTCGAGGGTGGCGACGAAGTCGCGGAACACGCTGGTGCTCTGCGGCGCCGCGCGCCGGACCGGCGCCGGCGACAGCGCCCGGATGCGCGGCGCCGATGCCCTGGCGATGAAGGGGGCTCGCATGGATGGTCTCCTGCTGGGATGGAGGAATGGTGGCAGTCCGAGCACGAACCACCGCGCGCCGGCCGCCCGCGCGATCGGTGGGCCGGACGGTGCGGTTTTGGTGAGTGGGCGATCATGTGTTGGACTGGAGAGGCTCGTTCCGGCCAGCCCCCTCCCCAGCCCTCCCCCGCAGGCGGGAGAGGGAGCCGGTTGCGCGAGCGGAGAGGAGCGCGGTCAGATCCTCAGACCGCGCCGGTCACGGGCCCCTCACGGATCGTCGTGGCGGGCGTTGAAGCGGGCGAGTTCGCGGACGAAGGCGTCGATGCGCTCGTTGGCGCGGGACAGGCCCGTGAGGGCGGCCAGCGCAACGCCGGACGCGCTCAGCGCCCAGGCGGCGAGTGCCAGATGGGCGAGGTCGCCGCGCGTCGCGAAAACCTGAAGGATGCTCTCCAAGATGACCTCCCCTCAGGGCGCGACGGGGCCATAGCCCACGGCCGCGCGCTTCTCCGCATCGGTGAGGAAATCGGCCGCGTTCACGCGGCTCCAGAGCTCGGAGCGCTCGGCGGTGAGCGCCTCCACCTGATCGAGATCCGGCACCAGCGCGAGTCCCGCCCCAAAGGCCGGCGCGAGCCAGGCGCTCAGCGCGCCGGCAACCCGCTTCACCAGCGGAAGCACGCTCTGGCGCCAGAGCACGCGGTTGGCCTCGGCATAATTGGCATAAGTGTTGTCGCCCGGAATGCCGAGCAGCATGGGCGGCACGCCCAGCGCCAGCGCGATCTCCCGCGCGGCGGCCTCGCGGGCGGCGGCGAAATCCATGTCCTTCGGACTAAGGCCGAGGGGCTTCCAGTCGAGCCCGCCCTCCAGAAGCAGCGGGCGGCCGGCATTGGCGGCACCCTGGAAGCTCGCCTCCAGCTCCTCCCTGAGGCGCGCGAACTGCTCTTCGGACAGCGAACCCGTGCCACCATAGACCAGCGCGCCGGAGGGGCGCGCCGCATTGTCGAGCAACGCCTTGTTCCAGGCGCCGGCGGCATTGTGCAGATCGAGCGCCTGCGCCGCCGCCTCCAGCGGGGCGAAGCCGTAGAGATCATCCAGCGGATTGAACAAGGCGAGGTGCAGCACCGGCGGCACGTCGGCGCCCGGCACGATGCTCTCCTGCGGGATGCGCAGGGCGCGGCCCTCCAGCGTGTAGTCGAACGCCTCCGGCCAGCCGTCCGGGCCGGGCACGATGCGCACGCGATCGGGCCGCAGCACATGGAGTTCGCGCACGGCGCCCTCCACCGCCACCGCTTCCACATAGGCATTGCCGGCCACCAGTAGATGGCCGCACAGCGCCTCCAGGAAATCCGCCTTCGCCGCACGCGGATGGGGCCGTGCGAGGAGGTCCAGCAGCGGATGGGCGTCGATCTCGCGGTCGCCGTTCATCAAGAGCAGCGGCACGCTGGCGGCGGCCTCGCTGATCAGCCGAACGGCGCGATAGGCCACCGCATTGCGGGCGAAGCCCTCGCGGGCGAGCCCGGCATAATCGCGGGGGGTCCAGCGGGCGCGGCCGGTGGCGAGCAGCGCCACCAGCGCGGCGGTGCGGCTCGCCTTGGCCTCGGACGGACGCGGACGCAGGGCCTGGAAGACGGACGACAGCATGCGGGACTCCCTCGGCTCCGGGGCCGGAGCAAGCAGGACGGGCGACGGCCACTGGCCGCCGGAGGATCGTTTCCGAAGCATGAAAGCGCACCGCGCCCTCGCCCTCGGCGGCCGAGGGACGCGCTGTGAAGCCGCGCCCGGAGGCCAAGCGGCGGCGGCACATTGCAGCGCAATACGGCGCCTTCGCACCTGCACAGCTACCCGATTGACGGTGGAGATAGCCCCCTCTAGTCCTATAGAGGACCAATCAACCGGTGGAGCGCGAGTGGCATGAGCCAGCACGCTGTGGACGCGGACAGGACACAGACGGACGCATCGGCCGATGCGCCCGGCGCCGTGCTCGCGCTCAGCGAGACCAGCGACAGCCGCCTGCCCCTCTATCAGCGCCTGCGTGACGCCATTGTCGCCCGCATCGTCGCGGGCGACTGGGGACCGGGCACGGCCATTCCGGCGGAAAGCGAGATCGCCCGCGTCAACGGCGTGGCGCTCGGCACCGTGCGCAAGGCGCTCGACACGCTGGTGGCCGAGGGTGTGCTCGACCGGGTGCAGGGGCGCGGCACCTTCGTGCGCCGCCCCTCCCTCGACCGCTCGCTCTTCCGCTTCTTCCGCGCCGAGGGGGCGGACGGGGCGCGCGCCATGCCCGAGGGCCGCGTGCTCGCCCGCAAGGTTGCCCCCTGCCCGTCGGAACCCGCGAGGGCGCTCGGCCTCGCACCGAAGTCGCTGGCCCTGCGCATCGACCGCCTGCGTCTCATCGACGGCACACCGGTCTTCGCCGAGGAAATCTGGCTGCCGCGCGCCCGCTTCGCGCCGCTGGAGGATCTCGTCCTCACCGGCTTCGGCGACCTGCTTTATCCGCTCTATGAGCGCCTGTGCGGCGAGGTGGTCGCTTCCGCCGAGGAAACGCTCACCATCGACCTCGCCACCGAGAAGGACGCCCGCGTGCTGGAGATTCCGGCCGGCGCGCCGGTGGTGGTGGTGGACCGTGTGGCGCTCGGTTTCGATCGCCATCCCATCGAGTGGCGCCGCTCGCGCGGCCCCGCCGACCGCTTCCGCTACCGCATCGAGATCCGCTGAGCGGTCCTCCGCTCATTTTCGTTCGCAACCGTTCACGCAAGGCGCCAGCCGGCCGCAAGAGCCGCGCGGGCCTGCCGGAGGACACCCATGTTCAGTTGGTTCCGCGAGATCGACGCCACCGAGCGCAAGACATTCTGGGCCTGCTTCGGCGGCTGGGCGCTCGATGCGCTCGATGTCCAGCTCTTCTCCCTCGTCATCCCGACGCTGCTTGCCCTCTGGCACATCAGCAAGGCCGATGCGGGCATGATCACCAGCGTGACGCTCATCGCCTCGGCGCTGGGCGGCTGGGTCGGCGGGGCCATTTCGGACCGCATCGGCCGCGTGCGCGCCCTGCAGGTGATGATCCTGTGGTTCGCGCTCGCCACCTTCGCCTCCGCCTTCGCACAGGATTACAACCAGCTCCTCGTGCTGAAAGCCTTGCAGGGCCTCGGCTTCGGCGGCGAATGGGCGGCCGGTGTCGCGCTCATGAGCGAGGCCATCCGCCCGAGCCACCGCGGCAAGGCGCTGGGCACCGTGCAGAGTGCCTGGGCGGTGGGCTGGGGCGCCTCGGTGCTGATCCAGACCAGCATCTATTCCTTCGTGCCGCCGGAAATCGCCTGGCGCCTGCTGTTCGGCCTCGGCCTCATCCCGGCGATCCTCGTCATCTTCGTGCGCCGCCATGTGCCCGAGCCCGAGGCCTCGCCGGCCCGCGCGCCCAAGGCGCAGCAAGCGCGCACGCCGCTGCTGGGCATCTTCTCGCCGGACGTGCTGCGCGTCACGCTGGTGGGCCTGCTGCTCGGCACCGGCGCCCACGGCGGCTATTACGCGGTGACGAGCTGGCTGCCCACGTATCTCAAGACCGAGCGCCATCTCTCCACGCTGGGCACGGGCGCCTATCTGGCGGTCATCATCGTCGCCTTCTTCTTCGGCTGCATCGCCGCCGCGCATCTGCTGGACCGCATCGGCCGCCGGCGCACGGTGGGCCTGTTCGCGCTCTCCTGCGTCATCGTCGTGCTGGCCTATGTGTTCCTGCCCATCGGCGACACCGCCATGCTGATCCTCGGCTTCCCGCTGGGCTTCTGCTCGGCCGGCATTCCGGCCAGCATGGGCGCGCTGTTCTCCGAGCTGTATCCGGGCGGCATCCGCGGCACCGGCGTCGGCTTCTGCTACAATGCCGGGCGCATCGTCTCCGCCATCTTCCCCTTCCTCGTCGGCCATCTGTCGGAGCAGATGTCGCTCGGCGCCGCCATCGGCATCGATGCGGCGGTGGCCTATGGCCTCGTGGTGGTGGCGGTGCTCATGCTGCCCGAGACCAAGGCGGTGAAGCTCGACGCGGTGGACGCGCCCGGCGCGCCGGCCGGTGCCGGCGTGCGCTCGTCCGCCCCCGCGCAATGAGCCGCCGCGCATCCGGTCCCGCAACATGAACGAACCCCTCGACGGCCGGCGGCGTTCCGCCGGCCTGATGGCCATCGACAGCCACGCCCACATCTTCCGGCGCGACCTGCCGACCATTGCCGCCGCCCGCTATGTGCCGGCCTATGACGCGCTGCC
The DNA here is from genome assembly GCF_004364705.1 of Azorhizobium sp. AG788. Classification (NCBI taxonomy): domain Bacteria; kingdom Pseudomonadati; phylum Pseudomonadota; class Alphaproteobacteria; order Hyphomicrobiales; family Xanthobacteraceae; genus Azorhizobium; species Azorhizobium sp. AG788. The sequence continues at coordinate 245,154 of NZ_SOBM01000006.1, forward strand.
CGAGGCCTATGCGGCCCTGCGGGCGGCCAACGGCTTTGCCGGCGGTGTGCTGGTGCAGCCGAGCTTCCTCGGTACGGACAATTCCTATCTGCTGGCCGCGATCGCTGCCGATCCCGACCATCTGCGCGGCATCGCCGTGGTGGCGCCGGACTGTACCGAAGGGGCCATGCGCGGGCTTGCGGCTCAAGGCATCGCCGGCGTGCGGCTCAATCTGATCGGCCGGCCGGACCCGGATTTTGCCGATCCCGTCTGGCGCGCCTTCCTCGCGGCGGCGGCCCGCTGCGGTTTCCAGATCGAGGTGCAGGCGCAGGCCCGGCGGTTTCCGCGCCTGCTGGCGGGGCTGCTGGAAAGCGATGTGCCGGCGGTGGTGGTGGACCATTTCGGCCTGCCGGACCCCGCCCTCGGCGTGAATGACCCCGGCTTTGCCGCCCTCATGCTGCTGGCCGCGCGCACGCCACGCCTCCACATGAAGCTCTCCGCGCCCTACCGGCTCGGCGGCGGCGATCCGCTGCCGCTGGCCGAAGCCGCCCGCGCCGCCTTCGGCGCCGGCCGCCTGATGATCGGCAGCGACTGGCCGCATACCCAGCACGAAAACGAAGCCGACATCGCCGGCCTCAAGGCCCTCCTGGCCCGCGTCTTCCAGGCCCCCGAGCTGCCGCAGGTTCTCGGCGGCACCGCCGCCCGGCTGTTCGGCTTCGGGGCGCTCTCGGCCGCCGCCTGAAAACGGCGTCGAACGGGTGCTCGGGGTGTGCCTGGATATGGAGAGTGTGTTCTTTCCCTGCTCGCCTGCCCCCTCCCAACCCTCCCCCGCAAGCGGGAGAGGGCATCCGCCAAGGATTTCGAGCTTGTCTTTGCGACCCACGCAACAGACTCCCTCTCCCGCTTGCGGGGGAGGGATGGGGAGGGGGAAGGGACTGGCGGTAGATTTCCAAACCGGCCTCAAAACCGCCGAACGCGCGGCGCCGGGGCGCGGGGGCCGAGAGCGAGGTGGGTGACGGCCCAGACGAGGGCGTCGAGCCGGTCCGGCGAACGGCCGGAGGACAGGCCCTCCGGACCGAAGTCACACATCTCGTCCTCCAGCGCCGGGAAGGCGCCGGCGTGGCGCACACGCCCCTGCTCATAGAGAGCGGCGACGGGCTCGGCGCGCAGATACTTGCCGCGCGTTGCGCGCACGCTCACCACCGGCACGCTGGCATCCACCTCGGCGAGCACGCTGCGCACCATCTCGCCGCCCTGGTTCACCTCCGCCACCACCGCATCCGCCTCATGGGCGCGCCACAGGTCGATGGCCCGCGCCGCCCATTGGGCGGGGCGTAGGCCGGCGGCGGTGGCGTCCGCCAAGACATGCACAAGGCCCTCCCCGTCGATGCCGGCGGCGATGATCCCGCAGGCATCCGCCCCGGCCCGCGACGAGGCCGGCGGATCGAGCGCCACCACCACGCGGGCGAGCGGCGGAGCGGCCGTCTCACGAGCAGCCTCAAGGGCCGAACGGGTCCAGAGCGCGTCGGGCCGGTCCTCAATGATTTCGCCCTCCAGTTCCTGCCGCCCGAGCCGCGTGCCGCCATAGCGGGCCAGCACCGTGTCGAGGAAAGCGGGCGCAAGGTGAAAGGCGTTCTGAGCCGTGGTTGCGCGGCTCAAGACGGTGGACGGGTCGGCCATGAGGCGGCGCAGCAGGGCGCTCGGGCGGGGCGTCGTCGTCACCATCTGGCGCGGCTGCGCGCCGAGCCGGAGGCCGAACTGGAGCATGTCGAACACCGCCTCGGCCCGCCGCCACTTGGCGAGTTCATCGAGCCAGGCGGCCTCGAATTGCGGCCCGCGCAGGCTCTCGGGATCCTCGGCGGAAAAGCCCTGCGCCACCGCGCCATTGGGCCAAACGAGGCGGCGGCGGGTGGGCTCCCAGCGGGGCCGTTCGGCGGCGGGATGGACGGCGAGCAGGCCGGACACACCCTCCACCATCACCTCCCGCAGATCGCCCATGGTCTCGGCCACCAGCGCGATGCGGCCCACGGGGGCCGGCGCGAAAGGCGGCCGGCCGAGGGCCAGTCCCCGCACCCATTCGGCACCCGCCCGCGTCTTGCCGGCGCCACGCCCGCCCAGCACCAGCCAGGTGGTCCAGGGCCGGCCACCGGACGCCGCGGGCGGCGGCAACTGGTCGGGGCGCGCCCAGATTTCCCAATCGGTGAGCAGGCGTTCGGCGCCCGCCTCGTCGAGGCCCGAGAGAAACGTCCGCGCCGCGCCCGCATCCGCCATCACCGCCGCCAGGGCCGCGCGCAAAGCGGCGGCGGAGGGAGGGGGAAGGGCGAGCGACATGAGGCGCCTCCGGCGAACGAATGCGGCACAGGCGGGCGCCAGCGATTCGGACGGGGTTTGTCCTGTGGATGTTCGCGTCCGTCCCGTTTCGGGACAGGCGCCTCGGCGCGGCGGCCGGCTTACCCTTGGGAGTGCGGTGCCGTCCCCTCCGGCGGAGTGTCGGGGGCCGGCGGCTGCACGCTGTCGCACAGGCCGGCGAGGCGGCGGGCGAGCTCGGCGCGAAAGGCGCCGGCCCCCTCGGGAGAGAGCGGCGCGGCTCCTGCCGGTGGCGCCGCCTCGGCGCGCGCCTTGCGGGCGGCGGCATCGAGGGCGGAGAGATCGCGCATGACGCGGGCGAGAATGGCGAGTGCGCGGGCGTCCTGTACGCCATCTCGGGCCGACCCCTCCCCTTCGGCGAGCCGCTGGAGGCGGGCCTCGATCTCGGCCATCTGCGCCTCGGCAGCCGTCCAGAGGCGTCCCATCATCCGAAGGCGGGCGGCGGGGCTCGGCGGGCGGGCGGCCTTACACGCCGGGCGCTTGCGGCCCTTGCCGGCGCGGCGCGCTATCGGCCGGGGCGCCCCGGCATCGGGGCGCAGCCAGTAGCCGAGCTGGCGAAGCGAGAGGCCGGTCTTGGCGGCGATGGCGGCGGGCTCGAGACCCTCGCCGCGCAGGGCGCGGGCGCGGGCCACGGCAGCGGGAGAGGCGGGAGCGGTCATTGGGGGCAGATCCCGGGCGTTCGTGTTCACGCGGGGTGCGAAGGGGCACCGCGGACGCCGGAAAAAAGGAAGGCGCCGCGGGGGCGATGCGGCGCCTTTCAAGTCACAATTCCGGAGCATGGAGAAAAGATGCCTGATGAGCGGCACGCTGTCAAGGCATATTTTCCTAAACTCCGGTCGGGAGACCAAACTCACGAACCCTCAGGAACTCGAACCGAACGCAAACGCTGGTCTTGGCACTGGGTACTGACACTTGAGGACACACGACTTTGCGACTTGGTACCGGTGGCCGAGCCCGGTTCGGACCCGGCGTTTGGGGACTTCGGAACTCTGGAACTTGGAGACGAAACTCGGGTCTTCGGAACGTCGGAAGCTTGAACTTCGGGAACTGCACTCGGGTACTCGGCCCCTCCCTGCCGCCGGTTTCCCTCCGGCGTGCCGGGTGCGTCCCGCGCTGCCGTTGGACCCCTGTCCTGTCCCACCATGACAGGGGTCCCGGCGACCGCGCGTTGCGCGCCCACTGATGCCCTCTCCCGTGGGGGAGAGGGCGTCCCAAGGCACCCGGGGGGGGGGAGATAGGTGCCCTGGAACATCCCTCAAACTCGAAAAACCATCCCGCACCGAAGCGGGGTCACCGACCTGCGCGCCTCATGCCCCCTTCGGCGGGCGGGGCATGCGGCGCGCGGTCAGGAGCGCGTCGAGCCGAGCCCGGGCGCGCAGGTGCGAGATCGCCGAAACATTCTCCGCTGTGATGCAGCCGCGGCGCAGCTGGTAGGCGGTGTTCCAGTGGCAACCGCACCGGGTGCAATAGGCCGTCCGGTCGTCGAACTGGTGCTCGGCCTCCATCAACGTCTGGCTCGCTTGAAACATCGCCATCATCCGCCCCTCCCCGGCGTCCGGCTGCATTCACCGTAGGTTCATTTCGTCACCATCCGGCTGCGCGGACAACGCGGACCCTTTCCGGAACGGCATCATCAGGCAGGCGAACGGTCCGGCACTTGCGCCAAAAAGACGGGCATGCCAAGAAATGATATATTGTATCATTCAAAGGACCACCCCATGCCGACCGCCGACAATCGCCTGCCAGTCACCGTGCTTTCAGGCTTTCTGGGCGCCGGGAAGACCACCCTGCTCAACCACGTGCTCGCCAATCGCGAGGGCCTGAGGGTCGCGGTGATCGTCAACGATATGTCCGAAGTGAACATCGATGCGGAACTGATCCGGGCCGGCGGCGGCGATCTTTCCCGCACGCAGGAAACGCTGGTGGAGATGACCAACGGCTGCATCTGCTGCACCCTGCGCGACGACCTGCTGGCGGAAGTCACCCGCCTCGCCCGCGAAGGACGCTTCGACGCGCTGGTCATCGAGAGCACCGGCATCGCCGAGCCGCTGCCGGTGGCCGCCACCTTCGAGTTCCGCGACGAGGAGGGCTTCTCCCTCTCCGACCTCGCCCGCCTCGACACCATGGTGACGGTCGTGGACGCGGCAAACCTCCTGAAGGACTACGCCTCCACCGACTTCCTGCGCGACCGGGGCGAGAGCCTCGGGGAAGAGGACCAGCGGACCATCGTCGATCTGATGGTGGACCAGATCGAGTTCGCCGACGTGATCGTGCTGAACAAGGTCGGCGCCACCGATCCGGAAAAGCTCCGGCTCGCCCGCGCCGTCATCAAGGGGCTCAACCCGGACGCCCGCATCCTCGAGACGAACCACAGTCGGGTGCCGCTCGCCGAGGTGATGAACACCGGCCGCTTCGATTTCGAGGCCGCCCATCGTCATCCGCTGTGGTTCAAGGAGCTGAACGGCTTTGCGGACCATGTGCCGGAGACCGAGGAATACGGCGTCGCGAGCTTCGTCTATCGCGCCCGCCGGCCCTTCCATCCGCAGAAATTCTCCGCCTTCCTGCGCCGCACCTGGCCGGGCCTGATCCGCGCCAAGGGGCTGTTCTGGCTGGCGACCCGCGATGCCTATGTGGGCGAGATGAGCCTTGCCGGTTCGCTCTGCCGCACCGAGAAGCTCGGCCTGTGGTGGGCCGCTGTGCCGAAGGAGCACTGGCCGCAGGACCCCGCCTTCCGCACCGAGCTGAAGCGCTATTGGGCGCCCTTCTACGGCGACCGGCGGCAGGAGCTGGTGTTCATCGGCATGGGCCTGGATGAAGCCGCCATCCGGGCGGCGCTGGATGACTGCCTGACGGGCCCCACCGATCCGGCGCAGCTCGACTTCGCCGCCTTGTCTCACCTGCCGGACCCGTTCCCCTCGTGGAGCCGGCAGCCGGCCGTCGCCTGACCGGCGCGGCCGGAACCGGCGCCCGGCCTTTTCGCGCCCCCGGCCGGGCGCCGGTGTGATGTCCCTCAGTCCGGGGCGTCCGTCGCCTCGTTGACGGCGGCAGCCAAGCTCCGCCGGCGGCGGTGGCCGGAAATGTCGGCACCCGCATCATGGGGCAGGCGCGCGTTCCAGAAGGTCGCCGCCATGGCGATGGTGGTGACGGTGACGAAGGCCACCGAGAAATCCGCCAAGCCGGCCACGGAACGGCCGTTGGCGGCCATGGAGGTGGCGAGCGCGAAGCCGGCGACGCAGATGCCCATGGAGAGCATGAGCTGCTGGAAGGTGCTGTAGAAGCTGGCAGCCGCGCTCATGCGCGCCGCCGGCACCTCGTCATAGGCGACCGTATTATAGGCGGTGAACTGGAGCGACATGAAGAAGCCGGCCGCGGTCAGCAGCACGTAGATGGACCAGTGGGGCCAGTCGGGGCGCATGAGGGCGCAGACCGCATAGGTGCCGGTGCAGATGATGCCGTTGACGAGCAACGTGTTGCGGAAGCCGTAGCGGCGCAGCACCTTCGGCGCCACGCCCTTCATCAGCAGCGAGCCGACGGCTGTGGAGAGCGAGATCATGCCCGCCTCCGCCGCCGTCATGCCGAAGCCGAGCTGGAGCATGAGCGGGATCAGGAAGGGCTGGGCGCCCTGGGTGATGCGGGTGATGTTGCCGGCGATCACCGAGAGGCGGAACGTCTCGATGTTCATCAGCGACAGATCGAGGATGGGATGGCCGCCCGCCGCCGAGAGCTTGCGGGCGTGGCGCAGATACGCAAGGCCGCTCAGGACGCCCATCACCATCAGGCCGAAGGTGATGCGGGCATCGCCCTCGCCCCGGCTCGACAGCTCGAAGGCGAACAGCAGGCCGCCCAGCGACGCACCCGAGAGAACGAGGCCGAGGCCATCGAAGCGGTCCGGCTTCTCGGCCCGGCTGTCGGCAATGAAGATGCTCACCAGCACCAGCCCCAGCACGCCGATGGGCAGGTTGATGTAGAAGATCCAGCGCCAGTCGAGGAAGGTAACGAGGAAGCCGCCGAGCGGCGGACCGACCATCGGGCCGATCATCGCCGGCACCAGCAGCCAGCTCATGGCCGAGACGAGGTCCGCCTTGGTGGTGGAGCGCAGCAGCACGAGGCGGCCGACCGGGATCATCATCGCCCCGCCCATGCCCTGCAGCAGGCGGGCGAAGACGAGGAAGGCGAGGCTCTGGGACTGCGCGCACAGAAGCGAGCCGATGGTGAAGACGGCGATGGCGAGGCGGAACACCGTGCGCGAGCCGAACCGGTCCGCCGCCCAGCCGCTGGCGGGAATGAAGACGGCGAGCGAGAGCAGGTAGGAGGTGAGCGCGATGCTCATGTGCGGCGCCGTCACGCCGAAGTCCCGCGCCATGGCCGGCAAGGCGGTCGCGAGCACCGTCGCGTCCAGTTGCTCCATGAACATGGCGCTCGCCACGATCAGCGCCACGGCCCGGTAGCCCGGCTGGCGGCGGGGGCCACCCTTGCGGGCATGGGATGCGGGCGGGGCCTCGGGGGACGGCTGGGAGACGTGCGGGGACGGCATCGGCAGACTCAACAACGACGCACCGCCGCGCAGGGCGCGACGCGAACAGGGCGGAAGCCGGAGCTATCTATTCCGTCTAATCCTCGCTCCCGCCAGCGAAAAGCGCGGATTGCGCATGGCTGGGGCGAGAGCCCCGTCCTGAGCGGGGCCCGGCGCTACGCCGCCACCGGAACCCGATCACGCCTGCCCGGCGTTCTTGTTGCGTAACGACGGGAGCACATGATGACGCGCGCGAGAAACTTGAGTTCAACGGAACGCTGGGCCTCCGGCGCGGCCGCCAGCCTGCTGATGAGCTTCAGCCTGAGGCGGGGCGGCCTGCTGGGCCTCATCGGCGTCGGCGCCGCCGCCGGCCTGATCCTGCGGGCGGGCACCGGCCGCTGCGCCCTCAAGGCGGTGGCGGAGAAGGACACCACGCACGGCCGCCGCCACCGGCACCGGGGCAGAACCGCCGCCGGCCCGCAGGACGATATCGAGATGCCGCGGGACCGGAAGGATCTGGAGGGCGCCTCCGGCCCGCTGCCGGTACGGCCCGCCGCGCCGTTCCACTCGGTCTGACGGCGCGCCTCAGGCCGGCCGGTCCGAGGCCGGCTTGCGGCGGGACCTGGGCGCTGCGGCTGTCCGGGCCTTGGCCCCCCGCGGCCAGCGGGTCGGCCAGGAGACCACGTGGGCGATGAGTTCCATCAGCCCGAAGGCGTCCTCCGACCCGGCCGTCCGCCCGCTCACCGAGATTCCGGCGGCGGTCACCGTCGCCGGATCGCCGGACACCAGCGGATGCCACCAGGGCAGATCCTTGCCCTCGTCCAGCAGCCGGTAGGCGCAGGTGGGCGGCAGCCAGCCGATGGTCATCACCGCCTCCGGCGTCAGCCGCACGCAGTCGGGCACCTGCGCCTGCCGGTTGGGATAATCGGTGCAGCGGCAGGTCTCGCCATCGAGCAGGCGGCAGCCGATGTCCGTATAGGCGATCTCGCCCGTATCCTCGTCCTCGAGCTTCACGAGGCAGCAGCGACCGCAGCCGTCGCACAGGCTCTCCCACTGCTCCGGCGTCATGCGGGCGAGCGGCACGGTCCGCCAGAACGGCTCTTGGGGCGTGGCATCATGGGGCATGCCGCTTGCTAGCCGATCCCTGCGGCGAAATGAAGAGCGCGGGGCGGGAACCATGCCGGGACGCAGGCGTTGCCGTGGCCGGCGGCGCATCCTACATGAGCGTCGTCGCAGTCCCGGGCGGGGGCCTCCGGCACGGAGCTGGTTGAAGCGTACCGCAGCGGCGGGAGCGCTTTCCTCCTGCGCCGGTTCGCCTTAGGTTCAGAGCGGCCGCGACGGCGCGGCCTCCAAGAAGATCGGTTCCCGGCCAGTGAGCGAAGGCGAGCAGAACCCGTTCCGGAAACGGCTGCGCAACGCGCTGCTGGATCTCGATTCCCGCATCGACAGCGGGATGTACCGGCTGGGCGATCTCACCCGCCGGGCGGTCACGAATTATTCCGCCTTCATGGAGCGCTTCTCCCTGAGCGGCATCCCGCGCTTCTTCGTCGGGATGGCCTCGGAAGGCTTCACGCTGGGCAGCGCCGGTTTCGTCGTGCTGCTGGCCCTTGCGCTGCCGGCCTTCCAGGAAACCTCCGACGACTGGCTGAAGCGCACGGAACTCGCCGTCACCTTCCTCGACCGCTACGGCAATCTCGTGGGCGAGCGCGGGGTGAAGCAGAACGACACGGTGCCGCTGGAGGAAATCCCCGACACCCTCATCAAGGCGACGCTCGCCACCGAAGACCGGCGCTTCTACGAGCATTTCGGCATCGACGTCGCCGGCACCCTGCGTGCCCTCGTCACCAATGCGCGGGCCGGCGGCGTGCGGCAGGGCGGCTCCTCGCTCTCCCAGCAGCTCGCCAAGAACCTGTTCCTCTCCAACGAGCGGACCATCGAACGCAAGATCAAGGAGGCCTTCCTCGCCCTGTGGCTGGAAAGCCGCCTGACCAAGAGCCAGATCCTGAAGCTCTATCTGGACCGCGCCTATCTCGGCGGCGGCGCCTATGGGGTGGACGCGGCGGCCCGCTATTATTTCGGCAAGTCGGTGCGCGAGGTGAATCTGGCCGAAAGCGCCATGCTGGCGGGCCTGTTCAAGGCCCCGACCAAATTCGCGCCGCACATCAACCTGCCCGCCGCCCGCGCCCGCGCCTCCACCGTGCTCGACAATCTGGTGGACGCCGGCTTCATGACCGAGGGCCAGGTGTTCGGCGCCCGTCGCAATCCGGCGACCCCCATCGACCGGCGCGACGAGGGCGTGCCCGACTATTATCTCGACTATGCCTTCGCCGAAGTGCGCAAGTTCGTGGACACGCTCCCCAAGAGCGTGACCGAGCGCAATTTCGTGGTGCGCACCGGCCTCGACCCGAACATCCAGAAGGTGGCGGAAGCAGCCCTCGACCAGTCCCTGCGGGAATATGGCAAGGACTACAAGGTCACGCAGGGCGCCATCGTCATCATGGAGCCGAACGGCACCGTGCGCGCCATGGTCGGCGGGCGCGACTATGGCGAGAGCCAGTTCAACCGCGCCACCGACGCCCTGCGCCAGCCCGGCTCTTCCTTCAAGCCGTTCGTCTATACGACCGCCTTGCTCGGAGGCATGAAGCCCACCTCCACCGTGGTGGATGCGCCCTATTGCAACGGCAACTGGTGCCCGCAGAATTACGGCCGCAGCTACATGGGCACCATCACCCTCCAGACCGCGCTCCAGCATTCGCTGAACACGGTGGCGGTGCGCCTCGGCGACAAGTTCGGCCGCACCAACATCGCCGCGCTCGCCCACAAGATGGGCCTCACCACCAAGCTCGAAATCTCCCCGGCCCTGCCGCTCGGTGCCGCCGAGGTGACGCTCATCGACATGGCCACCGCCTATTCGGTGTTCGCCAATGGCGGGCGCAGCGTCTATCCGCACGCCATGGTGGAGATGCGCATCGGCAATGGCGAGGTGGTCTGGCGGTTCGACCGCGACGCGCCCAAGCCCGTGCAGATCCTGCCGCCGGACATCATCGACGAGATCAACCCGATGCTGAACAACGTCATCGAGAACGGCACCGGGCGGCGGGCCCGCCTGCCGGGCATCAAGGTGGCGGGCAAGACGGGCACCACGAACGCCTATCGCGATGCCTGGTTCATGGCCTTCACCGGCAATTACGTGGGCGGCGTCTGGTTCGGCAATGACGACTACCAGTCCATGAACAAGATGACCGGCGGCTCCCTGCCCGCCATGACCTGGCAGAAGGTCATGGCCTATGCCCATCAGGGCATCGAGCTGAAATACATCCCCGGCATCGGCAACGCCCCGGCGCCCAAGCTCGACCAGCCGCCGACGCCGCTGGTGGTGCCGGGCCTTGAATCCGCCGAGCGGCCCATCACCCTCTCGCCGAAATCCGCCGCCAACCTCGCGCGCCTCGAACGGCTGCTGAAGGAGGCGCCGCCCTTGCCGGCGCGGCCCGCCGGCCCCACCGCTTCCGCCGCGCCGCTCGGCCGGACGAACTGAAGGCCGGCCCGTGCGTCCGCTCTCCCTCGCCGTCTGCCTCACGGCCGCCGCCGCCCTCGGCCTCGGCGGCACCTGGCTCACCGTCACCTCCTCGCGCGGCATGGATCTGGTGCGGGCGGGCGCCTGGGAAGGCTGGCCGCGCTCCGGCACCACGCAGGCCGATCCCTATGCCCGCGCCTTCATCGCGCGCTCCGGCGAACTGCCGCTGGAACTGGCGGACGGCCTATTGTTCCTCGCCCGCCAGGACAGCGCCGGCAAGCCGCTGGACGGCCGATGCGTGATCCGCATCACCGGCCGCCTGCCGCAGGCGCGGCTCTGGACGCTCACGCTCATGGACGGCAAGGGCCAGCCCATTCCCAACGAGGCCCGGCGCACCGGCTTCACCTCCGCCGAACTGCTCTACACCGACAATGGCAACATCAACGTCGTGCTGAGCCCCGAGGCCCGTTCGGGGAACTGGGTGCCCACGGGCGCGCAGCCGCATGTGCAGGTGGCGCTCCGGCTCTATGACGCGCCCTTCAGCTTCGCCTCCGGCGCCGTCGAAGATGCGGTTCTGCCCCGCGTGACGACGGAGCGCTGCCCATGAGCCTGCGCTTTGACGGCTATCGGCGGACCTCCCGCCTCGGATTGGCCAATCCCTGGCGCTGGCGCATCCCGGCGCGGGCGGAGCGCCCCTCGCTCCTGCTCGCGCTCGCCATCATCCTCGTGCTGGCGGGCATGGTTCACCTCGTCTCCATCCTCGCCATGCCGCTGCTCTCCGAGCGTAACGCCTTCCGGCGGCTGGCGGCGGACCGGCCAGTCAATGAGATGGTAGCGCTGAAGGGCACGGGCGACGTTCTGCCGATGATGGATCCGGCCTTCGTCTATTCCGTCTGTCTCTATGACCTGTCGAAGGAGCCACTGAAGCTGCGGGTGCCGGCAACCGCCGACTACACCTCGGTGTCGTTCTACACGGCGCGGGGCGTCGGCTTCTACGCCCTGAGCGACAAGGCGGCGGGCAAGGTGATCGAGCTCGATCTCATGACGCCGGCCCAGAAGGCGGCCATTCCCGAGGACGAGGAAATCACCGCAGCCGACCGGCTGGTGGTGGTGTCGCCCTCCACCACGGGCATCGCGCTGGTGCGCGCCTTCACCCGCGACCGGGACATGCGGGACATGGTGCGCGGCCAGCTCAATGCCGCCACCTGCGGGCCCGCGCCCGGCTGATCGGGGTCAGCGATTGCCCGTCAGGAAGAAGCTGAACGGCAGCGGCGGGCGGCTGACATCGGCGGGGCCCATGCCCATCGGCGCGTCCCCGTGGCGCTCCACGCGGATCACCGGCAGGATGAAAATCTGGGCGGCGCCGTCCTGCACCCGCGGGGGCATGGCGGCGCGGCGATCGAGGGGAAAGGGAACCACGGTCGTCATGTTCGGACCTCCGGATCTCATGACCTGAGAACGTCGATCCGACCGGAAGGTTTCGCGAAGCTTGTTCTTGGGTGTAGGTCCAATCTGGTGCAACCTTCAGCCCATCTTCGCGCGCCCGCTCAGGCGGCGAGCGCGGTGGGCTCCACGAGGCCGCGCACGCGCTCGCCGATGGCGAGAGACGAGGTGAGGCCGGGGCTTTCGAGGCCGAACAGGCCGACCAGCCCCTCGACGCCGTGCTGGGCAGGGCCATGCAGCAGGAAGTCCTCCTGCGTGCCGCGCGGCGCAAGCTTGGGCCGCACGCCGGAATAGTCCGGCACGAGCGAGCCGTCCGGCAGGTGCGGCCAGAAGCGGCGCACATTGGCGTAGAAGCTTTCCGCCCGCGCGGGATCCACGGAGAAGTCCACCGCATCCGGATCGCCCGTGTTCAGCCATTCCACGTCGGGGCCGAAGCGCATGCGCCCGGCGAGATCGAGCGTCACATGGGTGCCGAGGCCGCCGTCGATGGGCGCCGGATAGATGAGGCGCGAGAACACCGGCTTGCCGGAGTAGGAGAAATAGGAGCCCTTCGCCAGCACGAGGGGGTGGATGGCCGAGATGTCATAGCCCTCGATGCGGCCCGCCACCTTGTGCGTCCACGGACCGGCGGCGATCACCAGCGAGCGGCAGGTGAGCGTGAAGGGACCGTCCGGCGTGTCCACGTCCAGCGTGAAGCGGCCCGGCGCAGCGGTGCCCCGCCGCACGCTGTGGCGCAGCAGCACGGCGCCGCCCGCCGCCTCCACCTCGCCCTGGAGCGCCAGCATGTAGCCGTGCGTATCGATGATGCCGGTCTCGGCCACATGGAGCGCCGCCACCGCCTTCAGCGCCGGTTCCAGCGCCATGGCGGCGGCGCCTGTGATGAGATCGGTGTTCTCGACGCCGTTCTCCTTCGCCCGCACCGCAATGCCGGCGATCTTCTCAGCCTCGGCCTCGTTGGTGGCGACGATGAGCTTGCCGCACTTGTTGTGGGCGATGCCGTGGCGCTCGCAATAGGCATAGAGCCGCCGACGGCCCTCGACGCAGAGGAGATGGCGCAGGGTGCCGGTGGTGTAATAGACGCCGGAGTGGATCACCTCGCTGTTGCGCGAGGAGATGCCGCTGCCGATGGTCGGGCCGGCTTCCAGCACGAACACCTCGCGCCCCGCCCGCGCCAGCGCCGCAGCGCTGGCCAGGCCGACGACACCCGCGCCGACAACCACATGATCGAGTTCAATGACGTCCATGGCACACCGGGAATCCAAATCGGCGACAGGCTAAGCCGTGGGATGCCAAAGGGAAAGCTGCACCGCAGCGTCAGGGCGGCGGAAATCTCAAGCTTTTGCGAGATCAAGGAAGCTGCGGCCGTCCCGGTCCTCGATCTCCACCAGCCACAGATCGGGATCGAAGCGCACTTCCTTCTGGATGCGCGCCTCCACGTCCGCCTCGGGGGTCCCCGGCCCGAGGATGGGGCTGAACAGGCGGTCAGCAGGAAAGCTCTCGTCGATCTCGCTCTGCGGCGCCGGGCCGTAGAAGGCGGCGGTGCCGTCCAGCGGCGCCACCTTCACGAACACCGCTCCCGCCTCCTCCGCGCCCTTGCGGCGGACGACAGCATAGGCGCCCTCCACCTGCGCGCGGCGGATGAGGGCCGAGACGAAGATCGCGCTCTTGAGCCGCATCACTCGATGGCCGTGCCGGAGACGGTGGAGAGTTCGCGCACCAGACGGTCCGTGATCTCGCCATCCACCGGCAGGCCGCGATCGCGCTCGAAGCGCTGCACCGCAAGGCGCGTCTCGGGCGACAGGCTGCCGGTCACCTTGAGCGGGCCATAGCCGAGGCGGGCCAGCGTCTTCTGCACGCCGAGCACACGGTTGGGCCTGGCCACCTCGCCCGGCGGCCGAAGCGCGCCGGTGATGTCGCCGCCGCCCACATTGGCGGGCGGCAGCATGGCGTTGGAGGCAACCGGCGTACGGCGGATCTGCGCCAGCAGAGCGTCGCTCGCGGTGCCCGTCACCTTTAGGCGCGCGCTCTGCTCATAGGCACGGATGGCCGCTTCCGTCTTCGGGCCGGTGAGGCCGTCGGCCGGGCCGTCATAGAAGCCGCGCCGCGAAAGCTCGCGCTGCACGTCCGCCACCACCGGCTGGGGCTGGCGGGGCGCCGGCGCGGCAGGCGCGCCGCCGGTGATGAGGGCGGCGATGGACTGGGGCGGTGCCGCGGGCGGCACGGCGGCGGCCGGCGGCGCCGTGGCGGCGAGAAGCTGCGGCTGGAGCTGCGCCTGCGTCGGCACCGGAGCCGCCGGGGCGACATCGGTATCGCTCGCCCTGGTGCCGGCCAGCAGGGTGCGCGGATCGATGGTCAGGCGCTTGCCGATGGCCTCCGGCAGCGCGAGGCCGAACATGAAGTTCGAACGGTTGCCGTTCTGCAGCGAGAAGATGTTGACCAGCACGCCGACGGTGCAGGCCACCAGCAGCGCGCCCGCCATGGCATCGAGCCGGCGCCGCCGCTTCAGGCTGCGCTCGGCCTTGAACGCCTCGAACGCGCCGGCACCGGCAAGGTCATCCGCCTCGGTCTCGGCCGGGCGCCAGAATGCGAGCCTCATGCGATCCGGCGCCCCTCATTGTCCTTGCGGCCGGCCTCATCGGTGATGGCCCGCGCGAAGGGCGAAACAACGCCCGACGACCGCCGCACCGGCAGGCTGATGGTGACGGTGGTGCCGCCTCCGACGCTGCTCGTCACCTCGAAGGCACCGTCATGCAGCTTCACGAGGGCGCGCACCACGGCGAGGCCGAGGCCGCTGCCGCGCGCCCGGCGCTCCGCGTCGCCCGCCTGGAAGAAGGGCTCGCCGAGCCGCTCCACCTCAGCCGGCGACATGCCGGCGCCGCTGTCGCGCACGCTCAGGGACACGACGCCGTTCTGGGCCGAGACATTCACTTCCACGAGGCCGCCGTGCTCGGAGAACTTCACGGCATTGGAAAGCAGGTTCAGCGTCATCTGGCGCACGGCCCGCTGGTCGGCCATGGGGCGCGGCAGGCGGGCGGGCAGAAGCGTCGTCACCTTGATGTTGCGGCGGGCGGCATCGAGACCGACCATCTCCACGCAGCCATCCACCAGATGGGCCATGTCGATGTGCTCGAAGGAAAGCTCATAGGCCCCCGCCTCCACCCGCGACAGGTCGAGGATGTCGTTCACGACACCGAGGAGATGCTGGCCGCTCTCATGGATGATGCGGGCATAGTCTTCCTTGCGGCGGGCATCGATGCGCTGCTCGGTGTCGGTGGCGAGCAGTTCGGAAAAGCCGAGGATGGTGTTGAGCGGCGTGCGCAGCTCATGGCTCATGGCGGCGAGGAAGCGGCTCTTGGCCAGGTTCGCGCGCTCCGCCTCGGTGCGGGCGCGGTGGTCCTCTTCCAGCTGCATCTTCACCGCATGGATGTCGCGCCAGTGGGCGCGGGCGCGGTCCTCGCCGGCGGGGACGCAGCGCAGTTCCATCCACACGAAATCGGGGGCCTCGCCCTCGCCCTCGCAACGCAGGCGCACCTCGCACACGCTCTCGGTGGCCGAAAGGCCATGGGCCGCCGTGGAGAGGGCTGCGAGGAAGGCCGGCCGATCGGGCACCAGCACGCGGTCGAACAGGCCCTGCCCCAGCCAGGCATCCTCCGGCACATGGGCGCGGGCGGCATCCGCATGCTCCAGCCCCAGCACCTCGCCGCCCCGCCCGTGCAGGGTGACGAGCGCCAGATCGACGCCCATCATGGAACGGTCGAGCCGCTCGGCCGCCAGAGACAGGCCAGCGGCGACGGCGGACAGAGCGGCGCTTATGAGGCCGCAGCCGAGCAGCCAGCCGCCTTCCGGCAGGCCGGTCTCCGAGAGCCCGAGCGCCGCCGCCAGCAGCAGCCCGCCCCCCGCCAGCGCGCACATGAAGGCCAGCGCCCCGAGCGCGGCGGCGCTGTGGCGGCCGACCCCGGCCAGATCACGCAGCGACGTGCGGACGCGACCGGA
Source organism: Azorhizobium sp. AG788 (assembly GCF_004364705.1). Lineage (NCBI taxonomy): Bacteria > Pseudomonadati > Pseudomonadota > Alphaproteobacteria > Hyphomicrobiales > Xanthobacteraceae > Azorhizobium > Azorhizobium sp. AG788. The sequence goes on from NZ_SOBM01000006.1 coordinate 260,963, forward strand.
TCGCGCCGCGTCCGGCCGCGCGTTGAGGCTGCCTGCACCCTGCCGTTGATCGCTCAAGACCCAATCCATGTGCCCACCGTGCGACCGGCGCCCGCGGCGCCCTTGCATGACGATGGGAGAGAGCCTGACACGGAAGGCTTTAAGGAAGGCTAAGCGCGCAGCGCCATCACGGACGCGATCAGCGTTAACGATGTCTTGAAAAGAAGCGGTGGCAAACGGGTCCCCGCCGCTGCCCCGCGCGCCCGGCTTTGCTACTTTCAAGGGTAAGCGCCCGGCCTCAGGAGGCTGGCCGGGGCCGTGAGGATCGGATGTTCTTCCTGCTGCGAATGGCCTTCTGGCTGGCCCTCATCCTTCTGATCCTGCCCATCGGCGTCACCAGCGACGGCGGGCGGCAGATCGGTGCGTGGCAGGCCTTCACCGCCGTGCAGGCGGCCATCAACGATGCGCGCGGCTTCTGCCAGCGCCAGCCGGATGCCTGCGCGGTGGGCGGCGAAATGCTGGACCACATGGCGGAGAAGGCGCAGGCGAGCGCCAAATGGGTCTATGACGCGATCGGCGCCCACAAGGCCGATGCGGGCACCACTCCCGCCGCGCCCCAGCCGTCTGCCGCAAAGGAAGGCAGCGCTTCCCACGACCTGACCCCTCAGGACCTCGCGCCCGCCTGGAGCCTGGAGCCGCAGCGCGGCGCGCCCGCCCCCGGCATGCCCCTGCCCCCGCGCCGTCCCGCCTGATCTCCCGCACGCTTTCGCAAGCGCCTGCTGCCGCCTATATGAGGCGGAACGCGCACCCGTGCGCCCGGCCAGACGACGAGAACGGACACTTTCCATGACCAAGCCCAAGACCGCCGAAGACCTGATCGAGGACTTCGAGCTTCTGGACAATTGGGAAGACCGTTACCGCTTCGTGATCGAGCTCGGCCGCAGCCTGCCGGACCTGCCGGAGGACCTGCGCACGGAAGCCAACAAGGTGCAGGGCTGCGCCAGCCAGGTGTGGCTCGTGGGCGCGCGCCGCGACACGGCGGATGGACCGGTGCTGGAATATCGGGGCGACTCCGACGCCCATATCGTGCGAGGCCTCGTGGCGGTGCTGCTCACCGTGCTCTCCGGCCATACGGCCAAGGAGATCCTCGAGACCGACGCGCTGGCGGTGTTCCGTCGCATCGGGCTCGAAGGCCATCTCACGCCGCAGCGCTCCAACGGCCTGCGCTCCATAGTGGAGCGCATCCGCGCCGACGCCCGGGCCGCCCTCGCCACCGCCTGAGCGGCAGAGCCCTCAGGCCGCGACACCCTGGGCACCGGCGCCGTAGGGATCGGCACCATAGCGGTTGGGGCCGGGCGTGCCCCGCTGCAGCGCGAAGATGAAGATCACCAGGATGCCGATCACGGTGATCTCCAGCAGCAGCCACCAGCCGGTGCGGCCGATGTCATGCAGCCGCCGCACCGAGACGGCGAAGCTCGGCACCAGATGGACCAGGAGAACCACGAGGCCCACCGGGCCCTGATGGTCGAGACCCGTGCCGAACACCAGAAGGTCCGCCACGGAGGCGGCCAGCGACAGCACCACCAGCACCAGATGGAACACCCAGTATTCCTGCCGCGCGGCGCGGCCGGAGAAGGTGCCGTATTTGCCCATGGCCGCGAGATAGCCGTCCATCCATGCCCCCACCACGTTCGGACCACCCATGATGACCCCGCCCCATGGCTGATGGTCAAGCGGTGGAATGATCCGGCCTGCCGCGATGCACAGCCGATCACTCCCCCGCATGCCAGGCCCGCGTCGGCGCCGTGCCCCGTCCCTGCGCCTGCGAGGCAAGGCCGTAGTGACGGGCCAGCCGGTCGAGACCCAGCCCGAGCACGACCTTCGCGGTGCGCGGCGGCCAGCGCCGCTCGCTTTCCACGGTTTCCAGACCTTTCAGAAAACAGCAAACATCGACGACAGTACCCGAGAGTTCCGGACCCAGCGCGCGCATCGCCAGCGCGAAGCGCGTCTTGGCCGCAAGCACCACGTCGCTGAAGCTGCCGGGGCTGCCCGCGGCACCGGCCGCCCCCGTGCCGAGCGCCGACCAGTTGGCGGTGACGCGGGGCGTGAGGCCGGCCTGCGTGAAATCCCGCCGCAGCCGTTCTCCGGCGCCCTGCTGGGCCGGAGTGATCAGTGGCGTGCCGTCGCTCCCCTTGCGGCGGGCGAGCCAGTCGAGCGGGCTCTCATCGGTGACGACGGGAGCGGCGGTGCGCGCAGGCGGGTGGCGACCGGCGGCCGCACGGCGGGGCATGGCCCGGCTCATCGCGCGGCCACCCAGCGCAGGCCTGCCTCCAGCACGGTCACGTCGCCGTCGAAGGCCGGCACCTCCCGCCGCTCCTCGATGCGCAGGCAGGCATGCGCCACCGTCCGGCGATCGCGCCGGAAGCCTTCTGCCACCTGACTTTGCGTCAGGCCCAACGCCACATGGGCGAGATACATGGCAAGCTGGCGGGCGCGGGCCACCGGGGCACTGCGGTCGCAGGTGGCCAGCATCTCCTGCGCGAGAGCGGCATCGTGGCGGGCCGCCGCCAGTGCCGCCATGCGGCACAGCAGCGAGAGATCCGACCCGGAGCACCGCAGGCGGCGGGATGTCGCCGGAGCCTCCGTCTCCCCTGCCGAGGGACCGAACCACGGTTCAACTCCAGGACTGACCCTCACAGGCAGCAAGCAGGCCCCATCCATCGCGCACCTCCCAATATAGGATAAATTTCCTATAACGTGACACACGGAAACGCAAGGGGGATAAGTCGGCAGCACTGGCCACCAGCCCCTGACGGCGAAACGTGTTTATGGCAAGGGCTGGCAAGCCGCACACAGGCGAGGGATGCGGCTCAAGAATAGGAACTTATCCCCCTGATCGGCAGGCCGGCGCATGCTGGAGGAGAAAGGAACACTCCATGCCTCCCCGTCCCGACCGCCACCGCATGTCCGCTCCGCCCACCAATCCGGCCCAGCGGCCCCGGCGCCCACGCATCCGCGGCTTCGCCGCACGGGAGCGCGAGCAGGACATCGGCCTGCGCATGGAGGCCCTCAAGGTCTTCACCGCCGGCGCCCCCGCCGCAGCGCTTCGGGCCGTGCGCCGGGCCGCGCTGACCGGCATCGGCTACGATCCCGTGCGCCATGCGGCCTTGTGCCGCCTTGCCCGGGGCCGCACCTACCCCTGAGGCCTTCCGGAAGATGAGCGGCCCCAAAAGAAAAGGGCACCGCGGCGGAAGGCCGGGTGCCCTTTTGGCATAACGTTCGGCAAGCGCTCAACGACGGCGGCGACGCTGCTGGCCGAGGCCCATCTGCTTGGCGAGTTCGGAGCGGGCGGCCGCGTAATTGGGGGCGACCATCGGATAATCCGGCGGCAGGGCCCACTTCTCGCGATACTGCTCGGGGCTCATGTTGTACTGCGTGCGCAGGTGGCGCTTCAGCGACTTGAACTTCTTGCCGTCTTCGAGACAGACGATGAAATCCGGGGTGACGGACTTCTTGACGGGCACCGCGGGCTTCAGCGGCTCGGGCGCCGGCTCACTCTCGCCCTTGGAGACACGCTGGAGCGCTGCATGAACCTCATTGATGAGGTTGGGGAGGTCTGCCGCCGCGACCGAGTTGTTGCTGACGTAAGCGGAGACGATATCCGCAGCCAGCTCGATGTAGGTGGTCGATTCCGTAGCTTCGCTCATGGGTCTTTCTTCAAGTTTGGAAACAAATTTCACAACGGCGTGCTGACCGCGACGGGAAAATTCGAGCTTGCGCCAAACGCGCGGATATCGCTGCGAGAGCGCTGCGATTCGACGGGCGCCACTCATGCCTACCTATGTTGATCTGCCATGAATTGCAAGTTCATTTTGGCGTGTTTCAACGTTCTTCTTCCCTGCTCTTTGGAAACGGCGCTCCACCATGCGAGAGCACTACAACCTGCAAAGACCACGCGTTCGTTCCACCATCCGCGACGCGCGGTTGGTTGCCGCCGGTTACCGCACACCTTGCCACGGCGCCCGCTGATGCCTACCTCTGAGCACAAGAATTTGCGCCAATAAGTACAGAGGCGACCATGACCCAAAAGGACTCCCCGGAGAAGATCGAACGTTCGGAGGAGGAGTGGCGCGACGCCCTCACCCCAGAACAATATCGCGTGATGAGACAGCACGGCACCGAACGGGCCTTCACCGGTCCCTATTGGGACGAAAAACGGGCCGGCATCTACGAATGCGCTGGTTGCGGAGCAGCATTGTTCAATTCGGAGACCAAATACGACTCCGGCAGCGGATGGCCCAGTTTCTACGCCCCCGTCAGAGCAGATGCAGTCAAGAGTGTCGAAGATCGATCTCATGGCATGCATCGGGTGGAGATCCGATGCGCACGATGCGATGGTCACCTCGGCCATGTCTTTCCGGATGGACCGCGGCCGACAGGTCTGCGTTTCTGCATGAACGGCACCGCACTGCACTTGTCTCCCGCCGATGAGAACACACGTGACGCCTGATCTTCCCGAGGCTCCCCGCCGTCCGACCGCCCGCACGCTGCACGGCGTCACGGTCCATGATGATTACGCCTGGTTGCGGGCCGACAACTGGCGCGATGTCATGCGTGATCCTGCGCTCCTGCCCGCCGACATCCGCACCTACCTCGAAGCCGAGAACAGCTATTCTGCGCACTACTTTGCCGCCTATGGAGAGCTGAAGGAGCGACTGATCACGGAAATGCGCGGACGCATCAAGGAAGATGATGCGAACGTTCCATCGCCGGACGGCGCCTTCGCTTATTATTCCCGCCACCGAACGGGGGGACAGCATCCGCTCATCTGCCGCAAGGCCCTGCCCGACGGCGCGGAGGAGATCCTGCTGGACGGCGACAGGGAAGCGGACGGCAAGGCCTATTTCCGCCTCGCGCCTGCGCGCCACAGCCGCGACCACGCCCGGCTCGCCTATGCCGCGGATGAGGCGGGCTCGGAACTGTTCACCTTGCGGGTGCGGAACCTTGCGACCGGCGCCGACCTGCCCTTCAGCATTGCGGATACCACCGGCGACCTGCTCTGGGGCGGTGACGGCGAGACCCTCTATTACATCCGCCGCGACGAGGAACACCGTCCCTCCATGGTGTTCCGTCACCGCATCGGCACGCCGCCGGAGAGCGACGAACTCATCTATCAAGAACCTGACAAGGGGTTCTTTGTTTCACTGGGTGAAACCCAGTCGGGGACTTTCGGCCTCATCGCCTGCGGCGACCATGAGACGTCGGAAGTTCATCTGCTCGACCTCGCCGACCCGTCCGCCACACCCCGCCTCGTCGCCGCGCGCACCGTCGGGCTGCGCTATGACGTGGAGCACCATCCCGATCTCGGCGGTGCCGATACCCTCATCCTGCTCACCAATGCGGACGGGGCCGAAGACTTCAAGCTCGTGACAGCTCCGACCGCCGCGCCGCAGAAGGAGAACTGGCGCGATCTCGTGCCGCACCGTGCCGGGCGCATGATCCTGTCCCACACCGCCTACCGGCATTTCCTGGTCCGCCTCGAGCGGGAGGACGGCCTCCCGCGCATCACGCTGCGGGCGCTGGCAAGCGGCGAGGAGCATGCCATCGCCTTCGCCGAGGAGGCTTATGGGCTCGGCCTCAACGGCGGCTATGAGTTCGATCCGAAAAGCCTGCGCTTCACCTATTCCTCCATGACCACCCCGGCTGAGGAATGGGATTACGACATGGCCGCGCGCACCCGCGTGCTGCTGAAGCGGCAGGAGGTGCCGAGCGGGCATGACCCGGCGGCTTATGTGACCCGCCGCCTGTTCGCGACGGCCGCGGATGGTGAGCAGGTGCCCATCTCCCTGCTCTACCGCGCTGATACGCCGCTCGACGGCAGCGCACCCTGCCTGCTCTATGGCTATGGCGCCTACGGCATGTCCATGCCGGCGAGCTTCTCCACCACCCGCCTGTCGCTGGTGGACCGGGGCTTCGTCTATGCCATTGCCCATGTGCGCGGCGGCACGGAGAAGGGCTGGCACTGGTATACGGACGGCAAGCTGGCGAAGAAGACCAACACCTTCACGGACTTCATCGCCGCCACCGAACATCTGGTGCAGGCGCGCCTCACCCGGCCGGAGAAGATCGTCGCGCAGGGCGGCTCGGCGGGCGGCATGCTCATGGGCGCCATCGCCAACATGCGGCCGGACCTGTTCGCGGGCATCGTCGCCGAGGTGCCGTTCGTGGACGTGCTCGCCACCATGCTGGACGACACGCTGCCCCTCACCCCTCCGGAATGGCCCGAATGGGGAAATCCGATCACCGATCCGGATGCCTTCCGCACCATCCTCGGCTATTCGCCCGTGGACAATGTGACGGCCCAGGCCTACCCGGCGCTCTTCGCGCTCGCCGGCCTGACCGACCCGCGCGTCACCTATTGGGAACCGGCCAAATGGATCGCGCGGCTGCGGGCGGCCAATACCGGCACGGCACCGATCCTGCTCAAGACCAATATGGAGGCGGGCCATGGCGGCGCCGCCGGCCGGTTCGACCGGCTGGAGGAAGTGGCGCTCGTCTACATCTTCGCGCTGAAGACGGCCGGCGTCATCGCCTGACCGTCGCAAGAACGGGCGGTGCCGGTCCTTCGAGGACCGGCCCGCTCAGGCCGGCAGGGCCGACAGCGTGACGGTCTCTCCGTCCTGCGAGAAGCCGAGCACGAGGCCGCAGTCCTGCGCCAGCAGGCCCGCATAGAAGGGCTGAACTGCGTGGGCGTCGAGCCCGCCTTCCGGCGGCACTCCATCGAGCAGGGGCAGGATAGCCTGCGGGATGCGGGCGCTGACGCCGGTGGAGGCAATGGAGAAGCCCATCTCGGGCGCCGCGCCCACGGCCGCCACCTGGATCACGCCGCCGCGCGGCACGGTCATGCCGGCCAGCAGCATCAGGTTCAGCAGCAGCTTCACCCGGTTCTTCGGCAGCAGCTCGCGCGGCAGCATCCAGTCAATCTTGGTGCGCGCGTCTTCCATCATACCGCGCACCACATTCTCGGCATCGCCGAGATCGATGGTGGCACGGGCGGAGCCGGCGGCGCCGAAAGCAAGGCGCGTGAACTGGAGACGGGCGGACGCCTGCCGGGCGCTCTTGGAGATGAGGTCGAGGGCCACTTCCCGCATGTCGGGGGCGTCCTCGTCCTCCAGCACTTCCAGGCCGTTGACGATGGCGCCGACGGGGCTGATGACGTCGTGGCACACGCGCGAGCACAGCAGCGCGGCGAGATCGAGCGGCGAGACCTTGAGGGTGACGGTCGAGCCTGTGGACTCGGAAGACATGGCGTATCCGTTGGCGGTTCCGAAACGGCGACCGGGGCGAAGCCTTCGGCGCCTCCATCCATGATGCGGCGCAACCCGGCCCGCAGAACGGCGCTCGGCGCTCTGATATACCGCGAATTCGCCGGCTACAAGCGCGAGCGGGGCGCGGCGGCCCGGACGCAGCGACAGGGTGCCCTCTTCCCAAGCGGTCCCGCCCGGCCTAACAAGCGCCCTTCGACAGCGGGCTCCGACCCGCCCCGGAGCGATTGCCGCCCATGACCGCCCCAGCCGACCTCACCTTCCTCGCCGCTTTGGCCCGCATCGCCCTCGACGCTGGCGCCGTCATCCGCCGGATCGAGGCGAATGGCATCCATGCGCGGGAGAAGGCGGACGCCAGCGTGGTGACGGATGCGGACGAGGCCGCCGAGGCGCTCATCTGCCCGGCCCTGCGCACGCTCGCCCCCGGCACGCCCATCATCGCCGAGGAAGCGGTCGCTGCCGGCGGCGGGGTTGCGCCGGGCCGCCGCTTCTTCCTCGTGGATCCGCTGGACGGAACGCGGGAATTCGTCTCGGGCAATGGCGAGTACACGGTGAACATCGCCTTGGTCGAGGATGGCACGCCGCGCTACGGCATCATCTACGCACCGGCCAAGGGCCTGCTCTATGCGGGCGGCGACGGCGCCGCCTTCAAGGCGCTGCGCGCGCCGGAGGATGCGGTGGTGCCGGAAAACTGGACGCCCATCCATTGTCGGCTGCGCCCCGCCGGGCCCATCCGCGTCTGCGCCAGCCGCTCCCATTCGGACCCCAGCACCAGCGCCTTCATCGGCGGCTTCGAGGTCGAGGATTGCGTCAACGCCGGCTCGGCCTTGAAATTCGGCCTGCTGGCGGAAGGCGCGGTGGACCTCTATCCGCGCCTGTCGCCGGTGATGGAATGGGATTCGGCGGCCGGTCACGCCATCGTGGTGGCCGCCGGCGGCAGCGTACGCCGGCCCGATGGATCGCCCCTCACCTACGGCCATCCGGAAAACGACTTCCGCGTCAACGGCTTCATCGCCGAAGGCCGGCCCGTCGCCTGACGGCGGGCGCGGGCTGGCAGCGCGGGTTTGCGCCTCGCCTTGTCTGCGTCACAGTAGCGGGAAACGATCGCCTGCCGAATCGTAACGTCCCGCCCGTCGCCAACCGCGAGTTCCCCGCATGACCACACCGCGTTCTTCCCTGGCCCGCACCCTTGCCGGGCTTGCGTTCCTCGCGGCCCTGGCCAGCCCGGCTGCGGCTCAGCAGCAGCCCTACGGGTCGCAGCCCTATACGGCGCCGCCCCAGCCGCAGCCCTACCAGCCCCAGCAGCAGTACCAGCCCCGCCAGGGCCAGGGGCAGAACAGCACCTATTCCACCAACGAGCTGGTGGCGAAGGGCCATTCCTTCTTCGGCACGGTGTCCAAGGGCCTCGCCCTCTCCATCGAGAAGGCGGTGTCCCAGTGGGGCCAGCCCAACGGCTACATCCTCGGCCAGGAAGGCACTGGCGCCTTCGTGGGCGGCCTGCGCTACGGCGAGGGCACGCTCTATACCCGCAATGCCGGCGACCTGAAGGTCTACTGGCAGGGCCCGTCCATCGGCTGGGACTTTGGCGGCGACGGCGGCCGCACCATGATCCTCGTCTATAACCTGCGCACCGTGGACGACGTGTTCCGCCGCTTCGGCGGCGTCACCGGCTCGGCCTATTTTGTCGCAGGCTTCGGCATGACGGCCCTCACCGCCGACGACATCGTGGTGGTGCCCATCCGTTCGGGCGTCGGCGTGCGTCTCGGAGCGAACCTCGGCTATCTGAAATTCACGCCCCAGCCGACCTGGAACCCCTTCTGAGGCTTCAGCGTTGAGCGGCGCCATCGAAACGCCGCGTTGTAAACCAAGCGTGAGCCATTCGGCCTGCACGGCGGTGCTCTCAGGTAGCCTGCCGTGCTTTTGCATGGCATGAATGACAACACCGGCGGGCGGTGGAAAGCGCAGGTTTCACGTGATCGAACAGATCATGTTCTTCGGGTTGGGCGTGCTGAGTGCGACATTGATCGCGCTCCTCGTGCTGCCGGCTGTCTGGCACCGGGCCGTCCGCCTGACGACGCGGCGCGTCGAGGCCGCCGTGCCCATCTCCATCTTCGAGGTGCAGGCCGACAAGGACCAGCAGCGCGCGGCCTTCGCCGTCTCGCAGCGCCGGCTCGAACTCCAGCTCGATCAGGCCCGGAACACGCTGGTGGCGCAGGCCACGACCATCGAGCGCCAGCGCCAGCGCATCTTCAACCTGGAACAGCAGTTGACCGCCCAGAAGGCGGCGCACGAGGCGCTCTCGACCGCCCATTCCGACCTTGCGGCGCGCTTTGCCGCCGAGGCCGAGGCGCTGGCGGACCACCGCATCCAGCTCGAACAGGCCAATGCAGCCCTCGCCAACACCCGCACGGCGCTGGCGCAGACCACCCGCGATCTGGCGGACCAGACCGCACGCGCCGACGAGATGACGCTCAGCCTCGCCGAGCGGGACACCCGCCTCATCGCCCTCGACGGCCGCATCCTCGAACTGGAAAACACGCTGGCCGAGGCCCGTGCGCGCCAGGACGAGACGCAGGCGAAGCTTGAGGCTGCCGAAGCGCGTGGGCGGGAACTCGATACCCGGCTCGCGGAGGCCGGCGCGACGCAGGCAACGCTCGAGGCGGAACTTGCCGAAGCCCGCACCGCCCTTGCCGCCACGCGGGACGAGAGCGCGGGCCGCGGCGGCGAACTGGATGCGCGCGCCGGCCGCATTGCGGAACTTGAGGCGGCGCTCGCTCTCTCGCAGGCGGAGATCGCAGCCCTGCGCAGCGGCCAGCACCTGATGGAACACCAGCGCGCCGACGATTTCGCGCGATCGGAAACCGACATCACCCGCCTGACCGGTGAACTCGACATGCTGAAGGCCGACCACGCCATGATGCGCGAAGCGCTGGAGCGCGCGCGGGCCGCCCGCAGCGACGCACCCGCCGGTGACGGGCCCGAGGCGCGGGCGCAGCTCAAGGACGCCATTCTCGATCTCGCTGCCAAGGTGGCGGCCCGTGCGGCGGAAACGCCCGGCTCCCCCCTGCCCGACCTGCTGGCCAAGGCGGAGCGCGAGGAGACGGGCGGGACGCTGACCCTGGCCGGACGCATCCGCTCCGCCCGACAGACGGAAGCGGCGAACGCGGAGCCGGACTATCCCCGCGCCCGGCAGGTCGCCGGGGAGTAGTCTTCAGGACACGGCCGGCGAACGTCGCCGGAGACCGGACAGCAGAACGGCGGCACCCGAGGGTGCCGCCGTCTTCATGTCGTCAGCTATCTCGTCCGGAGAGGACCGCCGTCACCAGCGGCGGCAGACCTGAACCCAGCGCGGCGGCCCATAGGGGCGCGGCTGGCGGGTCCAGTAGCAGCCCGGACGGGGCGGCGGACCCCAGCCACGGGCCCACGGCGGCACGGGACCACGGGGCGGACCGGGCACCCAGTTGCAGCGCGCCGGCCCACAAACCCAGGCCGCCTGCTCCACCGGCGCCGAAGTGACGGGCGCGGGGGCTGCGAGGGGGGAAATGGGGCTGGCCGCTTCAGCGGAAACGGTGCCGAACGCCAACAGGCCGAACACGGCCGCGGCGCAAATCCGGGCACTTTTCATCATGCTCTCCACAACAACTTGGAGCGTGTCGCTCGACGGCGTAACCCAGCGGCTTAGCGTTTGGTTCCCATAGAAACCCGCAAGCATTCGCCACTTCGGTTAACAGCCTCTAGCTCACCATGCGGAACGCTCTGTCCACAGGATCGATTGAATACTTTCGAATTCGGCGGAAGTAAGCCCCGCGGTCGATCGGGCCGTGCGAATGGGATACGTCTTCTGTGTCTTTCATGTCGCACTGCACCGAAGGCTCGTCGCACCGCGCCCACGGAAGGCCGAGCTTGCGGCCGATGGAATTCCCTGCGAGGGATAGACCGAGGCAGTGTTCCGAGTGGCCGGATGATCGACAAACTTGAATATCTCATTGCTCTGGCCCGCGAACGGCACTTCGGCCGGGCGGCGGAAGCCTGCGGCGTGACGCAGCCGACGCTCTCGGCCGGCATCAAGCAACTGGAGGATACGCTCGGCGTACTGCTGGTGCAGCGGGGCTCGCGTTTCATGGGCTTCACGCCCGAGGGCGAGCGCACGCTGGAATGGGCCCGCCGCATCGTGGCCGACAGCCGCGCCATGCGGCAGGACATCGACGCGCTCAAGCGCGGGCTGTCCGGCCCGCTCCGCATCGCCGCCATCCCGACTGCCTTGCCCATGGTGGCGGCGCTGACCACACCCTTCCGCGCCCGTCATCCGGACGTGCGCTTCACCGTCATCTCCTCGACCTCCATCGAGATCCTCAACCATCTCGAGAATCTGGAGATCGACGCCGGCCTCACCTATCTCGACAACGAGCCGCTCGGCCGCGTGAATACCGTGCCGCTCTATCGCGAGCGTTACCGCCTCGTGACCTCGCCGGGCGCCAGATATGGCGACCGCGAGCAGGTGACGTGGGCGGAAATCGCCGAATTGCCGCTCTGCCTGCTGACGCCCGACATGCAGAACCGCCGCATCGTGGACGGGCTGCTCGCCGCCTCCGGCGCGGTTCAGAAGCCGACGCTGGAGAGCAATTCCATGATCGTGCTCTTCACCCATGTGCGCACGGGCCAGTGGTCCAGCGTCATGCCGGCGATGCTCGCGGATTCCCTCGGCCTCACCTCCGAGCTGCGCTCCATCCCCATTGTCGAGCCGGAGATCACCCACTCCATCGGCCTCGTGGTGCCCCACCGCGAACCGACCACGCCCCTCACCGCCGCCCTCGTGGCCGAGGCCCGGCGCATCGCGCCGCGGCTCAACCAGGACCTCGGCATGGGCCGCGATCCTGCCCTGGCGACGCTCACGCCCTGAACGACGAAAGGCCGGGCGGGTTCAGCCAGCCCGCCCGGCCTTTTCGTGTTCCGACGGCCTGACGCTCAGGCCGCGCGGATTGTCGCGAGGAAGCTCTTCATCTGGCTCTGGAGCGAGGCGGCGCGCCCGGCCAGTTCCGAGGACACATCCAGCACCTGCCGCGCGCCATCGCCCGTTTCGCCCGCCGCCTGCGCCACGCTGGTGATGATGGAGTTCACCTCGTTCGCGCCCACGGACGCCTGGCTGATATTCTGCACGATCTCCATGGTGGCCTGCGACTGCTGCTCCACCGTGGTGGAGATCTGCCGGGCCGCCGTGTTGATGTCGCGGATGGTGTTCATCACGTGGTCAATGGCCGCCACCGCCTGATTGGTGGTGCCCTGGATGCTCGCCACCTGCTGCGCGATCTCCGTCGTGGCCTTTGACGTCTGCTCCGCGAGGCCCTTCACCTCGGAGGCGACGACGGCGAAGCCCTTGCCCGCATCGCCCGCGCGTGCCGCCTCGATGGTGGCATTGAGGGCAAGAAGATTCGTCTGGCCGGCGATCTGCGAGATGAGATCGACGATGGTGCTGATGCGCGCCGCCGCCTGATTGAGCTCCATGATGACGCCGCTGGCGTTCTCCGCCTCCGTCACCGCCGACTGCGCCTTGTTGACCGAATGCTCGACCTGGCGGCCGATCTCGCTCACCGAGGAGCCCAGCTCCTCCGTCGCGCCCGCCACCGCCGCCACATTGGCGGAAGCCTGCGTCGCCGCCGAAGAGACCGAGGTGGACTGGGCCAGCGTGGTGGACGCGGAATAGGACATGGCCTGCGCCGTCGCCTCCATCTGTGTCGCGGACGAGGAGACGGCCGCGACGATGGCGCCCACCGAGCGCTCCAGATCATCCGCAAGCTTCAGCATGCCGGCGCGGCGCGCCTCTTCCGCCTCGCGGGCGATGCGCTTGGCATCGTCCTCCAGTTCCTTGTTGCGCTGGAGGTTCTCCTTGAAGAACTGCACGGCGCGGGCCATCTCGCCGATCTCGTCGCCGCGATCGAGGCTCCCCACCTCGGCTTCGGTATCGCCATCGGCAAGGCTGCGCATGGTGTCGTTGAGCTTCTGGATCGGCCGCGTCACGCGCAGGAGGGTGAAGGCAAGGCCGGCGACGACGATGAGCGCAGAGCCGATGAGACAAGCGAGCGACAGGAAGAAGTCGGCGCGGGATTCCGAGACCACGGCCTCCGCCCTCTGTACCAGTTGGTCGAGCGCGACGTTGGCCACCTCCACCACCAGCCCGGCCTTCAGCGTGTTTTGCACCTGAAGGTCCTTCGCGGCGATGGGCAGCGGCTTGCCGGCGGCCAGCGTGTCGTAGGCGGCCTTGGTGTCTTCCCAGACCTGCCCGGTGAAGGCAGCTGTGTTTGCCTTGTTAAAAGCCTCACGCACCGAGGGGGCCATGTCATCAGCATTCACCGCATCCTGAAGCACGCTCCAGAAACTGGCCGTCTTGCCCCGCTCCTCGAAGGCGAGACCCGCCTCAACCGGGGTGAAACCGCGATTGGCCGCCACCACCGTCTCCAGTCGCACAAGTGCCGCGCCATACTGTGCCCGTGCCGCCCAGGCCGCGCGCTTGACCGCCAGATAGCGGTCCACGCCCTTGTCCGCATTCAAGATGGAGGCGTCCACCGCGTCGGTGGTCGCCGTCAGGGCATTGAGGAAATTCTGGTAGGTGGTCTGCGACGCCCCGTGCGACTGCGGATCGCGGGCGGATTTCGGCCGCCCGGCATCCGCATCGAGACGCGACTGGAGCGCCACCATGGCGTCATGCGCCTGCTTCAGCGCCGGAAGCGTCGAGATGGGCTTGGCGATGCCGGCGGCCTCGATGGAGGCAACGAGCGCCCCGTATCCGGCCTCCACCGTCTTTCGATAATTGGCGATATTGCCGGTGATGGCGGCATCCGCCGGGCCTTCGCCGGAGAGCGCGATGTTGAGCGAGCCGCGCTCGAGGCGCGTGCCGAGCAGGGTCTTCAGCGCCGTGCGGCTGGCCTGCGCCAGCGTCAGCACCCGCTCGGAGGCCGCCTGCCGCTTCAACGCGCCGGCAAGATCAATGCCCGCATAGATGAAGACGATGATCCCCAGAACGCCGAGGAAAAGGCCCAGTGACCACTTGATCGACAACCGGCTGGCGAAGCTCATATCCATCCCCACGCAAGAATACGGATCGCCCGATGCGCGCACCGTCCGCACGACGGCCGCGCAAATCCTGAGGACCCGCACATTCTTCCATAGGAACAACGCTGGCTTGCGCGAACCTGATGTAAATGGAGGTATCGAACCGCAATACGATCAGCACGACTGACGAATGCGTTGCACCTCGCCAGCTCAGATGTGACAACCGCCCCGCAACATCTTGGGTCCCGCAAGACGAGGCGACGTCCCCAACCGCCGAAACCTCCGGCATGGCGACGCGACGTTGGGGAAGACTGAAGGCCGGAGCAGGCCAACGCTCCGGCCGGACGGGATCGACGTTCAGCGCGTCAGCGTAGGGGCCTCGCCCCGCGCGTCCGCCTGCGCCGTCCCGGACGCGGTGCCGGGCAGCACCTCCACCGTCGCCGTGCGGCCCGCCACGAGGCGCGTGCCCTCGGGCACCGGATCGAGCGCGATGCGCACCGGCACGCGCTGGGCGAGACGCACCCAGCTGAAGGTGGGCGTCACATTGGCGATGAGGCTCGAGCCGTCGGAGCGCTCACGGTCCTCGATCGCCGCATCGATGCTGCGCACGCGTCCGGAGAGGACCGCATCCGATCCCATGAGCGAGATCTTCACGCGGTCGCCGGGCGCGATGCGGGGCAGCTTCGTTTCCTCGAAATAGCCCGCCACATAATAGGAGCCGGTGTCGACCAGCGCGGCGACTCCCGCTCCGGCCGAGACGTATTTGCCCGGCCGCAGTTCGAAATTGGTGATGATGCCATCCACGGGCGCCCGCAGGGTGGAGCGCTCCAGATTGAGGGCGGCAAGATCGCGGTCGCTCTGGGCCTGCGCCAGCGCGGCCTTGTCCTGCGCCAGCGTCGTCTCCGCCTGCTCGCGGGCCTGGCGGGAGACCGCCATCTCGCTCAGCTGCTGGGCACGATCATAGTCCCGCTGCGCCTGCACGAGGGCCGCCTTCCGGCTGGCGAGCGCGGCGTCCGCCTGTTCCAGCGCGATCTGGAAGCGCTGCGGATCGATGCGCAGGATGGGGTCGCCCTTGCGGACCGCCGCATTGTCGTCCACCAGCACCTCGGAGACGAGGCCGGAGACATCGGGGGCCACCTCCACGACGGCGGCGCGGATCTTCGCGTCGCGGGTCCAAGGCTCCTCCATGTAATAGGACCACAGATAGTGGCCGGTGAGCACCGCCAGCACGAGGGCGGTGAGGGTGACGCCGATGCGCCCGGCGGTGGCGAGCATCCGTTTCATGATTGCGACCATTGCAGCGAGAGGGCGACGAAACCGCCCAGGACGAGGACGTAGAGGCACACGTCGAACAGCGCGCGGTGCCACACGAGGCGATAGAGGTCGGCGCGGTCGAGGAGCGGACGCAGCAGCGCCAGCGCCACGTAAGCGGCGACCGCCAGAACCAGCAGACGGGGAATGAACACCCCATGCAGATCGAGATCGGCCATCACACGGCCTCCTTCCAGACGGGTTCATGGACGGCGGACGGACGGAAGGCGGCGGCGCCCGGCACAAGGGCGCAGCGCAGCGCCACCAGCGCGGTGAGCGCCTCGTCCCGCCGTCCGCCGGACGGCAGGGCCAGAACCGCGCCGAGCGCATCATCGAGCGGCGGCGCGACGGGGGTCATGGCCAGATCGAAGAGCGTGCCCTCGCCCGCCGCGCGGGCGGCACCGGCGATGCGGCCGAGGAGTTCCTCCACCGCCCGGCGCGGCCCCGCCGGCAGCGCGTGGCGGGCCCGCTTCAGGTCCGCGACATTGATGGCGGCGATGACTTCGCGCAGGGCATGCCCCGCCTCGGGCGCGTCGGGGCCGGCCTTGGCGAGGCGGGGCACGATCAGCCCCAGCCGGTCCAGCATCCGCACCGCCAGCGGGTCGGCGCGCACCTGGGCCGGGCTCTGCGCGATGGCCGCGAGGTCCGAGGCATTGGCCCGCAGCAGTCGGCCGATGGCCTGCTGCACCGTCATGGAGCGCACCAGCGTCGCGACCACGGCGGCGAACAGCATGCCGATGACGGCGGCCATGTCGCCATTGAGCGTGGCGGCGAAATCGGCGGAGAAGCGCTCCTGAATGCCGATGAGCGCTGAGAAATTGAGGCACAGAGCAAGGCCCGTGCCGCCCCAGCCCGGCATGCTCATCAGCGTGCCGGCAGGCACCAGATAGAGCGCCAGCATGAAGGTCAGCAGCGGGAAGCCGTCCGTGCCCGGCAGGATCACGAAGGCATAGAGGCAGACCGCGGCGATGGCCACCAGCAGGCCGCGCACGAAGGAGAGGATGCCCACCGCCGGATCGTCGAGCCCGGCCATGAGGCAGGCGGCCACCGCCACCATCTGCGCGCCGGTCGCGCCGTCCGCCCAGCCGCTGGAGATCCAGAAGGCGCAGAAGAGCAGAATGGAGAGCATCGCCGAGGCCCCCGACCAGACCGCGAGGCGCGGATCGCGATGCACCGTGCCCGCGGGCGGCAGGCGCCGGTTGCCGTCGAGACCCGGAGGCAGCGCGGCCCCGCCGCTCTTCACGGCCCGCCAGAGGTCGCGGCACTGCTCTCGCACGTCCATGAAGAGGTTCAGGCGGTCGATGAGATAGGCCTGCTGGAGCGCGGCCCAGGCGGCATCGGGGCCGGTGTCCGGCTTGAGGTCCGCGAGACGCGCACGCAGCCATGCCGCCTCCTGCGCGTCCACCGCCTCGCCCGCCCGCGTCCAGGCCGAAAGGCGCTCCAGCACCTGCGCGAGGTCGTCGGTCAGGGCGCCGTCCTGCTTCAGGGAGGACACGCGCGCGGCAATGCCACCCAGCAGGGGCAGCAGCAGCAGCATACGGCCGCGCAGCGCCTGCATCAGGCCGGTGGTGCCGCGAAACTGGGAATGGTCATAGGCAAGGTGCACCGACAGGCCGTGCAGTTCCGTCGCGTCGGCGGCCAGCCGGGCACGCTTGGCGCGGGCCTCCGCGCCCGTCACGCCCGCGAAGGCGTCGAGGGTGAGCTCGCCCGCGTCCTTGAGCCAGGCATCAATACGGCCGGCGACCATCGGCCCAACGTGGCGCGGCAGCAGCAGGTGGCCGAACAGCCCGGCGCAGGTGATGCCGAGCACGATCTCCTCCACCCGCGCCACCGCAGTGTCGAACACCGCGCCGGGATCGCTCACCGCCGGAAAGCCGATGAGCGCCACCGTGTAGCCCCCGAGCATGGTGACGTAGGACCGCGGGGTACGGTCGAGCAGCGAGACGGCGAGGCACCCGCCGACCCACAGCGCGAGCACGAGGCTGAGCAGTTCCGGGGCGTTCACCAAATTGGGCACCAGCACCACCGTCGCGGTGGCGCCGATGATGGTGCCCAGCACCCGGTAGACCGCCTTGGACGACAGCGCGCCGGACATGGGCGAGGAGACGATATAGACCGTCGCCATGGCCCAGAAGGGCTTCTCCAGCCCGCAGGACAACGCGATGAAGAGCGCCGTCATGGCGGCGGCGAAGGTCTTCAGCGAGAAGATCCAGTCCGTCGCCCGCGGGCGCAGGCTGGCCAGCAGCGCGATCATGCGGCATCTCCCTCCGCTCCGGGCCGACGGGTCTCCGCCTCACGATCGAGGCGCCCCTCGACGGTGCGCAGCACGTGGAGCGTGCGGGCGAGATCCTCCTCGGACACGTCCGCCAGCAGGCGCGCGCGCATGACCACAAGCGCATCCTCCGCCGCCTGCGCGCGGCGCTGCCCCAGCGAGGTGAGGTGCAGCACCTTGGCCCGGCGGTCTGCCGGGTCTTCCCGCCGCTCCACCAGCCCTTCGGCCGCCAGCGCATCGAGCAGGCGCACCAGCGAGGGGCACTCGATGCCGAGCGCCTCCGCCAGCGCGTTCTGCCGCAGTTCCCCCCGCTCGCGCAGCATGAGCAGCGGCAGAGCGGTGGCGAGGCTCAGTCCGTGGCCGACCAGGGCATGGTCCAGTTCCCGCCGCCACAGCCGGTGCACCTGAATGACCAGGCGCCCGAACTGGGTCGCGGGCGGCAGCGTGGGTGCGGAATATTTGTAAGTCATGCTTTCTATTAGCACCCTAATTATTATGATGCAACCGATCCCTCCGGGGCGCCGCCACGACCCCGATGCGCTCAGCGCACCATGAAGCCGATGGCGATCGCGTTGATGATGTCGATGAAGAAGGCCGAGACCAGCGGCAGGATGATGAAGGCCAGCGGCGCCGGGCCGTGGGTGCGCGTGACCGCCGTCATGTTGGCGATGGCCGTGGGCGTGGCCCCGAGGCTGATGCCGGTGAAGCCCGCCGCCAGCACGGCGGCCTGATAGGTCCGCCCCATGGCCGGAAACACCACGAACAGGATGTAGAGCACGGCGACGAGGCTCTGCAGCCCCAGCACCAGAGCCAGGGCCGGACCAAGTCCGCCCAGCGTCCAGAGCTGCATGCTCATGAGCGACATGGCGAGGAAGATCTTCAGCGACAGGTCCGAGATCAGCGCCAGCGCCTGGGTCCGCGCCGGCCACGGCAGGCGCGGCAGCACCAGCGGCAGGATGTTCGTGACCACGATCGCCACCAGCAGGCACACCACGAACAGCGGCAGCTTGATGCCGGTCTTCTCGACTATTCCCTCCAGCGAATAGGCGACCAGGATCACAACATTGAGCACCAGCAGCGTGCTCAGGATGTTGCGATAGCCCACCTCCCCGCCCTCCGGCTGGCCCGCCTCCTCGGGCAGGCCGACCATGGGCGCCTCCGCAGCCCCGCCGCGCAGCCGGAAGCGCGAGATCAGCAGGCCGGCGATGGGGCCGCCGAGCAGGCTCGCGAGAACGAGGCCGAGGGTAGCGCTCGCGATCCCCACCTCCAGCGCATTGGTGAGGCCGAAGCGCTGCGAGATGAGGGGCGCCCAGGCGATGGTGGTGCCGTGCCCGCCCACCAGTGACACCGAGCCGAGCAGCGGCGCCATGCCCTCCGGTAGCTTCAGCGCCGCCGCAGCGCCCAGCGCCACGGCATTCTGGAGACCGAGATAGACGACGGTGAGGATGAGCAGGATGATCAGCGGCCGCCCGCCGGCGCCGAGATCGGCAAGGCGCGCATTGAGGCCGATGCCGGTGAAGAAATAGAGCAGCAGCAGGTCGCGCGCGGCGATGTCGAAGGAGATGGCGAGGCCGAAGCCGTTGTGCGCAACGAGGGTCCCCAGTGCCGCAAGCAGTCCACCGGTCACCGCCTCCGGAATGTTCCAGCGGCGCAGCGGCGGGACGAGGCTGTTGAGCCCGGCACCGACGAAATAGACCACGATAGCGATGGTGAAGGCGATGAAGCCGGGAACTTGATAGCTCATCCGCCCTGCTCTCCGTGGCACCGGAGCCTTCTTATCGCCCGAACCGCCACGGGGATAAAGCGGCGGCACTACCGAAAGCGTTCCTGCCGGCCCCACGGAGAGGCCGGCAGGAAGGTGCTCAGAGCGGCTTCAGGCCCGCCTCGATCTCGCGGCGGCGGCCTTCGAGGAAGGGCGGCAGCGAGAGGCGCTCGCCGAGCGTCGCCTGCGGTTCGTCGGCCGAGAAGCCGGGCGCGTCGGTGGCGAGTTCGAACAGCACGCCGTTGGGCTCGCGGAAATAGAGGCTGCGGAAATAGTAGCGGTCCACGGGGCCGGACGAGGGCACGCCCAGTTCGTTGAGCCGCGCGTTCCACCCCTCGTAATCCTCGAAGGTCGGCACGCGGAAGGCCACGTGATGCACGCCGCCCGCCCCCGGCCGCGCCGGGCCGAGCTTGGGGTCGACCCGCACATGCAGTTCCGCATCCGGGCCACCCTGCGCCATCTCATAGACGTGGGTGGTCGCGCCGGAGGCATCGGTGAAGCTGCGCACCTGCCGCATGTTGAGCAGAATGGTGAGCACGGCATCCGTGGGCTTCAGGTCCGGCACGCTGAGCGTGATCGGGCCGAGGCCGCGGATCTGGTGCGCCTCCGGCACCGGGCTCTTCGCCCACGGCACGCCGGGGCCCTGGCCGTTGTCCGCAACGAGGCTGAGGCGCTGGCCTTCCTTGTCCTCGAAATCGAGGGTCGGACGGTTGTCCCGCAGCACGATCTCGTCCTGCGTCACGCCCAGTTCCTTCAGGCGCTCCTGCCAGTAGCCGAGCGCCGCCTCGTCGCGCACCCTCAGTCCGGTGCGGGCGACCGTATGGTTGCCGCGCCGCTCACGGCCCACCGGCCAATCGAAGAAGGTGATGTCGGTGCCGGGGTTGCCCTCCCCGTCCGCATAGAAGAGGTGGTAGGCGGACGTATCGTCCTGGTTCACCGTCTTCTTCACGAGGCGCATGCCCAGCGCCTTGGTGTAGAAATCGTGATTATAGACCGCGTCGGCGGAGACGGCGGTCAGATGGTGGAAGCCGGTCAGTTCAAGGCCTGTGGTCTGCATGTGATCCTCCGGGAGGCGAGCCTCCGGGCCACCGGCCAGCCGCAACATGCGGCCGGCGGGGCCAGTCTCGTGCCGGTTCCGCTCTGGGGCGGCCCGGCTTCGTCCTCATAAGTAGGGCGGATGCGCCTTGCAGGAAAGACGATGGATATGGCGGGGCGACAATGGATAATTGCGCCCATGCAATGACCTAAGACTAGGGCCGCCGCTGCACAGGCCCCTTGCACGGGGCGCGCTTGTCCGCGCCCGCGCCCGCCGCTAGAGGCATGCGCCATGTCCTATGCGGTGAAAGAGATCTTCAAGACCCTCCAGGGCGAGGGGGCACAGGCCGGCCGTGCGGCCGTCTTCTGCCGTTTTGCCGGCTGCAACCTGTGGTCCGGCCGGGAGGAGGATCGCGCCTCGGCCATCTGCCGCTTCTGCGACACGGATTTCGTCGGCATGGACGGAGAGGGCGGCGGGCGCTTTGCCGATGCGCCAAGCCTTGCCGCGACCATCGCCCGGACCTGGGGCGACAAGGGCGCCGGCGGTCGACCCTATGTGGTGTTCACCGGCGGCGAGCCCCTGCTCCAGCTCGATGCTGCGCTGATTGAGGCCGTTCATGCGGAAGGCTTCGAGATCGCCATCGAGACCAACGGCACCCTCCCCGCCCCCACCGGCATCGACTGGATCTGCGTCAGCCCCAAGGCGGGCGCGGAAATCGTGCAGCGCACGGGCAGCGAGCTGAAGCTCGTCTATCCGCAGCCGGAGGTGACGCCCGAGGCGGTCGCCAGCCTCGCGTTCGAGCATTATTTCCTCCAGCCCATGGACGGGCCGGCGCGGATCGAGAACACGCAGGCGGTGATCGCTTATTGCCTCGCCCATCCGCAATGGCGCCTGAGCCTCCAGACCCATAAGATCACCGGCATTCCGTGAAAGCGCGCCCCATGAAGATCACCCAGGCCTTCACCTTCGAGGCGGCCCACCGCCTGCCCAACGTGCCGCAGACGCACCGCTGCTTCCGCATGCACGGCCATTCCTACCGGGTGGAACTGGTGCTGGATGGCGACGTCGATCCGCATACCGGCTTCGTGGTGGACTTCTTCGACGTGGAGGCCGCCTTCGGCCCTGTGCTGAAGCGGCTCGACCATTATTGCCTGAACGAGATCGAGGGGCTGGAGAACCCCACCGCCGAGCACATCGCCATCTGGATCTGGGAGCGCACCAAGCCGCTGCTGGCGCAGCTGGCCACCGTGCGCGTATTCGAGACCCCGCTCTCGTGGGCAGAGTATGAGGGCCGCTGAGCCCGGCTCTGATCTGCCAGCGTGACGAAAAGACGGGTGGCGCTCAGGGGGAGCCGCGCCTATCCTTCAAGGCTGACGCGCAACGGACGGCAATGAGGGACACCCATGTTCCTGGACGTGCCCAGCCAGTGGCCCCCGCAAGACCCGCCCCCTGAACCGCCCAAGGCGCGGTTCTCGCCCAAGGAGGAGAAGTTCCTCCTGTGGGTGGCAGCTCTCAATGTGCTCGGCCTCTTCATCGCCCCGGTGGGCGGCTTCACCATTCTCAATGCGGTGCGGGCACTCTTCGGCCCCTGACCGGCACCCCGAGGATGCCTGAGGCACCCTCGGAAACCGGATGAGGACAACGCGATTTCTCGCGTAAATCCAAAATCTTAACCCTATTTCTTGAAGCTCTCCACAAAGGCGGAAAAGGCCTTCAGCTGACCGGCGATGAAGTCGCGGGTACCGGCGTCGGTGAGGCTGCCGTCCTCCACCAGCGTCTGCACCTTGCCGACCATCACCTCGGGCACGTTGAAGACCCGGCCGTCGAGGAAGACGAGAATCTGGCGCAGATGATACTGCGCCCGCGCGCCGCCGAGGACGCCCTGTGAGGCCGACTGGATCAGCACCGGCTTCCCGGCAACGGGCTTGCCCGGCAGGCGGGACACCCAGTCGATGGCGTTCTTCAGGCCGCCCGGCACGGAATAATTGTATTCCGGCGTCACGATGATGAGGCCGTCCGCCTTGGCGATGCGCGCGCCGGTGTCCTCCACCACGGCCGGAAAGCCTTCCGCCTGAAGATCGGCATCATAGATGGGGAATTGCGCCACGGAGGGCAGGATGTCGATGCTCGTGCCCGCGGGCGCGAGTTCCGCCAGCGCCCGCGCGATCGCCGCGTTGTAGGATCCCTTGCGCACGCTACCCACCCACACAGCCCAATTTGCCATGATGTTTCTCCGATGTGATGGCTCGGGAGGTGGACGCCGCGCCGGTTGACGGGTTCCCTCTCCATCGCTCCATGCTAAAGCCGGTCCCGTACTGAACCATGACTAGGCCTGAGCTTTGCCGTCGTTCAAGGTTTTGTGATCCGCCCGAGGGGGCATCTGACGGAGGGGCGGGAGCGCCGGACCATGCTGGAGGACTACGACCTCTTCATCACCCAGTTCGTGACGCTCTATGCCCTCCTGGAGCCCATCGGCCACCTGTCGCTCTTCCTCGCCCTCACCGGCGAGCACAGCAAGGCGGACCGCCTCCGGCTCGCCATTCTGAGCCCGCTGTTCGCCTTCGCCGTCTTGTCCTTCTTCGCCTTGGCGGGGCAGACGCTGCTGAATGCGATGAACGTCTCGATCCTGTCTTTCCAGATCGCCGGCGGCATCATCCTCTTCAGCTTCTCCCTGTCGATGATCTTCGGCGAGGCGAAGAAGCCGAGCGGCGTGCCCGAGGAGAAGAACCTGATCTCGCAGGCCATCTATCCCCTGGCGACGCCCACCATCGCGGGGCCCGGCGCCATCCTGTCCGTGGTCCTGCTGGCGGACAACAATCGCGGCAGCCCCATCGCCCAGAGCATGACCGTTCTGGCGGTGGCGAGCATGATGCTGCTGCTGATGGGCGCCTTCCTCGCGGGCGACATCATCACCCGCCTCATCGGCAGCGGCGGCACGAACCTCGTCCGCCGCGTGATGGGCATCCTCATCGCCGCGCTGTCGGTGGATCTGGTGCTGAGCGCGCTGGCCAAATGGCTGCACCTGCCGCCCATCTGAGCGGAAGCGTCAGCCGGTGGTCCAGCGGTTGCGGATATAGGTGACCGCGAACGGCATCACGTCGGCGGTCAGGTCCGCCTCATGGCGCACCACGCGGATACCCGACAGTTCCGGCTCCGCCTCCTGCGCGAGGCGCGCGCGAATGGCCTCCGCCACCGCTTCGCCCTCGTCCGCCAGCACGAGACGGCGCAGCACCGCCGCCCGGCGACCATCAAGCACCAGCGTCCAGCCGCCGTCGCGGGCGATGTCGGCCCGCGTGAGGCCGGTCTCCTCCGCCAGCTCCCGCCAGAGGCTCGCTTCGAAATCCACCCGGCGGTCGGGTGTCACGTCGGAGAGATCGGGCGTGCCGCAGGGGAAATAGACACGGCCCGCCGCCGCCGTCCACGGCGCCATGACGCCGAGCAGGAACGCCCCGTCCGCGCCCTCAAGAGCCGCGGCGGCAAAGGCGTTATAGACATTGAACTCAGGCTTCCAGCCGTGATCGCGCCACCAGAGGAAACTGGCGAAATCCACCTCGATGAAGCGGCCGACGAGCGTCTCGCCCTCCACCTCCAGATGCCGCATCACGAGCACACGCCCGTTCCAGATCTGCGGCGTGGCCGCCTGGCGGACCGCGAAGTGCCCGTCGATGGCGGCGCGATGGCGCTCCGCCTCGGTCCAGATCCCCGGCTCGACCCGAAGGTCGAGCCGGGAGACCGGATGGACGCTGACCGTCCCCGTATCGCCGTCTGCGCTCACGCAGCCGTGCCGAGGGTCGGATAGTCGGTGTAGCCGGTCGCCCCGCCGCCATAGAGCGTGTCGCGGTTCAGCTCGTTCAGCGGCGCGCCGCGCTTGAGGCGCTCCACAAGGTCGGGATTGGAGATGAAGGGACGGCCGAAGGCGATGAGGTCCGCCTTGCCTTCCGCCAGCACCGTCTCGGCCAGAGCCTTGTCATAGCCGTTGTTGGTCATCCAGGTGCCATCGAAGCGCTTGTGCAGGGCCTCGAAATCAAAGTCGGGCGCCACATCGCGCGGGCCACCCGTGGCGCCCTCGACCACGTGGATATAGACCGGCTTCAGCCCGTTCAGCTTCTCGACCACGTAATTGAACAGGGCCTGCGGATTGCTGTCCGTCAGGTCGTTGGCGGGGGTTACGGGCGAGAGACGGATGCCGACGCGGTTGGCGCCGATCTCCTTGATGACCGCCTCCATCACTTCCAGCAGGAGCCGGGCGCGGTTCTCGATGGAACCGCCATAGGCGTCCGTGCGCTTGTTGGCGCCGTCGCGCAGGAACTGGTCGAGGAGATAGCCGTTCGCGGCGTGGATCTCGATGCCGTCAAAGCCGGCCTCGATGGCGTTGGCGGCAGCCTTGCGATAGTCCTCGACGATGCCGGGAAGCTCGGACAACTCGAGCGCGCGCGGCTCGGAGACGTCGGTGAAGGCGTTGTTCACGAAGGTCTTGCCGTTGGCGCGGACGGCGGAGGGCGCCACCGGAGCCTTGCCGCCGGGCTGGAGCGAGGTGTGGGAGATGCGTCCCACATGCCAGGCCTGCAGGAAGATGCGGCCGCCGGCATCATGCACCGCCTTCGTCACCTTCTTCCAGCCGGCGATCTGCTCGGGGGAATGGATGCCGGGGGTGTCCTGATAGCCTTGGCCCTCCGGCGAAATCTGGCTCGCCTCGGAGATGATGAGGCCGGCGCTGGCGCGCTGGGCGTAATACTGGGCGGTGAGATCCGTGGCGATGTTGCCGGGCGCGGCGCGGTTGCGCGTCAGCGGCGCCATGACAATGCGGTTGGAGAGCGTGATGTCGCCAAGGCGATAGGGCTCGAAGAGAGACGCTGTCATCGGAGACCTTTCTGGGGATCGGCGTGTCGGCGGCAGGCAGCAGAGGGGCCGTCGCGCAACAGGCCGGATAGGTGGGTTGCAATGCACAACACATAGAGTGCCGACGGACCGTTCCAAGGGTAGCGCCCCCAGAAAAGCTGTGCCTTCACGGCACAGGCCCGTTGCGCGCCGGGAAACGGCGGCGCGCCCCAAACCCCTGTCCTTGCGGCAGGATCAGACGTGCAGCGTGCCCTCGGCGATGACGATGGCCGAGCCGCCGATGGTCGCCTGGGCCACCGCGCCGCCCTTCACCGTGAAGGCGAGATTGATGCGGCTGGGGCGCCCCATCTCCACGCCCTGGTCGATGCGGACACGATGGTGGCCGTCCACGCGCGCCTCCGCATCCATGAGCACCGAAGGGAAGGCAGCGGCGGCGGCACCGGTGGCGGGATCTTCGAGCGAACCGATGCCGGGCGAGAACATGCGGGAGCGGAAATCCGCGTCGCCCTCATCGTCCAGCGTGTAGAGATACATGGCCTCGCCATAGGCGCCGAGATTGCGGATGAAGGCGCTCTCGTCGGGCCGCGCGCGGGCAAGCGCGGTGAGGTTGGCCACCGGCACGAAGAGGAAGGGGACGCCCGCGCTCGCCACCACCGGCCGATGGGCGTCGAAACCGATGTCCGCCACCTCCAGCGACAGGGCATCGGCGCACTCGCGCTTCGACACTTCCGTCTCTTCCAGCGTGCTGGCGCGCGGCACCACGAAGGTGGAGGTGCCGCGGCGGCTGCCGGTGCCATCGGTCGCCACCTCGCACTTCACGATGCCGATCGCCTCCTCGAGCGCCATGGCCCCGGCTGAGCCGCCTTCCAGCGCCAGCGCGATGGAGGCGCCGACGGTGGGATGGCCAGCGAAGGGGAGTTCGTGGGCGGTGGTGAAGATGCGGATGCGGGCGCGGTTCGCCGGATCCTTGGGCGGCAGGATGAACACCGTCTCCGAGAGGTTGAACTCGCGGGTGATGTGCTGCATGGCCGCCTCGTCCAGCCCGTCCGAATTCAGCACCACCGCCAGCGGGTTGCCGCCAAGGGCGCGGTCGGTGAAGACGTCGAGGATGAGATAGCGGCGCGACATGGGCGGGTGTCCGTCGGTTGCAGGCGGTGGGCGCGACAATCTTGACCTTAAATCGCCTCGGCCGTGAAGACGTGACTTGGGCGTACGAACTCGTCCTGCGCCGCCACCAGCAGCAGTTCGCGGGAGCCCTCCGCATGGGTGCGCGAGAGCAGGCCATAGATGGAGGACGCCGCCGCCCCCAGTGCCAGTGCCGTCGAGCCCGAGCGCTTCCAGTGGAAGAAGAACAGGGCAGCGATGGCATCACCCGCACCGTTGAGGCTCACATCCAGCCGGGGCGTGCGCACGAGGAAGCGCCCATCGGGACCGGAGGCCATGAGATCGATGGAATGGTCCGGCGTCTCGGCAGTCTGGAGACTGGTCACGAGGATGACCTTGGGCCCCTTTGCGTGCAGCACGTCGCAGGCAGCGACGGCCTCCGCGCGGGTGCCGGCAGCACGGCCGGAGAGCAGCTCCAGCTCGAACTGGTTGGGCGTGATCACCTCGGCGGCGGGCACCGCCTGATCGCGCATGAATTCGGGAATGCCCGGCCGCACGAAGACGCCACGGCCCACGTCGCCGATCACCGGATCGCAGCAATAATCGGCCCGCGGATTGGCCGCCCGCACCTTGGCCACCGCATCGAGGATGGCCGCCCCGATGTCCGCCGATCCCATGTAGCCGGAGAGCACGCCGTCGCAGCGGCCAAGCTGGCCGCGCTCGGCGATGCCGTCCACCAGATCGCCGATGACATTGGCCTCGAACACCTGGCCGCGCCAGGCGCCATAGCCCGTGTGATTGGAGAATTGCACCGTGTGGATGGGCCACACCTCGACGCCGAGCCGCTGGAGGGGGAAGACGGCGGAGGCATTTCCCACATGCCCGTAGGCCACGTGGGACTGAATGGAGAGCAGGTTCATGGTGCGGCCACGCGGAGGGGAACTCTGCCGCGCCGGTTAGCGCGTCACAGCAGCCGGCACAAATGGAATCTGCTGATGGCGGGCAGCGCTTTTCCTGATGGACCGGTCAGGCGGGCGGCACGGGAGAGAGCTCCCGGCGGGAAATGAAGGCGACGACGCGGCGCGGGACCAGACGGATGGCGAAGACGAGCAGCTTGTTCACCGGCCCGGCCACAGCGAGCCGTCGCCCAGCCATCATCGCCTCATAGCCAGTGCGGGCGACAGCTGCGGCATCGGCCACCGGCCCCTTGAAGACGCGGGTACTGCTCATGCTGGCGCGGCGGGCAAAGCCGGTCTCCGTGGGGCCGGGACACAGGCAGGTGACGGTGACGCCGCTGCCGCTGACCTCTTCGGCCAGCGCCTCGGACAGGCTCAGCACATAGGCCTTCGTGGCGGCATAGACCGCCGCGAACGGTCCCGGCGCAAAGCTCGCCGTGGAGCCCACATTGAGGATGCGGCCCGCCTTGCGTTTCAGCATGCCGGGCAGCACCGCCTTGGCGAGCATGGTGAGCGCGGTCACATTGGTGGCGATCATCGCCACCTCGTCGGAGGGGCGGCTCTCGACGAAGGGGCCATAACCGCCGAAGCCCGCATTGTTGACGAGAATGTCGGGTCCAAGATGCGCGGCGTATTCGCACAATTCGTCCATGCCATCGGCATCGGCGAGATCCACCGCGCGCAATTCCAGCTCGACATCCGGCCACTCCGCGCGGAGCTTGGCGGCGGCATCATCCAGCCGCGAGGGATCGCGCGAGACGAGCAGCAGCCGGTAGCCGTCCCGCGCCAGCAGCCGCGCCAGCTCGAAGCCGATGCCGGTGCTGGCGCCGGTGACCAGGGCGCAGGGGCGGCTGTCAGCCGTCGCTGCGCCGCGCCGCCCGCCTGGCGATGAAGGCATCGAATTCCTCCCGGTCCTTGGCCCGCTTGAGGTCGTAGAGGAAATCCTCGAACGCCCCCTGCTCTGCCGCAAGCTGGCGCCGCTCTTCCTCAAGGCGGCGCAGTTCATCCGCCTTATAGGCTTCGAACGCGACATTTCCGGTATCGCGGGAAAGTGGGCCGAAACGCAAGGCCGCCGGCCGCTCCGCGCCGTGGCGGCGCAACTTCTTGTAAAGCAGCATCGCAAGGCCGAGCGGCCAGAAGACGATGAAGCCGGCCACCATCGCCGCGATCTCCCAGCCCTTCCAGCGCGACCGGAAGTCCGACGCGTCCGGCGCGAAACTGCATCTGCTCATGACCCTCTCCTTAGGCTTCAAATGTGAATGTTATTCACATTAACATTTCGCGTCACCAATTCAAGGGGCAGGTGGGATGGCGATCAGTCGGGTCTGGCGCCCTTCAGAATGCCGCTGACGCCGGCCACGAGCGCGGCGTGGGCTTCGGCCTCATCGAGATGGCCGGACGCGGCAAGGGTCGCGGCGCCATGGGCCAGCGCCCAGATGGAGAGGATGGCGCCTTGCGGCAGGCGCTCGACACCCGCCGCCTGGCCGGCGGAGGCCGCGAGAAGCGCGAAGGCCCGTCCGCCCTGCGCCGTCTCCCGCCCCGGCGGGCAGACGGTGAACATGGCGCCGTAGAGTCCCGGCTCCCGGCGGGCGAAAGCGAGATAGGCGTCGCCCACCCGCAGGAAGGCGCTCGCGGGGTCCGGCGCGCCATCGCCGAATGCCTGCGCCAGCTCGTCCGCGAACTGCGCAAAGCCCCGCTCGGCCAGAGCGGCCATGAGCGCGTCGCGGTCCTTGAAGTGCCGGTAGGGCGCCGCGGGAGAAACGCCGGCCCGGCGAGAGGCTTCCGCGAGCGTCACACCCGCCGGACCTTCGGTCGCGACCAGATCGCGCGCCGCGTCCAGCAGCGCGTCCTTGAGGTTGCCGTGGTGATAGCCCCGGCGCGGGGGCGTGCGCTCCGTCATGCACCCATGCATAGCGCAAACGGCCATGGGTGCCACAGGGGCGTGACGGGACAAGGGTCGGGTTCGTTCTGTCATGCACCGGCAGCAGGGATCGCGCCGGGCGTCCCCGGCACTCACATCCCGCCCTTCATGTCACCCTTGCCGCCATGGGCGCGGCGTGCAACGTCCGGTCGAGCTTCCGCTGACTGCGTCGTGATCCGTGCCCCGTCTCTCTTCATCCCTTCTCCTCGCCCTTCCCCTCTGCCTCGCTGCCGGTGCCGCCGTGGCCGCGCCCGCCTGCTATGCGCCTTCGGCCCTCAAGGCCGTGCCGGGCGAGGAGAAGGTCCAGCCCCACACCTCCAGCGGCAACACGCTGGCCGAGCGTCTCCTGCCGCCCGTGCGGCCAGTGGCAGGGGCGCTGGCCGGTTCCATCCGGCGGGTGAACCTGCCGGCGGGCGTGAAGATGGTCGCCCTCACTTTCGACCTGTGCGAGGCCTCCAGCGAGGTCTCCGGCTATGACGGCGCGCTTGTGGATTATCTGCGCGACCAGAACGTCCAAGCCACGTTCTTCGCCGGCGGCAAATGGGCGGTGAGCCATCCCGAGCGGGCGTCCCAGATCATCGCCGATCCGCTGTTCGAGGTGGGCAACCACACCTGGTCCCACGCCAACATGACGGTGACCACCGGCACCACCATGCAGCGGCAGGTGGATGATGCCGACATGGCCATCGCCGCCCGCCGCGCGGGGGCGCAGGCCGCCGGCTGCAACGTCGCGGATGTGCCGGAGCGCACCACCCTCTTCCGCTTTCCCTATGGCTCGTGCTCCGCCGATTCCATGGCCTATGTGAACGAGACCGGCCATCTGGCCATCCAGTGGGACGTGGATTCCGGCGACCCCGCCTTCCTCGGCGCGAAATTCATGGCCGAGGCCATGCTCAAAGCCATCAAGCCCGGCTCCATCGTGCTCATGCACGCCAACGGGCGCGGCAAGCACACGGCCGAGGCCCTGCGCATCCTCATTCCCGCGCTCAAGGCCAAGGGCTACCAGTTCGCCACCGTGAGCCAGCTCATCGCCGCCGGCACGCCGGTGATCGCCGCCACCTGCTATTCCGAGCGCCCCGGCGACACCAAGGTCTATGACGATGCCGCCCGCGCCGGCCGCCGCATCCTGCCGACGCAGTAGGGGCGAGCGGTCAGATCGATCGTTCGCTATGACTATCAGCCGAGAGCGCGATTCCGGCCGCCGGGCCGGACGCCCCGACCGCCAGAGGACCGTCCGCCATGCTGCTCGCCCGCAACCTGTTTGAAGACATCCGCGCCGAACGCCTGACGCCCCGCGACGTGCTGGAGCTCTGTGCCGTCGCCATCGCCGAGCAGGAAGCGGACGTGCACGCCTTCGCCGCCCTCGACCTCGACCGCGCGCGCACCGCCGCCGAGGCGCCGGGGCTGGCCCGCACGCCCCTCGCCGGCCTGCCGGTGGGCATCAAGGACGTGATCGACACCGCCGACCTGCCGACCGCCTATGGCACCGAGGCCTTCGCCGGCAACCAGCCGCGCACGGACGCCGCCGTGGTGCGGCAGGTGAAGCGCGCGGGCGGGATCATTCCCGGCAAGACGGTGACCACGGAACTCGCCTTCCTGCGCCCCTCCATCACCAAGAACCCGCGCCGGCTCACCCACACGCCCGGCGGCTCCTCGGCGGGCTCGGCGGCGGCTGTGGCGGCGGGCATGCTGCCGCTGGCGCTCGGCACACAGACCGGCGGCTCCGTGCTGCGGCCCGCCTCCTTCTGCGGCGTCACGGGCTACAAGCCTACATTCCGCCTCATCCCCACCGTGGGCATGAAGGTCTTCTCCTGGCATCTCGACACCATCGGCCTGTTCGGCGCGCGGGTGGCGGACGTCGCCTACGGGGCCGCCGCCATCACCGGGCGCGACCTCGATCTGGCGGATGCCGACATCGGACCGGCGCGATTCGCGGTGGTGCGCACCGCCCGTGCGCATCTGGCGGATGCCGCATCCCACGCCGCCCTCGACAGCGCCATTGCAGCGCTCTCCAAGGCTGGCGCCGACGTGCGCGAGATCGCGCTGCCCGAGGAGATCGAGGCGGCCGACGCCATTCACCCTGTCATCCAGGACTATGAAGGCTGGCACGCGCTGGCCGACGAATATGACAACGGCCTCCTGTCTCCGCTGCTGCGCGGGCATCTGGAGGCGGCAGCCGCCATCACGCCGGATGCTTATGACGAGGCGCGCCGCACCGCCAAGCGCGCGCGCCAGCGCCTCGGCGACCTGTTCGCCGATTGTGACGCCTTGCTCACCTTCGCGGCACCCGGCGAGGCGCCGGAGGGTTTCGCCACCACCGGCTCGGCCATGTTCAACCGCCTGTGGACGCTGATGGGCACGCCCTGCGTCAGCGTGCCCGGCCTCCTCGGCCCCAGCGACCTGCCGGTGGGCGTGCAGGTGGTGGGCCGCTTCGGCCGCGACCGCCGCACGCTGGCCGCAGCCGCCTTCCTGGAGCGGGCGCTCGCGGCACGCTGAACCGCACCGTATTCCGCTGGGGAAATCTCGCCACGTTCCGGAAAATCCAGCGACCGTGGGGACATGCCGCGCCGCACCCGCCGACAGGGCGCGGCGCAGCATCGATAGTTGTTGCCGCGCCTCGGTTCTTTGCTACGCTTGCCTCGGGAGGTCGCCCTTGTTCCGTTGCCGAACGGAGAACCAGAGCGTCTTCGTTCCGGATGAATGCGCCTTCGTGTCCGCACCACGAAGATGACGCGCCCGGGGCGCAGGCACCGAAGGCAGCGGGCCGCGAAAAAGATTCAGAACACGCGGATGGGACCAGACCCCGCGGCGCCGGAGAGCCGTTCCTCTCCGGCGCCGCTTCCTTTTCAGCCGCCCGATGCGCTGCCCGTCTGTGACACACACCCGCCACACGACACGCCTTTCCCTCCGCACATGCTGAGCCGACCCAAGAGGCTGCAAGGGGTCGTGACCGTCACATGATTGTTGCGCGCCGCCGCTAATGGGGAGGTCACTATCCTCATCGGAGCGGCTCCATGCTCGTGATCGACGGCCTGACATGCCAGTTCGGCTCCAAGACGGCGGTGTCAGACGTGAATCTGGAAATCGGCCAGGGCGCCTTCATCGGCGTCATCGGCCGGTCCGGAGCAGGCAAGTCGACGCTGCTGCGCATGATCAACCGCCTGCAGGACCCGACGGGCGGCCGCATCCTCTTCGAGGGGCGCGACGTGACCGGCCTGCGCGGTCAGGACCTGCGCCTCTGGCGGGCCCGCGCCGCCATGATCTTCCAGCAATTCAATCTGGTCGGGCGCCTGGACGTGCTCACCAACGTACTGATGGGCCGCCTCGCGGAAATGCCGGCATGGCGCGCGCTCACCAAGAGCTGGAGCGCCGACGACAAGGCCATGGCGCTCTCCGCCCTTGAACAGTTCGACATCGCCAATCTGGCCGCCCAGCGCGCCGACAGCCTCTCCGGGGGCCAGCAGCAGCGCGTGGCCATCGCCCGCGCCATGGTGCAGGCGCCGCGCCTCATCCTGGCGGACGAGCCCATCGCCTCGCTGGACCCGCGCAACACCAAGGTGGTGATGGACGCGCTGCTGCGCATCAACAAGCATTTCGGCATCACCGTCCTGTGCAACCTGCACTCCCTTGAGCTGGCGCGCACCTATTGCGACCGGCTGGTGGGCATGGCGGGTGGCAAGGTGGTGTTCGACGGCGTGCCCTCGCAGCTTACGCCGGCTGTCGCCCACGACCTCTACGGCCTCGAGGCCGGCGAGGTCATGGATCTTGAGATTCCCGCCGCCTCCGGGGCCCATGCCCCTGCGGCCCTGCCGGCCACGGCCGCGCCCTCGCACCACTGATCCGGTCCGGCCGCATGGCCGGGCGCGTGCGTACCCGCAAGCTTCTCCGCCCGTGCGTCGCGGCCTTCCGGCTCCGGCCGCGCGCGGTTCTGCCTGCTCATGCCTTTGCTCAAGGAGATGACCATGATCACCCGTCGCAGCCTGATCGCGGCCGCCGCCGCGCTCACCCTCACCGCCGGCGCCGCCGGCGCGCAGGAGTGGAAGAAGCAGTATCCCGAGCTCACCTTTGCGGTGATCCCGGCCGAGAACGCCTCCGCCACCACCGACATCTACACCCCCTTCGCCGAATATCTCTCCAAGGAGATCGGCGTGCCGGTGAAGCTGCGCATCGCCAATGACTATGCGGCCGTCATCGAGGCCCAGCGTACCGGCAGCGCCCAGATCGCCTTCTACGGTCCGGCCTCCTACGCCCGCGCCGTGATCACCGGCGTGAAGATTGACCCGCTGGTGGTGCAGCGCCACAACACCGGCCTCACCGGCTATTATTCGGTGATCTGGGTGCGCGCCGACAGCCCGTACAAGGAGCTGAAGGATCTCAAGGGCAAGACCATCGCCCTCGTCGATCCCAACTCCACCTCGGGCAACCAGGCTCCCCGCTACTTCCTGAACAAGGAAGGCGCCTCGGTGGACTCGTTCTTCGGCAAGTCGGTCTATGCCGGCAGCCACGACAATGCGGTGCTGGCGGTGGCCCAGGGCACGGCGGACGCCGCCGCCAACGCCTGGAACTCCGAGACCGACAATTACCTGATCCGCCTGATGAACCGCGGCCTGCTCAAGACCGCCGACGGCAAGCCGCTGACGGAAAAGGACTTCCGCATCGTCTTCAAGTCGGACTTCCTGCCCGAGGGTCCGTTCGCGGTGCTCGATTCCCTGCCCGCCGACCTGAAGGCCAAGATCAAGCAGGCCTTCCTCGACGCCCCGAAGAAGGACAAGGCCGCCTTCGACAAGCTCTCCGGCGGCAAGGACATCGAGTTCGCGCCGATCTCGGCCAAGGACTATGACGGCATCATCGGCATGGTGAAGTACAACGACGATCAGCGGAAGCGCTCCTGATCGTTCGCTGATCACGGCGGGGGCCGCAGGTCCCCGCCGTTTTCGTATCGAGACCGACCGATCCGTCAGGCATGCCCATGTCCGCCACCGTCCCCAGCCTGCCGCCGGCCCAGGCCCATGCCCTCGCGGCGGCCTATGATGCCGCGACGGCCAAGAACCGCCTGCGCAGTCTTCTGGTTGCCGTGGTGGTGGCCGCGCTCGCCCTCCTCGCCGCATGGTTCGCCGAGGTGAAGCCGGGGGCGCTGAAGGACATCGCGCACTTCACCGATTATCTCGCCAAGACCATCCCGCCCATTTCCGCCGAGACGCCCCGCGCCGATATCGTCGCCTGGTATTGGGACCTGAAGAACTGGGCGCGCCTTCTGGGCGAGACCATCCTGATGGCCTATCTCGGCACACTGTTCGGCGCCATCGGCGGCTTCGTGCTGTGCTTCCTCGCCTCCGCGAACCTCGTGCGCAACAAGGCGGTGATCTTCCTCACCCGCCGCTTCCTCGAATTCTGCCGCACCGTCCCGGACGTGGTGTTCGCGCTGATCTTCGTCTTCGCCTTCGGCCTCGGCCCCGTGCCGGGCGTGCTGGCCATTTCCATCCACACCGCCGGCGCGCTGGGCAAGCTGTTCGCCGAGGTGGTGGAGAATATCGACATGAAGCCCGTGGAGGGCCTCACCGCCACGGGCGCCACATGGGTGCAGCGGGTGCGCTTCGGCGTGGTGCCGCAGGTGCTCTCGAACTTCGCCTCCTACGGCCTGCTGCGCTTCGAGATCAACGTGCGCGGCGCAGGCGTGCTGGGCTTCGTGGGTGCCGGCGGCATCGGCCAGGAATTCCTGACCGCCATCCGCAATTTCTATTACACGGACGTGAGCGCCATCCTGCTGATGATCATCGCCACGGTGATCCTCATCGACCTTGGCACCGAGCGCATCCGCCACCGCCTGCTCTTTCAGGATCAGCGCCAGTGACCGCCACCTCCCCCACCGCGCCGCGCCCGGTGCTTGAAACCGATGTCGCGGCCATGCGCGCGCGCTATCCGGACGCCTTCCGGGCCCATCCCGCGCGGAGGCTTAAGACGGCAGCCTTCATCGGCATCATCGTCGGCATGGCGCTCTTCGCGCTCTGGGCGCTGGACTTCTCGCCCCAGCGCATCTGGCAGGGGTTTAGCCGCCTCGGCCTCTTCTTCTCGCTGCTGTTCCCACCCGATGCGCACGGTCGCCTGCCGGCCTTCATGAAGGCGCTGGGCGAGACGCTGGCCATCGCCTTCCTGGGCACCCTCACCGCCGCCCTCGTCGCCTTCCCGGTGGCTTTCCTCGCGGCGAAGAACGTGGTGCCGAACATCTTCGTCCACTTCTCGCTGCGCCGGGTCTTCGACGTGTCGCGCTCTGTGGACACGCTCATCTGGGCGCTCATGTGGATCAATGTCGTCGGTCTCGGCCCGTTCGCCGGTGCGCTCGCCATCGCCTGTGCGGACTTCGGCGCCTTCGGCAAGCTGTTCTCGGAGGCCATCGAGGCGGCGGACCGCAAGCCGGTGGAGGGCGTGCTCGCCTCGGGCGGCAGCGGGCTCCACCGCGTGCGCTTCGCGCTGGTGCCACAGATCCTGCCGGTGATCGCCAGCCAGATCCTCTATTTCTTCGAATCCAACACCCGCTCGGCCACCATCATCGGCATCGTCGGCGCGGGCGGCATCGGCGGCTATCTCACGGAGCTGATCCGCACACTGGAAATGAGCCAGGTGTGCGTGATCATCATCATGATCCTGATCACCGTGGCGGTGATCGACTTCGTCTCCTCGCGCCTGCGCTTCGCCATCATCGGCCGCAAACCCGCCAGCGCTTGATGAGGACGGCACCGGCCGGCTGCGCGACACTTTGGCGGCTGCCTCCTATTCCCCGCTGAATATATCTTTCCCCCAAACAGGGGGCAGCGATGAAGATCAGCGCGCGCAATCAGATCAAGGGCAAGGTGGTCTCGGTGGACCACGGGCCGATCTCCGGCAAGGTGGCCATCGACATCGGCAACGGCAATGTCCTCGTTTCTCACATCACCGATGACGCGGTGCGGGAACTGGACCTGAAGGTGGGCGACGACGTGGTCGCCATCATCAAGTCCTCCAGCATTCTCGTCGGCAAGTAGGCCCTGCCCGTCCTCAGGCGGGCTCGAGCACCACCTTCACGTCAGCGGGCTTGGCCCAGTACGGCGCCGACGTCACCAGAATGTCGGCGCCCGCGGCTGCATAGGCCGCGGCATTGCCGGCATTGACGCCGCCGGCCGCCGCCACCTTCACGGCAATGCCCGCCGCCCGCACCAGCGCCACCACTTCGGCAATGCCCTCGGGTGCCATCTTCTCGCACTGGAGAATGTCGGGTGCCGCCGGCAGGATGGCCTCGACACCCTCCAGCGTATCCACCTCCACCACGACGCGCTTTTCCGGCGCCTCGCGCTTCAACCGGGCGAGGGCGGCGAGCGTGTCGGGCAGGAAGGCGCGATGCTCGGGGAAGACCAGAACGGTCTCCGACAGCCCGAGGCGGTGGGGCAGCGCACCGCCGGCCTTGATGGCCTCGATCATCGCCGCCTTCACGCCCGGAAAGGTTTTCCGCGTGGTGACGACGGCGATGTGAGGACTGACCGCGCGGGCCGCCTCCACCAGCGCCGCCGTGGCAGTGGCGATGCCGGAGAGATATTCCACCAGCGTCTGCGAGACCTTCCAGCCCCGGTGCAGCGCGCCAGCGGGGCCTTCCGCCCGCAGCAGCACCGTGCCGGCCTCCACTCGCGCCCCGGTCGCGCTCTGGAGCTCCGCCGCGCCGCCCGCCGCCCGGATGAGCTGCGCCGCCGCCTCAATGCCCGCGACGACACCCGCCTGCCGCAGGCGGAACACCATGCGTGCCGGCGCGCTGCCGATCCCAAGCAGGTCCGTGGTCAGGTCGCCATAGGGCACGTCTTCGGCCAGAAGAGCCGCGATCTTCTCCGGCGACCACATGTCAGAACTCCCGCACTCGGTACGCGACAAAGCGACTGCTGATCAGGCGCCGACCAATGGACCGACCTCAAAGCCGGCCGGCACCCATGCCAAGGTTTTCATTCCCGCGGACCCGGCACAAGGCTCTTTGCGGCGCTCCTCGCCGCTGCCATTCTCAATGGGCCACGCCCTCGAGACCGAGGCGGAAGGTCTCCATGGAGGCGACCGCATCGAGTGTCGCATCCGCGATACGCTGGCCGCGCGGCCCGAAGCCCAGCCAGCTCGGCTCCCCCTCCCCCCGCGGATCGACCTCAGCCAGACGCAGGTCCGCCGGCACCTCGACGCCGCTGCGCACCAGACCGCGCAGCCGCCCCTCCAGGGAGGCGCAAACCGGAATGTCGCCGCACGCGCCGATCACCTCGCCCTGCGCGACCCGGTCGCCGATGGCTCGGGAGGTGGTCCAGATGCCGGCGAGCGGCGCGCGGGAGAAGCGCTCGCGGCCAACCCCACCCAACTCGGACGCTATACCGTCCGCCCCCCGCGTGCTGCCTTCCCGCAGCACCCCGATCGCATCGGGGGCCGTCTCGACGGCGACATCCACATTGCGCCCGGCTGTGAAGCCCGGCCCGAGCCCGATGGAGAGGCGCGCATAAGGCCGGATATCCACCTTAAGGCCGCGCATGCGCATGCGCGCATCCACCAGCAGATCGATGAGGCCGAGGCAGAGCAAGTCCCCCAGTTCCAGCGCAGTCACCATGACGCCGCTGCGTTCCGTAAACCCTCGCAGCACTTCCACCAGCGCGTGGGCCGGACGGGCGGAGAGGCCCATCACCTCGGAGAAGCCGGTGACGAGCGCATCATCGAAGCTCATGCTCCGGCGCAGCACCGGCTGGGCCGGATCGCGGGAGAGCACGACGCCGTAGCCGGCATGGAACAGGCGGTGCGCGACGGCCGAGGCCACATCCTGCGTGCCCAGCACGACGGCCACCGGTGCGCGCCGCTGCGGAGTGAACTGGTTTTCGCTGCGCATGTCTGTCCAAGCCTCGTGGCCGTGCATCACCATCTGCGAGCCGGGGCGGTCCGCAGCGCGGGTCGGGCGAATTGTGCTCCGGCGGGACGCCGCAGGCGCTGCGGCTCAAGCGACTTTCGTGCCAGTTGGTGGAAAGCCGTTAACCACCCGGCTGCCCGCGCGAAAAACTCCGCGGCTGCACGCTCCGTTTGCATCGCCGCGGGCGGACGGCGGGTTCCCGACAGTCAGGGCGGGCCGGGGCGGTGCGGCCGATGTCGGAAAGCCGACAGAACAGGGCTGTCGCAAAGATGCAGTTTGGAATCAGAAGCATTTTGCAACGCAACAGCCGTGGCATACGCCTTGCTTGACAGACGTCGACAGCGGCGCGGCCCGACGACGATGGCCCGCCTGCGTGAGCGATCACGGAGACAGATATGCTCGGCATCGGCAGCACCCTTCCCGCCTTCTCGGTCACCGGCGTGAAGCCCGGCTTCAACCTCCATGAGGAGAACGGGCAGTCCGCCTTCGAGACGGTCACGGAAGCGAGCTTCCCCGGTAAGTGGAAGATCATTTTCTTCTATCCGAAGGACTTCACCTTCGTCTGCCCGACCGAAATCGCGGAATTCGCGCGCCTTGCGGGCGATTTCGCCGACCGCGACGCCGTGGTGCTCGGCGGCTCGACGGACAATGAGTTCGTGAAGCTCGCCTGGCGGCGCGACCACAAGGACCTCAACCGTCTGCCCATCTGGTCGTTCGCCGACACCAACGGCTCGCTGGTGGATGGACTCGGCGTGCGCTCGCCCGATGGCGTCGCCTATCGCTACACCTTCATCGTCGATCCAGACAATGTGGTGCAGCACGTCTATGCAACCAACCTCAATGTCGGCCGCAATCCGAAGGATACGCTGCGCGTGCTCGACGCCCTGCAGACGGACGAACTGTGCCCCTGCAACCGCGAGGTCGGCGGCGACGTGCTGAAGGTGGCCTGAGCGGATGAGCATCGAGGCGCTCAAGACCCAGCTTCCCGCCTTTGCGAAGGACGTGAAGCTCAACCTCTCCGCCCTGCCACGGGAGGACAGCCTGACCGAACAGCAGCTCTACGGGCTGCTGGTCGCCTGCGGCTACACCACGCGCAATGGCACGGTCGCGCAGGCACTGGAGGAAGAGGCGGCCCCCCATCTTTCGCCGGCCGCGCTTGACGCGGCGAAGGCGGCGGCCTCCATCATGGCCATGAACAACGTCTACTATCGATTTACGCATCTGGCCTCCAACAAGGCCTATGAGACCCTGCCGGCGAAGCTCCGCATGAGCGTCATCGGCAATCCCGGCGTGGACAAGGTGGACTTCGAACTCTGGTCGCTCGCCGTCTCGGCCATGAACGGATGCGGCCGCTGCATCGATGCCCATGAGGCCGTGCTGCGCGAGGCGGGCCTCAGCGAAGCCCAGATCCAGACGGCGGTGCGCGTCGGCGCCATCATCGCCTCCGCTGCGGTGGCCCTCGAGGCCGCCGGCGCGGGTTTTCCGGAAGCTGCGGAATAAGCGCGGCCCTGCCTCCGTCCCCGCGGCCAGGGCTTCGGGGACGGATACCTTCAGAATTTGATCCAGATCAAAGCCGTCCGTTGTCTCCGCGGTTTCCATTATAACAATTCCATTAAATCGACGGCCCGGCACACGAGGCCGCTTCAGGGAACACCGACAGGAGGCTGATCCCTCGCAGCCGCTTTTGCGGCAGGGAGCATGCCAATGACCGACGCCTTCCAGGTCCGCGTACCTCGGGTTTCGTCGAGCACCGCCGGAGACATCGCCGCGTCATCCATCACCACGCGGGGCGCGCTGCCGCGCCCGGGAGGGATGCCTGTGTCCATGTCGCGGGGGACCTCGCCCGAGGTGGCACTCATCGGGGTCTATGAGATTTCGAAGATCCTGACGGCGCCCCGGCGCCTCGAAGTCACGCTCGCCAATGTGGTGAACGTGCTCTCCTCCATGCTGCAGATGCGGCATGGCATGATCTGCATCCTCGACAGCGAGGGCGATCCCGACATGGTGGCCACCACCGGCTGGACGCCGGAGATGGCGGGTCAGATCCGCGCGCATGTGCCCCAGAAGGCCATCGACCAGATCGTCGCCACGCAGATGCCGCTGGTGGTGCAGGACGTGACCGCCGATCCGCTCTTCGCCGGTCACGAGGATCTGTTCGGCCCGCCTGAGGAGGCCACCGTCTCCTTCATCGGCGTGCCGATCAAGGCCGACCACCATGTGATGGGCACCCTCTCCATCGACCGCATCTGGGACGGCACCGCCCGTTTCCGCTTCGACGAGGACGTGCGCTTCCTCACCATGGTGGCCAATCTCGTCGGCCAGACCGTGCGCCTGCACAAGCTGGTGGCGAGCGACCGCGACCGGCTGATCGCCCAGACGCACCGCCTCGAAAAGGCGCTGCGGGAAGAAAAATCCGGGGCCGAGCCGGAGGTGGCCGAGGCCGCCAACGGATCCGCCATGGGCATCGTGGGCGATAGCCCGCTGGTGAAGCGCCTGATCGCAACCGCGCAAGTGGTCGCCCGCTCAAACTCCACCGTGCTGCTGCGCGGCGAGAGCGGCACCGGCAAGGAGCTGTTCGCCCGTGCCATCCACGAACTGTCGCCCCGCAAGGGCAAGCCCTTCGTGAAGGTGAACTGCGCCGCCCTCCCGGAATCGGTGCTGGAATCGGAACTGTTCGGCCATGAGAAGGGCGCCTTCACCGGTGCGCTGAACATGCGCCAGGGCCGCTTCGAGCTGGCGCACGGCGGCACGCTCTTCCTCGACGAGATCGGCGAGATCACCCCCGCTTTCCAGGCCAAGCTGCTGCGCGTGCTGCAGGAAGGCGAGTTCGAGCGGGTCGGCGGCAATCGCACGTTGAAGGTGGATGTGCGGCTCGTGTGCGCCACCAACAAGAATCTGGAAGAGGCGGTCTCCAAGGGCGAGTTCCGGGCCGATCTCTACTACCGCATCCATGTGGTGCCGCTGATCCTGCCGCCGCTGCGCGAACGGCCGGGCGACATTCCCAAGCTCGCGAAGAACTTCCTCGACCGCTTCAACAAGGAAAACAAGCTCCACATGATGCTCTCGGCGCCGGCCATCGACGTGCTGCGGCGCTGCTATTTCCCGGGCAACGTGCGCGAGCTGGAGAACTGTATCCGGCGGACGGCAACGCTCGCCCACGATGCCGTCATTACCCCCCATGACTTCGCCTGCGACAGCGGCCAGTGCCTCTCGGCCATGCTCTGGAAGGGCTCGGCCCCGAAGCCTGTGATGCCGCACGTGCCGCCGGCGCCCACGCCGCTGACTCCGCTCTCCCCTGCTCCGCTCGCGACCGCAGCGCCCGCTGTGGCGAGCCCGGCGCCGGCGGCCGACAGCCTGCCGGTCACTTGCCCCGGCACCGAGGCCTGCCCCGCCGTGCCGCCCCGCCAGAGCGAAAAGGAGCAGTTGCTCCAGGCCATGGAGCGCTCCGGCTGGGTGCAGGCGAAGGCCGCGCGCCTCCTCAACCTCACGCCGCGCCAGGTGGGTTATGCGCTGCGCAAATATGACATCGACATCAAGCGCTTCTGAACCACGGGGCGGAGCTTGCTCCGCCCTGTCCGTCCGGCCGCCGATCGCGGCGCCCGCGGGAAAGCGCCGGGCCGTTTTATGGGAGCCCCCTTCCCATGAGCGGTGAGCACACGGCACCGGAGCCCGCCGCACCGCAGGATCCGCCGGGAAGCTTCGAGGCGCTGGACTGGCAGGGACGCCCCGTGCGCTGCGAGGATTGCCCGCACGAGGACATCCAGGCCATCGGCCGCTGCGATCTCGGCAAGGTCTGCGTAGCCGACCGGCGCACCCGTCGGATCGACCGCTTCTTCGCCCGCAATCCGGAACTGGCGGCGCGCTATCTCACCCATCCCTATTCCGAGGTGCGGCTGCTGGCCGCCAAGCACGCCAGCCTGTTCCTGCTGCCGCCGCTGAAGTCGGATGCGGAGCCCGACGTGCGGGTGATGGTGGCCTACCGCCTGCCGCTCGCCCGCATCACGGACATGCGCGACGATCCCGATCCGCGTGTGCGCATGGCGGTTGCGCACCGGCTGGAGGGCCGGATGCTGGTCGCCATGCTGGGGGATGCGGATTATCGGGTGCGGGTGGTGGCGGCCCGGCGGGCGCCGCCGGAATCGCTCGTCATGGCGCTCTATGATCCCGACATCGAGGTCCGGCGCGAAGTCGCCCGGCGCGTGCCGCTCGCCAATCTCGTCACCATGGCAGCGGATGCGGACCCTCTGGTACGCGTCACGGTGGCCGAACGGCTGCCGCCCGCGCGGCTCACCGTGCTGATGCGCGATGCCGACATGCGCGTGCGCTTCGCCGTCGCCGAGCGGCTGCCGCTGGCCCATCTCGCAGGCATGGCAGAGGACGAGGTGGCGGCCATCCGGGATCTGGCACTGGCGCGGCTGAACGCGCCCACTTGAGGCGACACCCGGACGGGCGGTCTCCGGCGGACACGAACGGTGAAACCGGGCCTGCCGGCGCGTTCGCCGCCAGGTCGAACGACGACGGCATGGCCCGGTCTCACCGAGGAGAGCGGAGCGGCCGGAGGATCGTGGCCGATCCGTCTCTCGTCTCCTACCGCCATCCGGCGGTCTTGCCGGCACACATGGGCGGACACCAGAAGGGAGTCGCGGGACCGCGCCCCCACGGCCCCGCGCCGACGCGTGGCTTCCTCAGGCGAAGAAACTGCGCGCCTTGATCAGGGCCTCGGCCAGCGCATCCACGTCGCCGCGCGTGTTGTAGAGGGCGAAGGACGCGCGGCAGGTGGCGGCGACACCGAAGCGCTCCAGCAGCGGCATGGCGCAATGGGTGCCGGCGCGCACCGCCACGCCGGAGCGGTCGATCACCGTCGCGACGTCATGGGCATGGGTATTCTCCAGCGAGAAGGAGATGAGCGCCCCCTTCTCCGCCGCCGTGCCATAGACCTTAAGGCCGGAAATTTCCGACAGGCGCTCCTGCGCATAGGCCAAGAGATCCGCCTCATGGGCCTGGATGCGCGCCTTGCCGAGGGAAGCCATGTAATCCAGCGCCGCGCCGAGCCCCGCCGCCTGCACGATGGGCGGAGTGCCCGCCTCAAAGCGATGGGGCGGCGCGCCATAGGTGACGGTGTCGCGCGACACCTCGCGGATCATCTCGCCACCGCCGTTGAAGGGCGGCAGCCCGGCGAGCATCTCCGCCTTGCCGTAGAGTGCCCCAATGCCCGTCGGCCCATAGAGCTTGTGGCCGGTGATGACATAGAAATCGCAATCGATGTCCTGCACGTCCACGTCCATATGGACGCTGGCCTGCGACCCATCCACCAGCACCGGAATGCCCCGGGCATGGGCGAGGCGCACCACCTCCTTCACCGGCACCACCGTGCCGAGCACGTTGGACATCTGGGTGATGGCGACAAGCTTGGTGCGCTCGGTGAGCAGGGCCTCGAATTCGTCGAGGAGGAAGTTGCCCTCGTCGTCCACCGGCGCCCATTTCAGCACCGCGCCCTGCCGCTCGCGCAGGAAGTGCCAGGGCACAACATTGGCGTGATGCTCCATGATGGAGAGCACGATCTCATCGCCCGCGCCGATGCGCGTGCGGCCGAAAGTGTGGGCCACGAGGTTGATCGCCTCCGTCGCCCCCTTGGTGAAGATGATCTCTTCCGTGCTCGGCGCATTCAGGAAGGCGCGCACCTTCTCGCGCGCGCCCTCATAGGCCTCGGTCGCCGCATTGGCGAGATAATGCAGGCCCCGGTGCACGTTGGAATATTCCGACGCATAGACCTGCGTGATGCGGTCCAGCACCTGCTGCGGCTTCTGCGCGGACGCTGCATTGTCCAGATAGATCAGCGGCTTGCCATAAACGCTGAGGCCGAGGATCGGAAAGTCGGCGCGCACGCGCGCCACGTCATAGGCCTCCCCGGTCACCGCCGGATGGGCGGGCACGGTCGGGGGCGTGACGGAAGGATGCATGTTCATGCGCCGCGCGCCTCCAGCCAGCTCACCGTCGCGGCGGTGAGCGCCTCGCGGACGCCCTCGTGCGCGATGCCGTCCAGCACCTCGCCGATGAAGGCCTGAATCAGCAGCGCCTCCGCCTCCTTGGCTGGAATGCCGCGGGCCATGAGGTAGAATTTCAGCTGCTCATCCAGCGTGCCCACGGTGGCGCCATGGCCGCACTGGACATCATCGGCGAAGATTTCGAGTTCCGGCTTGGAATAGGCCTCGGCCTCCTCGGAGAGCAGCAGGGCGCGCGACATCATCCGCGCGTCCGTCTGCTGCGCCGCCTGCTCCACCGTGATGCGGCCCTGGAAGGCCGCTTCGGCCTTGTCGTCCACCACCGCCTTGAACACCTCGCGGCTGGTGCTGCCGGGCGCCGCATGGGTCAAGAAGAGCGCCGTGTCCGCATGCTGCTTGCCGCCGAGCAGGCTCGCGCCGGCAAGGTTCAACTCCGTCGTCTCGCCCACGAGGCGCACATAGAGCTGATTGCGCACCGTGGCGCCGCCGAGGGTGAAGCCGCACGAGCCGAAGCGCGCCTGCGCCCCGACACTCGCCACCAGACTGCCCACA
Organism: Azorhizobium sp. AG788; assembly: GCF_004364705.1. Taxonomy (NCBI): domain Bacteria; kingdom Pseudomonadati; phylum Pseudomonadota; class Alphaproteobacteria; order Hyphomicrobiales; family Xanthobacteraceae; genus Azorhizobium; species Azorhizobium sp. AG788. Next base: position 305,959 of record NZ_SOBM01000006.1, read on the forward strand.
TGCAGCACGGCGCTGCCCTCGCCCGTCACCTTCACATGATCGAGCTGTGCCTTGTCACCCACCAGCAAGCCGAGCGCGACATTCACCTGATGCTCGACGCCGGCCTTAGCCTCATGGGTCTCCACCAGCGCCAGCTGCGCCTCAACGCCCAGCACAACGCGCGAACGGCTGAAGACGGCTTGCGGCGTATCGCCGGTGGTGATGAAGGCCACATGGATCGGCCGCGCCACCACCGCGCCCGGCGCGACGCCGATGAAGACACCATCCCGGGCGAAGGCGGCATTGAGCGCCAGCGCGGGCTCCACGTCCGGCAATGCGTCGCGCAAAGAGTCCGGCAGCAGCGGCCCGTCTTCGCCGAACACCTCCGCCATGGGGCGGATGGTAAGGCCCGGTTCGAGATCAGCCAGATCCGACAGCTCCGGTGCGAAGCTGCCATCCACCACCACGAGACGCCGCAGGCCGAGGCCCGCCAGCAGCGCGCCGGCGGAGCCCGCCTCAGCCTTGGCGGCGGCATCCGGCAGCGGCGCGAGGGGCTTGGCGTCGCGCATGAGGCGGCGCAGGTCGGTATATTTCCAGGCTTCCACGCGCCGGTGCGGCAGGCCCACCCGGTTGAAGGCCTCGAAGGCGGCGAGGCGCGCGGCGGAAACGCCCGGCCCGCCGGGCAGGGTCGGCTGAGCCGCCGCGAAGGCGCTCGCCAGCCCCTGCTCGGCTTCGGTCTTGATGGCGACGGGCGCGTTCATCACGCCGCCTCGCTCTGCTGATACTGCGCATAGCCGGTGGCTTCGAGCTGGAGGGCCAGATCCTTGCCGCCGGTTTCCACGATGCGGCCCGCCGCCAGCACATGCACCACGTCGGGCACGATATAATCGAGCAGGCGCTGGTAGTGGGTGATGACGATCATCCCCCGCTCAGCGGCGCGCAGCTGGTTGACGCCATTCGCCACCACCTTCAGCGCGTCAATGTCGAGACCGGAGTCGGTCTCGTCCAGCACGCACAGGCGCGGCTCCAGCAGTGCCATCTGAAGGGTCTCGTTGCGCTTCTTCTCGCCACCGGAGAAGCCGACGTTCACCGGCCGGCGCAGCATGTCCGGATCGATGCCAAGCTTCTTGGACAGCTCGCGCACCTTCTTCATGAAGTCCGGCGAAGACAATTCCTCCTCGCCCCGCTTGCGGCGCTGGGCGTTGAGCGCCGTGCGCAGGAAAGTGAGGGTCGCGACGCCGGGGATTTCCAGCGGATACTGGAAGGCGAGGAAGAGGCCCTTGGCGGCCCGCTCGTCCGCCTCCATGGCCAGGAGATCCTCGCCATTGAGGAAGACCTCGCCGCCGGTGATCTCATAGCCCGGCTTGCCGGAAAGCACATAAGAGAGCGTGGACTTGCCCGCGCCGTTCGGCCCCATGATGGCGTGGATCTCGCCCGCATTCACGGTGAGGTTCAGCCCGTTGAGGATCTGGCGCCCGGCCACTTCGGCCTTGAGGTCGCGGATTTCCAGGAGAGCGGTCATCACGAAGTCCTCGCCTTGCGATTGGAGAAGCGACAGGTCAGCCGACGCTGCCTTCGAGCGAGATGGAGATGAGCTTCTGCGCCTCCACCGCGAATTCCATGGGGAGCTGCTGGAGCACCTCCTTGACGAAGCCGTTGACCACGAGGCCGACCGCCTCCTCCTGGGAGAGCCCGCGCTGTACGCAATAGAACAGCACGTCCTCGGAGATCTTGGAGGTGGTGGCCTCGTGCTCGAACACTGTTGTCGGGTTCTTGGCCTCGATGTAGGGCACGGTGTGCGCGCCGCACTGATCGCCGATCAGCAGGCTGTCGCAGGCGGTGAAGTTGCGCGCGCCCTTCGCCTTGCGGTGTGCGGACACGAGCCCGCGATAGGTGTTCTGGGACTGGCCGGCGGAAATGCCCTTCGAGACGATGCGGCTCGACGTGTTCTTGCCGAGATGGATCATCTTGGTGCCGGAATCCACCTGCTGATGCCCATTGGAAATCGCGATGGAATAGAATTCGCCCTGGCTGCCGTCCCCGCGCAGGACGCAGCTCGGATATTTCCAGGTGATGGCGGAGCCCGTCTCCACCTGCGTCCAGCTGATCTTGGAATTGGCGCCCCGGCAATCGCCACGCTTGGTGACGAAATTGTAGATGCCGCCCTTGCCATCCTTGTCGCCGGGATACCAATTCTGGACGGTGGAGTACTTGATTTCCGCATCGTCCAGAACCACCAGCTCGACCACGGCAGCGTGGAGCTGATTCTCGTCGCGCTGGGGCGCCGTGCAGCCTTCCAGATAACTCACATAGGCGCCCTTGTCGGCGATGATGAGCGTACGCTCGAACTGACCGGTGTTCTTCTCATTGATGCGGAAATAGGTGGAGAGCTCCATGGGGCAGCGCACCCCTTCCGGTACATAGACGAAGGAGCCGTCCGAGAAGACCGCGGAATTCAGCGTCGCGTAATAATTGTCGGTCACCGGCACCACCGTGCCGAGATATTTGCGCACCAGCTCGGGATGCTCCTTCAGGGCCTCCGAGATGGGCATGAAGATGACGCCCGCCTCCTTCAGCTCCTTCTGGAAGGTGGTGGCCACCGAGACGCTGTCGAACACCGCATCCACGGCGATCTTGCGCTCGCCTTCGGGGCGCTCCACGCCGGCGAGAAGCTCCTGCTCGCGCAGCGGGATGCCGAGCTTCTCATAGGTCTTCAGAATCTCGGGATCGACCTCGTCGAGGGAGGAGAGCGCCTTCTTCTTTTTCGGCGCCGCATAATAATAGAGATCCTGGAAATCGATCTTCGGGAAGTTCACCTTGGCCCATTCGGGCTCGCGCATGGTAAGCCAGCGGCGATAGGCATCGAGGCGCCATTCCAACATCCACTCCGGCTCGTTCTTCTTGGCCGAGATGAAGCGGATGACGTCCTCCGACAGGCCCTTCGGGGCCTTTTCGGATTCCACGTCCGTCACGAACCCGTATTTGTACTGCTCGACATCGATCTGGCGAACCTGATCGATCGTCTCCTGAACGGCGGCCATGTGGGGCTCCTCACGGCAATGGAACGGACTGTGCAGAGGATCAGGCCCGGCACGCGGGCCGTGCCGGGCGCCGGCCGGCGAAAGCCGGCACGGCGCTGCAACGGAGAGCCGACGCTGTCAGCCCGGCAGGTCAGCCGGCGGGCACGCAGGTGCCGGGCACCGGGCACACGGCGTCGCACTGCGGGCTGTCGAAGCTGCCCTCGCACTCCGTGCACTTCTTCGGGTCGATGATGTACATGTCGTTCTTCAGCCGGATGGCGGCGTTCGGGCATTCGAACTCGCAGGCGCCGCACACCGTGCATTGGGATGCGATGATCTTGTAGGCCATCAAACTAGCTCCTGAGCGCGCGGCCCATCTGCTCGGGCGGCCGCCGGTCCCTCGTCGCAAGCTGCGTGCCAAACGCTCCGGCCTTGTTTTTTCGAGTTTTTCCAGTTCCGGAAAGGCGCCATCGCCTGTCGCGCCCCCGACACGTGTCGCGACTGCGACAGGCACATTGTCGGAGACGGCCACCGCTCAGATGGGATCGCGCAGCGCGCCCTGCGCATCGTGCCGAATGCGCGCGACCATGGAGCGGAAGCCGTTCGAGCGCTGGGGCGTCAGATGCTCCTTCAAGCCGAGGCGCTCGAACACGGCGACCGGGTCCGCATCCAGAATGTCGCGCGCGGTCCGGCCCGAAAACATCGCGAAGAGGATCGCCACAAGGCCCCGGACGATCTGGGCATCGCTGTCGCCCCGGAACGACAGGACGGGGCCGGGCGACACCAGTGTCGCAAGCCACACCTGGCTCACACAGCCCTGCACCTTGTTGGTATCGCAGCGGTCCGCGTCCGGCAGTTGCGGCAGCGCGCGACCAAGTTCGATCACATAACGGTAGCGGTCATCCCAATCGTCCAGCAGGGCGAAATTCTCGAAGATGTCCTCGAGCGTGGGCAGAGGGGTGAGGTCCACAAGCGTCATCGCATCCTCCAGCGCGGCCGGCGGCATCGCGCGGCGTCGCTGCACCCAAGCAAGGGGCGTACCGCGCGCGCACTTACGCGCCAGCGGGCAGACCGCCGGAACGCCGTCGCGGCTGTGTCCTTTCACACCGGCTGCGTCGGGTGCCCACCAGCGATGTCGCGTTTGAAACACGGGGCTTTTGGAACCGTTCGATTCTGTAACGCGCTGATTTTACTTTATTAATTCGACCACACGACCACTGGCACACCCGTTGCAAAACCCCTCGGTGCAGGCGACGGGTTGCCGGTCTGGTTCGCGGATCTCCTCGATCCCCGGCTACCGACCCGCCTCCGAAAAGTCCGGTCCCGATCCAGTTCGGCGGGGCCACACCTGGCTGAAGGCGCAGGCCGCCCCAGCGGAGCTGCCACGGTTCCCAAGGTTCCAAGGAGACCAGACATGTCGTCACTGAGACAGATCGCATTTTACGGCAAGGGGGGCATCGGCAAGTCGACGACGTCCCAGAACACGCTGGCGGCGCTGGCGGAGATGGGCCATCGCATCCTCATCGTCGGCTGCGACCCCAAGGCCGACTCCACCCGCCTCATCCTGCATGCCAAGGCGCAGGACACCATCCTGTCGCTGGCCGCCGCCGCCGGCAGCGTCGAAGACCTCGAGCTCGAAGAGGTCATGAAGATCGGCTACCGCGACATCCGCTGCGTGGAATCCGGCGGTCCGGAGCCGGGCGTCGGCTGCGCCGGCCGCGGCGTCATCACCTCCATCAACTTCCTGGAGGAGAACGGAGCCTATGAGGACATCGACTACGTCTCCTACGACGTGCTCGGCGACGTGGTGTGCGGCGGTTTCGCCATGCCCATCCGCGAGAACAAGGCGCAGGAAATCTACATCGTCATGTCCGGAGAGATGATGGCCATGTATGCGGCCAACAACATCTCCAAGGGCATTCTCAAGTACGCCAATTCCGGCGGCGTGCGCCTGGGCGGGCTCGTCTGCAACGAGCGCCAGACCGACAAGGAGCTGGAACTGGCCGAGAACCTCGCCAAGAAGCTCGGCACCCAGCTCATCTATTTCGTGCCGCGCGACAACATCGTGCAGCACGCCGAGCTGCGCCGCATGACGGTGCTGGAATATGCCCCCGACAGCGTGCAGGCGGGCCATTACCGCAACCTCGCGCAGCGCGTCCACAACAATGGCGGCAAGGGCATCATCCCGACCCCCATCACCATGGACGAGCTCGAGGACATGCTGATGGAGCACGGCATCATGAAGTCCGTGGACGAGAGCCAGGTCGGCAAGACCGCCGCAGAGCTCGCCGCCCTCTCCGCCTGAGCCGACACGCCGGCCGGCCCCCGCGTGGGGCCGGCCTTCGCAACGCAATGAAGCGAGGAACTCCAAAATGAGCGTGTCACAGCCTCAGACCGTTGAGGAAATCAAGGCCCGCAACAAGGAACTGATCGCTGAAGTCCTGCAGGTCTATCCCGAGAAGACCGCCAAGCGCCGCGCCAAGCACCTGAACGTGCACGAGGCCGGCAAGTCGGACTGCGGCGTCAAGTCGAACCTGAAGTCCGTTCCGGGCGTCATGACCATCCGCGGCTGCGCCTACGCCGGCTCCAAGGGCGTGGTGTGGGGCCCGATCAAGGACATGATCCACATCAGCCACGGCCCGGTGGGCTGCGGCCAGTACAGCTGGGCGGCGCGCCGCAATTATTACATCGGCACGACCGGCATCGACACCTTCGTGACGATGCAGTTCACCTCCGACTTCCAGGAGAAGGACATCGTCTTCGGCGGCGACAAGAAGCTCGCCAAGATCATGGACGAGATCCAGGAACTGTTCCCGCTCAACAACGGCATCACTGTCCAGTCGGAATGCCCCATCGGCCTCATCGGCGACGACATCGAAGCGGTGTCGAAGGTGAAGTCGAAGGAGTATGACGGCAAGACCATCGTGCCGGTGCGGTGCGAGGGCTTCCGCGGCGTCTCCCAGTCGCTCGGTCACCACATCGCCAACGACGCGGTGCGCGACTGGGTGTTCGACAAGCTCGACCCGAACGCGCCTCCGCGCTTCGAGCCCAGCGACTATGACGTCGCCATCATCGGCGACTACAACATCGGTGGCGACGCCTGGTCCTCGCGCATCCTGCTGGAGGAGATGGGGCTGCGCGTCATCGCCCAGTGGTCCGGCGACGGCTCGCTGGCGGAGCTGGAGGCCACCCCGAAGGCCAAGCTCAACGTGCTCCACTGCTACCGCTCGATGAACTACATCTCGCGGCACATGGAAGAGAAGTACGGTATTCCGTGGTGCGAATACAACTTCTTCGGCCCCTCCAAGATCGCGGAGTCGCTGCGCAAGATCGCCGGCTTCTTCGACGACAAGATCAAGGAAGGCGCCGAGCGCGTCATCGCCAAGTACCAGCCGCTGATGGACGCGGTCATCGCCAAGTATCGTCCGCGCCTCGAAGGCAAGACCGTGATGCTGTACGTGGGCGGCCTGCGTCCCCGTCACGTCATCGGCGCCTATGAGGACCTCGGCATGGAAGTGGTCGGCACGGGCTACGAGTTCGCCCACAACGACGACTACCAGCGCACGGCCCAGCACTACGTCAAGGATGGCACCATCATCTATGACGACGTGACCGGCTACGAGTTCGAGAAGTTCGTCGAGAAGATCCAGCCGGATCTGGTCGGCTCGGGCATCAAGGAAAAGTACGTCTTCCAGAAGATGGGCGTGCCCTTCCGCCAGATGCACTCGTGGGACTACTCGGGCCCCTACCACGGCTATGACGGCTTCGCGATCTTCGCGCGCGACATGGACATGGCCATCAACTCGCCCGTCTGGAAGATGGCGAAGGCGCCCTGGAAGCAGGCGCCCAAGCCCTCCCTTCTGGCCGCGGAATAGCCCCCACGCCTACCGGCCCCCGCCGCGTGCGGGGGCCGGACGGCGCGACCCCGATCAGACATCCGGAAGGACTGCCACCATGACTCAGAATGCCGAACACGTGCTCGATCATTTCGAGCTATTCCGCGGCCCGGAATACCAGCAGATGCTGGCGAACAAGCAGAAGATGTTCGAGAACCGTCGCGATCCGGCCGAAGTGGAGCGCGTTCGGGAATGGGCCAAGACGCCCGAGTATCGCGAACTGAACTTCGCCCGCGAGGCGCTGACCGTGAACCCCGCCAAGGCCTGCCAGCCGCTCGGCGCCGTGTTCGTGGCGGTCGGCTTCGAGCAGACCATTCCCTTCGTGCACGGTTCGCAGGGCTGCGTCGCTTATTACCGCTCGCACTTCTCCCGCCACTTCAAGGAACCCACCTCCTGCGTCTCCTCGTCCATGACCGAGGACGCGGCGGTGTTCGGCGGCCTCAACAACATGATTGACGGCCTCGCCAATACCTATTCCATGTACAAGCCCAAGATGATCGCCGTCTCCACCACCTGCATGGCGGAAGTCATCGGCGACGATCTCAACGCCTTCATCAAGACCTCCAAGGAAAAAGGCTCGGTTCCCGCAGAGTTCGACGTGCCCTTCGCCCACACCCCGGCCTTCGTCGGCAGCCACGTCACCGGCTACGACAACGCCATGAAGGGCGTGCTGGAGCACTTCTGGGACGGCAAGGCCCGCACCGTGCCGGCGCTGGAGCGCGTGCCGAACGAGAAGATCAACTTCCTCGGCGGCTTCGACGGCTACACGGTCGGCAACCTGCGTGAGATCAAGCGCATCTTCGAGCTGATGGGCGTCGAATACACCATCCTCGGCGACAATTCCGAAGTGTGGGACACCCCCACCGACGGCGAGTTCCGCATGTATGACGGCGGCACCACGCTGGAGGACGCGGCCAACGCGATCCACGCCAAGGCCACCCTCTCCATGCAGGAATTCTGCACCGAGAAGACCCTGCCCTTCATCGCCAACCACGGCCAGGAGACGGTCGCCTTCAACCATCCCATCGGGGTGGCCGGCACCGACAAGTTCCTGATGGAGATCGCCCGCCTCACCGGCAAGGAGATCCCCGAGGAGCTGGCCAAGGAGCGCGGCCGTCTGGTGGACGCCATCGCCGACTCCAACGCCCACATCCACGGCAAGAAGTTCGCCATCTATGGCGATCCGGACCTGTGCCTCGGCCTCGCCGCCTTCCTGCTGGAGCTGGGCGCCGAACCGACCCACGTCCTCGCCACCAATGGCAACAAGGACTGGGCGGAGAAGATGCAGGCGCTGTTCGACAGCTCGCCGTTCGGTGCCAACTGCCATGCCTATCCCGGCAAGGACCTGTGGCACATGCGCTCCCTGCTCTTCACCGAGCCGGTGGACTTCCTGATCGGCAACACCTACGGCAAGTATCTGGAGCGCGACACGGGCACCCCGCTGATCCGCATCGGCTTCCCGATCTTCGACCGCCACCACCACCACCGCCGTCCGGTGTGGGGCTATCAGGGCGGCATGAATGTCCTGATCACGATCCTCGACAAGATCTTTGACGAGATCGACCGCAACACCAACGTGCCGGCCAAGACCGACTACAGCTTCGACATCATCCGGTGATCGAGGCGCCCCGCTGCGACCCTCCCCAGGGGCCGCGGCGGGGCCTTCGCGCGTTTCGCGCCCCTTATCTCCGATCCTCTGGCGTGACGCCGCCCGGCGCCCACCGTTCCGCCCACGATGACTTCCGGAGAAGCCCCATGACGTCGCTCTCGGCCACCATTCAGGACGTGTTCAACGAGCCCGGCTGCGGCAAGAACGCCAACAAGTCCGAGGCCGAGCGCAAGAAGGGCTGCACCAAGCAGCTCCAGCCCGGCGGCGCCGCCGGCGGCTGCGCCTTCGATGGCGCGAAGATCGCCCTCCAGCCGCTCACCGACGTCGCCCACCTCGTGCACGGCCCCATCGCCTGCGAGGGCAACAGCTGGGACAATCGCGGCGCCCGCTCCTCCGGCTCGGACCTCTGGCGCACCAGCTTCACCACCGACATGAACGAGACGGACGTGGTGTTCGGCGGCGAGAAGCGCCTGTTCAAGGCGATCCGCGAGACCATCGAGAAATATGATCCCCCCGCCGTCTTCGTCTACCAGACCTGCGTGCCCGCCATGACCGGCGACGACATCAACGCGGTGTGCAAGGCGGCCAAGGAGAAGTTCGGCAAGCCGGTGATCCCGATCAATTCTCCCGGCTTCGTCGGCCCGAAGAATCTCGGCAACAAGCTCGCGGGCGAAGCCCTGCTGGAGCATGTGATCGGCACCGAGGAACCCGAATATACGACGCCCTACGACCTCAACATCATCGGTGAATACAATCTCGCGGGCGAGCTGTGGCAGATCAAGCCGCTGTTCGACGAACTCGGCATCCGCATCTTCGCCTCCATCTCCGGCGACGGGCGCTACAAGGAAGTGGCCTATTCCCACCGCGCCAAGGCGGCGATGATGGTGTGCTCCAAGGCCATGATCAATGTCGCGCGCAAGATGGAGGAGCGCTACGGCATTCCCTTCTTCGAGGGCTCCTTCTACGGCATCGAGGATTCCAGCGATTCCCTGCGGGAGATTGCGCGCCTGCTCATCGAGCGCGGCGCCCCGGCGGAACTGATGGAGCGCACCGAGGCGGTGATCGCCCGCGAGGAGGCGAAGGCCTTCGCGGCGATCGCTGCCTACAAGCCCCGTTTCCAGGGCAAGAAGGTGCTGCTCATCACTGGCGGCGTGAAGTCCTGGTCGGTGGTCGCGGCTCTTCAGGAGGCGGGCCTCGAACTGGTGGGCACTTCGGTGAAGAAGTCCACCCGCGAGGACAAGGAGCGCATCAAGGAACTGATGGGCCAGGATGCCCACATGATCGAGGACATGACGCCTCGTGAAATGTACAAGATGCTCAAGGATGCGAAGGCCGACATCATGCTCTCGGGCGGCCGCTCGCAATTCATCGCGCTGAAGGCCGCGATGCCCTGGCTCGACATCAACCAGGAACGCCACCACGCCTATATGGGCTATGTGGGCATGGTGAAGCTGGTGGAGGAGATCGACAAGGCGCTCTTCAACCCCATGTGGGAACAGGTGCGCAGGCCCGCCCCCTGGGATCGCCCCGGCGAGAGCTGGCAGGCCAAGGCGCTGGCCCAGATGGATGCGGAAGCCGCCGTGCTCGCCGCCGATCCGGTGGCCGCCGAGGCCGCCCGGCGTGCCAAGAAAGTGTGCCAGTGCAAGAGCGTGGACCTCGGCACCATCGAGGATGCCATCCGCGCCCACGGCCTTTCCACCGTGGAGGGCGTGCGCGCCCACACCAACGCCTCCGGCGGCTGCGGCGCCTGCGCCATCCGCATCGAGGAGATCCTGGCCGAGCCACTGCCCGCCGTGGCGGCGGCGCCGGCGCTGCGGGCGGCGGAGTGAGCGCCATGGCCACCGTCGTCCACTCCAGGAAAGCCTGCGTCGTCAATCCCCTGAAGATGAGCCAGCCGATCGGCGGCGCGCTCGCCTTCATGGGTCTGCGCGGGGCGATGCCGCTGCTGCACGGTTCGCAGGGCTGCACCTCCTTCGGCCTCGTGCTGTTCGTGCGGCACTTCAAGGAGGCCATCCCCATGCAGACCACCGCCATGAGCGAGGTGGCCACGGTTCTCGGCGGCTATGAGAATGTGGAACAGGCGGTGCTCAACATCCACAAGCGCACCAAGCCGGAGATCATCGGCATCTGTTCCACGGGCGTCACCGAGACCAAGGGCGACGATGTGGAGGGCTATCTCAAGCTCATCCGCGAGAAGCATCCCGAGGTCGCCGACCTGCCCATGGTCTATGTCTCCACCCCGGACTTCAAGGACGCCTTCCAGGATGGCTGGGAGAAGACCGTCACCCGCATGGTCGAGGTGCTGGTGGAGGTACCGGATCCGGCCAAGCGCAACGCCAAGCGGGTCAATGTGTTGCCGGGCAGCCACCTCACGCCCGGTGACCTTGATGAACTGCGCACCATCATCGAGGACTTCGGCCTCATCCCCTCCTTCCTGCCGGATCTCGCCGGCTCGCTGGACGGGCATATTCCCGACGAATTCACCCCCACCACCATCGGCGGCATCGGCGTGGACGAGATCGCCGCCATGGGCGAGGCGGGCTGGACGATCGCCATCGGCGCGCAGATGCGCCGGGCGGCGGAGGCCATGGAGAAGAAGACCGGCGTGCCCTTCCGCCTGTTCGAGCGGCTGTGCGGGCTGGAGGCGAACGATGAATTCATCATGTTCCTCAGCCAGATCTCCGGCCGGCCGGTGCCGCGCAAGTACCGCCGCCAGCGCGGCCAGTTGGTGGACGCCATGCTGGACGCCCATTTCCACATCGGCGGCCGCCGGCTCGCCATCGGCGCCGAGCCGGACCTGCTGTTCGACATGTCGTCCGTGCTGCACGAGATGGGCGCGCATGTGACCGCCGCCGTCACCACCACCCATTCGCCGGTGCTGGAACGTGTTCACACCGACGAGGTGCTCATCGGCGATCTGGAGGACCTGGAGCGCCTCGCCAAGGAGCGCGAGTGCGATCTCCTCATCACCCACTCGCACGGGCGGCAGGCGGCCTCACGGCTCAACATTCCCTTCTATCGGGCGGGCATTCCCATGTTCGACCGGCTGGGCGCCGGTCATCAGCTCTCCGTGGGCTATCGCGGCACGCGCACCACGCTCTTCACCATCGCCAACCTTCTCATCAGTGACCACGAGGCCAACCACGACGCCACGCCCGACACCTGGCGGACGGACGGCACTCATGCCGCTCCCATGCATTGATCGGCCAACGCAAGGACGCACGCCCATGAAGATCGCCTTCGCGACCCAGGATTTGAAGCGCGTGGATGCCCATTTCGGCTGGGCCAAGAACATCGCCATCTATGAGATCAGCCCCGAGGGGCACCATTTCGTGGAGGCCATCCAGTTCGATGGAGACCTGAAGGAGGATGGCAATGAGGACAAGCTCGGTCCCAAGATCGAGGCGATCAAGGACTGCGCCATCCTCTATGTGGCGGCCATTGGCGGCTCCGGCGCGGCGCGCGTGGTGGCCAACAACATCCACCCCATGAAAGTGAACCAGCCCGAGGAGATTTCCGATCTGCTCGTGAAGCTGGAGGGCGTGCTGAAGGGCGCCCCGCCACCCTGGCTGCGCAAGGCCCTCGCCAAGGGCCAGGAACGCAGCTTCGACTTCGACGAGTGAGGACGACCCATGGCCGATACGCTGGAACTTGAAGCCAATCCCGCCGAAGCCCCCTTCATCAAGGAATTGATCAAGGTGTGGCGTGCCCAGGACAGCCACGGCGCCTGGGACAGCAAGGGCGATCTCGATCTTCTGGAGCCCTATATTCTCGACAAGGAGAAGCGCCGGGCCCTGCCCATCGTGGGCGATCCGGACCCGGAGACGCTGTGGCGGCTGGAGCTCTATTACAACGCCATCTGCCTCTCCATCGAGAAGGCGACCGGCGTCATGATCACGCCCATGATGAAGATGAGCCACGAGGGCTTCGGCCGCATGGTGCTCATCGGCGGCCGCCTGATCGTGGTCAACAAGCAGCTGCGCGACGTGCATCGCTTCGGTTTCGACAGCCTCGCCAAGCTCGCCGAGGAAGGCGCCAAGCAGGTGCAGGCCGGCATCGACATGATCACCAAGTTCGAGGCTGTGGCACGTTACTGAGCGACACCGCATCTATGTAAGCGGCGGAGAGCCCTCTCCCGCCTGAGGGGGAGGGTTGGGAGGGGGCGACGGCCGAAGGCCGGCAGCGCGGCCTTCGCGGCTGGCGCCATGCCCTCCGCGCTCGCGCGCGACCCCCTCCCCGGTCCTCCGCCGCGAGCGGGAGAGGGAGGAGCGAGCGCGAGCCGAAAGGCATCGCTCAAGCCCCGAGGCCGGAAGCAGGAGGTCTGGGCGGACGGCGGCGCACGCGAGCGAACACGGATGCCAAGCCGCGAGGCCGGCGCCGGACGCCCATCCATCACCAACAGGGGTGGCCGCCCGCCGCTCCGGAAAGGCAGGAAGTCATGTCTCAATCCACCCGCGACGGCCGCGCCTGGGAGCCGGAATATCTCGTCGCCATCGACGACAGAAAATGCATCGGCTGCGGCCGCTGCTACAAGGTCTGCGGCCGCGAGGTGATGACCCTCAAGGGCATCACCGACGAAGGCGAGATCGTCAGCCTCGACGATGACGAGGACGATGAGGTCGAGAAGAAGATCATGGTGATGGCCGATACCGGTGCCTGCATCGGCTGCGGCGCCTGTGCCCGCGTGTGCCCCACCAATTGCCAGACCCACGCGCCGGCCTCGCAGGCGGCCTGAGGGCCGGCCGCAACGTCGGGAACGGCCTCGCGGGTGCATTGTCGCGGGATGGAGCCAGGAAGCGCCCAACGCCGCCCTGCACCAAAGAAAAAGGGCTTCGCGGATCAGCCGCGAAGCCCTTTTGCGTCTGGATCGCCGTTACTGGCGATAATGCTGGATGCGCGTCGTGCGCAGGCCGGGAAGGCCGTGGCGGTCGATGGAGGCCTGCCAGGACAGGAACTCATCCACCGTCAGCGTGTAGCGCTTGCAGGCCTCTTCCAGGCTGATCAGGCCGCCGCGCACCGCCGCAACCACCTCGGCCTTGCGGCGGATGACCCAGCGGCGCGTGTCCGGAGGGGGCAGGTCCGCAATCGTCAGCGGACTGCCGTCAGGCCCGATCACGTATTTGACTCTGGGCCGATAAGCATCGGTCATCGTTACGCTCACCCGTTACTACCCCACTCGTTGACGTAACCGTGGCAGGTGGCGATGAAGATTTCCCTAAAGGACAACTAGAATATGTTATTTACTTCTCTTAATGGAAGCTGAAATAACCACGGATATCGCGTGTTTTTGATAAAGGATTTGCGGGAGCCGGGGAGCGCCACGGTTGTACCGCCGGAGCCTGACGCCACAAGGCTTTCCGGGCAGAACGCAAAACGCCCGCCGGGATCAGCCGGCGGGCGTTTTCTTCATCTATCTTAAGAAAGACTTGCGTTAACGGGACAGAGCGGATTCAGACCCCGTTTACCTCAACCTTCGATGCGGTCGAAATCCGCGATGCCGCGCGTAGCAGAGCGGATTTCATCCAGCAGCTTCAGCCGGTTGACGCGCAGCGCGGCCTCCGGCGCATTCACCGTCACACCTTCGAAGAAGGCGTCCACCGGACCACGCAGATGGGCGAGCGCGCCCATGGCAGCGGCGAAGTCCTCGCGCGCCACCGCATCCGCCACCTGCCGCTTCACGGTCTCGATGGCGGCGGCGAGATGCTCCTCCGCGGGCTCCTTCAGGAGCTTGGCCTCGGACGGGCCCTTGTAGGCCACGCCGTCCTTCTTCTCCTCGATGCGCAGGATGTTCACCGCGCGGCGATAGCCCGCGAGCAACGTGCGCCCGTCCTCGGTCTCCAGGAAGGCCGCAAGGGCCGCCACGCGCCGATCCACCAGCAGCAGGTCGTCCTGCCCCGGCAGCGCGAAGACGGCGTCCACGAGGTCGTGGCGGGCACCACGGTCGCGCAGATGCACCTTCAGGCGGTCGCCGAAGAACGCCAGCAGGTCGTCGGCGAGGTCGCCGGAGAGCGTCATGCCCTCCACGCGCTCGGCGCTCTCCACGTCCGCATCCGCGGGCAGGTTGGCGAGGCGGCGGGCGAGCCCCTGCAGGAGATCGCTCACCACCTTGTCGGCGATGGTCTCCAGACGGAACACATCGTGCGGATGGCGCTCGAAATGCTCCTCGCCGAGGATCGTGCGCGAGGCGCTCACCAGCAGCGGGCGCAGCGGCAGGCGCAGATTGTTGTCGAGAATGATGCGGATCACGCCCAGCGCGGCACGGCGCAGCGCATAGGGGTCCTTGGAGCCCGTGGGCTTTTCGTCGATGGCCCAGAAGCCCACCAGCGTGTCGAGCTTGTCCGCCAGCGCCACGGCGATGGAGACGGGCGCCGTGGGTACGCGGTCCGACGGCCCCTGCGGCTTGTAATGCTCCTCGCAGGCTGCGGCGACTTCCGGCGGCAGCTTCTCGTGCTGGGCATAATAGCGGCCCATGAGGCCCTGCAGCTCGGGGAACTCGCCCACCACTTCCGTGAGCAGGTCCGCCTTGGCGAGACGCGCGGCCTGTTCGGTCAGCTCCACGTCGGCGCCGACGCGGGGCGCGATCTCGCGGGCCAGAGCCACGATGCGGTTGATGCGCGCGCCCTGAGAGCCGAGCTTCTCGTGGAAGGTGATGGCGTCGAACTTGGACATCCGGTCCGCCATGGGGGTTCGGCGATCGGTATCCCAGAAGAATTTGGCATCCGACAGGCGGGCGCGGATCACGCGCTCGTTGCCTGCCACGATGGCCGCACCGCCGTCGGTGGCGGCAATGTTGGAGACGAGGATGAAGCGGTTGGCGAGGCGCCCCGTGCGCGGATCGCGCAGCACGAAGCACTTCTGGTTGGCGCGGATGGTGGCGCGGATCACCTCGTCGGGAATGTCGAGGAAGCGCTCCTCGAAGCTGCCCATGAGCGTGACGGGCCATTCCACGAGGCCGCACACCTCCTCCAGCAGCCCCTCGTCCTCCACCAGCTCCAGCCCGTGGACGAGGGCAAGATCCTTGGCGTCATTGAGGATGATGGCCTTGCGGCGGTCGCGGTCAGCGACAACCTTCGCCGCCTCAAGCTTGGCCATCCAGTCCTCGAGCCGCCGCACCGCGAAGGGCTCGGGGGCGAGGAAGCGGTGGCCGCGGGTCACGTCGCCGGAGACGATACCCTCCACCTCGAAGCGCACCACCTCGGGGTCTTCCACCTCGGTGCCGAAGGTGCAGACGATGGAATGCAGCGGGCGCACCCAGCGCATGGTGCCGGTGCCCCAGCGCATGGACTTCGGCCACGGAAAGGTGCGCACGATCTCGGGCACGATCTCGGCAATCACCTCGGTGGTCGCTTTGCCGGGCCGCTCGATGACGGCGACGTAAAATTCGCCCTTCTTGGGGTCGCTCTCGATCTTCGCCTGCTCGATGGAGGCAAGGCCGGCGCTCTTCAGGAAGCCCTGGATGGCCCCTTCCGGCGCGCCCACGCGCGGCCCCTTGCGCTCTTCCCGGCTGTCCGCCTGCCGCCCGGGCAGGCCGTGGACGGCGAGCGCGAGGCGGCGGGGCGTCACGAAGGCCTTGGCGCCCTCATAGAGCAGGCCCCGCTCCACCAGCGCGTCGGTGACGAGCTTGCGCAGCGTGTCGGCGGCCTGCGCCTGCATGCGGGCGGGGATTTCTTCGGAGAACAGTTCAAGGAGCAGATCGGGCATGGGATCGCGCGGCGCTGGGCCCCGGTTCGTGAGGATCGAATGTCTGCCCGTGTGCTAGAGCTTTTCGGCCGCCGCGTCGAGACGGGGCGGCCCATCTTGTCCCCGGCCGCCCTGCGGAGGGATCAGATCGGGCCGCCGGACTTGTCCGTCATGGCCAGCACGCCGGCCAGCGAGACGCAGGAGAGGACGATCACCATCACCGCGGGCGCCATGGGGCTGTCAAAGCGGTGCATGAGATAGATGGTCAGCATCGGCGTGAGCCCGCCGACCCAGCCGACACCGCAATTCCAGGCGATGGCATAAGCGGTGCAGCGGGTGCGGCGCTGGAAGAGTTCGCACAGCGCCGCCGGCATGGGGCCACCGTAGCAGGAGGCGAGAAGGGCGAGGATGACCTGACCGGCGATCATCTGCGGCAGGCTGTCCGAACTCAGCAGCCGGAACACCGGCCAGGCGCATAGGATGAGGCCGACGAGCGCGGCCAGAAGCACCTTCTTGCGGCCGATCCGGTCCGACAGCAGGGCCGCCGCCGGGCTGGCGATGAGCACCACCACCATGCCGAACACGCTCATCTGCAGGGATTTGGCGAGCGGCAGCCCGTCCACCTTCTGCATGTAGGTCGCGAGGAAGACGAAGGCGAGATAGAAGACATTGCCTTCCGCCACCACGATCAGCATGGCGTGGAGGATCTGCCGCCCCTGCGCGCGCACGGCCTCCCTCAACGGGGCCTTGGGCGTGGCAGTCCGATCTGGCTCGGGCTCGCCCTTGCCGGCGCGCAGGATCAGCGCCGCCCCGCCCAGCACCAATCCCAGCAGGAAGGGCACGCGCCAGCCCCAGTCGGCCATGTCCTGCGGGGTCAGCAGGCTGGCGACCGAGGCGCCCACGGCGGAGCCCAGCAGGGTGCCGAGTGTCGCCCCCACCACGGAAAGGGAGGCGAGCAGCCCGCGCCGCCGGGGCGGCGCCGCCTCGGACAGAAACACCACCGCCGCCGCCTGCTCACCGCCCACGGAAATACCCTGCAACAGGCGCAGCGCCAGCAGCAGCACAGGGGCCATCACCCCCACGCTGGCGGCGGTCGGCAGCAGGCCGATGCTCACGGTGGAGAGGGTCATCATCATGGCGGAGAGGAACAGCGCCTGCCGCCGCCCCAGCCGGTCGCCCACCCGACCAAAGAGGATGCCGCCCAGCGGCCGCATCAGGAAGGAGGCGGCGAACATGCCGAAGGCCGACAGGAGGCCGATGAAGGCGCTGCTGTCGGGAAAGAAGTTGCGCGCGAACACCGAGGCGAGGAAACCGTACACGCCGAAGTCGTACCACTCGAGCATGTTGCCGATGGCGCCGCCGGCAACGAGGCGGGCCGACGGACGCTCACCGCCGATCGCGACGGACACGGCCTCCTCTCCGGATCCATGGTCCGCAAAATCGGCGGAAGCCTTGTCCGGCCTCATGGCAGCGGCAGCCGTGTCCGGTCGGTCATGCACAACGTGGCGATCAGCGAGATCAGCGCGACGCAGATGATGTAGAGGGCCGGCCCCATGGGGTCGTGCAGGCCGCTCACCAGATAGACGCCCACCATGGGCGCGGTGCCGCCCGCGATGCCCCGGCTCACATTGTTGCTCACCGCCGCCGCCGAGCAGCGGGTGGCGCGCTTGAAGAGCTCCGCGAGCACCGCCGGCGAGACGCCCGTATAGGCCGAGATGAGGACGGCAAAGCCGAGCTGGCCCAGCATCGCCCCCTCCTCCGTGCCTCCGCTCACCAGCCGGAAGAGCGGCCAGCCGAACAGGATGAAGCCGAGCAGCGACGCCACCAGCACGCGCTTGCGGCCGATCACATCAGACAGCGCGGCAAACATCGGCATGAGCACGACGGCGACGACCATGCTCGCCGTATTGACCTGCAGCGCACTGCCGGGGGAGAGGCCGTCCACCTGCTCCATATAGGTCACGAGATAGACGAAGAGCGTGTAGGTGTTCACCCCGCCCGCGAGATTGATGACGGCGCAGATGACAATGGCGCGCCAGTCGTCGGCGAAGGCTTGCAGCAGCGGGCTGCGCGGCTGCTCGGTTGAGCGCCCGGGCGCGGATTGCAGGCCGTGCCGCAGCCAGAGCGTGGTGCCGCCCAGCAGCAGGCCGACGAAGAAGGGCATGCGCCAGCCCCAGGCGATCAGTTCCTCCTGCGACAGGAAGGAGGCGGTCGCGGCCCCGACGAGCGACCCGAGCATCGTGCCGCCCATGGCCCCCATGGAGCACAGGCTGAGCAGCAGCCCACGCCAGCGCGGCTTGGCGCTCTCGGCGAGGAAAACGACGGAGGAGGAATATTCCCCGCCGATGGAGACGCCCTGTAACAGACGCAGAGCCAGAAGGAGGATCGGTGCCGCCATGCCGGCGGTGGCATAGGTGGGCAGGAGGCCGATGGCGACGGTGGAGACGCACATGAGCGCCGCCGAGAGATAGAGCGCATGGCGGCGCCCGTAGCGATCCCCGATGTGGCCGAAGATGACGCCGCCCACCGGGCGCATGAGGAAGGAGGCGGCCATCATGCCATAGGCCGCCAGCAAAGCGGCAAAGCCGCTGTCGGCCGGAAAGAAGTTGCGGGCGAAGATGGCCGCGAGGAAGCCATAGGCGCCGAAGTCGTACCACTCCAGCGTGTTGCCGATGCTGCCTGCGAGCACGAGGCGCAGGGAGAGGGGCGCGGGGGCCGCCTGGCCTGGAGCAGCGGCTGCTCCGGCATCCGCAAGGCTCGTCATGACAGCCCCCCGATGCAGGACGCTGCGGACGGCATTGAGCGAGGCCCACACTTGAACAGCACGGCCGGCCGCGCCGGCTGTCCCCGGAACGCAGGAGAACGGATCACGAGCCCCCCAAAGGCACGCTGCACTGCCTAACAGGGTAACGACGGGATCCACCTAAAGCCAAGCTTTCGTCGCGCGCCGTCCAGAGAAAGCTCTGGAGGCGCGCGCCGGCATGTCAGGCAGCAGCGCCGCCCGCTTCCGTCTTCAGCCAGGCCGCGCCGCAGGCCTTGGCCAGTTCGCGCACGCGCAGGATGTAGCTCTGGCGTTCCGTCACCGAAATGACGCCCCGCGCATCCAGCAGGTTGAAGACGTGCGAGGCCTTGATGCACTGGTCATAGGCTGGCTGGGCCATGAGGTGCTTCTCGCCCGCATCACCCGCCGCCAGATACTTGGCGCAGGCGGCCTCGGCCATGCGGAACTGCTCGAAGAGCATGTCCGTGTCGGCATGCTCGAAATTGTGCCGGGAGTATTCCTTCTCCGCCTGAAGGAAGACATCGCCATAGGTGGTCTTCTCGGCGCCCTCGCGGCCGTTGAAGTTCAGGTCATAGACGTTCTCGACGCCCTGCACATACATGGCGAGGCGCTCGAGGCCGTAGGTCAGCTCGCCGGACACGGGCGCGCATTCGAAGCCCGCCACCTGCTGAAAGTAGGTGAATTGGGAGACTTCCATGCCGTCGCACCAGCACTCCCAGCCAAGGCCCCAGGCGCCCAGCGTCGGGCTTTCCCAGTCGTCTTCGACGAAGCGCACGTCATGCAGGCGCGTGTCGATGCCGATGGCATCGAGCGACTGGAGATAGAGCTCCTGAAGGTTGGCCGGCGAGGGCTTCAGGATCACCTGGAACTGGTAATAGTGCTGGAGCCGGTTGGGGTTCTCGCCATATCGCCCGTCCTTGGGCCGGCGGGAGGGCTGCACATAGGCCGCCTTCCAGTGCTTGGGCCCCAGCGCCCGCAGCGTGGTCGCCGGATGGAAGGTGCCCGCGCCCACTTCCATGTCATAGGGCTGGAGCACCACGCACCCCTGGTTCGCCCAGAAGGTCTGTAGGGTCAGCAGCAGGCCCTGGAACGAGCGGTCGGGCCGCATGTGGGGCGGAAGGGCGGGATCGATCATGGCGCTTCATGTCAGAGGGCGTCTTGGACGAGGGGATGGTCCCCCCGCCGCGCCGCCGTGCGGAACGGATGCGCGTCCCCACGCGGAACGCGCGCGGACACTAGAGGCCCGCCCCCCCGAGATCAAGGCGGCGCCCTGCGGCGCGCTCGCGAGAGCGTGAGTGAAACCAAACGCTGCGGAAGGTGTTGAGAAGGCAGGGAAGCCCACACGAAGGAGAAACCCGAATGCGCAAACTGACCCTCGCCGCCGCCGCCCTTCTCGCCCTCTCGACCGTCGGCGCCGCCGCCCAGAGCGGCCTGTCCACGCAGGACCCGCACAAGGGCCCGGCGCAGGAAGGCGGCCGCACGCAGGCCACGCCGGGCGCCAGCTCTTCCGGCGGGGCGACGCCCCGCGATGCAGCCTCGCAGCCGACCCCCAACAGCGGCCTCTCCACGCAGAACACCCAGCGCGGGCCGGCGCAGGAGGGTGGCCGTACCCAGGCGACCCCCGGCGGCTCCGCAACGTCCGGCACCGCGCCCATGGGCGACACCACCGGCTCCGTGACGCCGCGCAGCGGCCTGTCCACGCAGGACCCGCACAAGGGTCCGGCTCAGGAAGGCGGCCGCACGCAGGCGACCCCCGGCACCAGCAAGTGACGCGGATCTACTGACCCTTCGACCCCAGACGAGCCCGGTGCCTCAGGCACCGGGCTTTTTTTTTTCGATTCACACCACTTCTGGAGAGGTCAAACGGCCGGCACGCCGGGCTTGGCGCCAAGGACAAGGGCACAGCCGCACAGGATGACCCCGCCGCCGACGAGTTGCAGCGGCGCCAGCGCCTCTCCCAGAAAGGCCGCGCCGATGACGGCGGCGATGAGCGTCACGGCAAATTCCACGCTCACCGTGCGCGTCGCGCCGATGCGGGTGACCAGCCAGAAATAGAGCGTGTAGCAGACCCCACTCATCACCCCGCCGAGCACCAGCAGCAACCCGAGATCCGCGGCATGCGGAACGGCCGGGAGGGGCACAAACAGCAGCAGCGGCAGGGTGATGAGGCCGCCCGCAAGGAAGGCGCCGATGGTGACCTCGAGCGCGCCCATGCCGCGCAGGAAGCGGCTCGTATAATTGCTGCCGAGCGCCGAGCAGAAGGCGCCGGCGAGCGCCGCCGCGCACCCGAGGAGGAAGGTGGGCGTCACCGGCTCGGCCGGAAACCCCACCAGCAGCACGATGCCGCCAAGACCGAGGGCGAGCCCCAGAAGGCCCGCCAGCGTGACTCGCTCCAGCCCCCACGCCTGCCCGATGGCCATGGAGAAGAGCGGGATGGCCGCGATGCAGATGGCGGTCATGGCCGTCCCGATCATGGGGGTCGCCACGGAGAGGCAGACCAGTTGCCCGGCCACCGTCGTGGCGCCCACCATGACCAGGGGCCTCCACCCAGTGCTGAAGACGAGGCGGCGCCGGGCGAGGCGTGCCACGAGGAACAGCACGCCTGCCGCCACGAGCGCCCGCAAGGATACCGCCGCCGCCCAGCCGAAGGCCTGCACCACCTGCAGCAGCACGAGGAAGGAGAGACCCCAGGCGAGCGCGAGGAACAAATAGGCGGCAAGATCGCGCGGCTTCATGGCGGCGCCCGTCACTTCGCCGGGGCGTTGTGCGCCTTGCTGCGGCGTTGAGGCCTCAGTTCACCGATGAGGGTCCCCACCAGAATGAGCCCACCGCCGAGCAGCGCGAGCGGGGCGAGCCGCTCCCCCGCGAGCCGGCCGACAATGCCGGCCCACACCGGCTCGCCCGCATAGATCAGGGTGGCGCGCGTGGGCGAAACGAAGGCCTGTGCCCAGTTCATGGTGAGCTGGATGATGGCGCTCATGACGCCGAGCCCCAGCGCCGCCGCGAACCAGGAGGCGGTGGCATCCGGCACGACCTCGCCGGCGAAGGGCATGGCGATGAGGGCGAACATGCCTGCCGCCACCAGTTGCACCACTGTAACGCGCCGGCTGTTCACCCGCCCCGCGAATGTGCCGATGAGGAGGATTTCGGCGGCCATGGCGAGGGTGCCGAGCAGCGTCACCACCTCGCCCACGCCGAAGCCGATGCCGTGCGCGCCGGGACCGGCCAGCAGCAGCAGACCGACAAAGGCAAAGCCCACCGCCACCCAGCTCATGAGCGCGGGCGGGCGCTTCAGCACCACCCATTGCAGCAGAGGCACCAGCGGCACATAGGCGGCCGTGATGAAGGCCGACTGGCTGCTGGAAATGGTCTTGAGCCCGAACGTCTGGGCCCCGTAACCGAGGCAGATCGCAAGGCCGATGGCGGCGCCCGCCCCCACCTCCTGCGGCGTGACCTGGATCATCTCGCGGCGGAACAGGATCGCCAGAAGCACACCCGCCGACAGGAAGCGCAGCCCTACGAAGAAGAGCGCGCCCTCCTGCCGCATGGCCAGATGCACCACGAGGAAGGTCGCGCCCCAGAGCATGGTGATGCCGATGAGGGCGAGTTCCGGCCGGCTCAGACGGAACCGGAAACCGGCGTGCGAAGCAGTTGGGAGCGACATGGGGCGAGGTTTAGGAGGCGGCGGCGACGCCTTCAACCCCATGCCGGATCATTGTCGACAGGGGCGGATCAGGCCACCTCCCGCTGCGCCTCCAGGACCTTGCGGTTGGCAGCGTCGATCTGGGCCGTGGCGCTGGAGAGGGAGGTGAGATTGCGGGTGATCTCGCCCACGCCCCCCGCCGCCGCATGCATGCTCCGCGAGATTTCGCTGGTGACCGCCGACTGCTGCTGCACCGCCGCCGCGATGCCGCTTGAGATGTCGTTGATCTCGGAAATGGTCTCGGTGATCCCCGCGATCGCACCGACCGCATCCGAGGTGGACGCCTGGACAGCGACGATCTGGCCGGTGATCTCCTCGGTGGCCCTCGCCGTCTGCGACGCGAGATTTTTCACCTCCGAGGCGACCACAGCAAATCCCTTGCCGCTCTCGCCCGCACGCGCCGCCTCGATGGTGGCGTTGAGGGCCAGCAGGTTGGTCTGACCGGCGATGCTATTGATCAGTTCGACAACCGCGCCGATCTTCTGGGCCACACTGGCAAGCCCCGACACGATCTCCTTGGTCCGTACCGCTTGACCCACAGCATTGCTCGCAACGTCGAGCGCGCGGCTCACTTGGCTGCCGATCTCATGAATGGAGGCCACCAGTTCCTCCGCGCCGGCGGCGACGGACTGCACGCCGGAGGACGCCTGCGTCGAGGCGCTGGCCGCGGCCGCCGCCTGATGGTTGGCCGCGGTGATGGCCTCGGCAATCTCGGAGAGTTCCTTGTCGATGCAGCGGCGGCGCTCCCGGCGCATCCGCTCCTGCACCTGCGCCGTGATATCGGTGGCGTACTTCACCACCTTGTAGACACGGCCGCTGGCGTCGAAGATCGGGTTGTACGAGGCCTGGATCCAGACTTCCCGGCCGCCCTTCGCCAACCGACGGAACTCGGCCTGCTGGAAGGTGCCGGCCCGCAGACTGTCCCAGAAGGTGCGATAGGACGGCGCCTCGCGCTCCTGCGGATCCATGAAGATGGCATGTGGCCGTCCCTGCACCTCGGCGAGGGTGTAGCCCATGGTCTTCAGGAAATTCTCGTTGGCGTCGAGAATGGTTCCGTCGAGGTCGAACTGGATCACCGCCTGCACGCGATTGATAGCGTCGATCTGTCCTTGAAGATCGGCATTGTGCGTCTTCTGGGCCGAGATGTCGGTCGCCACCTTGATGATGCGGCGCACCTGTCCGCCGGAGGAGACGACCGGGTTGTAGGAGGCCTGAATCCAGATCTCCCGCCCGCCCTTCGCCAGCCGGCGGAATTCGGACCGCTGGAACTTGCCGGCGCGCAGATCCTCCCAGAACTGGCGATAATCTGTCGTATCGCGCTCTTCGGGCGGCATGAAAAGGGAGTGGTGCTTGCCGCGGATCTCTGCGAGCGTATAGCCCATCGCGGAGAGGAAATTGGGGTTGGCCGAAATGATCGTGCCATCCGGTTCGAACTCGATGATGGCCTGAGATTTTTGGATCGCGGCCAGCTTGGCATCCGCCTGAGAAGAGAACATCTGCAAGCCTCAATGATTGCTCACAATTGAAAATCTACATCTCAGACATCATACAACTTTAGATTTAGGCCTGGGTTGCGCGAAGCTTGCGCATTGCGAGAATCTGCAACCGCCGTTGGGCGCCGCTCGGACGACCCGGCCCTATCCCTCTGGCCTGTCGAGATAATCAGTTCGGCAGCGTCTCGTTGGCGGCGAGCACCGTCCCGGCGAGATAGAGCGAGCCGCAGACGAGGACGCGGGGTGGCGGCGTCAGCGGATAGCGCGCAAGGCCGTCCAACGCCGCGCCCACATCGCCCGCCGTGGACGCGGAAAAGCCGAGCCCGGCGGCGATGCGGGCGAGGTCATCCGGCGCCATGCCGTTGTGTTCGGGCGGCACCGGCACGCAGATCGCCTCGCGGGCGAGGCCTGCAAAGGCGCCGAGGAAACCGGACACGTCCTTGTTGGCCAGCATGCCGACCACCAGCACCAGCGGCCGGGGCACGCGCTCTTCCAGTTCCGCCAGCGCATGGGCCAGCGCCTGACCGCCGCCGGCATTGTGGCCGCCGTCGAGCCAGACCTCCGCCTCGCGCGGCGCGCGGGCGACCAGCGGCCCGACGGGCAGGCGCTGGAGACGGGCGGGCCAGTCGGCACCCCGGATGCCGGCCTCAAGCGCCGGCGGCGGCACGCGCAACTCGGGCACGGCCCGCAGCGTGGCCACCGCAAGGCCGGCATTGTCGAACTGGTGCGGTCCCATGAGACGCGGGCGCGGCAGGTCCAGCAGGCCATCCTCGTCGGAATAGACGAGGCGGCCCGCCTCCTCCTGCACCGTCCACTGCTGGCCGCGCGCGAACAGCGGTGCCCGGCGGCGGGCGGCGGTGCGCTCGATCACCGCCAGCGCCTCGTCCGGCTGATCGCCCACGATCACCGGCACGCGCGGCTTGATGATGCCCGCCTTCTCGCCGGCAATGGCTTCCAGCGTATCGCCGAGGAATTCCACATGGTCGATGGAGATGGGCGTGATGACGCTCGCGACCGGCGCCTCGATGATGTTGGTCGCGTCGAGGCGGCCGCCGAGGCCCACCTCCAGCAGCAGCACGTCCGCCGGCGTCTCCGCGAACAGGAGGAAGGCGGCCGCCGTCGTCACTTCGAAGAAGGTGATCGGGCCCCCGTTATTGGCCGCCGCCACGCGCTCCAGCGCATCGCACAGCCGCGCATCGTCCACCAGTTCGCCGGCGAGGCGGATGCGCTCGTTGAAGCGCACGAGGTGTGGCGAGGTGTAGGTGTGGACGCGCCGTCCGGCCGCCTCCAGCGCGGCGCGCAGGTAGGCGACGGTGGAGCCCTTGCCGTTGGTGCCCGCCACATGGACGACGGGCGGCAGCCGGCGCTCGGGATTGCCGAGCGCCGCCGCCAGGCGCTCCATGCGCTCCAGCGACAGGTCGATCTTCTTGGGGTGGAGCGCCGCGAGGCGCTCCAGCAGCGCGCCGAGTGGGCTCACGCGGCGGCGGGGGCCGGAAGACGGCCCTTGGGGGGCACGCCGGGCGCCTTCATCATGAGACGACAGACGCGGGCCAGCGTCTCGCGCATCTGGTGGCGGTGCACCACCATGTCGATCATGCCGTGCTCGAACAGATACTCGGATCGCTGGAAGCCGTCGGGCAGTTTCTCGCGGATGGTCTGCTCGATCACGCGCGGGCCGGCGAAGCCGATGAGCGCGCCCGGCTCGGCGATCTGCACGTCGCCCAGCATGGCGTAGGAGGCGGTGACGCCGCCCGTGGTCGGGTTGGTCAGGACCACGATGTAAGGCAGGCGCGCCTCGCGCAGTTCCTGGATGGCCACCGTGGTGCGGGGCATCTGCATGAGGGACAGGATGCCCTCCTGCATGCGGGCGCCGCCGGAGGCCGCGAACATGATGAAGGGGGTCTTCTTCTCGGCTGCGGTGAGCAGGCCGGTGACCACCGCCTCACCCGCCGCCATGCCGAGCGAACCGCCCATGAAGCCGAAGTCCTGCACGGCAACCGTCACCGGCAGCCCTTCCAGCAGGCCATGCGCCACCTTCACGGCGTCCTGCGCGCCAGTCTTGGCGCGGGCGTCCTTCAGGCGGTCGATGTAGCGGCGTTCGTCGCGGAACTTCAGCGGATCGATCGGCACATCGGGAAGGGCGACCTCCTCATAGGCGCCGTCGTCGAACGTCGCCTTCAGGCGGTCCGCCGGCCCCATGCGCATGTGGAAGCCCGAGCCGGGGATCACATACTGATTGGCCTCGAGATCCTTGTGGAAGACCATCTGCCCCGTCTCGGGGCACTTCACCCAGAGGTTCTCCGGCACGTCCCGGCGATTGAGGAAGCTGCGGATCTTCGGGCGGACGACGTTGGAAATCCAGTTCAACACGTATCTCCAGCTTTTCCGGCATCCATGTAATGCCCTTGTGGGGCGAACGGAAGGCCGAACACGCGCGTCTGCCCCGCGCGGCCTGCGGCGCAGCGCGTCAGTCGCGCCACCCTGCCCTTAAGTAAATCTGACGTAACGGCACGCATAAAGGATAGTGGACTGACATTCTGCGACAGAATATCCGTCATTCTCCCCCGGAATGGAGGATCCGCCCCATGCGTTGGTTATTGCTTCTGCCCTTCATCGGGCTGCTCTGGGTGCCGTTCTACAATTTCAAGGAGCCCCAGCTCCTCGGCTTTCCCTTCTTCTACTGGTACCAGCTCCTTTGGGTACCGCTGACCTCGCTCCTCACCTACATCGTCTGGAAGGGAACGAAGGAATGATCGCCGTTCGCGACTGGGCCGAACTGTCGGTCTTTCTCGTCTTCTTCGCCCTCGTCACCATCATGGGCTTCGTCGCCAGCCGGTGGAAGAAGGCGGACAATCACGCCAAGCTCGACGAATGGGGCCTTGGCGGGCGCCAATTCGGCGTCTGGATCACCTGGTTCCTCGTGGGTGGCGACTTCTATACCGCCTACACCGTCATCGCCGTGCCGGCGCTGGTCTATGCGGTGGGGGCCTACGGCTTCTTCGCTTTGCCCTACACCATCGTCGTCTATCCCTTCATCTTCCTCGTCATGCCCCGGCTCTGGAAGGTCGCCCATGCGGCCGGCCACGTGACGGCGGCGGACGTGGTGCACGGCACCTACAACAACCGCTGGCTGGAACTAGCGGTGGCGCTCACCGGCCTCGTCGCCACCATGCCCTACATCGCCCTCCAGCTGGTCGGCATGCAGGCGGTGATCGGCGCCATGGGGCTGAAGGGCGAACTGCCTATCATCGTCGCCTTCCTCATCCTCGCCCTCTACACCTACTCGGCGGGCCTTCGCGCTCCGGCGCTCATCGCCTTCGTGAAGGACGTGATGATCTACATCGTGGTCATCGTGGCCGTGGTGGTGGTGCCCATGCACCTCGGCGGCTATGGCGCGGTGTTCAGCGCGGCGGATGCGGTCTATGCGGCCAAGGGCGGCAACACCGGCCTCGTGCTGAAGGATGCGCAGATGCTCCCCTACGCCACGCTGGCGCTGGGGTCGGCGCTGGCCGCCTTCATGTATCCGCACACCCTCACCGGCATCTTCGCGGCGAAGAGCGCGAACACCATCCGCTCCAACGCCGTGCTGCTGCCGGCCTATACGGTGCTGCTCGGCCTCATCGCGCTGCTCGGCTACATGGCCCATGCGGCGGGCGTGAAGGTGACCAGCCCCACGGACGTGGTGCCCGTGCTGTTCCAGACGCTGTTCTCCGGCTGGTTCTCGGGCTTCGCTTTCGCGGCCATCGGCATTGGCGCGCTGGTGCCGGCGGCGGTGATGTCCATCGGCGCCTCGAATCTGTTCACCCGCAACGTCTGGAAGGCCTATGTGAACCCGCAGGTCACGGAAGCCGGCGAGGCGCAGGTGGCCAAGATCGTCTCGCTGGTGGTGAAGGTGGGCGCGCTCGCCTGCATCGTCTTCATGCCGACGAAGTTCGCCATCGACCTCCAGCTTCTGGGCGGCCTCTGGATTCTCCAGACCTTCCCCTCGCTGGTGTTCGGCCTGTTCACCCGCTGGTTCCGTGCTCCCGCGCTGCTGGCCGGCTGGCTCGTCGGCATCGTCGGCGGCACCACGGTCGCCTTCGCGGACGGCCTCGTGCCGGTGCACACGCTGGTCATCGGCGGGCAGAACTACACCATCTATGTCGGCCTGCTGGCCTTCGCAGCCAACGTGATCGTGGCACTGGTGGTGAATGCCCTCCTCGCCGCCACCTCGCCCAAGCGCGTAACGGCGTGACGCAAAGAGGCTCCCGGACGGTCGCTCCGGGAGCCTGCGTTCTTATGGATCGGCGCGCAGGAATTCGAAGGGCTTGGCCGCCTCGAACTGCGCCGCGGCGTTGCCGCCATAGACCCGCCCGCCGGCAATGGTGAGCTTCTTCACCGGCGCACCGGGCTTCAGGTCCAGATCCGCCAGAGGCACCCAGAAGCTGGTCGGGCTGGTGGCGGAATCGAAATAGACGACCCTGTTCTTCTGGTCCGAGACCGTGCGCCACAAAGTGGCGGACACGTTGGGCGTCTCCGGCGTCTTGATGCCGAGCGGCGTGCTCACCGCCCGCATGACGCTCAGCACGCCGAGCGCCGACTGGTTCTCGAAATTCTGGCCCGGCACGGCGGAGATGAAGGCCGGATCGGCCGTCTTGGCCAGCGAGCCGATGAGGAAGGACGCCCGCACGAAGCGGTCCGAGGCGCGGTTGGTGCCGGGCAGGAAGGTGAGACCCCCGATCTCCTTCCAGTAGGCGTCGAGCGCCAGTTGCTGGTCGAAGGGCGGAGAATTGGTCATCACCACATAGTCCCGGCTGTGGTGGATGACGAGCTTGCCATTGATATGTTCAAGGATGGCGCTGTCACCCGTCGCATCCGACAGGGCGAGGTGAAGCTGCGCCGCCGCGCCGTTCGGGATCGTGCCGCCCACGACCCGGAAACTGTCCTTCGCGAAGGCGTCCACCGCCTCGGCCACGGTGGCATAATTGTCCAGCGCATATTGCGCCCACAGGGACACCGCCAGCGTCGGCCGGTCGTCCGCCGCGCCATACTGGGCCTCGGTGAGATAGAGCATGTTGGCGACGAGGCCGGCCTCGTTCATGCCGTCGGCGCTGCCCACATCATAGGCGGTGGCGATGAGGCTGCCGTATTTCGAGGTCCACCTGATGGACTTCGGTCCTGCGGCACCGTCCCGGGCGATGCCCTTCGGAAAAGCCCAGAGGTTGGAGCGCATGTCCTCAGGCCAGTCCATGTTCCGGCCTGTGATCACCACCTGATCGGTGCCCACGAACATGGCCCGCGTGCAGGCCACCGCGGGATCAACGGCGGCATAGCCGGCCGCCGCCACAATGACGACCCTTGCCGCCCGCTTACATCTTGCCCACGCCATGAGAAGCCCCCCTCCGATGCCGTAAGGGGAGTGAAGGCCTCACGCGGGCGCGGGGCAAGCGGCCCAAAGGTCGCGCGGCCGAGGGACGCGCGAGGAGAAGGGGTGGACTATTCCGCCGCCGCGCGATTTACGCCGCGCACCGCTTCCGCCAGTTCCTGCACCAGCGCCGTCACTGCCGGAACCGTGTTCACGGTCGCCTTGCCGTCCTCATCCAGCGTCTTGCGCACCGCCTCGACGAGGGCCGAGCCCACCACAACGCCATCCGCACCCGCCGCGATCGCCGCCGCCTGGGCCGGCGTCTTCACGCCGAAGCCGACTGCCACGGGCAGCGTGGTGTGCTGCTTGATGCGTGCCACCGCGCCCGCCACCGCATTCGCGTCGGGGGTCGCCGAGCCGGTGATGCCGGTGATGGAGACGTAATAGACAAAGCCCGCCGTATGGGCGAGCACGGCCGGCAGGCGCTTCTCGTCCGTGGTCGGGGTGGCGAGGCGGATGAAGTCCAGCCCCGCGTCGAGCGCCGGCAGGCAGAGCTCGTTATCCTCTTCCGGCGGCAGGTCCACGACGATGAGGCCGTCCACGCCCGCCGCCTTGGCGTCGGCGATGAAGCGCGGCACGCCATAGATGTAGATGGGGTTGTAATAGCCCATGAGCACCACGGGCGTGGTGTCATTCTCTTCCCGGAACGCCCGCACCATGTCGAGCGTCTTGGCGAGCGTCTGCCCGCCCTTCAGCGCCCGCAGACCGGCGGCCTGGATGGCCGGGCCGTCGGCCATGGGATCGGTGAAGGGGATGCCGACCTCGATCACGTCGGCACCCGCCTCCGGCAGTCCGCGCAGGATGGAAAGCGCGGTGTCGTAATCGGGATCGCCCGCCGTGATGAAGGTCACGAGGCCGGGGCGGCCTTCGGCGGCGAGTTCCGTGAAGCGGGCGGTGATGCGGGTGGTCATGGGTCCGTCTGTCTCTCCCCTCCGGTCCGCAGGCGGCCGGGGGTGTGCGGATGCACGAGGAGCGGGCGCGCGGCCCGCCGCAGGATCAGGCCGGGCGGCGTCGGCCGCCCGGAAGGTCAGCTCGCCTTCAGGATGCCGCAGCGGGCATCGGTGGCGTTGGTGGCGCCCATCAGGCGCACCTGCCCGATGCCGGTGACGCCGGGCACCGAGGCGAAGAGCGTGGTGCTGGAGGTGCCGATGACCTTGCCCTTGGCGAGGAACTGGCAGCCCACGTCGATCTGCGAGATCGCCACCGTGCCCACGTTCTTGACGCGGATGTTGATGAAGGCACCGGCCGGGTCGGTCGAGACCTTGTCCACCTGCAGTTGCAGGTTGGCCGGCTGCGGCGGCTGCTGGGCGAAGGCGGGCACGACGGCCCCCGCAACGCCGAGCGCGAGGAAAGCAACGACCATACGCTTCATATCTGGCCCCCCAGATGTTCGGCCACAGTGAAGATGTCCTTATCGCCGCGGCCGGACAGATTGACCACCATCAGATGGTCCTTCGGCTTGGTCGGTGCGATCTCCATCACCTTCCCGATGGCATGGGCGCATTCCAGCGCCGGGATGATGCCTTCGAGACGGGAGAGAAGCTGGAAGCCCTCGAGAGCCTCCTTGTCGGTGCAGGGAATGTAGGTCACCCGCCCCGTATCGTGCAGCCAGGAATGCTCCGGCCCGATGCCCGGATAGTCGAGGCCGGCGGAGATGGAGTGGGCCTCGATGATCTGGCCGTCGTCATCCATCAGGAGATAGGTGCGGTTGCCGTGCAGCACGCCCGGCTTGCCGCCGGTGATGGAGGCGGCATGCATGCCCGAGGAGATGCCGTGGCCGGCCGCCTCGACGCCGTAGATCTCGACACCACTGTCGTCGAGGAATTCGTGGAACAGGCCAATGGCGTTCGAGCCCCCGCCCACCGCAGCGATCAGGCTGTCCGGGCCGCGGCCTTCGGCTTCCATCAGCTGCTCGCGGGTCTCGCGGCCGATGATGGACTGGAAGTCGCGCACCATGGACGGATAGGGATGCGGGCCCGCCACCGTACCGATGCAATAGAAGGTGTCGTGCACGTTGGTCACCCAGTCGCGCAGCGCCTCGTTCATGGCGTCCTTCAGGGTGCGCGAGCCGGACTGCACGGGCACCACCTCGGCGCCCAGCATGTTCATGCGGAAGACGTTCGGCTTCTGCCGCTCCACGTCCACCGCGCCCATGTACACGATGCACTTCAGGCCGAAGCGGGCGCAGAGCGTCGCGGTGGCGACGCCGTGCTGGCCGGCGCCGGTCTCGGCGATGATGCGCTTCTTGCCCATGCGCAGGGCCAGCAGGATCTGGCCGAGCACGTTGTTCACCTTGTGGGAGCCGGTGTGGTTCAGCTCCTCGCGCTTCAGATAGATCTTCGCGCCGCCGAGATGCTCGGACAGGCGCTCGGCATAATAGAGCGGCGAGGGTCGCCCCACATAATGGGCAAGGTAGCCGGCCATCTCGGACTGATAGGCCGGGTCGGCCTTGGCCGCCTCATAGGCCGCCTGCAGTTCGAGAATGTTCGGCATCAGGGTCTCGGCGACGAAACGTCCGCCATGGATGCCGAAATGGCCATTCTCGTCGGGGCCGGTGCGATAGGAATTGAGCGCGTTCACGGAGCTTCGACTTTCTTCAGGCGCGACGGCCGCGATGCCGCCTCGGCAGCCTTCACCGCACGGACGAAGGCCAGGATCTTTTCCGGCGATTTCAGGCCGGGGGCCGTTTCAACCCCTGACGATACGTCCACGCCATCGAGGCGGACCACGGACAGGGCTTGCGACACATTGCCGGCATCCAGACCACCGGAAAGCATGACCGGGCGCCCAGGGTCAAGGCCGGCGAGCAGGGTCCAGTCGAACACCCGCCCGTTGCCGCCCGGCAGCGTGTCGTCGGGAGCGGGCTTGGCATCGAAGAGAAGACGGTCGGCCACCGCTGCATAGGCGGGCACGACGGCAAGATCAGCGGCGCTGCTGACCGGCAGCGCCTTCATCACCGGCCGGCCCGTGCGGGCGCGGATGGCGGCGACGCGCTCGGGGGTCTCCTTGCCATGCAGCTGCATGATGTCGGGCTGGAAGGCGGCCACGGCCGCATCCAGCGTGGCATCGTCCGGGTCCACCAGCAGCAGCACCTTGCCCGCGCGACCGGCCACCGCCCCCGAGAGGGCGGGGGCGGCTTCGAGCGGAACGTGGCGGGGGCTCTTCGGAAAGTGGACGAAACCCACGAGGTCGGCGCCGGCCGCAAGCGCGGCCTCCAGCGTCTCGGCGGTGCTGAGCCCGCAGATCTTCACCTCGATGGCCATCGTCCCGTCTGCCTTTCCGGTCCGCGCCACGCGCGGCGCCCCATCAGGTCGGGATATGGGTAAACTGACCCGCCTTGCGGAAGCGCCAAAGATAGCTCCCGAGGATGGATTCGAGCGCGGTGGGAGTGACACCCAGCCCTTCCAGCGTCCGGCCTTCCGCCTTGGCGGCGTCGGACACCACATTGTCGGACTTCAGCAGTTCCACCTGATCCTTGGTGATCGGGGCGCCCGGCAGCTTCTGCGCGATGGAGCCGATGCAGGCGGCGACGCCGAAGGGCAGCGACACCAGCGGCCGCTTGGCGCCGATCTCGTGCAGGGTGGTGCGCAGCAGCTGTTCGAAGGTGCGCACTTCCGGGCCGCCGAGCTCATAGGTGGCGCCCGGCTTGGCGAGGCCCTCCACCGCACGCTCGACCGCCTCGGCCACGTCACCCACGAACACCGGCTGGAACCGGGTCTGGCCACCGCCGATCAGCGGCAGAACCGGGCTCATGCGCGCCATGCCGGCGAACTTGTTGAAGAAGTCGTCCTCGGGACCGAACACGATGGAAGGACGCAGGATGATGGCATCCGGCACCGCCGCGCGAACCGCCGCCTCGCCTTCGGCCTTGGTCTTGGCATAGTCGGACGCGCTGCTCGCGGAGGCACCGATGGCTGAGACATGAACGAGGCGGGCGCCGACCGCCGCCGCCGCTTCAGCCACTGCGCGGGCGCCGGCGGCCTGCACCGCCTTGAAGGACTGGCGGCCCGAGGGGGCCAGGATGCCGACGAGGTTCACCACCGCGTCCGCCCCTTCCACCGCACGGCGGACCGAGTCGGGATAGCGCAGATTCGCCTGGATGACCTGGATCTGGCCCACATAGCCCATGGGCTGGAGGAAACCGGCAAGCTCAGGACGGCGCACGGCCACGCGCACCCGGTAGCCGCGTCGGGCGAGCGCGCGCACCACGTGGCGGCCAAGGAAGCCGGACCCGCCAAACACCGTCACCAGGCTGTTGGTCACCGGCTGTTCCGCCACCGTCACGTCGCTCATCTGCCCTCTCCCGCGGTACTCGGCGCGTGCCTTTCTTAAAGGATCGCGCTCGCGCGTGCTCTATATACGATGCGCACGACATACGCGATCATCGCTGCGCGCGTAAAGCGTCCCGCAGCCTGAATGTCCGTCGCAAAGGCGACATGATGGGGCGAAACGTGGTTGACGGCGGACCCTGCTAACCTTATAAGCCCGGCACTTCGCTGGCGGCTCCGGTCGCCCGCAACCGAAATCATTCCCAACGCAGCACGGCATCGCCTTAGGGCAAGCGCCGGCTCGCCCAACCGAAGGACGGCCGATGGCCAATACGCCCTCCGCCAAGAAGGCGGCTCGCAAGATCGAGCGGCGCACTGCAGTGAACCGCGCTCGCCGCTCGCGCGTGCGCACCTATCTGCGCAAGCTGGAAGACGCGCTGACCGCCGGCAACAAGGACGCCGCCGTGGCCGCGTTCAA
This sequence comes from Azorhizobium sp. AG788, assembly GCF_004364705.1. Taxonomy (NCBI): domain Bacteria; kingdom Pseudomonadati; phylum Pseudomonadota; class Alphaproteobacteria; order Hyphomicrobiales; family Xanthobacteraceae; genus Azorhizobium; species Azorhizobium sp. AG788. The sequence continues at coordinate 340,271 of NZ_SOBM01000006.1, forward strand.
GGCTGCCGAGCCCGAGATCATGCGTGCGGTGACCAAGGGTGTTCTTCACAAGAATACCGCTTCCCGCAAGGTTTCCCGCCTCGCGGCCCGCGTGCGCAAGATCAGCGCCTGACGCTTTATCTTTGCGTCGCCCCGTCGCGACAGGAAAAGCCCGGCTTGGCCGGGCTTTTTTATTGCGAGGCGACCAGGCGCGACTCACTGACCTGACGGCTGTAACGGCCACGCGGTCGGGTCAAGCCCGCCGGACACGCTCTCCCCAGAAGGGCCGTGAGGGCTCGCCAAAAGCCGCTCACGAAAAGTCGATCCGATTGAACGGCTTATCCCTAAAGGCACGGGAGCGGAGGAATTCGAGACTCCTTAGCGGTATTAAAATGCCATGCGACATCTGAGATGACAGAGGCGCCCACTTTGCGCTGGACTCCGAGATTCTCGTTGCCCAGCCATAGGTTTGCCGGCTGATTTCAGGCGCCACATGAGCCCGGCGCCGCGACCTCTTTCCCCCACTATCCCAAGAGAGCGGGAAAGGCGTTGCACCGCCCCTAAGGCCTGTGTATGTTCAATCTCACCTCAGGGGCTGACCCGGGAATTCACCAAAAGACGCAAGGTTTGGCGCTCTTCGCAGGAGGAGGGACAAGATGTTTTGCCTTTTGTCATCTCTTCCCGCATCAAGAGTTGTTAGAACCTGTGAGGTCAGCATCTTGGACGACAGGATCGATAACTAGAACACAACTTCTAGATCCCGTCAGACAAGCGAATTTAGAACCATAATATGCTAACAACGGACGAGCCGCGGAAACCTGTTTCGGCGGCGCATGGGGCGGCTATGACCAATTGCGACAGTGGTGCGCGCGCGACATTCAGCGCCATGCCCGCGGCGTTTTCGGCCTTTATGCTGGCCGACATGAACGCTGCCCTTTTCGTTGCCGGCCCGCCCCTGTCTTCCAGGTCTGCGCGGAGCGGCATGACCTGATCCCGCGCCCAGCGCGACCCCCGAACCATCTCCTTATCACCTTCGCGAAGCGCGCCGTCCGTCGGCGCGAGTGCCCTTCGCGTCTCAACCAGGGAACCGCCACGCGCGGGAGCAGCCCTCATGCTGAAGCCGGAAGCCGTTGACGTCGCCAAATTTCGGCCCGCCCTTGCGGGAGCCGTTTCGACCGATGTCTCCTCCCTCCAATGGGACCGGGTCCGCCAGCGTCTGCGCGAAGAGATCGGCGAGGAGTCCTATACGAGCTGGTTCGCGCGCATCGAGCTCGACCGCATGACCGGCAGCACCGTCCAGCTGTCCGTCCCGACCCGCTTCCTCAAGGCCTGGATCCAGGACCACTATCTCGATCGCCTGTCCGAGCTGTGGCGCGAGGAAAGCGGTACCACCCGCGTCGACCTCGTGGTCCGCACCGCCGTTGCCCGCACCGTTCCCCTGAAGGCGGCGAATGCGCCGCGCGAGATCGTTTCCGAGCGCCCCGTTGTCGCGCCGAGCGCCGCTGCCCCGGCGCGGTCCCAGCCGGTGGCCGCTCCGACCGCGCCGGCCTCCGCCCAGCCTGCCGATGTGGCCGCCGGCTCGCCGCTGGACGCCCGCCTCACCTTCGAGACCTTCGTGGTCGGCAAGTCCAACACCCTCGCCCATGCCGCCGCCCGGCAGGTGGCCGAGGCCGTGCCCGGCGCCGCCCCGCTCTTCAATCCCCTCTACATGCATGCGGCCGTTGGCCTCGGTAAGACCCACCTCCTCCAGGCCGTGGCATGGGCCGGCGCCGCGCGCGGTCGCCGCGTGGTGTATCTGACCGCCGAGCGCTTCATGTACGGCTTCGTGGCCGCGCTGAAGTCCCACGCCGCCATCGCCTTCAAGGATGCCCTGCGCTCCATCGACACGCTGGTGATCGACGACCTGCAGTTCCTGACCGGCAAGAACATGCAGCAGGAGTTCTGCCACACGCTGAACGCGCTCATGGATGCCGGCCGTCAGGTGGTGGTGGCCGCCGACCGTCCGCCATCCGAGCTGGACGCGCTGGACGACCGCGTGCGCTCGCGCCTCGCCGGCGGCCTCGTGGTGGAACTGGCCCCGCTGGAAGAGGACCTGCGCGCGCAGATCCTGAAGACCCGCTCGGTGTCCCTGTCCGAGCAGCACCGCGGCTTCGCCGTTCCCTCGGCGGTTCTGGAATTCCTCGCCCGTCACGTGGGCACGTCCGGCCGCGACCTCGACGGCGCGCTGAACAAGCTGCTGGCGGTGAACAAGCTCACCGGCGAGCCGGTGACGCTGGAGATGGCCGAGACCGCCGTGAAGGATCTGGTCCGCCCCTGCGATCCCAAGCGGGTGCGCGTGGACGACATCCTGCGCGTGGTGGCCAAGCATTATAACGTGACGCGCGCCGACCTGCTGTCGCAGCGCCGCACCGCCAACGTGGTGAAGCCGCGCCAGATCGCCATGTATCTGGCCAAGACGCTCACCCTGCGTTCGCTGCCCGAGATCGGCCGCCGCTTCGGCGGGCGCGACCACACCACCGTCCTCCATGCGGTGCGCAAGATCGACGGTCTGATCGCTACCGACCGCGCGCTCGCCGACGAGATCGAGACCCTGAAGCGCCTCGTGGCTGAGTGAGGCCCGACACGGCGCTTCTCCTCCACGCCTGAACGTCGCGGCACCGGTCCCCACCGGTGCCGTTTTCATTTGCAGCGTTCGGCGCGACAGACGCCCCCGCTCCCCGGTTCCGGACCGCCCTCCCCTTCCTCTGGAGAATTCACGGACCGGGCCTTGCGTTGCCGGCGCGGGGGCGGCAATGTCTGCGGCCCGGCAGTTCGTTTCGACGAACCCGCAGGGCCTCGGTGGCGCCAGCCATCGGGCGCATTCTTTTCCTCCGAGCGAAGAGTCACGGGTCCGGGCCATGAAGGTCACCGTCGAGCGCGCCGAGCTTCTCAAGTCGCTCAGCCATGTCCATCGCGTCGTCGAGCGGCGTAACACCATCCCGATTCTCGCCAACGTGCTCATCCGCACCGGCACGAACGGGCTGTCGCTGAAGGCCACCGACCTTGATCTCGAGGTGGTGGAGACGGTGCCGGCGGAAGTCGGCCAGGACGGCGCGACCACGGTGCCCGCCCACGTGCTCTATGACATCGTGCGCAAGCTGCCCGACGGGTCGCAGGTGCAGCTGGAAGCCGGCGGTGAGCGCGGCAACCTCACGGTGCGCGCCGGTCGCGCCCGCTTCACCCTCCAGACCCTGCCGGAAGCCGATTTCCCGGATCTTGCAGCGGGTGACTTCTCCCATTCCTTCAAGGTGAAGGGCGCGGAATTCCGCCGCCTGGTGGACAAGACCCAGTTCGCCATCTCCACCGAGGAAACCCGCTACTACCTGAACGGCATCTACCTGCACGTGGCGGATGCTGCCGGCACCGCCAAGCTGCGCGCGGTCGCCACCGACGGCCACCGCCTGGCCCAGGCCGAGCTGGATGCGCCTGAGGGTTCCGCCGGCCTGCCGGGCGTGATCGTCCCGCGCAAGACGGTGGCCGAAATCCAGAAGCTGCTGGAAGACAAGGACGCGGAAGTCACCGTCTCCCTGTCCACCACCAAGATCCGCGTCGCGGTGGGCGCCATCGTGCTCACCTCCAAGCTGATCGACGGCACCTTCCCGGATTATGGCCGGGTCATCCCGGCGGGCAACGACAAGATCCTGCTGGTGGACAAGTCCGACTTCGCGGCCGCCGTGGACCGCGTGTCGACGGTCTCCAGCGAGCGCGGCCGGGCGGTGAAGCTATCCATCCAGGACGGCAAGCTCATCCTCTCCGTCACCAATCCGGACAGCGGCAGCGCCACCGAGGAGCTCGAGGTGGACTATGCCGCCGAGCCCCTCGATATCGGCTTCAACAGCCGGTACCTGCTCGACATCACCTCGCAGCTCGAAGGTGACACGGCGGAGCTGAAGCTCGCTGATCCCGGCTCGCCGACGCTGGTGCGCGACAGCACGAAGACGGATTCGCTCTACGTGCTCATGCCCATGCGGGTGTGAGCCGACCGCCTGCCGTGACCGCGCCGCGCGCCCGCGTCCGCCGCCTCACCCTCTCCCGCTTCCGCAGCTATGCCGCCGCCCAGATCGAGGTGGCGGACGGTCCGGTGGTGCTCACGGGGCCGAACGGCGCGGGCAAGACCAACATCCTGGAAGCCGTCTCCCTGCTTTCGCCGGGACGCGGGCTGCGCCGTGCCGCGCTCGATGCCTTCGCGCAGGCGGGCGGCGACGGCTCTTGGGCGGTGGCTGCCCATGTGGAAGGCGCGCTCGGCCCGGTTGATCTCGGCACCGGCAGCGATGCCAGCCGGCCTGACGGCAGTACCCGCCGCTGCCGCATCGACCGCGAGAGCGTCTCGTCCGCCAATGCCTTCCTCGACCATCTGAAGGTGGTGTGGCTGACGCCGGAGATGGACGGCCTGTTCACGGGCCCGCCCGCCGACCGCCGCCGCTTCCTCGACCGCCTCGTGCTGGCGGTGGATGCCTCCCACGGCACGCGGGTCAATGCATTGGAACGCGCGCTGCGCAGCCGCAACCGCGTGCTGGAGGATGGCGGCGACAACCGCATGCTCGCCGCCGTCGAGCATGAACTGGCGGAACTGGGCGTTGCCGTCGCCGCCGCCCGGCTGGAAACGGTGCAGCGCCTCGCCGGCGAGATCGCGGCCCATGCGGACGAGACCTCCCCCTTCCCCCACGCGGACATCGCCCTCGACGGCGCGCTGGAGCGCATGCTGACGGACGCGCCCGCCGTCGAGGTGGAAGACCGCTATCGCGCCCTCCTTCAGGACAACCGCCCCCGCGACCGCGCCGCCGGCCGCACGCTGGAGGGGCCGCACCTGTGCGACCTCGTGGTGGCCCACGGCCCCAAGGGGCTGCCCGCGGCCCGCTGCTCCACGGGCGAGCAGAAGTCGCTCCTGATCGGCCTTGCCCTTTCCCACGCCCGGCTCGTCACCGCCATGCAGGGCCTTGCCCCGGTGGTGCTGCTGGACGACGTGGTGGCCTATCTCGACGCCGAGCGGCGCACCGGCATGTTCGCGGCACTGAAGGCGCTGGGTGCGCAGGTGTGGATGACCGGGGCCGACCCGTCCGCCTTCGCGGCGCTGGACAGCGCCGAGCGCTTCACCGTCAGCCCCGGTGCGGTGCACAGGAGCGTTTGACGGCCGTGTGATCGCCAAAATGGCGGCTTTTCGGACGGGTGTTGCCGCTGTGCAACCAGCCCCGGAAACCCGCGTGCTAGAAGGCGAATCAGACCTCTCCACCGTCTTGGGGAATCATGACCCGCGATCTGTTCCCGCCGCCCGCTGCGTTGAGCCGGCGTGCCCTGGTGCTCGGCACTCCGCTGCTTCTGGCGGCCTGCGTCACGAACTCCCCGCCTCCCGTTGTGCAGACCCTCGGCGACCCGCGCTATGGCGAGGTGGTCGGAGAGCCCTTCGAGGTGCCCGCGGTGGATACGTCCGGCCTCGACCCGCGCCTGCTGCGTCAGGTGGTGGACTATCCGAGCAAGTACCCGGTCGGCACCATCGTGGTGGACGTGCCCAACCGCTACCTCTACCTCGTGGAGAAGGACGGCAAGGCCATCCGCTACGGCGTGGGCGTCGGCAAGCAGGGCTACAGCTATCGCGGCTGGGCGACCATCAAGCGCAAGGAAAAGTGGCCGCATTGGACCCCGACGGCGAACATGATCGCCAAGCAGCCTGAGCGGTACAAGCCGTATGCGGCCGGCCTGCCGGGCGGCGAGACCAACCCCCTCGGCCCGCGCGCGCTCTATCTCTATGACGGCGACCGGGACACCATGTTCCGCCTGCACGGTACCATCGAGCCCGATACCATCGGCACCGAGGTCTCCTCCGGCTGCATCCGCCTGCTCAACCAGGACATCATCGACCTTTACGAGCGCGTGCCGCTGGGCACCCGCGTGATCGTCATCAACAACTGATCCTGACGGCGCCGGCTTCGGCGCCGTTTTTCTTTGCCTTCAAGGCTTTGCCGGGCGGGGTTGACCTCGTGCGCGCGCGGGCGCACACACGGGGCATGGATTTTGCTACCCTCTCGCTCTTTGCGGTTGCCCTCGCGGTCGCGGCCGTGATCCCCGGCCCCGCCGTGGTGGCACTCGTGACGCGGACGCTGGCGCGGGGCACGCGCGGCGCGCTCACCTTCTCCGCCGCCCTCATCCTGGGTGACGTGCTGTGGCTCGCCGCCGCCGTGCTCGGCCTCTCCGCGCTCGCCGCAACGCTGGGCAGCTTCTTCTTCCTCGTGCGACTGGCGGGCGCCGCCTATCTGCTGCTGCTCGCCTGGCGGCTGTGGCGCGATCCCGGCCATCCGGTCGATCCCACGCAGGTGCCGCAGACGGAGACGCGCGGCAGCCTGTTCGGCGCGGGGCTCGCGCTCTCCATGGGCAATCCCAAGACCATGGCCTTCTACCTCGCCATGCTGCCGGCAATGCTGGATCTGGACCATCTGACCGCGGTCGGCTTTGCCGAGATGGCGGTCGCCATCGTGCTGGTCCTGACGGGCGTTTTCGCCTTCTACGTGCACATGGCCAACCGTGCGCGCCACCTCATGACGCGCGCCTCGGCCATGAAGCTCCTAAATCGTGTGTGCGGAACCGTTTTGGCGGGCACCGCGGTGGCGGTTGCCACCAAATAACCGCGGCTTTGCGGTACAAGACTCCTCAAGCGTTTCAACGATTCGAGAAATCCACCATGGCCGAACCCATGCCCGCGGCGTCCCCCGAGGAATATGGCGCCCAGTCCATTCAGGTCCTGAAGGGTCTGGACGCCGTGCGCAAGCGCCCCGGCATGTACATCGGCGACACCGACGACGGCTCCGGTCTCCACCACATGGTCTATGAGGTGGTGGACAATGCCATCGACGAGGCCCTGGCCGGCCACGCCAAGGAAGTCACCGTCACGCTGAATGCCGACGGCTCCGTGACCGTGACCGACGACGGGCGCGGCATTCCCACTGGCATCCACGAGGAAGAGGGCGTCTCGGCGGCCGAGGTCATCATGACCCAGCTCCACGCCGGCGGTAAGTTCAACCAGAATTCCTACAAGGTTTCCGGCGGCCTGCACGGCGTCGGCGTCTCGGTGGTGAACGCGCTGTCCACCTATCTCGACCTGACCATCTGGCGGGACGGGAAGGAGCATTACATGCGCTTCCGCCACGGCGATGCGGAAGCGCCGCTGAAGGTGGTGGGCGACGCCCCGGCGGGCAAGCGCGGCACGAAGGTGACCTTCCTGCCCTCGCCGGAGACCTTCACCAAGGTCGAGTTCGATTATGCGACGCTGGAGCACCGGCTGCGCGAACTCGCCTTCCTGAATTCCGGCGTGCTGATCACCCTCACCGATGCGCGCGGCCCCGAGCCGAAGCGCGAGGAATTGCACTATGAGGGCGGCGTAGAGGCCTTCGTGCGCTATCTCGACCGCTCCAAGCAGGCACTGCTGCAAAAGCCGGTGGTGATCCGCGCCGAGCGCGACGGCATCACCGTGGAAGCCGCCCTCTCGTGGAACGACGGCTATCACGAGAACATCCTCTGCTTCACCAACAACATCCCGCAGCGCGACCGCGGCACCCACTTCACGGGATTTGCCGCTGCCCTCACCCGGCAGGTGATCGGCTATGCGGACCGTTCCGGCATCGCCAAGAAGGAGAAGGTGGACCCCACCGGCGAGGACTGCCGCGAGGGCCTGACCGCCGTGCTCTCCGTGAAGGTGCCGGACCCGAAATTTTCGTCCCAGACCAAGGACAAGCTCGTCTCCTCCGAGGTGCGCCCGGTGGTGGAAAGCCTGGTGGGCGATGCGCTCTCCACCTGGTTCGAGGAGAACCCGAACGAAGGCAAGTCGGTGGTTGGCAAGGTGGTGGAAGCCGCCGCCGCCCGCGAAGCCGCCCGCCGCGCCCGCGACCTCACCCGCCGCAAGAACCCGCTGGACGTGGCCTCCCTGCCCGGCAAGCTCGCCGACTGCCAGGAACGCGACCCGGCCAAGTCCGAAATCTTCATCGTCGAGGGTGACTCGGCCGGCGGCTCCGCCAAGCAGGGCCGCGACCGCGCCTTCCAGGCGGTGCTGCCGCTCCGCGGCAAGATCCTCAACGTGGAGCGCGCGCGCTTCGACAAGATGCTCTCGTCCGACCAGATCGGCACGCTCATCACAGCGCTCGGCACCGGCATCGGCCGCGATGACTTCGACATCGCGAAGCTCCGCTACCACAAGATCATCATCATGACCGACGCGGACGTGGACGGCTCCCACATCCGCACCCTGCTGCTCACCTTCTTCTTCCGGCAGATGCCCGAGGTGCTTGAGCGCGGGCACATCTACATCGCCCAGCCGCCGCTGTTCAAAGTCACGCGCGGCAAGTCCGAGACCTACATCAAGGACGAGAAGGCGCTGGAGGACTATCTCATCACCGCCGGCCTTGAGGATGCCGCCCTGCACGCCGCCTCGGGCGAGGTGCGCGCGGGCGCCGATCTTGCCGCCGTGGTGGACGTGTCCCGCCACATGCGCGGCACGCTGCTGAACCTCCACCCCCGCTATAACCGCTCGGTGGCCGAGCAGGCCGCCTTCGCCGGGGCGCTGGTGCCCGGCATTCTCGATGACGACGCGACGGCCACCGCCGCCGCCCAGCGGATTGCCGCCCGGCTCAACATCCTCGCGGAAGAGACCGAGCGCACCTGGGAAGGCGCGGCGGACGACACCGGCATCCGCCTCACCCGCAGCGTGCGCGGCGTTCTGGAGACGAGCGTGCTCGACAACGGCTTCATCGCCTCGCCCGAGGCCCGCCGGCTGGACTCGCTGGCCAGGCAGCTCGACGGCATCTTCACCGGCCCCTCGCTGCTGCGCCGCAAGAGCGAGGAGCATTCGGTGTTCGGCGCCGTGGATCTGTTCGACGCCATCACCGATGCCGGCCGCAAGGGCCTCTCGCTCCAGCGCTACAAAGGCCTGGGCGAGATGAACCCGGAGCAGTTGTGGGAGACCACGCTCGACATCAACGCCCGCTCACTGCTGCAGGTGAAGGTGAAGGAAGTGGACGCCGCCGACGACCTCTTCAACCGCCTGATGGGCGACGTGGTGGAGCCGCGCCGCGACTTCATCCAGGAAAACGCCCTCAAGGCCAGCGTCGACGTCTGACGGCGGCGGGATTTCGCGTTAAGGGCGCGGCGACCTTGCCGCCGCGCCCCCTCTGCCGCCTCACCATTCCAGTTGTGCCGGGGCCGTGGAGGTGGGGCCAGAATGCCCCGCCCGGTCCATGGGCGGTCCGCTCCTCAAGTCAGGGCCAGACGGGGGCTCCGCCCAGCCCGGCGGTTTCCGGCAAGCCGCACATCAGGTTCGCGTTCTGCACCGCCTGACCTGCCGCGCCCTTGCCGAGATTGTCGACCACGCCCATCGCGATCACCAGATTTCGCTCCGGATCGGCTGCATAGCTGACGAATGCGAGATTCGAGCCGCTCGCCCATTTGGTCTGTGGCGGCTTGTCGGTCACGCGGACGAACGGCCGCTCGGCATAGAAGCGCCGGGCCGCGTCCAGGCACCGGTCCGTGGTGGCCTCGCCGCGGCAGTAGATGGTGGCAAGGATACCACGGGTCATCGGCACCAGGTGCGGCGTGAACACCAGGCCAGCCGCACTGCCGCCGCTCAAACGCTCGATCGTCCTGGCGATCTCGGGCATGTGGACGTGCTTCAGCAGACCATACGGGATCAGGTTCTCATTGTTCTCGGCATAGCCAAACTTGCTGTCGCCACCCCGGCCCGCTCCGGAGATGCCCGTCTTGACGTCCATCACGATATTGCCCGGCTCGATCAGCCCGTCGGCCAGTAGCGGTGCCAGCGGGATCAGCGTCGCGGCGGGGAAGCAGCCAGGATTGGCAATCCGGGTCTGTCCCTCGATCCCGGTCGGCCAGATGTCGGCAAGGCCATACACCCAGCCCTCGACGTAGCGATGGTCCCCGCCGATATCGACGACCTTCACATCCTTGGGTACGCGAGCCAATGCATCGGCCGAGGCGCCGGTCGGCAGCGACGCGAACAGGACGTCGAGCGGCGGCAAGGCTGCAGGGTCCCACTTCTGGATCAGCAACTCGGTCAGCTTGGCCGGCACACCGGGAAAGCGATCCACCAGACGGCTGCCGGCGCTGCTTTCTCCCGCTGCGTAGACCAGCTCGAAAGACGGGTGGCTCGCGATCAGGCGCAGCGCTTCGCCGCCCCCAAAGCCGCTGATCCCAACGATGCCGACGCGAATGCTCATGTGATGTCCCCATGGATCTGGGCAAAAGAAAACCCCCGGAGCCGAGGGCTGCGGAGGTTCAGGAACGCGGGCGGGGCCGCTTCTGCGGGTGGGCCTATAGCGAGGCTGTCACCAGACGGAAGGACACTGAGCGACGCGCAGCCTGAAAGCTGCCGCTTGGGTCAAGCGGCGTCGGCGTCGGTCACAGATGTTCCGGTTCCAGAGCATGGGCGAACACTGTCGCTGCCGACCTTCATCGTCAAGAGCAATGTCAGCGCGACCGCTCCTCAGGTGGACGCCACCGACATCGGACGGGTTGTCGCTGCGTCTGCCCCGTCACGAAGACGTTGGCTCAAGGTCAGACGTCCCGACACATCGGAGGCGGATTCTTTCGCTGAAACGCGGCCGGTCCAGCCGGTTTCCGTTTTGGACCTCATAGCAGGACGACCCGAACCGGGCCTTGCCCGCGCGCAGCCTAGCGCTTGCGCGGGCCCCCGCCGTCGCCGCCTTCGGCCTTCAGGCTGCGGCGCAGGGCATCCATGATGTTCACCACATTGCCGCCGGTGGGCTCGGGCGCGGCGACCTTCGGCTTGCGGGCCGGACGCTTGCGGCGCTTGGCGGCGATGAGGTCCACCAGCCCCTCCTGCACCGGATCGGTGACGAGATCCGGGCTCCAGGGCTTCGTCTCGCTGTCGATGAGCTTGCCGAGCAGGCCGAGCGCCGCCTTGTCGGGCTTGCCCTCGGCCTTGGGCGCGCCCTCGAAATGGCGCACCTCGTCCGCATAGCGCAGCGTCCAGAGCACAAAGCCGAGCCCGCGCGGCTCCAGCATGACGGTGCGCTCGCGGCGATAGAGCACGAGGCGCGAGAGGGCGACCTTGCCGGTCTTCGCCATGGCGTCGCGGATGACCGCGAAGGCCTCCGCGCCCACCTCATCGTCCGGCACCAGATAGTGCGGCTTGTCGAGATAGAGCCAGCTCACGTCGTCGCGGTCGACGAAGCTCGCGATGTCGATGGTGCGCACCGTATCGAGCGCGATGGCCTCCAGATCCTCGTCCTCGATCAGCACGTAGCTGTCCTCGCCGGAGGCATAGCCGCGCGCCTCGTCCTCCTCCCGCACCGGCTTGCCCGTGCCCTCGTCCACATAGCGCGTGACGATGCGGTTGCCGGTGTCCCGGTTCAGCGTGTGGAAGCGCACCTTTTCCCGGTCGCTGGTGGCGGGAGACATGGCGACGCGGCAGGTGACGAGCGAGAGCTTCAGCCAGCCCTTCCAGAAGGCGCGGGGTGCCATCAGCGCCTCCCGCCGCGCCGTTTGCCGCCGGCCGTTCCGCCCGCCGGCAGGGGCGCCGCCGCCTTGCGGAAATCAGCCCATGGATCGGCCGAGAGATTGGCGAGCCGCGCCGGTGCGTTCAGAACAGTGAAATGCTGGGGCCCCATGCCCTCGCCCAGTTCCTCCCAAGCGATGGGCATGGAGACGGGCGCCCCGGCCCGCGCGCGGGCGGAATAGGGCGCGACCGCCGTGGAACCGCGCTGGTTGCGCAGATAATCAACAAGGATGCGGCCACGCCGCTTGGCCTTGGTGATGGTCGCCACATAGGTGTCGGGCGCCTCCTGCGCCATTGTCTCGGCCATGGCCTTGGTGAAAGCCTTGAGTTCGGTCCAATCGGCCCGCGGCTTCAGCGGCGCGCAGACATGCAGCCCCTTGCCGCCGGAGGTCTTCACGAAGGCGGCAAGGCCCGCCGTCTCAAGGCGCGCCTTCACCTCATGGGCAGCGGCGATGACCGCGCTCCATGGGACGCCCTCGCCGGGGTCGAGATCCATGGTGAGAAGGTCCGGGCGCTCCCAGTCCGAGAGCGGAGCACCGAAGGGGTGGATTTCCAGCGCCGCCCCCTGCACCAGCGCCATCAGCCCGTCCAGCGTCTCGACGGCGAGATAGGGCGGCTCGTCCGGGGCCTTGGGATCATGCACCTCCTTCAGCGCCTTGTCCGCGCCCTTCCACGGGTGCTTCTGGAAGAAGTGCTGCCCTTCGATGCCCTCCGGACAACGCACCAGCGCCAGCGGCCGGCCGACGATAAAGGGCGCGATGCGCGGCCAGACCTCTGCGTAATAATCGGCCAATCCCTCCTTGGTGACGCCCGCATCCGGCCAGTAGATGCGGTCAGGATGGGTGAGGCGCACCCGGCGCTTGGGCGGTGCCTTTGGGGTCTCGGCCGGCTGCGACGCGGCCTCGCGCACCACATCGGCGGCCGCCTTGTCATCGCGCAGTCCCCGGAAGGCGGCGTGGCGCAGGTGGCCGTCTCCCGTCCAGGCGCGGAACTCGACTTCGGCCACATGCTCGGGTGCAACAAAGATGACGCCCCGCGCCTCATCGGCCGTAAGCCTCGCGGAAAACGGACTTTTCTCCACCGCCTCGGGCGCCAGCAGGGTGTGGAGGTCCGACGCCATCTTGTTCGAGAAGCCCGTGCCCACACGCCCCACATGGACGAGGCGCTTGCCCTCATAGACGCCGAGCACCAGCGAGCCGATGGCCTTGCGGGCCGTGGTGGAGGGCACGAAGCCGCCGATCACGAACTCCTGCCGCTCCGAGCACTTGGACTTGATCCAGTCCCGCGAGCGGCCGGAATGATAGGGCGCATCCTTGAGCTTGGAGACGACGCCCTCCAGGCTCAGCCGGCAGGCATGCTGGAGCACCATGGCGCCGTCGTCCTCGAAATGGCCGCTGTAGCGCAGGACGCCTTCGCCGCTCCCATCCGCTCTGGTGAGCAACTGCTCCAGCAGTGCCTTGCGCTCCGCGAGCGGCGCGCCCGTCAGGTCGTGCCCGTCGAGATGCAGGAGATCGAAGACATAATAGACGAAGCGGTCCGTGCGCCCTTCGCTCAGATCCGCCTGCAAGGCGGAGAAGTCCGAGGCGCCGTTGCCGCCCTCCACCACCACCTCGCCATCAAGCATGGCATCGGATACGGGAAGGGCCGCGACCGCCTCCCGGATCGCCGTCCCGAAGCGCGCGGACCAGTTGAGGCCGGTGCGCGTAAGCAGGCGGACCTCTCCATCCTCAAGCCGCGCGGCGATGCGATAGCCATCGAACTTGATCTCGTGCACATAGCGTCGGCCCTTCGGCGCCTGCTTGGCCAGCGTGGCGAGGGCCGGGGGCAGGAAGTCCGGCAAAGGCGCGCGTTTCGCGCCCTTTGGCAGGTCCAAGGCGGTCGCGCGGGTGGAGCGTCCGTTGACCCTTGCGGCCTTAGCTTTCTTGGCTTTTGCCGGAGCAGACACTGCGCGCGCACCCCGATCCGCGCCGCTTGCGGTCGTCTCGGCCTCCTCGGATGCCTTCGCATCGCGTGCCGCAGCCTTCGGTCTGGACGTCTTTGCCGTGCTTGCCTTCGGTGACTTTGCGGCCGATGGGGCACCAACTTCCTCAACGTCCCGGCCCGAGACGACGGAGAGTGGCGCCTCGTCGGTAATCTCGGGCGCACCCTCAGGGCGCGCCGCCTCGTCCTCCACCTTGATGAGCAGCCAGTTTTCCTTCTTGTCGCCGGGGCGGGGTGACATCCGCACCAGATGCCAGCGGCCATGGAGCTTTTCGCCGTCGAGTGTGAATTCCAGATGCCCCTTCTTGTAACCCTTGTGCGGATCACCCATCGCGGTCCAGCTCCCGCGATCCCAGACGATGACCTTGCCCGCACCGTACTGGCCCTCGGGGATGGTCCCCTCGAAGCCGCCATAGGCAAGCGGATGGTCCTCCACATGCACGGCGAGGCGCTTCTCGCCGGGCACGAGGCTCGGCCCGCGCGTGACGGCCCAGCTCTTCAGCACGCCGTCCATTTCCAGCCGCAGATCATAGTGCAGGCGGCGGGCGGCGTGCTTCTGGATCACATAGGCGCCCGCCGAGGCCCTGGCTCCGGCGCGGGCCTTGCCTTTCGCGCCGCCGTCGGGCTCGGGAGTCACGGTGAAGTCGCGCTTGGCGCGATAGGTGCTGAGGCCCATCTTCTGCTCCGCCTTGTCTCACCCCGCCTTGCGGGTGGTGCCGGTACGCCGCGTCTGTGCGCCGGCGGATGCCGCGGCACTCTTTGCCTTGCGGGTCTTGGTCCCAGTTGTCTTGGTCCCAGTTGCCTTGGCCCCACCCGCCTTGGCCCCAGCCGTCGTCGTACCGGCGGCCTTGCCCTTGGCACCCGCCCGCTTGGGCGCCGGCTTGTCCGAAGGCCCCGCGCTGGCGCGCAGAGCATCGAGCAGACTCACCACCTTCTCCTCGCGCCGCGGCTCGGGCTTGGGCAGCGGCTTGCCCTCCATCTTGGCGCGCACGAGCGCCGCCAGCGCGTCCTCGTAGCGATCCTCGATGGCGGACGGGTCTAACTTGCCCGGCTTGGAGCGGATGATGTGCGTGGCGAGTTCCAGCATTTCGCCGGAGATGCGCGTCTTCGGCACATCGGCGAACTGCTCCTGCGCGGAGCGGACCTCGTAATCGAAATTGAGCGTACAGGCGGTGAGCGCGCCACCTTCCGCCACCGGGCGGATGAGCAGCCGCCGCACCCGCCGGAACAGCACCGCTTCCCCGAGCGCCGCCACCTTGCGTTCGCTCATGCCCGCGGCGAGCAGTTTCAGCACCTCCGCGCTCGGCTCATCCACCGGCGCGAGGAAATAGGGTCGGTCGAAATATGCGGTGTCCACGTCCGTGCAGGCGAGGAAGGTATTCACTGCGATGGTCTTTGTGCCGGCGGGCACGATATCGGCGATCTCGTCCGGCTCGATGGTCACGAACTCGCCCTTTGAGACCTCGTAGCCCTTCACCTGCGCGTCGGCCTCGACCGGCTCTCCCGTCTCCTCATCCACATATTGCCGCCGTAGCCGGTGTCCCGTCTTGCGGTTGACCATATGCAGCGAGATGCGCTCGGAGGTGGACGCGGCCGCATAGAGACCCACGTGGCAGCTCAGCGCCCCGATGGTCAAAAACCCTTTCCAGCTCGCCCGCAGTGCCATGATCGCGATCTGCCTTCAACGCGCGCAACGGTCCGTGGCCGCTTCTCTCGCGCTTCGTGTAACGACGGTGAGCGCCCACCGTTCCAGCCGCAGCTGCAACCACTGGCGGCCGACAGTCCGCCATGGTATTATAAAACCATAACTAGTAATGTATATCAGGCTCACTTTTCATAAGTGCGCGCGCGTATTTTGCGGCGGCGTTTCCGTTCACATCGATATTTTAGAAGGACCGTTTCCATGCATAACGGCGATTGGATTGGCCTTTTGGTCACCCTCGTTCTTGCAGCCTTTCTTCCGATAACCATTCTATTCTGCCGCGGCAAAATAAGGCAGAATCGCCAGAAATTACTCCGCGACCTGCAATCGACCTACACGCCGACGGATACTGCAACCCAACAACAGCAGGATTCAGCTGGTGCATCTCAGCACGCCGCCCCCTCACAGGTGAGCTTCCAGTTCGTGCCGGCCTACGAGATGGCACGCTACAAATACGATATGCCTCACCCGAAATATGACGACGACGAAAATGTTCCCTCCGAAGTGCGCCGGGGCATCCGCCTAAGGATACGGCGGGAACTGAAAATGTACGCCCTTCCCGCCTTATTATTCATATTGGTATCGGGAATCGGCATGTATGTGAATTTCGTGGAAGCGAAGAATGTCGGCGCATGGACTGATTTTTCGCCGTATCTCTCCGGCGTCGGTGGATGGACGATAACCGAACTTCCAGGCTGCCCAGCGCAGTCGAGCGGCACTACCGGAAAACCAGATGTTCAACAAAAAACTGAAAACCTATGCACCCAAAACAGAAACGATTATCATTCAGATCCAACAGACGCGGAAATAAAATATCAAATAAATACCAGCGTGGCATCCGGATTCGCTTTTATCGGCGCCTACATATGGTCCATCTTATACCTCATAAGACGAATCGCAAATTATGATCTGACGCCAATCTCATTCCTGAGAACGTCAGTTCAGATTATATTTGCATCTTTCAGCGCAATCGTCTTTTGGCACATCTCTTCCACGATAGTGAATGGGGGAGATTATCAGAAGCTCATCGTTGGATTTTCATTTGTGTTTGGTTTTTATCCGACACTTGGTATTGCGCACATCCAAAATATTGTTAAATCCCAATTCGTAAAAAAGGACGACCCTAACGCGTATGAAGTGGGGAAAAATCTCCCCCTAGACATGCTTGAGGGCATAAACTCGTTCATCAAGTTCCGGTTTGAAGAAATGGAGATCGAGGATCTCCAAAATCTCGCCACGAGCAACCCCGTCCTTCTGTTTGTCGAGAGTCCTTACGGATTATTTGAAGTTATCGACTGGGTGGCTCAGGCGCAGTTGGTCGTAGCCGTCGGATCCGATAAGGTGGTCAAACTTCGCCAAATTGGCCTGCGGACGATCTTTTGCCTCGCCGACGCGGCGCAAGATAAGGCCATGCACCCTATCCTCACCAGCATTCTATTGCCGGACCGCGAGAAGGAAACCGACGCCATGCTCGCGATCGTTAGAACCATCTGCAACACCATTCACGTCCAGAGACTGCAGCAAATCTGGAACGCGCTCTTGCTGGTCATGGCACCGCCACGCCAGAATGACGAGAGTGTCGGCTGGCGTAGCTTGCCGACGAGGAGCGCTTAAGCCTTACCTCGTATCCGAGCCCTGTTTCAGGGCAAGGTGCCCTGCCCCTCAGGCCGTGAAGCGCCGACCTAGCAGCCGGCCCAGCCGGGCCTGGATCGCGGCCTCGTGCCTCTGCCACCAAATGCCGAGGCCGACGATGCCGAGGCCGATGAGGCTGAGGGCGAAGGGGAAGAGCAGGCTGTCCTCGAAAAGCTGGAAGGCCAGATAGCCGAGATAGGTGGCAACACCGATGGCGCCGAGCACCGTGAAGATGCGGCGGCCGATGATGGCGCCGAACAGCACGAGGCCGGCGTTCAGCAGCGCATAGACGAACTTGGCGAGTTCGCTGTCGGAATGGCTTGCTGTCACGCCGCCCCAGGCCGCCAGGGCGCCAAAGAGATAGAGCCAGCCAGCAAAGTCGGCCGTGTGGCGGTGGCGGCGATAGAGATCGAGCGCCCCGGCGACCAGACACATGGCGATGCCGAAGACGATGGAGACCCGCCGGGCGTGGTCGAAATCCCATGGGTCGCTCTCCCCCACCGGCCAGCGGGAGAGGTCCATACTCATGTACCAGAGCGTCACGGCGAGCGGCATCACCAGGAAGGGCAGGCGCATGCGCCAGAGGGCGAGCGCCCCCACCAGCAGCGTCGCCAGTTCCAGCGTCAGCCAGCGGCCGTCGATCCATTGATGATACTGGCTGTAGCGCTCGCCGGAAATGCCGCCGGAGAGTTCCGGCCACAAGCCCAGCGCATGCTGCGCGGACCATGTGGCGAGCGGCACGAGACACACCGCCAGCGCGCCGAGAAGCCCGGCGGGAATGACATAGCCGTACGCGCGGAGCACCTCCGCCGCCGTCCAGACGGCGCCAGCATAGACCAGCGCCAGGGCACAGATGCCCCAGGGGCCGAGCGCATCCCACGCCAGCGTCATGAACAGGCTCATGGCGGAGATCGCGATCAGGCCGCCGAAATAATAGAGCGTGTGCCCGAAGCTGAAGCGGGCCGCCGCGGGGACGGCGGCGCCAGAAGGCGCGGCCCCGGCGAGGAAATCCCAGAGCGCGCGGGCCTGCGCTCGCTCCAGAATGCCCATGTCCACCGCCCGCTGGAGATCCCCCATGCCGATGTCGACGCGCGGGGCGGAAGCGGCATCTTGGGGCAGCGGCTCGGTCATGATCTCTCCCGTTTCTTCTTCGCTTTGTGGGACACAAGAGGGATGGCTTCAAGGCAAGGCGGCGTAGATGCCGGCGCGGGCGGTAGCTTGCTATGGAACGAGATGGCCTTGCCTTCGTCCCGCGCCTCGGGCTTTCTCGACGGAAGCATCCGGCAACCGCCGGCCTGACTGATCCGATCCGGAACGCCGGCCATGTCCCTGTTGCGTATCTATGCCCGCGCCCTGTCTCTCCTCGGCCCGCTCGCGCGGGTGGGCGGGTTCCTGGCCATCGGCAATCTCGCCCTTGCGCTGGCGCAGTTCGCCGAGCCCATACTGTTCGGCTGGATCATCGACGCTCTGGCGGGCGGGCAATCCCGCGGGCAATTGCCGAGCTATGACACGCTCACTCCGTTGCTCGGCGGCTGGGTCGCCTTCGGCCTGTTCAACATCATCGCCGGCGTGCTGGTCTCGCTCCATGCGGACCGGCTCGCCCACCGGCGGCGGCTCGGCGTGCTCACCGAATATTTCGAGCACGTGCTCCAGCTCCCCCTCTCCTTCCATGGCGAGACCCATTCCGGGCGCCTCCTGAAGATCATGCTCCAGGGCACGGATACGCTCTGGGGCATGTGGCTCTCCTTCTTCCGCGAGGATTGCGCGGCCATCGTCTCGCTCATCGTGCTGCTGCCGGTGGGCATCTGGATCAACTGGCGGCTCGGCCTCGTGCTGGTGGTGCTCATCATCGTCTTCGGCATCACCACCGCCTTCGTGCTGCGCAAGACGGAAGCCTTGCAGCGGCAGGTGGAAGGCCACCACGCCAATCTCGCCGAGCACGCCTCGGACGCTTTGGGCAATGTGGCACTCGTGCAGAGCTACACCCGCATCGAGGCCGAGGTGCGGGGCCTCCGCGACACCGCCAGCCAGGTGCTGGCGGCGCAGATCCCGGTGCTGTCCTGGTGGGCGCTGGTTTCCATGGCCACCAAGGCGGCCACCACGCTCACCATCCTCGCAATCCTGCTCATCGGCACGTGGCTCTATCTCGATGGCCTCGCCGCCATCGGCGACATCGTCACCTATGTAGGCTTCGCCACCATGCTCATCGGGCGGCTCGACCATACGGTGAGCTTCGTCAACCGGCTGGTCATGTCGGCCCCGGGCCTCGCACAGTTCTTCGATGTGCTGGATACGGTCGGGCAGGTGCGGGACAAGCCCGGCGCCACCGAGCTTGCCGGGGTGAAGGGTGACGTGCGGTTCGAGAACGTCTCCTTCTCCTACGACGGCAAGCGCAGCGCGCTCGCGGACGTGGATTTCGAGGCGAAGCCCGGCGAGACCATTGCGCTGGTCGGCAGCACCGGCGCCGGCAAGTCCACGGCCCTCACCCTGCTGCACCGGGTGTTCGATCCCCAGTCCGGCCGCGTGCTCATCGACGGCACGGACATCAAGGACGTGACCCTGGCCTCGCTGCGGCGACAGATCGGCGTGGTGTTCCAGGAGGCTATGCTCTTCAATCGCACCATCGAGGACAATCTGCGGGTCGGGAAGCCCGACGCAACGGAGGCGGACTTGCGCCTCGCGCTGGAGCGGGCGCAGGCGTGGGAACTGGTGGAACGCAATCCCATGGGACTTCAGGCCCGCGTGGGCGAGCGCGGCCGGGCGCTCTCCGGCGGCGAGCGCCAGCGTCTCTCGATCGCCCGCGCGCTCCTGAAAGACCCGCCCATACTGATTCTCGACGAGGCGACGAGCGCCCTCGATGCCGCGACCGAGGTGAAGGTGCAGGCGGCGCTGGACGAGGTGATGAAGGGCCGCACCACCTTCGTCATCGCCCATCGCCTCGCCACCGTGCGCAATGCGGACCGCATCCTCGTCTTCGAACACGGACGCATTGTGGAGGCGGGCACGTTCGATGAGCTGGTGGCGCTCGGCGGGCGTTTCGCCGGTCTCGCCCGCGCCCAGTTCCTCGCCCCGCCCGAGCCCGGCGGCAAGCCGCTGGTGGAGACCTGAGGACGGGCAATCTTCCATCCCGGAAGCAATCCACGCTTTCTGGAATCGAATGCGGCGCCTTCAGCCCCGCTGATGCCGCATTCCCCCGGCGCTGTGGGGCAAGAGGTCCCTCCCCGGCCGGCGCCTTTCCCCCGCAGGGAAAAAGCGCTAAGGATCAGGCTTGGATCGGACGCGGTCTGCCGTGCAGGCGGTGCGCCTGCGTCGGATCCCAGTGTCGCCGGGGGGCGCCTCACCCATTGGCTTGGGCAGATCGGACCGTCCCGCGTCGCTGCCTGTGCCGCGTTCAGATGCGCGCGGAGCACCGCTGGCCCTCTTGCCGGCGGCGTGCGCAGAGGGAGCCAGCAGTGCCGGACCTGTTCCGCCTTTCCGCACGCCTTCGGGCCGCCGTCTCACCCGCCCGTGGCGCGCTGGTGCGCCTCCTGTCCGCGACCGCGCTGCTCTGCGCCGCCGGGGCGAGCGTGAATGCCGCCCCCGTCCTGCTGGTGGAAGCCGATACCGGCCGCGTGCTGGAGCAGCAGGATGCCGGCAAGCCCTGGTATCCGGCCTCCGTCACCAAGCTGATGACCGTCTATGTGGCGCTGAACGCGGTGAAGGAAGGGCGCATCAGCTTCGACAGCCTTTTGACCGTCTCTCCGCTCGCCGCCTCGCAGCAGCCGAGCAAGATGGGCTTCAAGCCGGGCACCCAGCTCACGCTGGAGAATGCCCTGCGCATGCTCATGGTGAAGTCGGCCAACGACATGGCCGTGGTCATCGCCGAGGGCGTGGGCGGCTCCATGCCCGCCTTCGTCGAGGAGATGAACGACACCGCCGAGCGGCTCGGCATGGCGGGCACGCACTACAACAATCCCAACGGCCTGCCCGATCCGGGCCAGATCACCACGGCCCGCGACCTCGCCGTACTGGCGCGCGCGCTGATCTACCATTTCCCGGAGCAGGAAACGCTGTTCCGCATTCCGGCCATGCGCCTCGGCAAGGTGGTGTATCGCAACTACAACCGCCTCATCGACCGCTACCCGGGCGCGGACGGCATGAAGACCGGCTTCATCTGCTCGGCCGGCTTCAATCTGGTCGCCACCGCCACCCGCGGCAACAAGCGCCTCATCGCCGTCATCCTCGGCGCGCCCTCGGCGGTCGCCCGCACGGAGCAGGCGGCCATGCTGCTGGAGAAGGGCTTCCAGCCCTCCTGGTCCATCTTCGCCTCGGCCGCCCCCACCCTGAACTCCATTCAGGACACCGGCGGCGAGCCCACCGACATGAAGCCCTACATCTGCGGCGGCAAGCGCAAGGAGCTGGCCTCGGAAAACGAGGACGACGCCATATTCGGCGCCAGCGGCACCGCCACCTCCTATGCGACGCAGGCGGCGGCCGCAGCCGGCTTCTCGGGCAAGAATCCGGGCGCGGCCCTGTTGCAGAACCTGCCGCCCTCCATGCCGCCGGTGGATGTCTTCATCGGCCCGAAGAATGCCCCCCTGCCGCCGGAAAGCGCCTTCCCCGCCGAGGAGAAGAAGCCCACGGCCGCCAAGCCTGGCGACAAGAAGGCCCACGGCACGGCGACCGCCAGCACCGGCACCCCGCCGAAGCCGCAGGGCAATGCCGCCGCCGCCCGGCCCAACGCCACCCTTTCCAATTCGGAGAAGATGGGCCTCAAGCCGCAGCCCGCCCCGGCGCCCAAGCCGGCCCAGAAGCCTGCGCAGGCGAGCGCCGACAAGCCGAAGTCCAAGACGCAAGGCAACACGCAGGGCAAGGGGCAGGATGACAGCGCCCCGGCGCAGAAGCCCGGCGGCTGACGCCCATTCGAGAGACAGATCGTGAGCCCTTTCGAGACGCCGGACGCCGGCACGGCCCCGGACCGGCCCGCCCGTCGCGTTCCGCCCGAGCCCATTCCCGTCACCGTGCTCACGGGCTTTCTCGGCGCGGGCAAGACGACGCTCCTCAACCGTGTCCTCGCCGACCCGGCGCTGGCCGACACCGCCGTCCTCATCAATGAGTTCGGCGAGATCGGCCTCGACCATCTGTTCGTGCGCGAGGTGGACGAGGGCGTGGTGCTGCTGGCCAGCGGCTGCGTCTGCTGCACCGTGCGCGGCGACCTTGTGGCGGCGCTGGAAGACCTCTTGCGTGGGCGCGACAACAACCGTCTGCCGCCCTTCTCCCGCGTGCTCATCGAGACCACGGGCCTCGCGGACCCGGCGCCCATCCTCCACACGCTGATGACCCACCCCTATCTGCTGATGCGCTATCGGCTGGACGGGGTGGTGACGGTGGTGGACGCCATCAATGGCGGCGCGACCCTCGACGCGCAGCCCGAAGCGGTGAAGCAGGCAGCCGTCTCCGATCGCATCGTCCTCACCAAGACGGACCTCGCACAGACGGACGCGGAGAAAACCGCCGTGGCCGACCTGCGGCGGCGCCTCGCGACGCTCGCCCCGGCGGCGCCGGTTCTGGATGCGGCGGCGGGGGAAGCGACCGCCGAGCGCATCCTCAAGGCGGGTCTCTACGATCCGGCCCGCAAGATCCCCGACGTGGCCCGCTGGCTGGCTGAGGAGCAGATCGCCGCCAATCGCGAGGCGGCCGAGGGGCCGGCGGTAGTCACCGATCCCAACCGGCACGACGACCGCATCAAGGCCTTTTCGCTCGCCACCGATGCCGCCATTCCCGCCTCGACGCTGGACCTGTTCCTGGAGCTGCTGCGGGCCACCCACGGCGGCAGCGTGCTGCGTATGAAAGGCATCGTGAAGCTGGCGGACGATCCCTCCGCCCCGGTGGTGCTGCACGGCGTCCAGCATGTGATGCATCCGCCGAGCCGCCTTGCCGCATGGCCCGATGACGACCACCGCACGCGCCTTGTCATGATCGTCCGCGATCTCGACCCCATGGTGATCCAGCGCCTGTTCGAGGCCTTCCTTGGTGTACCCTCGGTGGACACGCCGGACCGGGCGGCGATGACGGACAACCCCCTCGCCCCGCCCGGGCTCTCTGGCATGCGCTGACCGCTCAGCCGATGCCGTGATCTTGCAGGGAGAGATTGTCGGCCGTGAGGTCCGCCACATGCACACCCTGCAGGATGATGCCGATTGGCCAGTGCAGGTCGCCGGCGAGGTCGATATAGACGCCCTGCGCCGTATCGGTGGCGTGGGCCAGAAGATCGTCGAACGAGTGGATGTGCGACACGTCCTGCCGCAGCAGGGACAGTTCCAGCTTGTCGCCGCCATCTCCGGCTTGAAAGTCGATGATGCGGTCGCGGCTGGAATTCAGGTCGTCATAGACGAAGGTGTCCGACCCCTTGCCGCCGACGAGGAAGTCGTTGCCCCAGCCGCCTTCCAGCCGGTCGTCGCCATCGCCGCCGCGCAGGGAATCGTGGCCGACACCGCCGATGAGCACGTCGCCTCCGGCGCCGCCGCGCAGATAATCGCGGCCCGCCCCGCCATCGAGCACATCATCGCCCGCGCCGCCGAACACCGTGTCTGTGGCCGCCGTGCCGGTGACGGTCACCGCCTCGAAATTGGTGAAGGTGGCGCCAAGGCTGGTGGTACCGTTGTCGAAGACGAAAGTGGCGCCGGTGGTCGATCCCTCCGTGCCGAGATTCAACACCAGACGGTCGAAGCCGTCGCCGCCATCCGCCGTCGCCGCATTGGCGCCGATCAGGACCGTATCGTCGCCGCCACCGGCCAGGATCACGTCGCCCGCGATGGCGGATGCGCCGGCATCGATGACGTTGGCACCTGAATTTCCGAGGAGCGTATCGGCGGCGCTGGTGCCGATGATGTTCTCGATGCTGAAATAGAGATCGCCCTCGGCCTCGCCGCCGCTGCCTTCGCCGGCTGAGAGGTCGACAGTTACGCCCACCTGCGCGGCGCCGCCACTGGCGGAATAGTCCACCGTGTCGATGCCGGTGCCACCGATGAGCAGGTCGGCGCCGGCGCCGCCGTTCAGGACATCGTTGCCCTCACCGCCGATCAGCGTGTCGTTGCCGCCGGCGCCGTAAAGCCAGTCGTCGCCGCGCGCGCCTTCCAGATGGTCGGCCAGGTTCTGGCCGTGGAGGACGTCGTCCCCACCGAGGCCGAGAAGAAGATTCTTCGATCCGACAACGCCCCAGAGGATATCGCGATCTTCACTTCCGATGATGTCCGGCATGATCCCACTCCCGCCAGCGTGGCAGTGGCATCATGTCGATTTCGGCGTTTGCGTCGAATATTTTAATATTCGTTCTTTTTTCAGCGGAAATGCGCGCGATTTGCTTCAATCCGACTTCAAGCGCGCCTTCACGCCTTCGGCCGCCGCCACCGCAGTGGAGAAGCAGGCCTGAAGGAGATACCCGCCGGTGGGCGCCTCCCAGTCCAGCATCTCGCCGCAGACGAACACGTCCGGACGCGCCTTCAGCGCATAATCCGGCCCCACCTCATCCCACGCGAGCCCGCCGGCGCTGGAAATCGCCCGCTCCAGCCCGCACACGCCCGTCACCGTCAAAGGCAGCGCCTTGATGCGGCGGGCCAGCGCCGCTGCTTCGGCTGGACGCGCGTTCATTCCCTCGCGCAGCAATGCGATCTGCACCGGCGCGAGCCCCGCCGCCTTGCGCAGGCGCTCGGAGAAGGACAGGCGCGCAGGAGCCGCCGCGAGGCGCTGGGCGAGAACGTCGAGGGAGAGATCCGGCCTCAGGTCCATGACGAGGTTCGCCCGCCCCTGCCGCTCCACAGCCTCGCGGATCTGCCGAGACAGCGCATAGATGGCACCGCCCTCAAGGCCCTGCTGCGTGACGACCGCTTCCCCGCGCACATGGTCTTCGCCGCAGGCGAGCGCGACGCGCTTCAAGGGCGTTCCCGCGAAGCGCGGTACCAGATGCGCACTCCAGTTCAGGAGCACGCCCATGTTAGCGGGCGCGAAGAGCGCCACCTGAAGTCCTGCCCCTTCCAGCGCCGCCCGCCAGCCGCCATCGGCGCCGAGCCGGGGCCAGGAAGCCCCGCCGAGCGCGAGCACAGTGGCGTCGACGCGCACCGCCCGCGGCCCTTCCGGCGTCTCGAAGGTGAGCGCGCCGTCCGCATCCCAGCCGGTCCAATGGTGGCGGGCCGACAACGTCACGCCCGCCGCGGCGAGGTGCCGCAACCAGGCCCGCAGCATGGGCGAAGCCTTGAAGCTCTTTGGGAAAACCCGGCCGCTCGACCCGACGAAGGTCTCTTCCCCAAGGCCCTCCGCAAAGGCGCGCAGCGCATCCGGCGGAAAGGCGCGGATGGCCGGCGCCAGGCGCCCGGCCGCGGAGCCATAGCGCGCGAGGAAGCGCTCCAGCGGCTCGCTGTGGGTGAGATTGAGGCCGCCGCGTCCGGCCATCAGGAACTTGCGGGCGGGGCTCGGCATGCGGTCGAACAGCTCGACCGAAACGCCCGCCTGCGCCAAGCACGAGGCGGCCATGAGACCTGCGGGACCGGCGCCGATCACCGCCACCTTTGACACGCGCGACTGCATGCGCCGCTTGTGCCGCCGAACGCCGCCCCTGTCCACCCGGCGCACGTTCCTGCTTACCGCTTTTCGTGGACCTTGCGGCAAAAGTCTGCCATGTGGCGCTTTTGATATCGCCCGGCGGGGGGCGTAGGGACATGATCGTAAGCAGGCTCGACGAGTATCGAAGGCGCATCTGCCGCGTCCTCGTGGCCATGGCCAGTCTGTGCGTGGTCGGCCTGTGGGTGTTCGAGACCGAAACCCAGGTCATCACGGAACTCGACCGGATCGCCTACCCGCTCCTGCTCGCCGCCTTCGTCGTCAGCCTGTTCCTCATGCTGGCGCTGCCGCGCTGGCACCGGATGGCGGAGTGGATCGCCTATCTGAGCTTCACGACCTATTGCCTGGTCGGCGTCGCCGCCTTCGGCCATCTGGCGGAGCAGACCCGCCTCTATACCATCGCCAATACGCTGCAATGGATGCCCATGCTCTATGTGGCGTCCTTCATCCTCCTGCAGCGGCGGGATGCGGTCATTGCGGCGGCCCTCGTGTTCCTGAGCATGAGCATTCCCATCGTTGTGGAATTCTCAGCTTCCGATTCCTACCTGAAGGACCGGGTGCTCGGATCGCTGGTGATCAATGCGTATCTCGTCCACCTCGTGATCCTGGTGTCCCTGTCGCTGTTCGTGATGACGAGCCTCGCCTTCGAGCAGGCCCGCGCCAAGGCCAAGGCGCTGGAGACGATGGCCTCCACCGATTCCCTCACCGGCACCATGAACCGCCGCGGCCTCGAGCAGATCCTGCGGCACGTGGCGGGGGGATCGTCGGGTGAGATCGGGCTCATCCTGATCGACATCGACAACTTCAAGCCGATCAACGACACCTATGGCCATCTCGCCGGGGATGCGGTGCTCCAGGCGGTCGCCAAGCGCCTGGCGGGCGTGGTGCGCGACAGCGATGTGGTGGGGCGCTGGGGCGGCGACGAATTCCTCATCATTACCCGCGATGCGCAGCTCACCGACGTGATCGCCATGGCCGACCGCGCGCGCCAGCACGTCGGCACGCATGTGCTGGCCGGAATGCGCGTGACCTTGAGCGCCGGCGTCGGCGTGTGGGATGGGCAAGGCCCATGGGCCGATGCCCTGCAACGGATCGACCGCGCGCTCTACAGCGCCAAGGCGGAAGGCCGGAACCGCACCACCGAAGCAGCCACGGCACCGAACCCGATCCCTGCCTGAGGCCGTCAGAGCGCCGGCGCGCCGGAGGCTTCCAGAACGTCCTCGAACGAGCGCAGACCGGCCCGCGGGGCGTTCACCAGCACCGACATGTTGCCGGGCGGGTGCTGGTTCTTCCACATCAGCGTGTGCGCCGCCGGGATCTTCGCCCAGGGAAACACCTCGGACATGCAGGGGTCGACCCGCCGGTCGATGATGAACTGGTTCGCGGAGGACGCCTGCTTCAGGTGCGCGAAGTGCGAGCCCTGGATGCGCTTCTGCCGCATCCACACATAGCGGGCATCGAAGGTGATGTTGAAGCCCGTGGTGCCGGCGCAGAACACCACCATGCCGCCACGCTTGGCGACGAGGCACGACACCGGGAAGGTCTGCTCGCCCGGATGCTCGAACACCATGTCGACATCGCGCTTGCCGGTGATGTCCCAGATCGCCTTGCCGAACTTGCGGGCTTCCTTCACCCACTCATTATATTCGGGCGAATTGACCTTGGGCATCTGGCCCCAGCACTTGAAATCCTTGCGGTTGACGACGCCGCGCGCACCGAGCTGGAGCACGTAGTCGCGCTTGGTCTCGTCCGAGATCACGCCGATCACGTGCGCGCCCGAGGCCGCCGCCAGTTGCACGCCGAACACACCGAGGCCGCCCGAGGCGCCCCAGACCAGCACGAACTGGCCGGGCTTGATGTCATGGGGCGCGTGGCCGAACAGCATGCGATAGGCGGTGGCGAGGGTCAGCGTGTAGCAGGCGCATTCTTCCCACGTGAGATGCTTGGGGCGCGGCATGAGCTGGCGCGCCTGCACGCGGCAGAACTGAGCGAAGGAGCCATCCGGCGTCTCATAGCCCCAGATGCGCTGGGAGGGGGAGAACATCGGGTCGCCGCCGTTGCACTCCTCGTCGTCGCCGTCGTCCTGATTGCAGTGCACGACCACCTCGTCGCCCACCTTCCAGCGGGTGACCTTGGAGCCCACCGCCCAGACGATGCCGGAGGCATCGGAGCCGGCGATATGATACGGCTGCTTGTGCACGTCGAAGGGGGAGATCGGCTGGCCGAGGCCCGCCCAGATGCCGTTGTAATTCACGCCGGCCGCCATCACGAGCACCAGCACATCCGCCTCGCCCAGTTCCCAGGTGGGCACCACCTCGATCTGGAAGGAGTCCTCCGGCGGGCCGTGCCGCTCCCGGCGGATGGTCCAGGCGTACATTTGCCTGGGAACGTGCCCAAGCGGCGGAATTTCGCCGATCTCATAGAGATCCTTCAGCGGCGCTTCGGAGCTCGGCAAGGTGGCGGGCTGGCCCATGTCGCGATCCTCTCTCCATGCGGACCATTCGGTCTCGTTTCCGACGCAACCGGGCAGACCGCGGTTGCACATTTCTTATCTTCGCACCGCAGCGTAGCAGAGAAAATCGGGCTGGCGAGCCCTCTTTCGGATAAGAAAGCCGGCGGAAACTGGCAGGCCGGCGCGGATCACGTCACGAATATTGACCTTTCCAGATGTCGCACCCTCAAAGCCTCAGGCCCCATAGATGAAGGGGCCCGTGCGGGTCGTCGCTGTTTTGGATGCGATGCAATGCAGTTTCACCGCCGGGCGTTTGGCCGCAGTCGTGCTGAGGGACGCGCCAAAGAAAAAGGGCGCCGGCAGGCCCGAGCCCACCGACGCCCCGAACCCCCTTTTCGAGAGCGGTCAGACGCGCTCCAGCGCCACCGCGATGCCCTGGCCGACGCCGATGCACATGGTGGCCAGCGCCCGGCGGCCGCCGCCCACGGCGAGTTCCAGTGCCGCCGTGCCGGCGATGCGGGCGCCGGACATGCCGAGCGGATGGCCGAGAGCGATGGCGCCGCCGTTGCGGTTCACACGCGCATCGTCATCCGCAATGCCCAGCAGGCGCAGCGTGGCGAGGCCCTGAGAGGCGAAGGCCTCGTTCAGTTCGATCACGTCGAACTGGTCCTGCGTGAGACCGAGGCGGGCCATGAGTTTCTGGCTGGCCGGCGCCGGGCCGATGCCCATGACGCGCGGCGGCACGCCGGCCACCGCGCCGCCGAGCACGCGGGCGATGGGCGTCAGGCCATGGGCCTTGGCCGCCGCTTCCGAGGCGATGATGAGCGCCGCGGCGCCATCATTCACGCCCGAGGCATTGCCCGCGGTGACGGTCGCTCCCGCCATGCGGTTCACAGGCTTGAGCTTGGCGAGCGCCTCAAGGCTGGTGGCGCGGGGATGCTCGTCGCGCTCCACCACGACCGGATCGCCCTTCTTCTGCGGCAGGGTCACGGGCGTGATTTCGCGCGTCAGCCGGCCATTGGCCTGAGCGGCCGAGGCCTTTTCCTGGCTGCGGACGGCGAAGGCGTCCTGATCCTCGCGGGAGACCTTGTAGTCGATGGCGACATTGTCGCCGGTCTCCGGCATGGAATCGACGCCATACATCTCCTTCATCAGCGGATTGACGAAGCGCCAGCCGATGGTGGTGTCGTAGATTTCCGCGCGGCGGGAGAAGGCCGCATCCGCCTTCGGCATCACGAAGGGCGCGCGGCTCATGCTCTCCACGCCGCCGGCGATGATGAGGTCCGCCTCGCCCGCCTTTATGGCGCGGGCAGCGGTCGCCACCGCATCCATGCCCGAGCCGCACAGGCGGTTCATGGTGGTGCCGCCGATGGAGAGCGGGAGCCCCGCCAGCAGCAGCGACATGCGGGCGACGTTGCGATTGTCCTCGCCGGCCTGGTTGGCGCAGCCGAAGATCACGTCGTCCACCTTCTCCCAGTCGAGGCCGGGATTGCGGGCAACAAGGGCCTTCAGCGGAATGGCCCCGAGATCGTCGGCCCGCACGGCGGACAGCGCGCCGCCGAAGCGGCCGATGGGGGTGCGGATATAGTCGCAGATATAAGCTTCGGTCATGGCATCCCCGCTCACAGCTCGGGCGCGACGAGATCGGCCACCGGGCCGTCGATGTGGAGGCGCGCGCCGGTCATCGCCTGAAGCTCTTCAAGGGAGAGCGTCGGGATCTTCTCGCGCAGGATGAAGCGGCCGCCGCGAATATCCACCACTGCATGGCTCGTATAGACGCGGGTGACGCAGGCAACGCCGGTCAACGGAAAGGCGCAGCTTTCCACGAGCTTGGGCTCGCCGGACTTGGTCTGGTGCTCGGTGATGACGAAGACCTGCTTCGCCCCATGTACCAGATCCATGGCACCGCCCACCGCCGGCACGCCCTTGCTGCCGACGCGCCAGTTGGCGAGGTCGCCATTCTGCGACACCTGATAGGCGCCGAGGATGGCCACATCCAGATGCCCGCCGCGCACCATGGCGAAGCTGTCCGCATGGTGGAAGAAGGCCGCACCCGGCCGCAGCGTCACCGCCTTCTTGCCGGCATTGATAAGGTCCCAGTCTTCCTGACCGGCCGGCGGCGGCGCGCCGAAATTGAGGATGCCGTTCTCGGTGTGGAAGATCACCTCGCGGCCCTCGACCGGATAATTGGCCACCATCTCGGGGAAGCCGATGCCGAGGTTCACATAGGCGCCATCGGCAATGTCCTGCGCCGCGCGCCAGGCGATCTGGGCGTTCGACAGCTTGCCGTCGTTCTGAAGGGTCTCAGTCATTGTAGGCCGCTCCCGCCCGGATGAGGTCCTCTTCCTGTCGCGCATCGGCGACCTCGACCACCCGGTCCACGAAGATGCCGGGTGTGATGACGTGCTCGGGATCGATGTCGCCCGGCGGCACGATGCGCGAGACCTGCACGATGGTCTTGGCCGCGGCCATGCACATCAGCGGGCTGAAGTTGCGGGCCGCCTTGTTGTAGGTGAGGTTGCCGTAGGGGTCGCCGAGATGGGCTTTCACGAGGGCGAAGTCCGCCTTCAGCCAGCGTTCCTGCACATAGGGCCGCCCGTCGAACTCGGCCACCGGCTTGCCCTCGGCGAGTTCGGTGCCATAGCTCGTCGGCGTGTAGAAGGCGGGAATGCCCGCACCGCCGGCGCGGATGCGCTCGGCGAGCGTGCCTTGCGGCACCAGTTCCAGCTCCAGTTCACCTGCCAGATAGCGCTCGTTGAAGGCGCTGGCATCCGCCGCACGCGGGAAGGAGCAGATCAGCTTGCGCACCATGCCGGCCGCGATCATCGCGGCGATGCCGATGCGCCCGTTGCCCGCATTGTTGTTGACCACGGTGAGGCCCTTCGGCCCCTTGTCGATGAGGGCGTGGATGAGCTCCACCGGCGCACCGGCGCCGCCGAAGCCGCCGATCATCACCGTGGCGCCGTCCCCGATCTCGGAAACCGCCGTGGCGAGATCCCCGACCGTCTTGTCCATGCAGGTCCTCCCGGAACTCACGGGCCGCGCCTGACCGGCACTCTGGCCCTGAGGAACGGATAGGCCCGGTCCCTATCGACAGCAAGGCATTTGTGCGATATTCGATTTTTGTTCAAATGTCGCACACCTCACGAGCACGCCATGAAGCAGACGGATTTCATCGGCGGTTTGGCCAAGGGGCTGAAGGTGATGGAGGCCTTCGGCTCCGGGCAGCCGGGCATGACCATCGCCCAGATGTCGGAAGCGACCGGCCTCGACCGGGCCACCGCCCGGCGCTGCCTGCTGACGCTCGTGGAACTGGGCTACGCCCGCACCGACGGCAAGCATTTCGAGCTCACCCCCAAGGTGCTGCGGCTCGGCACCGCCTATCTGTCTGCGACGCCCCTGCCGCAACTGCTCCAGCCGCATCTGGAAGCCCTGTCCAAGGACGTGGGGCAGAGCGCCTCGGCGAGCGTGCTGGAAGGCACGGAGATCGTTTACATCGCCCGCGCCTCCCAGCGACGGGTCATGTCCATCAACCTCATGCCCGGCTCACGCCTGCCGGCTTGGTGTGCCTCCATGGGCCGCGTGCTTCTGGCGGCACTGCCGCCGGACCAAGCCATCGCCCTGCTGGACCGTTCCGACATCCGCCCCCTTACGCCCCACACCAAGGTCGCGCGGAATGACCTGCTCGAGGAGCTCGCCCGCGTGCGGACGCAGGGCTATGCGATCATCGATCAGGAACTGGAACTCGGGCTGTGCTCCATCGCCGTTCCCCTGAAGGATTCTCGCGGCCGGACTGTCGCCGCGCTCAATATCGGCGCGCCCGCGGCGGCCGTCACGGTGAGCGACATGCCCTCCGATTATCTGCCCGCCATGTTGCGCGTGCAGGAGGAGTTGCGGGTGCTCCTGAGCTGAACCCGTCACCCAAAGACCCGGCTCCTGCGGCAATGCGGCACAGTACTCCGCGTCCCGCCTTCGACCCTGCCCTACGCCTAAAATCGGCATCGACGCCGCCTACGTTGCGGCGCAAGATATGTCGATCAGAACGTGCAGCAGCGCGAAGGGGGAGGGATCATGACAAGCCGGGACAAACCTTGGCTGTTCCGCACCTATGCGGGTCACTCGACGGCGGCGGAATCGAACAAGCTCTACCGCGCCAACCTCGCCAAGGGGCAGACGGGCCTTTCGGTGGCCTTCGACCTGCCCACCCAGACCGGCTATGACAGCGACCATCCCCTCGCCCGCGGCGAAGTGGGCAAGGTGGGCGTTCCCATTTCCCATCTCGGCGACATGCGCACCCTCTTCGAGGGCATTCCGCTGGCCGAGATGAACACCTCCATGACCATCAACGCCTGCGCCCCCTGGCTGCTGGCGCTCTATATCGCGGTGGCCGACGAGCAGGGGGCCGACCGGGCCAAGCTCCAGGGCACGACGCAGAACGACATCATCAAGGAATATCTCTCGCGCGGCACCTATGTGTTTCCGCCCGCGCCCTCCATGCGGCTCACCAAGGACGTGATCGTCTTCACGACCGAGCATCTGCCGCGCTGGAACCCCATGAACGTCTGCTCCTACCATCTGCAGGAGGCCGGGGCGACGCCGGTGCAGGAGCTGGCCTTCGCGCTCGCGAACGCCATCGCCATCCTCGACACGGTGAAGAAGTCGGGCGAGGCGGAAGGCGCGGCCTTCGGCGAGGTCGTGGGGCGCATCTCCTTCTTCGTGAATGCCGGGATGCGGTTCATCACCGAGATGTGCAAGATGCGGGCGTTCGTGGATCTCTGGGACGAGATCTGCGTCAATCGCTACGGCATCACGGACCCGAAGCAGAAGCTGTTCCGCTATGGCGTGCAGGTGAATTCGCTGGGCCTCACGGAGCAGCAGCCGGAGAACAACGTCTACCGCATCCTCATCGAGATGCTGGCGGTGACGCTCTCCAAGAAGGCCCGCGCCCGCGCGGTGCAGCTGCCAGCCTGGAACGAGGCCCTCGGCCTGCCCCGCTCCTTCGACCAGCAATGGTCGCTGCGGATGCAACAGGTGCTCGCCTATGAGACGGACCTGCTGGACTATGGCGACATCTTCGACGGCTCGGTGGAGATCGACCGCAAGGTGGAAGCCCTGAAGGCCGAGGCGCGCGAAGAACTCACCCGCATCGAGGCCATGGGCGGCGCGGTCGCCGCCATCGAAAACAGCTACATGAAGCAGCAGCTGGTGGAATCCAACACCCGCCGGCTGGAAGCCATCGAGCGCGGCGAGCAGGTGGTGGTGGGCGTCAACCGCTGGACCGAGACCGAGCCCTCGCCGCTCACCACAGGCGAGGGCGCCATCCTCACCGTGCCGGAGCATGTGGAGCCCGAGCAGGTGTCCCGCCTGAAAGCCTGGCGCGAGGCCCGCGACCCGGCGGCGGTCGGCGCCGCCATGGACGCGCTGAAGCGTGCGGCGCGCGAAGGCGGCAACATCATGGAGCCCTCCATCGCCTGCGCCAAGGCGGGCGTCACCACGGGCGAATGGGGCACCGCCCTGCGGGAGATCTTCGGCGAATATCGCGCGCCCACCGGCGTCGGCCGTGCGGCGCGGGTGGATACGAAGGGCCTCGACGAAGTGCGCAGCAATGTCGAGGCCGTCTCGCAGAAGCTCGGCCGCCGGCTCAAATTCCTCGTCGGCAAGCCCGGCCTCGACGGCCATTCCAACGGTGCCGAGCAGATCGCCGTGCGCGCCCGCGATGCGGGCATGGAGGTGGTCTATGAAGGCATCCGCCTCACCCCGGCGGAGATCGTGAATGCCGCGCTGGAGGAGAGCGTCCATGTGGTCGGCCTCTCCATCCTCTCCGGCTCCCACGTGCCGCTGGTGCGCGACGTGATGGAGCGGATGCGTGCTGAAGGGCTCTCTGACGTTCCCGTCGTGGTGGGCGGCATCATCCCGCCGGAGGACGAGGCGCAGCTGCGCGGCTTCGGGGTCGCGGCGGTCTATACGCCGAAGAATTTCGAGCTGAACCGCATCATGGCCGACATCGTCGCCATCGTGGACCGGGAGGCCCAGGACGCGGCCTGACCCGGCCGCCGGTCTCCGCTCGCGAACGAACCGCGTCCGGCGGCATTCCATCGATTCGGGCGCGGTTTGATCCGCGCCTGTTCTCGCGAGGGTGGCGACCTGTGCCGCTCTGGGACAGGCCCTGCCATTTTTCCCGTCGTGACAGCGCCATGGCCGGGGCGCAAGCTGCGGGCGTGGCGTCGCGTCTCCGGCGCCACGGGGAGGGAATGTCCATGACCAGCATCGTCCAGCCGAGCGAGGACGACCTCGCCGCCCTCGTAAAACCCTATCTCGCGCTTCAGGCGGAGAACACGAGCCTCGCCTTCGTCATCGGCATCGCCAGCCCCGACCCGGACGTCTCGGCGATCTACACCTTCGGAGGCGTGCAGCGGCAGGACAATGGCCCGCTCGCGCTGACCGAGGACACGCCGTTCGTGCTCGCCTCCGTCTCGAAGACCTTCACCGCCACCGCCTATGCCCATTTCCTGGAGACGCAGGGGCCGGCGGACGCGACGCTCGGCGACTTTCCCGAGCTCGAGATCGGCGAACAGTTCGCAGACATCACGCTCACCTCGCTCGTCAATTATTCCTCGGGGCTGCCACAGGACAATGGGCCACCCCATGACGAGCCGCGCCTGATGCCGCAGCCCTACACGATCCCCGGCATGCTGGGCTTCCTCAACTATACGCAGATGAAGCCCGCTTCCCAGCTCGCCTATCGCTACAGCAATCTCGGTTTCGGCCTCATGGGTGCCGTGCTACCGGCCTATGCCGACCAGGACGCGAGCTATGAAGAGATCGTCATCGACCTCATCTTCGAGCCGCTCGAACTGTCGGCCCAGTTCTTCGACGAGGTGCGGCTCGATACCCTGCCGCAGGGCTATTACTTCTCCGGCCAGAGCTACCAGAGCGCCGCCGCTCCCGGCTGGCCGCAGTTTCCGGCCTATCATGGGGCCGGCGGCATCGTCGCCTCGCCGGCGGACATGCTGGTGTGGCTGCAGTTCAACATGGGTCTCCTGCCGGACGGCCCGCTCAACGATCTGCTGGGCGTGCTTCAGAGCCCCTCCACGACCGCAACCACCGGCTGGGGCGACCAGCTCGGCCTTGGCTGGTTCCTCGGCTCCGTGGACAACACGCCCTTCTCCACCGTGTGGAAAGACGGCGATCTGCCGGGCTTTTCCAGCTACATCGCCTTCCTGCCCAGCCCTGCCCCCGGCACGACGCCCGCACCCGCCGGCGTGTTCGTGCTGAGCAACACGGATGGCATGACCGCCATGGACGGCAGCAATACGGAGATCTGCTGCGCCCTCGCCAACGACGTGCTCTACCTCATGCAGGGCCTCACGCCCCCCGCGGACAAGTCGGCCTATCCGCGTTCCAAGGGACGCTGAGGGCGGCAGACGGCCGTACCGCCATCCGGCCGGTTCCACGCAAGCCCGCGCGCCTATAGGCTGACGTCAACAGCCCGTCGCGCGGGCGCCGGGAGACGAGCCCATGATGAGCATTCCCTTCTTCGGCATTGCCCTGGCCTTCCTGTGCATCCTCATCGGCCAGCGGCTCGCCGCCATCGCCTTGTGGGGCCTGTCGCTGATCGCTCTGCTGGCGCTGTTCCGGATGCACGCCACCGACCCGCTGAACCTCGTGCTCTGAGACCCGGCCATGACCGCCAGCCTCTCGCGCACCCTCAATGCCATCGGCCTCCTCGCCGTCTGCCTGGTTCTCCTGGTGGCCTTCGTGGACCAGATCGCCTTCGGCGACCTGCCCTGTCCGCTCTGCCTGCTCCAGCGCGCCGGCTTCGTGGGCGCCGCCTTCGGGCTGGCCCTCAACGTGAAGTTCGGTCCCCGGCCGAGCCACTATGCCATTGTCATCCTCTCCGCCTTCTGCGGCGGCCTGATCTCGGGGCGGCAGACGCTGCTGCACATCGTGCCGGGCACGGGCACCTATGGCGATGCGCTCCTCGGCCTGCATTTCTACAGCTGGGCGCTGGTGCTCTTCTGCGTGATCATCCTCGGCTGCGGGCTCATGCTGCTGTTCGACCAGCAGTTCGCCGGCGACAATCGGCCCCTCGGCGCGCGGGCCGCCACCTTCGGCCTTGCCATGGTGGTGCTCGGCTTCCTGCTGGCGTTCGGCAATGGTGCCTCCACGGTGCTGGAATGCGGCGGCGGCCTTTGCCCCGACAATCCCACCTCCTACCAGCTCTTCCAGAAGGGGCCGTAATCCGGCGGAACGGATCGGGAAAAGAGCCGCACGGCCGATTCGCTCCCGCTTTGGTCCGCTCCCGTTCCCATCCTGCCAGCGCCTGTCCCGATCCGGCACAGGCTGCCCTTGCGCGACGGTGCAAGACACGCGAAGGCGGCTTAAGCTCGGGCGCAAAAGGATGATCGGGAGCGCCTCATGCCACACCTCCTCACCCGTCTGGCGCTGGCCGGCCTCGCTGCGCTCGGGCTTCTCGCCGCCAGCCCGGCCGCTCAGGCGCAGGAGAAAGTGAGCTTTCCGTCCCGCGACGGCACCCTGATTGACGGCTATCTGTTCCGCGCCGGACAGGGACCGGGGCCTGCGGTCGTCTTCGCCCATGGCTGCGGCGGCCTGATCGGCAAGAATGGCATCAACGCCCGCGAGACCGATTGGGCCCAGCGCCTCAACGGCGCCGGCTACAGCGTGCTGATGGTGGACAGCTTCACCCCGCGCGGCGTGCGCAGCATGTGCGCACCGGCCAATTTCCGCTCCGATGTCTATCGCGCCCGTCCGAAGGACATGTACGGCGCGCTCGCTTATCTCCAGGCCAAGCCGTTCGTAAACCCCGGCCGTATTGCGCTCATGGGCTGGTCGCAGGGCGGCGGAACGGTGCTGAACACGCTGCGAACCGACAGTTCCGCCCGGCCGGGGGGCCTTCCCCCGTCCCGCGACTTCCAGGCGGCGGTCGCCTTCTATCCCGGCTCGTGCAGCGCCGCCCGCCAGCCGGGTGGCTGGTCGAGCCGCATTCCCCTGCTCGTCCTGCTCGGAGAGAAGGACGTCTGGTCCCCGCTCCAGCCCTGCGAGGCGCTGCTGACGGAGGCGGCGAGCGCCGGAAATCCGGTGACGCTGCGCATCTATTCGGGCGCCTATCATGATTTCGACTGGCCGGGCCTCGCCTATCGCGAGCGGCCGGAATTCCGCACCACGGCCGGCGTCGTGCCCATCACCGGCACCGACCCTGCCGCCCGCTCGGATGCCCTCTCGCGCGTGCCCGCCTTCCTCAGCCGGTATCTCACGGCCGCCGCCCACTGAGGGCATAAGCGAAGCGGCAGGACCCATCAGCATCCCCGATGGATGCGGATGCGACTTTCATTTCCATTCCTGACGATCCCGCGATAGAGCGTGGATCGAAGCCCTGCCCCTGCGCATTCCTGGTGCACAGGCTTCCGGCTGCGCAACGACGCGGCCTGGGCGGCGCCCGCCGCCACAGCAGAAGAATGGGTCGCCCTTGCCCGGGGCGCCAGGAGGATTCATGTCCGTTCGCGCCGCCCAGTCTCCCTTGGCTGCCATCGCCAACGCGCCTTATCTGCTGCTCAGCTTCACGGCCCTGCTCTGGGCCGTCAACATGGTGATCGGCCGCTACATGGTGGGCGCCGTGCCGCCCATCACCACGGCCTGCGTGCGCTGGCTGCTGGCGACGCTGATCCTGCTGCCCTTCGCCTGGCGGCAGATCGTGCGCGACGCGCCCCTCCTCCGCCGGCATTTCTGGCGCCTCGTGCTGCTCTCGTCGACCGGCATCGCCAGCTACAATGCCATGAGCTATTACGGCCTCCAGTACACGCAGGCGCTCAACGGGCTGCTGCTGCAATCCATCAGCCCCCTGCTGGTCGCCGTCTGGAGCCTCCTGCTGTTCCGCGACGGCCTGTCGCTCGGCCAGACCGTGGGCGTCTTCATCTCGCTCGCCGGCGTGCTCATCATCATCAGCGGCGGCAGCATCGACACGCTGCTGCACCTGACCCTCAACGCCGGCGACATCTGGATCATGGTGGCGCTCGCCATCTATGCCTTCTACACGGCCATCCTGCGGGTGCGCCCGCCGCTCGGGCCGCTCTCCTTCCTGGCCGCCATCATGGCCATTGGCGGCGTCCTGCTCCTGCCGGTGATGGCCTGGGAACTGACCCATGGCGCGGAGCTGCATTTCAACCGCTTCACGCTCGGCGTCTTCGCCTATGTCTCCACCGCGCCCTCGCTGCTCGCCTATCTCGCCTTCAATCGAGGGGTGCAGCTTGTCGGCGCCAACCGGGCGGCGCCGTTCTTCCATTTGATGCCGGTGTTCGGCACGGCGCTGGCCATCCTCTTCCTCGGCGAGACCTTCGCCTGGTTTCATGCGGCCGGGTATGCGCTGGTGCTGACGGGCATCCTCACCGCGACACGGGCGAAGGCTGCCAAACCAGCCTGACCGCTATCCCTCGTACATCACGAAGCTCGCCCACACCTCGGGGTCGTCCGCCTGCGGCACCTTGCCGGCAATGGCGTCCAGCCGCGTCTGGCGCAGGGCGCTGGAGAAGGTCGCGCCGGGCTCGGCGGCATGACGGTAGAAGGCGATCATGAAATTGGCCGCGCCCGCATCTGCCACCGGCCAGAGGGTGAGCAGTGAGCGCCGCGCCCCGGCAATGGCAAGCGCCGTGGGCAGGCCGCGAATGGCGCTCACCGCGCTGCGATCGCCCACCGCCGTCTCGCAGGCGGAGAGAACCACGAGATCGGCGGCCGAGAGGTCCCAGCCCATCAGTTCCTCGGCATAGAGATAGCCGTCACGGTCGTTGGCCTTCGGCGGCTTGTCGTCTCCCGCCCGCGCCAGCACGATGCCACCGCGCCAGAGCGCGCTCAGGCCATCATGCGGCGGCTCGAAGAAGCCGTGGGTGGCGAGATGCACCACGGAGGCGCCCGGAATGGCCTGATGCAGCGCCTGTTCCGTTCCGGCGGCGCCGGTGAGCACGCTGGTGGCATACCCCGCACCCGCCAGCACCTTGCCTACCTCCGCCACCTCGCGCCCCGTGGCGGGGAGAGCCCGCGGCCCCTTCTGCTTGCCGGAGGAGAAGTCCAGTCCGCCCGCCAGAACCGCCTTGCCACCCGGTGCGAGCCGGTCGCGGCGCACAGCGGTGGGCAGCGCGTCCTCGCGCGTCAGCAGCCGCACCTCGTACAATTGATCGAGAAAGCGCCCTTCGCCATCCCGCAGCGCTGCGAAGGGGATGCCATAAAGCTCGGCATCCGGAACGATGAAC
Organism: Azorhizobium sp. AG788; assembly: GCF_004364705.1. NCBI lineage: Bacteria > Pseudomonadati > Pseudomonadota > Alphaproteobacteria > Hyphomicrobiales > Xanthobacteraceae > Azorhizobium > Azorhizobium sp. AG788. Next base: position 379,426 of record NZ_SOBM01000006.1, read on the forward strand.
AGACGCTCACCCCCCCCGAGCGCACCCGACAGCTTGCCGAACAGGGCCGCATACATTTCCTTCGCCGTGTCCGTCCCCTCCTGACCCACCTTCAGGCGGGCGACGATGTCGGGGAAGCTGCCAAGGTCCAGAAGCTGTGGCGGCTGGTCGTGCCGGCGCACCACCGCGAGCAGGCGCTGGTCCTCGATGGCGGCATCGCTGCTGCGCGTGCCCTGCCGGCGGGTGATCAGCACGAAATTCACCAGCGCGTCCTTCGGACCGAGCGCGCCGGCGATCGCCGCGTCCAGCGGCGGCGGCTCGGGAACCTTGAGCGAGGCGAGACGCGCGGACAGTTCCCCGCTCTTCTTCTGCACATCCTGAACCAGCGCCTCGTCGTCCCGGCGCTCGGCGGCCGTACGGCGCTCCGAGAGCACCTCCTGCTGGCGGCCAAGAAGCCGGATGACCTCCTGCGCCAGCGGCTTCACGTCGTCCGGCAGAGTGTCGGCCATCTGCCGCAGCCGGGCGCGCTGGCCGCTCTCCAGCGCCTTCCAGCGACCCGCCGCATCCGCGAAAGCCGGGCGGGCGGACGGCTCTTCCAGCGCGAAGCGGCCGAATTCATAGAGGAAATTGTCCGCCAGCACGCGCGTGGTTTCGGCGATGAAGCGGTTACCCGCCGTGCCCACCTCGCGCAGGGTCCAGTCATAGAGCTGGCGATCGAGATCGCGGAAGGTGGCGAGCGCCTTCTCCGGCTCCTGATTGCGCACATGGGCGCGGGCGAGCCCCAGCAGCGCATCGAACGTGATGGGGCTGCGGGCGGAGAAGCTGGCGGCGGAAATCTCATAGGCCGCTTGCCGCAGGGCGAGCCCCTGCCGCACCTTGCCCTGCCGCTCATACTCCTTGGCGGCCAGTTCGGAGGCCTTGACCCGCATCAGGTCCGGCGCGCTCCGCCAGTCCTTGAGGCCCATGAGGGCTTCGAGCATGTCGGGCTTCAGTTGCGGATCGGGCGAGAAGAAGATGTCCGTGTAGGTGTACCAGGCTTTCGCCTGCGCCTCATGCTCGGAGGTGGGGTCCGCGAGCTTCGCGCCGAAGCGGCCCTGCAGGCGGAAGTAGCGCATGGCCTGCGCCTTGTCGCCCATTTCCAGATAGCTGAGCGCCAGATTGCTGGCGCTCACCAGCGCCTGAATGCTGCCCTCGCCATAATGCTTCACGCGCTTGGCGAGCAGCACCTGATCGATGGGAACGGCGGCCTCCGGCCGGCCGATGGAGCGCAGCGCCTCCGCGAAGTTGTTCGAGACGCGCCACGTGAGCGGCTCGTCCTCGCCCAGCGATTTCAGTGCGATATCGAAATTGCTCTCGGCGAGATTAAGGCCGGGCGCGATGGCGCCGCTGTCCGACAACAGCACGGCGAGATTGTCGCGCGCGGCCACCGTGTCATAGGCGCCGGGGCCGAGGGTCTTTTCCAGAATGTCGAGGCCCGCGCGGGCGTGGGTGATGGCCCTCTCCTTGTCCGGGCCGCGGCTCAGGACATAATAGGAATAGGCGAAGTGCAGGCGGCCGAGATCGGCCAGCGGCTTGCCCGACGCGGCGCGGCTGGCCAGCGCGTCTTCATAGAGCGCGGCCGCAAGGCGCGGTTGGCGGGCCTGGAGGAAGGCCTCGGCCCAGGTGCGATATTCCTGCAGCGTGCGGGCATCATCGGAGCCGGTGGCGATGGTCTTCAGCACGTCGCGCAGGCAGGGATAGCCCTCCTGCACCTTGCCTTCGGCCAGAAGACGCTCGCAGCCCTTCATGGCCTGCGTTGTCCCGCCCGCCGTCTGCGCCAGCGCCGCACCACCGGCGGACAGCGCGACCACGCCAATCGCCACACGCAGCAGGAAGACCAGCCGGCCCGACATTCACCACCTCATCGCATGTTGCGCCAACGCTTGTTGTAAGGCGTCGGCGCCGAAAAGGCGGTGCAAGGTGCTACCGCCCGGCGCCCGCAGACAACGTCCGGGCGCCGGGGAGGTTTCAGAAGCGAAGCTGCTTCACCTGCCGGACATGGGGCAGCGCGCTCACTTTGCCGAGCACGTCCGCCGGCACGGGGCCATCCACCTCCACAAGGGCGATGGCGTCCCCGCCGGGATGGTCGCGGCCGAGCGCGAAGGTGGCGATGTTCACGCCCGCATCACCCAGAAGGCTCGCAAACCGGCCGATGAACCCCGGCTTATCCTCATTGGTGACATAGAGCATGTTGGGCGCGAAGCCGGCGTCCACCTTGATGCCCTTGATGTCCACGATGCGCGGCTGGCCGTCGGCGAAGACCGTGCCGGCCACGTGGCGCTCGAAATCATCCGCCACCACGGACAAGGTGACGAGACTGTCATAGTCGCCCACCGCCGCGCGGGTGGTTTCCTCGATGACGATGCCCCGCTCCTTGGCAACCGAGGGTGCGGACACAACGTTCACATCCGCCAGCACGGGGCGCAGCAGGCCGGCGATGGCGGCGCTGGTGAGCGCCTTCACCTTCTGGTCCGCAACGGCACCCTCATAGGTAATGCGGACGGTCTTGATGTCCGTGTCGGTGAGCTGCCCGGCGAAGGAACCGAGCTTTTCGGCGAGCGCGATGAAGGGCTTGAGGCGCGGCGCCTCCTCCGCCGTGATGGAGGGAAAGTTCACCGCATTGGAGATGGCCCCCGCCAGCAGATAATCGCTCATCTGCTCAGCCACCTGGAGGGCCACATTCTCCTGCGCCTCAGTGGTGGCGGCGCCGAGATGCGGCGTGCACACCACATTGGGATGGCCGAACAGCACATTGGTCTCCGCCGGCTCCACGGAGAAGACGTCGAAGGCCGCACCCGCCACATGGCCGCTGTCGAGCGCGGCGCGCAGGGCCACCTCGTCCACGAGACCGCCGCGCGCGCAATTGATGATGCGAACGCCCGGCTTGGCGCGGGCGATGTTCTCGGCCGAGAGGACGTTCTTCGTCTTCTCGGTGAGCGGCGTGTGCAAAGTGATGACGTCGGCGCGGGCGAGAAGCTCGTCCAGTTCCACCTTCTCCACGCCCAGCGCCAGAGCCCGCTCCGGCGAGAGGAAGGGATCGAAGGCGATGACCTTCATCTTCAGCCCGATGCCGCGCTCGGCGACGATGGAGCCGATGTTGCCGCAGCCGATGATGCCCAGCGTCTTGGCCGTGAGCTCCACGCCCATGAAGCGGTTCTTCTCCCACTTGCCGGCCTGGGTGGACGCATCCGCCTGCGGGATCTGGCGGGCGAGCGCGAACATCATGGCGATGGCGTGCTCGGCGGTGGTGATGGAATTGCCGAAGGGCGTGTTCATCACGATGACGCCACGGGCGGTGGCGGCGGGAATGTCCACATTGTCGACGCCGATGCCGGCGCGGCCGATCACCTTGAGGCGGGTGGCCTTCTCCAGGATCTTCGGCGTGACCTTGGTGGCCGAGCGGATGGCGAGGCCGTCATAATCGCCAATGACTTCGGCGAGCTTATCCTTGTCCTTGCCGAGATCGGGGCGGAAATCCACCTCCACGCCGCGATCCTTGAAGATCTGAACGGCGGCATCGGACAGCTTGTCGGAAATGAGAACGCGAGGGGCCATGATGCGGCTCCGGATGCAAGGGGGACCGGCCCCGCCGCGCTCAAAGCGGCCGGCGGGGCGTTATGGCAGAAGGTCTGGGCCGGCCGATGCCGAAGGGGCTCAAGGTCCTGATCGGCGGATCAGCGGCAAGGCGCAAAAGGGTGCGAGGCGGCATTGCTAGCCAAGGCGGCAGAGTCATAGGCGCGGCATAAGAGTGACCGGCAGGCCCTCCCCGTTCGCAGCCCTCTCCCGCTCGCGGGGGAGGGTTGGGAGGGGGCATGGCAGAAGCCCGCCGACATGCACACGGTAAGAGAGGCCAGGACAAGCCATCAAGGCGCACCTGCCCCTTTCCCCTGCCCTCCCCCGCAAGCGGGAGAGGGAGTCCGCGTCATACGGACGGGAATGTCGTGTCCGGAAACCGCAGCTACGCGCCGCCCGGCCCTCACGCCGCCTGCGGCAGGGAGCCCTTGGCGACGGTGAAGGCCCAGTCCAGCCAGTGGGTGAGGGCCTCGATGTCCGTCGCCTGCACGGTCGCGCCACACCAGATGCGCAGGCCGGCCGGTGCATCGCGATAGGAGCCGATGTCGTAGGCGATGTCGCCCTTCTCAAGGCCGGAGGTGATGGCCTTGGCAAAGGCGGCCTGGGCATCGGCCGGCAGCGTGGTCACGGCCGGGTCCACCACCTTCAGGCACACCGAGGTGTTGGAGCGGGTGACGGGATCGGTGGCAAGGAAGTCCACCCACGGCGTGCGGTGCACCCACTGGGCGATGACCTCGAAATTGCGGTTTGCCCGCTCCTTCAGGCCCGGCAGGCCGCCCACGGACTTCGCCCAGTGCAGGGCATCGATATAGTCTTCCACGCAGAGCATGGAGGGCGTGTTGATGGTCTCGCCCTCGAAGATGCCTTCGATGAGCTTGCCGCCCTTGGTCATGCGGAAGATCTTCGGCAGCGGCCAGGCAGGCTTGTAGGTCTCGAGCCGCTCCACCGCGCGCGGGGAGAGGATGAGCATGCCGTGCGCGGCCTCGCCGCCCAGCACCTTCTGCCAGGAGAAGGTGACCACATCGAGCTTGGCGAAATCGAGCGGCTGCGCGAAGGCGGCCGAGGTGGCGTCGCAGATGGTGAGGCCGGCGCGGTCCGCCGGAATCCAGTCCGCATCCGGCACCATCACGCCGGAGGTGGTGCCATTCCAGGTGAACACCACGTCGTTCTCGAAATTGACGGTCTTCAGGTCCGGCAGTTCGCCATAGGGCGCGGTCAGCGTGCGGACATTCTCAAGCTTGAGCTGCTTGGCGACATCGGTCACCCAGCCCTCGCCGAAGCTTTCCCAGGCGAGCATGTCGACGCCGCGGGCGCCGAGCATGGACCACAGCACCATTTCCACGGCGCCGGTGTCGGAGGCCGGCACGATGCCGATGCGGTAGTCGTCCGGAACCTCGAGAACGTCGCGGGTAAGGTCAATGGCCAGCTTCAGCTTGGCCTTGCCCACCTTGGCGCGATGCGAGCGGCCCAGAGGGGCGTCGCGGAGTGCATCCAGCGACCACCCGGGGCGCTTGGCGCAAGGTCCAGACGAAAAATTGGGGTTCGCCGGCTTCTGATGCGGCGCGTCATTGCTCGTCATGTGTCCATCCTTTCAGATGGGCGCTCCCCGTTGGGGGGGAGTGTCCCGCGGACGGGTCTAGGCCGGGCGACGCCCAAAAGCAAGCGGCCATTCGACACGACGGCGCGACCAACCAGAACTCCCAGGGCGAGACCGCTTTCATCTCGCACCCGCACAATACTTGACTATTAATATAGCCGGGAATGCTTTCCATCATTGGCCGAGATCAATTTCGACCAGGACAAATACCTGTAGTGTGAGAGCGTCAGGGTGTGCCCGTGTGCACCCATCAGGTGAAAGAGTGCGGCTATGCCTGCACGGTCTCGCCAAGCGGCCTCTCCCGACCTTCCGCAGCCGGAGGCGCCCCGGCGCGTCTCCCATCGCCGCGCCAACCCACTTCATTCCATCATTTCACGCAAGCTCGCGCGCTCCGTCGGGCGCAGGCCCCTCCGGTCGCCGAGCCCTTGCGCCCCACCTCCGAGGACATCGTCATGAGCACGCCCACCAAAGCGCATCATCGCCTCGGCATGAAGGCCCTCGTCGTCGACGACGAGATTGCACTTGAAACGGCTGCGGGCCGCGCGCTGCGGGGACTGGTGGCGGAACTGGAGCGGCGGGACATCCGCATCGTCACCGCCGCCACCTCGTCAGACGCCATCGCCATCGTCGGCTCGGACCCGGCGCTGCAATGTGTCCTGCTGGACTGGGATCTCGGGCCGGATGGCCATGCCCCGGCTATCGCGGTCCTTGAAGCGCTGCGCGCGCGCAACCATACGGTCCCCGTGTTCCTGCTGGCCGACCGCAGCGTCGCATCCACCGTGCCGGCGAAGGTCATGGCGCAGGTGGACGATTTCGTCTGGCTGCTGGAAGACACCATCGACTTCGTCGGCGGGCGCGTCGAGGCGGCCGTGGAGCGCTACCGCGCGACCGTGCTCCCGCCCATGTTCGGCGCCTTGGTCAAGTTCGCACGGGTGCATGAATATTCCTGGCACACGCCGGGCCACACGGGCGGAACGGCCTTCCTGAAATCCCCGCCCGGCCGCGCCTTCTTCGAGTTCTTCGGCGAGCCCCTGCTGCGCTCCGACCTCTCCATCTCGGTGGGTGAGCTCGGCTCGCTGCTGGACCATTCCGGTCCCATCGGCGCAAGCGAGAAATACGCCGCGCGCGTCTTCGGCGCCCACCGCACCTATCACGTCACCAACGGCTCCTCCACCTCCAACCGCGTCATCCTGATGGCGAGCGTGAGCCGCGACCAGATCGCCCTTTGCGACCGCAACTGCCACAAGTCCGCCGAGCACGCGATGACCATGTCCGGCGCCGTGCCGACCTATCTGGCGCCGACCCGCAACCATTACGGCATCATCGGCCCCATTCCGCCCGAGCGGCTGACGGCGGTGGCGGTGCGCCAGGCCATCGAGGCCAATCCGCTGACCGCAGGCCTGGCAGATCGCATCCCTAAGCACGCGATCATCACAAACTCCACCTATGACGGCCTGTGCTACAACGTCTCCCGCGTCGAGGAACTGCTGGGTGGCAGTGTGGACCGGCTGCATTTCGACGAGGCGTGGTACGGCTACGCGCGCTTCAATCCCCTCTATCGAGACCGCCATGCCATGCATGGCGATCCGTCGGCCCATGGCGCCGACAAGCCGACGGTCTTCGCCACCCAGTCCACGCACAAGCTACTGGCGGCGCTGTCTCAGGCCTCCTTCATCCACGTGCGCGACGGACGCCGCCCGATCCCGCACAGCATCTTCAACGAGACGTTCATGATGCACGCCTCGACCTCGCCGCTCTATCCCATCATCGCCTCCAACGACGTGTCGGTGGCGATGATGGATGGTCCCGGCGGCGCGGCGCTGACGGGTGAGTCCATCGCCGAGGCCGTCGCCTTCCGGCAGATGATGTCGCGCCTCGCCAATGAGGCGGCCGAGCAGGGCGGCTGGTTCTTCGACTGCTGGCAGCCGGACACGGTGCGCGACCCGAAGACCGGGCGCGTGGCACCCTTCCACGAGGCATCGCCGGACGCGCTCGCCACCGATCCCTCCTGCTGGGTGCTGAAGCCGGACGCCCCGTGGCATGGCTTTGGCGCCATCGAGGACGGCTATTGCATGCTCGACCCCATCAAGGTCTCGGTGGTGACGCCGGGCGTCGCGCCGGGCGGCGGACTGATGCCCGTGGGCATTCCCGCAAGCCTCGTCACCGCCTATCTCGATGCCCGCGGCATCGTGGTGGAGAAGACCACGGACTTCACAATCCTGTTCCTGTTCTCGCTGGGCATCACCAAGGGCAAATGGGGCTCGCTCGTCAGCGCCCTGTGCGACTTCAAGCGGGACTACGACGCCAACCTGCCCATAGAACTCGCCATTCCGCCGCTCGCTGAAACCACCGGCGACCGCTATCTCGGCCTGGGCCTGAAGGATCTGGCGGACACCATGTTCGCGGCCATGGACGAACTGAAGACCACCGCCATGATGGCGCAGGCCTTCTCCCTGCTGCCGCATCCCGATCTCAGCCCCGTGCAGGCCTATGAGCGGCTGGTCCAGGGGCAGGTGGAGCAGGTGACGCTGGACGAGCTCGCCGGCCATACGGTCGCGACCGGTGTGGTGCCCTACCCGCCCGGCATCCCGCTCTTGATGCCCGGCGAGAATGCCGGCCCGGCAGATGGCCCCGTGCTCGGCTATCTCAAGGCGCTGGAAGCCTATGACCTGCGCTTCCCCGGCTTTGCCCACGACACGCACGGCGTGGAGGTGGAGGACGGGCGCTATCTCATCCACCGCATCGTGCGCTGAGGGGCTTGCGAGCATGTCCTCCACCGACACCGCCCCTGCCGCTTCCAGCGACGCCGATGCCGCCAAGATCGGCCTCGTGCCGGCGACCCTGATGGTCGCTGGCAACATGATGGGATCGGGCGTCTTCATGCTGCCCGCCAATCTCGCCGCCATCGGCTCCATCGCCGTCATTGGCTGGCTGATCACCATCGCCGGCGCCGTGGCGCTGGCGCTGACCTTCGCCCGCCTTGCGGCCATCGATCCGGCGGCCGGCGGGCCGTATGCCTATGCCCGCAAGGCCTTCGGCGACTATATGGGCTACCAGACCAACCTCATCTACTGGCTGGCCAATGTGGTGGGGAATGTCGGCCTCGCGGTGGCCGGACTGGGTTATCTCACCGCCTTCTTTCCGGCATTGAAGGATCCGCTCACCTCGGCGCTCGCGCAGGTGGCCCTCATCTGGTTCTTCACCTATGCCAACATCCTCGGCCCGAACGTGGTCGGCCGTCTGCAATCCTTCACGACGGTCTTCGCCCTCATCCCCATCCTCGGCATGGCGGTGTTCGGATGGTTCTGGTTCTCGCCCGCGACTTATGCTGCGGGCTGGAACGTCTCCGGCAAGGAGAGCGGGGCGGCCATCATGGCCACGCTCAACTTCACCCTCTGGGCCTTCATCGGCGTGGAGAGCGCCTCGGTGTCGGCGGGGGTCGTGCGCAATCCGCAGCGTAACGTGCCCATCGCCACCGTGGGCGGCGTGGTGCTGGCGGCCGTCGCCTACATCCTCTCCTCCACCGTCATCATGGGCATGATCCCGAACAAGGCGCTCATCGCCTCCTCGGCACCCTTTGCGGATGCCGCGCGGCTGGCACTGGGCGACATCGCGGGCTCGGCGGTGGCCATCTGCGCGGCGCTGGGCTGCCTCGGCTCGCTCGCCGGCTGGACACTGCTCGTCGGCCAGACTGCGAAGGCGGCAGCGGATGATGGGCTCTTCGGAGCCGTGTTCGCCAAGGTGAACGCGAAGGGCGTGCCCTCGGCGGGCCTCGCCATCGTCGCCGCGATCATGACCGTGCAGGTGTTCGCGACCATGTCGCCGACCGCCAGCCAGCAGTTCGGCAAGATCGCCTCCATCGCGGTCATCATGACGCTGTTGCCCTACATCTATTCCGCCATTTCCATCAAAGTTCTGGGCTACAGGAAGATGCCCACGCACCAGTACAACATCTATGTTCTGGTGGGCCTCGGGGCTGCGGCCTACAGCCTCGTCGCCCTCGTGGGCTCGGACGGCGAGCAGACCCGCTGGTCTCTGATCTTCGTCATCGCCACCATCGTCTTCTATTCGGCGGCCATCACCCGCAAGCGGGAGATCGAGGAGAAGCATCTGGTGCCCGGTGGCGCGGCGCCCACCTGGATCCGCTATGTGACGGTGACAGCCACCATCCTCGCACTCGCCGGCCTGTTCTGGATGTCCATCGGACGTTACGAGACTCAGAACCTGCGGACCCGCTCGCCCGTCCCGCCCGCACAGACGACGATGCCCGCGCCCGTCGGGACGACGAAATAACCCGTCGACCCATGCCGGTCGCCCCAGCACCGGCATGGGTCTCCGTTCCTGACCTTATGATTAGTATGGCCAACTGCACTCTGGCGTTACGACGGGTGCCGCACGGGGATGCGCGTACCCTCCGCCCCGCTCTTCGGGAAGCCTGCGGGCGAGCCCATCATCCCAACGGCCAAGGTTTCGCCTGAAAAACGCAGCCGTAAAGATGCTCGTCGCGTGGAACCGCAGTGCCACGTCAGCGTTATTCGCATGTTCCTTCAGTATAACGGAGTGCCCGAACATGCGCCGCACCTTCCTTGCGCTTGCCGCGACCGCCGCTCTTGCTTTGCCGGCCCTGCCCGCGCTTGCGCAGACCGCCGCTTCCACCGACGTGTTCGTGAAAGCCGCGCCGACGGACGTGCTGAGCTACAACCTGATCGGCCTCAACGTGACCAATGGCAACAACGAGACGGTGGGCGAGATCAAGGATCTCATCCTCTCGCAGGGCCAGCTCTCCGGCTACATTCTCTCGGTCGGCGGCTTCCTCGGCATGGGCGAGCGTTACGTGATCGTCCGCCCGTCGTCGGTGAAGGTCACCTATTCCGAGAACGACAAGAAGTGGATGGCGACGATGGACGCCACCAAGGACCAGCTCAAGGGCGCGCCCGAGTTCAAGTATGAGGGCCGCTGGAAGCGCTGATCTTTCACTCATCAAGGAAAGGCCCCCGCCCGGGGGCCTTTCGCACGTCCGGCCGCCGTCAGGCGATCCAGCCGTGGCCTTGCAGGCTGGTGAAATCCAGCTGCACGATCAGGTCGTTATAGTCCCGGTCGCCGCCACCGAAGGTGTCCTCGAAGCCGAAGGTGTTGAGCCCGTAGCTCCACAGATGGGTGACAGACGCACCGCCGACGCTCTCATTGGCCGGCGCGAAGCCCCAATAGGTCTGCGTACCGTTGGTCAGGGCCATGGCGACAAGATCGCCGTGATGGACCCCATTCACCACGGCCTCCGTATAATTGCCGTAGCCCGGGTCCGGGAGGGGACCGGCCGCTCCCCCGACCACATAGGCATGGGCTGCAGCCGCGGCGGCATAGCCCGGGTCGCCGGGCGCGATGCCGTCGATCGTCCCGGAGAGATCATCCACCTTGTAGAGCATGAGGCTGGTGGCATCGACGCCGTTCTGGCGGAGCCGCACGACGGCCTGATGCGCCGCGCCATCGTCGGCCACGTCGGCCACCGCAACCGGCCGCGCCACCGTGACGCCCGAAGAGACACCGCCGAACGACGCGAAGCCGTACTGCGACGTGAGATCCGCCTGATAAAGCCCCAGCGGCAGCCCGGCCACCGAACTGCTGAGTGACGCGCCCGCATCGGCGTGGACCGTGGTGGGCGTTGCCTGCGCACCGCCATCCAGAAGACGCACGAGATCCGGATCGAAGTCCTTCTGCATCACCTGCTGCGCCAACCGGCTGCTCCAGGCCAGCGCATTGCCCTCGCTCACCCCTTGCACCACATGGCCACCGTCATTCAGTTCATAGGCGCCGAGCGCCCCCGTCGCCTGCACCAGCAGGCTCTGGGCGGCACCGCTCTGTGCCGACGTATCACCGATGCCGATCAGCACGGGGGCCGCCGGATGAGCGTCGAACTGGCTGTGCGCGATGGTGCTGAGGGCCCGCGCGAGCAGGAGGCCGTTCGGGGTGCCGAGGCCGGTTGCCTGATCGTAGCCCGCGGAGGCCGAATAGCCGAGGCCCGTGGGAACGACCTTGTTACCGCTTTGCGTCAGCACATAAGGCTTGTCCGCTTCCGTTCCCGTGTAGAGGTAATAGGTGGACGTGTTGTTGCCGATGGTCACGTCGCTGAAGGAGCCGGGCGCGATGGCCGCCGCCTGATAGAGCAGGTCGTTGAAATATCCGAGTTGCGGCAGGCCCTGATCCTTGAAGATGGTGTCGATCTGCGCGGTCAGCGCGGCCCACAGGGGTGTCGCGGCGCTGGTGCCGGCAGACGCGCCGCCATTGAGGATGCTGTATTTGGAATTGCCGCCCGCCAGTGCGGAGACATCCGGCAGCCCCCGTCCCGTCTCGCCCTGGGCGTTGGTGGGCGTCAGGCCGAAGTCCGTCTGGTAGGAGGGAATGAGCGATCCCGCATTGATGCCGCCGGTGCTGGCGCTGTTGCTCGCATAGCTCGAATTGATCGACTCCCCGTTCACGGAATAGGTATTCCACACCGTCTGCACGAAGATACTGTAGGTCTCTGCCGTCATGTGCTGCGGCAGCACCTTCATGCCGGACGCGGTGAGCGCCATCAGCGTGACCGGATCATTGGTCATGCCGGCCGTGTACAGACTGCTGAGTGTCGGATCGCCGCTGGCGGTCTGAAGGTTCGAGATGGAGGCGCCACCGACAATGACGGCATAAGGCGAGCTATGGGAGGGGCGCCCCATGGCCGTGCCCGCGCCATATTCGCCGCCGGACCCGCCATCGCCGGAGGACAGGAACACCGACATGTTCTTCAGGGCACCGTCCACGAACAGGCCCTGATAGGCGCTGGCGAAGGGCGAGTTCGGAGAGAAGCGCTGCTGATCGGTGAATGAGGAACTCAGGACGGATGGGTTGTTGACGCTATCGAAGATCGCATTCTGATAACCGACAAAGGTCTGGTTGCCGGTATAGGCATAATAGAGCTGCTGGCTGTTGGGCGTGGCTCCGGCGATGATCGACACGTCCAGCGATTCCTCGCCAGGATCTCCCACTCCGATACGCGCATTGGGCCCACTGATGATCTGAAACTGGCTGCCCGTATAAGCCGGCAGTCCCAGCACCGAGGTGCGGTAGGCGTTCAGCGCGGTTTCCAGATTTGCCGGAACACCGCCCTCCACGAGGCCGATGGGCGTTGTGACCACGCCCTTGCTGGTCAGCGGAAAATTGTAGGCCTCCGCCACCTGCGTCGGCGTGGGATTCGACTCGTTGGCGCCCGTCTGGCTGTTGCCGGGGCTCTGCGCGCCCTGTGACAGCGCAACCGGAGCGGCCGGATTGGGGGCAGGCGAGCCATAGGGCGTGGGAGCAAGGGTCGACACCCAGATGCCCGAGACCTGTGACTGGATGTTGGACGGGAGGGAGAGATTGCCCGACCACGCGTAGTTGACGTAGCTGCCGTAAGACTGATTGGCGCCGGCGTAGACGAGCAGGTCCGTGTTGAACAAGGTCTTGAACTGAGCCGGCGTCAGGTTGAGCCAGACGGTGCGGGAGTCTGCCGAGGAATTGTAGCCGTCATCGACGGTGAGGGTGGAGGCGCCGGTCAGGCTCTCCACCGTGGACTGAACGCCGGAATAGAACTTGCTGCCGCCATATGTGGCCCACACGGCGGTCTGATCCGCCAGCGCCGCCTGCCGGTCCGCCCATGGCATGGACAGCAGCGCCGTCGGGTCCGAGTTCCGGTTGACAACGAGGCCCACGGTGATGGTGGACGACGCAATGTCGGCAACCTTCAGCTGGAAGGCGTAGCCGTTCTCGCTGCTGCCCTGATCCTGATCGATGAAACCAAGGTCGTTGAGGCCCGTTTGCGTGGTCAGGTCGGCGACCGCCACGAGCGGAATCGGGGCGGGAAGGCCGGTATCCGCCGGGGGCGCCGCCTTCGCGTTGCCAAACATCGTCTGGGTCAGAAGCGACTGGACCTGGCCGAGGTTCGTGGCGGAAAGGTTGGTGGCCGGCACAGCCGCCAGCGCGGAAACCTGCGCCGAGGTCGCGAGCTGGTAGCTGGAGTAATCGAAATAGGTCGTGTTCTGAACGGCCGTGTAAGTCGTCGCCATGCGGGCCCCACCCCACGCTATGAACCACCGGCGCGACAAGATGCCGTAACCGCGCCGGAAGGCTGAAGACATACTAATAGCATACCGCCCATGGCAAAGCCGTGTCTCGCCTGGAGCTTGCGCGTTTGATGCCCGGCACGCTCTCGGCTAGTGTCCGGCATCCCAGAAGGCAGCCAGAGCCGGTTCATGAGCCTTTTCCAGATCTCCTCGCTTTTGGCGCCCCTTTCCCCGAGCGACCCCGCTCTTGGCTGGAAGGGCCTCGCCTGGGATTTCGCCGCGCTCTATGGCATGGTCATCGTCGGCATACTCGTGGTGCTGCTGGTGGTGGGCACATTCTTCGAGGTGATGAACGCCCGCCACCCCGAGCGGCGGATCCAGAAGAACCGCATCAACAAGCGCAAGTGGCAGGAGCTGGCTCATGCGCCCGGCTCCATCGCCATCATCGCCTTCTGCTTTTCCGGCGGCCTGTTCGCTCAGGCGCAGGGGTGGACCATCTCGCCTCTGCCGCTCAACTGGTGGTCCGGCCCGCTGATGCTGGCCATCTCGGTGGTGCTCTATGATGCGTGGTTCTACTGGATCCATCGCCTGCTGCACTGGAAGCCGCTGTACCGCTTCCATGCCCTGCACCACAAAAGCGTCGCCCCGACGGTCTGGACGAACCATCACGAGAGCCTGATGGAGGGCCTTCTCAACCAGGCCTTCTATCTGATCCTCCCCTTCATCCTGCCGATCCCGTGGCAGATGCTGGTGCTCCAGAAGCTCTATGACCAGGCAAGCGGCATGCTGGGCCATGCGGGCTTCGAACATTTCGCCTCGCCAGCCGGGCGCACGCCCTTCCCCTTTGCCTCCACGGTCTTCCACGACCAGCACCACGGGCACTTCAAATACAATTACGGCCACACCTTCTCCTGGTGGGACCGGCTCATGGGCACGCTGCACCCGCGCTATGACGCGACGCTGGAGAGTTTCGAGCCGGGGAAGGTGGCGGTGGACCCCGACGCCGTGCGGGCGACTTCGGCCGCACGACGCCAAGATTAATGATAAGAACAGAATAATACACACTTCCTTTTTGCACATTTATTTTCATTGCAGACCAATTTCTGCGCGAATACTATGCACTCCTCTGTTTCAGTGAGGCAAAAACACATGCGGAAATTTATGTGTGACGATCCGACCGCCACGGATCGTCGGAGCTTTCTCGCCCAGGCCGGCGCCGCCGTCGCGGGAACGCTCTTTCTGGCCTCCAGCGCGGAAGCGGCCGGCGAGGCCAAGCCCATTGAGGCAACGCCCCAAAGGAAGGCGTTCATGGCCGAGGCCACCCGCCTCGCCACCGAATCCGTCGAGAAGGGATGGGGCGGTCCCTTCGGCGCGGTCATCGTGAAGGACGGCCAGATCATCGGGCGCGGGCAGAACCGCGTGCTGCTCACCGGCTGCCCGGTGTTCCACGCGGAAGTCACCGCCATCATGGACGCCTCCGCGCGCCTCAATCCCAAGGCGCTGCTCGGCAGCGACTATTCCGCCGGAACGATCCTGGAGATGATCCCGCGTGAGCCGGGCTCCCCCGATCCCGTGCCAGAGCGGGCCAAGATGCTGAAGGGCTGCGAGATCTATATCAACGGCGCGCCCTGCCCCATGTGCATGAGCGCCATCTACTGGTCGCGCATCGACCACGTCTATTTCGCCGCCAGCCTCGAGGACACGAGCAAGATCGGCTTCGACGACGCCTTCCAGTATGAGGACTTCCAGAAGCCCTGGGACCAGCGCCGCATCGCGGTGACGCCCAATTTCGAGCGCGAGGAGGGCCTTAAGGCCTACCGCGCCTGGACCGACAAGAAGGACAAGCACCCGTACTGACCGGTCCGGGTGCCGCGAGCGCGCTCAGGCCAGCGCGCTCGCCTCGAAGTCGCGCACGAACGCGGCGACCCGCCGGTCCACCTTGATGTCCGAGGGGCGGATGGCCCGCACCAGAGACAGGCCCGCCAGCGAGCGGGCGCGGGAGAGGGCCACATAGGCCTGCCCTGCCGCGAAGGCGCCGTTGTCGAAGTCGATGCGCACGTCTTCCAGCGTCAGGCCCTGCGCCTTGTGCATGGTCATGGCCCACGCCGGCACCAGCGGAAGCTGCGTGTAGGTGCCCACCACGTCGCTCTCGATCTTCCCCGTCTTCTCGTCGAAGACGTAGCGCATGCGCTCCCAGGTGAAGGCTTCGATCTCAACAGAACCGCCGCCATCGAGCCGTACCAGCGCGCTGTGCGGGCCGATACCGGTCACCGTGCCAACCGAGCCGTTCACCCAGCGGCGCGCCGGATCGTTGCGCAGCGCCATCACGCGGGCGCCGGTCTTCAGCACGAGGCGTTCGGGCACCGGCAGGCGGTCGCCATCAAGCCCGAACTCGCCCTTCAGCACCCCCTCGAACTGCCGCTCGCCACCCGGCAAGGCCGCAAGGCCGCGCTGGTTATAGGCATCCGCCCGCGCATTGGTGGGCGTGAGCAGAACGGGCAGCACGCCGGAACGATGCGGTCGCACGCAGGCCTCGTTCAGCGCGGTCAGCGCCTCGTTCAGCCGCTCGCCGCGTCGGATGGCAGAGAGATGGCCGATGAAGGCATCGTCCTGCTGGCGGTGGACCACGGTAAAGGGCACGCGGGCCACGGGATGATCGGACAGCACCTTGGCATGGAAGGCGAAGGGTCCCTCGTAGCCCATATGCTCGAGGATCTCCTGCTCCGCATAGGGCACCACCGGCGGAAGCTGGAGGAAGTCGCCCACCAGCACCACCTGCACGCCGCCGAAGGGCGTGTTGCTCTCGCGGGCGATGCGCAAGGTGCGGTCCACCGTATCGAGCAGGTCCGCCCGCACCATGGAGATTTCGTCGATGACCAGCCGGTCCAGCTTCTTCAGAAGCCGGCGCACCTGAACGCGCGGCTTCACCTCCTCCGGCTGGAGGATGCGCGGCGGAATGCCGAAGAAGGAATGCAGCGTCTGGCCGCCGAGCTGCAAGGCGGCAACGCCCGTGGGCGCGAGGAAAACCTGGCGCCCGCGCGGCGTCTTGCGCAGTTCGTGCAGGAAGGTGGTCTTGCCCGTGCCGGCACCGCCGAGCACCAGCAGCGCCCGCGCTCCCGCATCGATGTGCCGGAGCGCGCGGACGGCGCCGTCTTCCGGCGCCGGCACAAGGCTCACGGCAGCAGACCGGTCTCGCGGGCGTAGTCGAGCAGGTTGCGCTCGGGCCGGGCGCCCATGTGTGAGATGATCTCGGACGCGGCGAGCGCGCCGATGCGCAGCGAAGTCGCCGGATCGAGGCCGCGGGTGTAGCCGGTCAGGAAGCCGGCGGCGAAGAGATCGCCCGCGCCCGTCGTATCCACCACCTGCGCCACCGCATGGGCGGGGGCGGAGACCACCGCATCCTTGGCCACGAACAGGGCGCCGCGCTCCGAGCGCGTCACCACGGCGGAAGCCACATCCCGGCGCAACTGCACGAGGGCGGAATCGACGTCCGCCGTCTCATAGAGCGACTTCAGCTCGCCCTCGTTGCAGAAGACGAGATCGACGGTGCCGTTGCGCATGAGGTCCAGGAATTCCGCCCGGTAGCGATCGACGCAGAAGGCGTCGGAAAGGGTCAGCGCCACCTGACGGCCGGCCGTGTGGGCGATCTTCGCGGCAGCGAGGAAAGCCTCCTTGGCCGCCGGCGGGTCCCACAGATAGCCTTCGAGATAGGTCACGGCTGCGCTTTCGACGCTGGCAGCATCGATATCGGCAGTGGTGAGGTTCTGCGCCGCACCGAGATAGGTGTTCATGGTGCGCTCGCCGTCCGGCGTCACCAGGATGAGGCAGCGGGCGGTGGCGGGACCGTCGTTCGCGGCGGGCGTGCCGTAAGCGACGCCGGCAGCGCGGATGTCATGGGCGAAGGTCTTGCCGAGGCCGTCCTCCCGCACCTTGCCGATGAAGCCGGCGCGGGCGCCGAGCGAAGCCGCACCCGCCGCCGTGTTGGCCGCCGAGCCGCCGGAAATCTCGATGCCGGGCCCCATGGCGCCATAGAGCTGCTCGGCCCGTGCCTCGTCGATGAGGCTCATGGAGCCCTTGGGCATGCCGTGATCGGCGAGGAAGGCCTCGTCCGCACGGGCGATGACATCGACGATGGCGTTGCCGATGGCGAGAACGTCGAGAGTATGGGACGACACGGCCGGGAAGCTCCAGAAAATGCGTGGCTGCGGGGTTAGCATCATGGCGTTGCCTGCGCAAACGTCATGACCAAGCGGGGAGCGGCGCACCAACGGTCATATGGTAGCGACCAAAGCCGCAGATTGTCGGTTAATCTCGCTCACAAAACGTGACTGCGGGCAGCACGTGTCGATGCTAAACGCATCAGGCTGCAATGAATGGGGAAGGACCGGTCGGACATGGCGCGCAAGTATTTCGGAACGGACGGGGTGCGGGGCCGGGCGAATGCGACCTTGACCGCCGATCTCGCCCTGCGCGTCGGCATGGCGGCCGGCCTCGCCTTCCGGCGGGGCGAACACCGCCACCGGGTGGTGATCGGCAAGGACACCCGCCTCTCGGGCTACATGATCGAGAATGCGCTCGTGGCTGGCTTCACCTCGGTGGGCATGGACGTGCTGCTGCTCGGCCCGATGCCGACGCCGGCCGTGGGCATGCTCACCCGCTCCATGCGCGCCGATCTCGGCGTGATGATCTCCGCCTCGCACAATCCCTTCGACGACAACGGCATCAAGCTGTTTGGCCCCGACGGCTTCAAGCTCTCCGACCAGATCGAGCATGAGATCGAGGAGCTGATCGACGAGGATCTCTCCAAGAAGCTCGCCCAGCCCATGGACATCGGCCGCGCCCGGCGCGTCGAGGGCGTCCATGCCCGCTATATCGAATATGCCAAGCGCACCCTGCCCCGCGACCAGTCCTTCGAGGGCCTGCGGGTGGTGGTGGACTGCGCCAATGGCGCCGCCTACCGCGTCGCGCCCGATGCGCTCTGGGAACTGGGCGCCGAAGTCATCAGCATGGGCGTCGAGCCCGATGGCCTGAACATCAATCGCGACGTGGGCTCCACCTCCCCCGCTGCTCTCTCGGCCAAGGTGCGGGAAGTGCGCGCGGACGTGGGCATCGCGCTCGACGGCGACGCTGACCGCGTCATCATCGTGGACGAGAAGGGACACGTTGTGGACGGCGACCAGATCATGGCCGTGGTCGCCCACTCCTTCAAGGAAGACGGCCGACTGTCGCGCGATGGCATCGTCGCGACCGTCATGTCCAACCTTGGGCTCGAGCGCTATCTGAAGGACGAGGGCCTGACGCTGGCCCGCACCTCGGTGGGCGATCGCTACGTTCTGGAGCGCATGCGCTCGGATGGCTACAACGTGGGCGGCGAGCAGTCCGGCCACATCATCCTCTCCGACTATTCGACCACGGGTGATGGCCTGCTGGCTGCCCTTCAGGTGCTGGCAGTCGTGGCGCGCAGCGAGCGTCCGGTGTCGGAGGTCTGCCACCGCTTCGACCCGTTGCCCCAGGTGCTCAAGAACGTGCGCTATTCCTCCGGCAAGCCGCTGGAGCACGAGAACGTCCAGAGCGCCATTGCCGATGCCGAGCGGCGGCTCGCCAATCACGGCCGCCTGCTGATCCGTCCCTCCGGCACCGAACCCGTCATCCGCGTGATGGGCGAGGGCGATGATTTCGAACTGGTCGAAGGCGTGGTGGACGAAGTGATCGAGGCGCTGCGCAAGGTCGCGGCCTGACGAGCGCGGAGGAGTGCGCGCGATGCGGTTTGGACGGCGGGCGCTCCTTCTGATCTCGATGCTGGCGGCAGCCTGCCCTGCCGCCGCCTCCCCCGATGAGGATGTGCTGGGAAAGGCGCAGGGCTATCCCGTCGCCCCCAGCCTGGGGCAGACGCGGCAGGAGCCCTATATCGTCGGCTCCTTCAGCGGCATGGAGAAGATTGCCGAGACCTGCCGGATGGCCCCGGCGGCAGTTCCCCGCCCCTTGCCGGCCGCCCCGGCCGGCGCGCCGCTGACCTATCGCTACAAGGGCGCCGACTACTCCCTCGACGATTATATGGCGCACCAGCGCATCACCGGCCTCATCGTCCTGCACGACGGGGCGATCGTCGCCGAGCGCTACGGCTATGACCGCACGCCGGACATGCGCTTCCTCTCCAATTCCATGGCCAAGACGGTGACGGCGCTGGCCCTTCTGAAGGCGCAGGAGGAAGGCCGCATCCGCTCACTGGAGGACCGCGCGCAGGACTATGTGCCGGAACTCTCCGGCTCGCTTTATGGCGGGACGCGGCTGGTCGATCTCATGCGCATGGCATCCGGTGCCCGCTTCACCGAGACCTACACGCCGGACGACGACCGCGCCGCCTTCAACCGGATCATGTCCCGGGCGGGAACGGTGGCGGCCCTGAAGAGCGTGACCGAGCGCGCCGTCCCGGCCGAAGAAGCCTTCAATTATGCCGGCGCGCAGACGCAGGCGCTCGGCGTGGTGCTGCGCGCGGCCACCGGAGACACCCTTTGCCATTATGTGGAACGCACCCTCTGGCAGCCCATGGGCGCGGAATCCCCGGCAAGCTGGATCCTCAACCGGTCCGATCACGTGGAGATCGCACAGGGCGGGCTGAATGCGACCCTGCATGATTATGCCCGCCTCGGCCTGCTGCTGGCGGATGACGGCATGGTGGCCGGGCAGCCCGTGCTCTCGCGGGAGCACTTATTGGACATGACGGCGGCCGAGCGCCAGCCGGAGGCCTTCCGGCCGGGCCGGATGAACTGGCACGGCAGCACATATGTCGGCTACGGCCTCCAGGTGTGGCTCTGGCCCGGCAGCCACCGGCGCTTTGCCCTTCTGGGCATTCACGGTCAGTCGATCTTCGTCGATCCCGATCTCAAGCTCGTCATCGTGCAGACCGCCGTCGGCAAGGACGCCGCCGGCGACGCGAGCGGCGCGCATCTCGGTGCCGAGCGGGGCGCGCTCTTCCGCGGCATCGTTGCGCGCTACGGAAGCTGGTGAATGGCGCACAACTTGATGCTAGAGGTATAAAGGTATTTCGAGCAAAAATGCCGGTGTTCAGGCGAGGACCGCTGTACCGCGCGCCTTGCCGCGAGAAGGCAATTCGGTAGGGTTAAGCAGAAGTTAAATTCTTCTGCTTCATTCTTCGAAACGAATCGGCTCCCTGCCGCTCGAATTTGGACCTTCCGATGCGTATCGGCGTTTTGATCGGCGTTTTTACCGTGGCCTGCGGCGTTGCCCATGCGGCAGACGACGCCCTGCCCCGGCTCGGGCGCAGTGGCGATTTCTCACTGGCGCTGCCGACCCTCGATGACGATGGCCCCGCCACCGCCGGCACGACGGCGGGGCAATGGTATTTCCGCACGAACTTCGGCGTGGGCGGGGTGCAGGGGAGCGTCGCAGGCGCCACGCGGGCGACCTCCGGGACCGACACCGCCCGCACGTTCGGCGTGGGCGTCGGCTATCGTTTCCTGCCCTGGCTGCGCGGCGACATCACCGTGGACTACATGCTGGCGCTGACCGCCGACCGGCCGCTGGGCGTGAATTCCCTGCACACCGGCGCGGTGATGGCCAATCTCTATTGGGACATGTTCACCATCGCCAACATCACGCCCTATGTGGGCGGCGGCGTCGGCTTCGGCATGGCGAACGTGCGCTTCAAGCCCTTCTTCGCGCCGGCGGGCTGGGGGCAGACGGACGTCGGCTTCGCCTGGAACGCCACTGCGGGCGTCGCCTGGTCCTTCGCGCAGGACTGGTCACTTGACGTGAGCTACCGCTACGCCGCCATGGGCACGCAGGAGTTCACCACCTACACGGGTGTCCCCTACAGCATAGACGACATGGCGACGCACCAGTTGCGCATCGGCCTGCGGCGCACCTTCAACTGAAGCTCAGATGATCCGGGTGCGGGCCGCCCGTAGCCGCCTGATGTAATCAAGCGCGCTCTGCGGCTCGTAGGGGCGGGCCAGATGGGGGCCCTGGTCACACAGGTTGGCGGCCTCGTCGGCCGACTTCTCGGGCGTGCCGGAGAGGATCACGTCCACCTCCGGATGGGCCTCGCGCATCCAGCGCGCAAAGGCGAAACCACCGAGGGCACCCGGCGCCTGCGCATCCGTGATTACCGCTTCCAGAGTGAGACCCGCCTCATACATAAAGGCGGCCGCCTCATCCGTGCTGGCCGCCTCGATGACGCGATAGCCGCACGTGCGCAGATATTCCGCCAGAACGTGCCGCACGAGCACGTCGGCGTCGATGACCATGATGCTCGGTTGGCTTTCCGGAATCACGGCTTCATTCATCGGCCACCTCGCGATTCACCCGTTCGAGGATGAGCGCCACGACGGCATTGATGTCGTAGGGCTTGGCGATGAAGGCGGGAAGCGTTCCCGCAATGACCGGATCGAGGTCTCCAGAGGCCACAAAGACAGGAAGCCACGGATATTCGACGGCCAGCCTCATTGCCAAGGCGACACCATCCATCGTGCCCGGCATGCGGACATCGGTCAGCACGGCGTCCACGGCAATATCCGCGGACAGGACCGTCATCGCATCGTCTGCGGAGACGGCTTCGATCACGCGCATGCCTGCCTCGCGGAGGGCATCCGCGATCAGCATCCGCAGAAAAGGATCGTCCTCCGCAACGAGCACGGTGCGGGGTCCCCCCGACACCAGAGGACGATGGGCGGCGCTGGCCATCCGACACTCTCACTCAAACCACTCCGGCCTTAACGCGACCGAAACGGCTTGGTTCCCGCTTGAAGTACAAACCGGTCAGATTGATTGCGCTGACCCGGCGGCTCTATCGAAAGGCATAGGCCCCGATCACGGCAGCAAGGCCGATGAGCGGCAGCGGGTTCATGCGCGTGATGATGAGGATCAGGAAGACCCCCGCTGCGATCGCTGCGCTTTCCCACCCGGTAACGGCGCCCTTGCCGATGGCGATGACGCCGGCGAGCAGCAGGCCGATGGAGACCGGTCCGAGGCCCCGCTGGATGGAAGCCCGCCAGGGCCAGCCGGCGAGGCGCACCCACAGGCGGCCCACCAGAAGGGTCAGGATGCCGGTCGGCAGGAAGAAGGCTGCGGTCACGAGGATGGCCCCGAGCGGCCCGGCCACCCATTGGCCCACCGCCGCGATCATCATCATGTTCGGCCCCGGCGCCATCTGGCCGATGCTGTAGAGATGGATGAGCTGCGGGAAGGTCAGCCAGTGGTGGACATCCACCGTCAGGTATTTGAGTTCCGGAAAGGCGGCCATGCCGCCGCCCACGGTGAGCAGGGACAGATAGGAGAAGACCGCGACGAGCGGCAGCAACTGGCCCATCACACGCCTCCGTGGTGATCGAGGTCGTGATGCGGCTTCGGCTTGGGCTTGGTGAAGCGGTCGAACAGATCACCGCCATGCGGCGCGCCGCCGGGCCGGTACCAGATGATCGCCAGAGCCCCGACCACCGCCAGCACCACGAGCACCGACTGGTGCAGCAGCTCGACGCCGATGATGGTGAGAGCGACGAACACCAGATCCGCATAGCGCTTCAGCGTCTTGAGGCCGAGCTGGACGGAGACCGCCAGTACCATGCCCACCGCCGCCGCGGAGACGCCGTGCAGCATGGCGTTCACGACGCCGCCCTTGCTCTCGTTGGTGCTGTAGAGAAGCGCGGCGGCGACCATCATGATGCCGCCGGGCAGGCAGATGCCCACCAGCGCGGCGGCGGCCCCCGCCGTGCCCTTCAGCCGGTCGCCCACCAGGATCGCCATGTTGGAGGCATTGAGGCCCGGCAGGCTCTGGCAGATGGACAGGAGTTCGAGGAAGGTCTCGTCATCCACCCAGCGGTGACGTCCCACCAGTGCAGAGCGCAGATAGGCCACGACACCGCCGCCGAAGCTCGTCGCCCCGATGGAGAGGAAGACGAGAAAGATGGTGAGCACGCTCGGCTGCGGGACGATGGTCTCCTCGCAGGGTGCGCCGTCGGACAGAACGTCACTCATGGGAATGCGGGGGCGCGCCCTTCAGCCGGTACACGGCACCGGTCTTGGTCATGCCGAGGGCCACCCAGTCCTGCGCCGCATGCTGAAGGGCGTTGAAGAAGGCGTTGGAACGCTCGATGGCCTTGGCACTCACGGCGGCGCGGCGCTCCATGCGGGCCTGATAGGAGAACTCGCCTACCAGTTGGTGCTGGTCGCCGCGCGTGCGCCAGACGGCCACGTTGCAGGCGGCGAGGACGCCCTTGCCGAAATCGAGCGTGCCGAGCTGCTGGAGCACCTCTTCCACGGCCGTGTGGTTCACCAGTGAAATGCGCTCCTTGCTGCCGGCGAAGACCGGCGCCAGCGCGGGGAAGACGCGGGTGAGATAGTCGGAGGAGCTCGGATCCTCCATGAGGTTCACCGGCCGGTACTTGAACTCGACATTGTGCGAGAAGAGGGTGCGGATGCCGCCGATGCGGTCCTTCAGCGGCAGCAGCTCTTCCTTGAACTTGATGCGGTATTCGCCGGGGATCTGCGGACGCACGTCGCACAGGGTCGCCGTCTCAAGGTCGGGATGGCGGAACTTGAACACCATCTCGGGGTCGCCGACGGGGAAGCCGTCCTCGTAATTGATCCGGCGTCGCAGGATGAAGGCGTTGTTGTAGAGCTTGAAATCCTTCGTATCGAGGAAGAGCACCTCGCGGATCTGGGGGCGCATGCCCTCCACTTCCGTGCTGTCGAAATCGACTCCCTGCTCCTTGGCGACCTTGCGCACGATCTTGGCGAAGTCGAAGAAATTCTTCACGCTGGTGAAGCGGTTGCCGTTCAGGATGATCTTGGCTTCGATGTAGTGGATCTCATCCAGCGGATGGCCGTCCGCATACAGGCGCGGCGTGGTCTCGGCCTTGGCTTCCGGCCCTGTTTCCCCCATCGCCCCAACTCCTTCACAAGCCTTTGTTGCTAGGTAGATTAGTGCCACTTCACCCGACTGGAAAGCGCCCTCTCCTCCGCTATGGAGCGAACGGTGCGCGCGTGAGAATCCGGCCAGCGGCGAGACGCCCTGCTGTACCCGGCCGGCGATCGTGTCACACTCGGATCAAGGCGGTGTGCCATCACCGTGGAGCGCGCACTGCGCTGCTTGCGTGCAAGCGGGGCAGGTCCTGCGTTCTCTATCATGAGAGTTCGAGGGCGATTCTTGAGCCCGGATGGATGCCATCCGGCCGGCCGTCCTCCAGCGTCCGCAACCGGAGTGTCCCCGATGTCCGACCTCGTCGTTATTGTCTATCCCTCCGAGCAGAAGGCCGAAGAGGTCCGCCAGCACCTGATCGCGCTGCAGAAGGAGTATGTGATCGCCCTCGAGGACGCGGTCATCGCGGTCAAGAGCGAGGATGGCCACATCAAGCTGAACCAGCTCGTGAACACCACCGCCGCCGGCGCGCTGGGCGGCAGCTTCTGGGGCCTGCTCGTGGGCACCATCTTCCTGATGCCGGTGGTCGGCGCGGCGATCGGCGCCGCTTCGGGTGCGCTCGCCGGTGCCCTCTCGGACTTCGGCGTCAACGACGCCTTCATGAAGGATCTCGCCGGCTCCATCGCGCCCGGCAATGCCGCCCTCTTCGTCCTCATCAAGTCCATGACCGCGGACAAGGTGCTGGAGGACATCAAGGGCTTCGGCGGCGTGGTGCTGAAGACCTCACTCGACCACAGCAAGGAGCAGGCCCTGCGCAACGCTCTCGCCGGCTTGCCGGCCAATGCGGGCGAAGCCCCGACGCCGCCCGCCGCATGATACGAAAAGGCCCGCCGTGCGACGCACGGCGGGCCTGACCCTCGAAGGATCCTGAAGTCAGTGGCCGGCGGCCTTCGCCCGGGCCATCTGGAGCACCGTCGCGAGAAGGCCGAGCACCGCACCGAGCACGCAGACCGCGCCCCAGCCGCCGAAGGACCAGGCAAGCGTCGCGCCGGCAGAGCCCGAGGCGCCGCCGATGAAGATGCTGCCCATGTACAGCGTGTTGATGCGGCCGCGGGCTTCGGGACGCAGGGCAAAGACGATGTGCTGGTTCGAGATCATCGCCGCCTGCACGCCGAAGTCGAGCAGGATGACGCCAGCGATCAGTCCGGCCAGCGAACCCCACACGCCGAACACCACGAACGACACCAGCGTCACCACCGCGCCGGCGAGCACCATGCGGGACGGGCCGTGGCGATCCGCGATGCGCCCGGCCAGCGGCGCCGAGAGGATGCCCACCGCGCCGACGATGCCGAACAGGCCCGCCACGTCCGCGCCGAGGCCGAACGGCGGCGCCTGAAGCCGGAAGGCGAGGATGGTCCAGAAGCCGGTAAAGGTGGCGAACAGCAGCCCCTGCGTCACCGCGGCGATGCGCAGCGCCGGGAACTCCCGCCACAGATGCAGGAT
The DNA here is from genome assembly GCF_004364705.1 of Azorhizobium sp. AG788. NCBI lineage: Bacteria > Pseudomonadati > Pseudomonadota > Alphaproteobacteria > Hyphomicrobiales > Xanthobacteraceae > Azorhizobium > Azorhizobium sp. AG788. The sequence continues at coordinate 405,062 of NZ_SOBM01000006.1, forward strand.
CGAGCGCATCAGCGCGCCATAGCCGAGGCCGCTGTCCGGCCGGCTCGCGGGCAGCGTCAGGGCCATCAGGCCGCCGGCCACCAGCGCCATGGGCGCTCCGAGGCCGAACATGTCCCGCCAGCCCCAGTTGGTGGCGACGAAACCGGCCAGCGTCCGGCTGAGCAGGATGCCGGTGAGCAGCCCGGCCATCACCGTGCCGACGGTGGCGCCACGGCGGGCGGGGGCCGCGAGATGGGCGGCGAGCGGGATGATCTGCTGCGCCACCGTGGAGGCCAGCCCCACCAGGAAGGACGCCGCCAGAACGAGCCCGGCCGTGGGTGCCAGAGCCACCATAGCCATGGCGAGCGCCAGCACGCCGAACTGGATGACGATGAGGCGCCGCCGCTCCATCAGGTCACCCAGCGGCACAAGCAGGAACAGCCCCACCGCATAGCCGAGCTGGGTGGCCGTGGGCACGGCGGCGGTCAGCGGGCCCGGCAGGGCCGCTTCCATGAGCGCCAGCATGGGCTGGTTGTAATAGATGTTGGCGACGGCGATGCCGGCTGCGGCCGCCATGGCAAAGGTGGTGCCGCGCCCAAGCCCGGCAGAGGCCGCACCATCCATCGTGGTTCCCATTGTCATGTCTTGATCTCCCGATCCGGCCGGGACGCCCGATGGTGCCCGGCGGCGGGTTCCGGCATCGCGCCGGAATCCAGTCGGAGCGGAAGCTACTCCATAACGCGTTTTGATCCAGTGACTGACTGTGTTACGCGATTATATCAAGGTTTGATACAATGGAATTCATCGCCCTTTCCGTGCTCGCCGAGACGGCCGCCGCCGGCAGCCTTGCCGCCGCGGCCCGGCGTCTGCGCATCTCGCCCATGGCGGCATCCCGCCACCTCGCGACGCTGGAGCAGGAACTGGGCGTCCGCCTCGTCCACCGCACCACGCGGGCCCTGACGCTGACGGACGAAGGGCAGGTTTTCCTGCCCCATGCGCAGACGCTGCTGGAGGAAAAGGCGGCGGCAATCGCCAGCATCTGCTCGCCCGAGGACAAAGCGACCGGCCTCCTGCGCCTCTCCTGCTCGGCCGCCTTCGCCCGGCGCATCATCAATCCCGTGGTGGCCCATTTCATGGAGGCCAACCCGCAGGTTCGCGTGGATGTGATGATCTCCGACACCGTCGTCGACGTGGTGGCGGAAGGCATCGATCTGGCCATCCGCATTGCGCAGCTCGGCGACAGCACGCTGATCGCCCGCCGCCTTGCCGACAATCCCTGCCTGCTGATCGCCTCCCCCGCCTATCTCGCCCGGCACGGACGGCCGCAGACGATGGCGGACCTCAAGACCCACGAATGCCTCACCACACCCAACCGCAGCCACTGGACCTTCGCCAGCGAGGGCCGCAGCGTGCGCGTGAAGGCGAGCGGGCGCTACAGTTCGTCCTCGATGGAATCGCTGCACCAGGCCTGCATCGCCGGCCTCGGCATCGCCAACCTCTCCCTCTGGAACGTGCGCGAGGAAATCGCGGACGGGCGTCTGGAGGCGATCCACCTGTCGGACGGAGAGCCGGAAACGCTCGCCATCTGGGCGGTCTACCCCACCCGGCGGCTCGTGCCCGCCAAGGTGCGATTGTTCATCGAGGCACTCTCGGCGCGGCTGCGGGCCTGAGCGTGGGCGGACGATGGTTGTTCGCTTCCGCCGATTGGCTTAGCCTTTGGCAAAACGAACGTGGGAGGGTCGCATGTGCCACATGTTCGCACATCAGCCCCAGGAAAATTACCAGTCGGTGACGCGCTCCATCCGGATCGGCGGGCACATCACCTCGGTCCGGCTCGAAAATACCTTCTGGACCATCCTGGAAGAGATCGCCGCCAGCGAAGGCAGCAGCGTCGCCAAGTTCATCACCACGCTGCATGACGAGGTGCTGGACTGCCGGGGCGAGGTGCAGAATCTCGCCTCCCTGCTGCGCTGCTCCTGCCTCATCTATATCTCGCGCAAGGCCGGCCAGCCGATCGGCGGACACCCGCTGATGGCCGCGGAGTAGAGGCGCAACGCCGGGGAGCCCGACACACCATCGGGACGCGGCGGCGCCGCGCCCCGCTGCGCGCGGCGTGAGCGGGGGCGCTGCGTTCAACCCCGCCGGTCTGGAGACGCGGCAGCCAGACGCCGGCCCTCGGCATCGGCCACCTTCATGGCCGCGACCACCATGGGAGGGGTGACCGCGAACGGCGTGTTGTGAATGGTCTCGCCGGCCGCGCAGGCCCGTTCCGCGACCTGCTCCAGCTGTGTATCGCTGACGCCGGCGAGGCCGATCTGTCCGAATGTCGTGGGCAAGCCCACCGAGCGACAGAAGCTGTATACCTGATCAATGACCGCGCGCGGTCGGCCGGTGAGCCAGAGCTGCGACAGCAGTCCGAACGCGACCTTTTCTCCATGATAATAGTGATGGGTCTCGTCAAGCGTGGTCAGACCATTGTGGATCGCGTGCGCGGCCGCCAGCCCGCCGCTTTCAAAGCCAAGCCCGCTGAGCAGCGTATTGGCCTCGACCACATTGTCCAGCGCCGGCACCACCACGCCCTCCCCGCACGCCGTGCAGGCCATCGCGCCTTGTTCGATCAGGCAGTCGAAGCAAAGGCGCGCCAAGCCATGGGAGGTCATCGGCCCGGGCCGTCCGGTCATGTTCGCGGCGCGGGTGGCGCGGCAGTCTTCCGCCTCGAACCATGTGGCCAGCGCGTCGCCCATGCCGGACACGAGATATCGCACCGGAGCCTTTGCGACGATGCCGCTGTCGACCAACACGAGATCAGGGTTCTTGGGGAGGACGAGATAACGTTTGAACGCGCCTTCTGGGGTATAGACCACCGATAGCGCGCTGCAGGGCGCGTCGGTCGAGGCCAGCGTCGGCACGATGGCCACCGGCAGCCGCAGATGGTGTGCAACCGCCTTTGCCGTATCCAGCGCCTTGCCGCCGCCGATGCCGACGATGACATCGGCCGTGGCATCCTGCGCAAGCTTCGACAGCCGCTCGATTTCCTCATCCGAGCATTCCGCCTGGAACGGCTCGATCTGGAACGGCCCGACCTTGGAGAATATGCGGGTCAGGTCCGCGCCGAACGCGCTGTGCGCAAAGCCATCGATAACGACATAGACGCTGGATCCCAGGCGCTGAACCTCGGTGCCGAGAAGTTCGAGCGCCCCGTCGCCCTGGACATAGCGGCTTGGAAAAATCGCTGTGCTGATCATGACTTGCATCCTGGAACTTGAGGCGCGCGACAGCATTCGAGCCCGACCGCGTGGCCGGGATCGTCCGCAAATGACGACCGGTTCGGGACGGCCGGGCTGGACCGAGCCAGCCCGGCGCTTCGACGCTCAGATGTCGCGCCGACGCATCAGTTCGGCCATGTGGTCGGCCTGCCGGATGGCGAGGGCGACGATGGTGAGCGTGGGATTACAGGCGGCGCTGGTGGTGAACTGGCTGCCATCCGACACGAACAGATTCTTGATGTCGTGCGACTGGCCGAATTTGTTCACCACGCCGTCGCGCGGCTTCTCGCTCATGCGGTTGGTGCCGAGGTTGTGCGTGCTGGGATAGGGCGTTGTGGGATAGGTCTGCACCGCCCCCACCGCCTCATAGAGCGCCGCCCCCTGCTGGTAGCCATGGTTGCGCATGGCGACATCATTGGGGTGGTCGTCATAATGCACGTTGGCCACCGGCAGGCCGAACTTGTCCTTGGCCTCCTTGTCCAGCGTGATGGCGTTCTTCTCCTGCGGCATGTCCTCGCCCACCAGCCACATGCCGGCCATGCGGGGATAATTCTCCATGGCCGAGGTGAAGCTGCGGCCCCACGCGCCGGGGTTCAGGAAGGCGGCCATGAAGGGCAGGCCGAGGGAGAGCGTCTCCATCTCGTAGCCGCCGGCAAAGCCACGGCCGGGATCGTGCCGCGCCTCATCGCGGATGATGCCGGCCATGGTGGTGCCGCGATACATGTGCACCGGCTTCTCGAAGGCGGCATAGACCGAGCCGGTGACGTGGCGCATGTAGTTGCGCCCCACCTGCCCCGAGGAATTGGCAAGGCCGTTCGGGAAGAGGCTGGACGCGCTGTTAAGAAGCAGGCGCGGGCTCTCGATGGAATTGCCAGCCACCGCCACCACGCGCGCCTTCTGCCGCTGGGTGGCGCCGGTCTCGTCGAAATAGACCACCGCCGTCACCTTGCCATTGGCGTCGTGCTCGATCTTCGCCACATGGCAGTTGGGCCGCACTTCCAGATTGCCGGTGGCCTCGCCCTTGGGGATTTCCGTATAGAGCGTGGACCATTTGGCGCCGGACTTGCAGCCCTGGAAGCAGAAGCCGATCTGCTGGCAGGAGCCACGCCCATCGCGGGGCTGGCTGTTGATGGCCATGCGCCCGGTGGAGAAGTCCTTGTAGCCGATCTTGCGGGCGCCGGCCTCCAGCACCTTCTCGTTGTTGTTGCCGGGCAGGCCGGGGATGTTGTTGGTGCGCGTCACCCCCATCTTGTCTTCGGCCTTGGCATAATACGGGTCGAGTTCCGCCTTGGTGATCGGCCAGTCAAGGAGATTGGCACCCTTGATGCCGCCATAGGCGGAGGCGGCCTTGAACTCGTGCTCCTCGAAGCGCAACGAGGCCCCCGCCCAGTGAACGGTGGAGCCGCCCACGGACTTCACGATCCACGCCGGCAGGTTCGGGAAATCCCGCGCCACACGCCACGAGCCGGAGGCAACGCGCATGTCGGTCCAGGCGAGCTGGGCGAAGCTCTCCCATTCGTCGTTCACGAAGTCCTGGATCTCGTTGCGCGCCCCGGCCTCGAGGATCACCACCTTGATGCCCTTCTGGGCGAGTTCATTGCCCAGCGTGCCGCCGCCAGCTCCTGAGCCGACGATCACTACAACGCTGTCATCGTTCCTGTCGAACTGAGCCATGGACGTTCCTCCCGGCTGTTTGGCGTTTCCCTGTCGGTCTTTTCTTTGGTGGCGGCGCCCGTTCGTGGGCGCGCCTTAGCATCAGGCCTTCGGCAGCCAGTCGATGTCGTCGAAGCCGCGATGGATGTAGCCGCCCTTGTCGGCGGAGGCGCCCTCATAGCCGAACTTGGGCCAGATCTCCTTCTGGTTGTAGAGCGACACCACGAGGTCGCCCCGCACCTTCTTGAAGAAGTCCGTGGTCTCGATGCTCTTGAGCAGCGTCACACGGTCGGCTTCCCAGCCCACCTCCACATAGGGCACGCCATGGGCGGCCTTGGCGGCGGCATCGAGTTTCGCGATGCCGTCCTCCAGCATCGCCTTCACGGCAGGATCGGCCGCCGCCTTCTCGTTCCACGGCTTTACGGCGGCGATGTAATAGATGTCCCCCAGGAAATCGTGGGGGTAGATGTCGCGCGCCGCCTTCGCCAGCGTCTTCATGCTGGCCGGCTTCAGCACGCCGCCTTCCGCCCAGGCGTCCGACAGCGTGCCGCCCGCCACCGCGGCGGCGGGCACCGAGATGGCCGCCGCCTTCAGAAGGAAGCGGCGGCTGTAGCGGGTCCGGGGATCGACTTCTCTCATGGCGTTCCTCCCTATCCTGCGGCGGCGCCATCTTGTGCGGCGTCCGCCTTGCACTTGCTTTTGGAACTCAGATGTAGCGCCCGCCCCGCTCGATCACCTCGGTCTTGTAGCCATCGGGATCGGTGATGAAGAAGAAGCGGGCGAGGGTCTTGTCTTCATGCTTGAAATCGCGGATCGGCCCCGGCGCGAGGCCGGCAGCCTCCAGCCGGGCGTGCTCGGCCTCCACGGAAGAGACGGTCACCGCCACATGGCCGTAGCCATCGCCCAGCGCATAAGGCTCGGTGCGGTCGTAATTGACGGTGAGCTCCACCTCGAAGGGGCTCTCTTCGCCGCGCAGATAGAGCAGCGCGAATGTTCCGAAATCGAATCGGTCCGCGACCTTCAGGCCGAACGCGGTCTCGTAGAAGGCGACCGCGCGCGCTTCATCGAGGACGCGCAGCATGACATGAACGGGCTTGGCCATCACTTCAACTCCTTCAGATAGCCGATCAAAGCGGCCCTCAGGTCCGGCTTGGGCTGGCGGTAGGGCATGATCGCGCCGGGAATCACCGCCTGCGGATTGGTGAGCCAGGCATCGAGATGCGCCTCGTCCCAGCTGAAATCCGCCTTGGCGAAGCCCGGCGAATAACGGAACCCCTCCACCGATCCCGCCTTGCGGTCGAACACCCCGGCCAACGTGGGCCCCTGTCGGGGCGGGTCCGCCGCGTTGGTGGTGTGGCAGGTGCCACACTGGCGTTTGAAGAGCTCCGCCCCGGTGAGGGGCGCCTGCGTCGGCAGCACCATCTGCGCCAGCGCCGCAGGGGCGCCGAGACCGGCCATCACCACCGCCACCACGGCTCCGGCATGCCGTCCACGCCAACCGGACCGCCTTTTCCCATCCCGCATCTCACTCCCGACTCCGTTTCTGTTTTTCTGGAGCGATTATAGGGAGAGGCCGGCGGGGGCGTGGTAGTAGCGGGCTGTTAGACACCGCCGGACGGCAGGCCGCGGCTCCTGACCGGAGGCCATCAGACCGCCTTACCATCCGCCGGTTTTTCGGAAGCGCAGTCCCGCCCAAGCTGCTGACGGAACGTGACCTTGCGGAAATTTCATCAAAGGCGGTCTTGTCCGGGAAACGGGCTCCGACCATATTGAAGGCGCGTCGGATAGGTTTGGGCTGTGCCCATGCCGCCGATGGAATGAGGAAAGGAACCGACGATGTCCGACTATGATCGCAACGTCGCCGCGCGTTACGGCTCGGTGACGCGCTCGGAGGCCGCGATCGACCAGGGCCTGCGGGCGTACATGCTGCGCGTGTACAACTATATGGCTCTTGGACTTGCCATCACTGGCGCGGCCGCCTTGGGCATTTTCATGCTCTCCGTGACGACAAATCCGGGCGCAGCTGCAGGCCAGGTGGCCGGCGGCATCATGCTGACGCAGTTCGGCTACGCGCTGTTCGTGAGCCCGCTCAAGTGGGTGGTCATGCTGGCGCCGCTCGCCGCTGTGTTCTTCCTGAGCTTCCGCATCCAGTCCATGAGCATGGGCGCGGCCCAGGCGGTGTTCTGGGGTTATGCGGCGCTGGTGGGCATTTCCCTGTCCAGCATCTTCCTCGTATACACCCACGAGAGCATCGTGCGGGTGTTCTTCATCACGGCCGCGTCCTTCGGCGCGCTGAGCCTGTGGGGCTACACCACGAAGCGTGATCTGACGGGCATGGGCTCGTTCCTGATCATGGGCCTGTTCGGCATCATCATCGCCTCGCTGGTGAACATCTTCCTCGCGAGCTCGATGCTGCAGTTCATCGTGTCCGTGGTCGGCGTGCTGGTGTTCGCGGGCCTTACCGCCTACGACACCCAGCGCATCAAGGAGATGTACTTCGAGGCGGACGACGATGTCGTCGCCGGCAAGAAGGCCATCATGGGCGCCCTGACCCTTTATCTGGACTTCATCAACCTGTTCATGATGCTGCTCCAGCTCTTCGGCAACCGGAACAATAACTGATCCGGCTTCCGAGCCCAGCACAGACGGACGGAAGGCCCCGGCATCGCCGGGGCCTTTTCTTTTGAGACGGCTTCAAATGCCGCCACCGCGGGATTAAAGGGCGTGGACCTGCCCTTCCCTCCTGCCGCGTGCCGCCATGCTTCTCCGTCCTGCCACCCTCGCCGACGTTCCCGCCATCGCCGACATCTATGACGACGCTGTGCGCACCGGCACCGCCTCCTTCGAGCTGGACCCGCCGGGGGTCGGCGAGATGACGCGCCGCTTCGATGCGCTGATGGCCGGCGACTATCCCTATCTGGTGGCGGTGGATACGGACGAGACCCTGCTCGGCTATGCCTATGCCGGCGCGTTCCGGCCGCGCATCGCCTACCGCTTCACGGTCGAGAACTCGATCTATGTGGCGCCCGGCGCCCAGCGGCGCGGCGTCGGCAAGGCGCTCCTCACGACGCTGGTGAGGGAATGCGAGGCCCGCGGCTTCCGGCAGATGGTGGCGGTGATCGGCGACAGCGCCAATGCCGGCTCCATCGGCGTCCACCGCGCCTGCGGCTTCCGCGATGTGGGCATCATCAAGGGGAGCGGCCTCAAGTTCGGGCGCTGGCTCGACACCGTGCTGATGCAGCGCGATCTCGGCCCCGGCGAAAGCACCATTCCGGAAGCTTGAGCTCCACGACATACCGCCCCCCGTTCCTTTGCCGGCGGGCGGATGAGACCATTCTTTTCCCTTTTCCTTCCCCGGCGGCTCAGCTATCCCGAAGGCGGTAGGTGCGGTTGCGTCACGCGCATACCACGGGATGCGGGGGAGGATCAGGCGGCGGCGAACCTGCGGCGGCAAGACCGCAGCGGACGCTGTCGGCGGGCGACGGCCTCTCTCCTGTCCTTGGGGCTGGGATAAGGGAGGTTTTCCGTCATGTCGTTCAAGACCCTGCGTCTCGCGGCCGCGCTGCAGCTCGGCCTTCTCGTGCTCGCCGGCGCCGCCCACGCCCAGGCTTTCGGCACCCGCCCCACGCCCAATGCCTCGATCCCCGGCGCGACCGCGCCGCGCGGAACGCCCGGCGCCACCCTCGACATCGGCGACCAGCCCGGCCTCGTGCCGCCCGAGGATGACGAGGCCCAGCTCGATCCGGCCTACCGCCGCCAGCCGGTCTATTTCCGCACCACGGAAGCCCCCGGCACCATCATCATCTCCACCTCCGACCGCTTCCTCTATCTGGTGGAAGGCAACAACCGGGCGATGCGCTACGGCATCGGCGTCGGCCGCGACGGCTTCCAGTGGCAGGGCCTCGAGAAGATCAGCCGCAAGGCCGAGTGGCCGGACTGGACCCCCCCGGCCGAGATGATCCAGCGCCAGCCCTATCTGCCGCGCTTCATGGCTGGCGGCCCCGGCAATCCCATGGGCGCCCGCGCGCTCTATCTGGGCCAGACCGTCTACCGCATCCACGGCACGAACCAGCCCGAGACCATCGGCTATGCCGTGTCCTCCGGCTGCTTCCGTCTCGTGAACAGCGACATCATCGATCTCTACAGCCGCGTGCCAGTGGGCACGAAGGTGATCATTCGTCAGGCCGTCACGCTTTGAGCGGCCTCCTCTCTCTCCGTTCCGGGAATTGCGTGATGACGCGAGGCCTTTCCATGAAGACCCTTTTCGCGCTCGTAGCCGGCGCCGCCGTGGCGTTCACCGCCCCGGCCGCCATGGCCCAGACCCTCAAGGCGGTGAAGGACCGCGGCACGCTCAACTGCGGCGTGAGCACCGGCATTCCCGGCTTCTCCCAGCAGGTGGACGGCAAGTGGTCGGGCTTCGACGTGGACTTCTGCCGCGCGGTGGCCGCCGCCGTGCTAAACGACCCGGCGAAGGTGAACTTCGTGCCGCTCAATGCCGAGGACCGCTTCACCGCGCTGTCCGGCAGCAAGGTGGACCTGCTCTCGCGCAACACCACCTGGACGCTGGAGCGTGAGGCCAAGCAGAAGTTCCTGTTCGGCGCCGTTACCTATTTCGACGGCCAGGGCTTCCTCGTCCCGGCCGCGCGCAAGATCGAATCGGCCCTCGAGCTCGACGGCTCCAAGGTCTGCGTGCAGGTGGGCACCACGGCCGCCAGCTACGCCGAGGACTATTTCAAGACCAACAACATGAAGCTGGAACTGGTCACCCTGCCGACCGTGCAGGATCTGGTGAAGGCTTATGAGAACGGCACCTGCAACACCATCTCCACGGACGTGTCGGCGCTCTATGCGCTGCGCACCGGCTTTGCCAAGCCCGCCTCCCACATCGTCCTGCCCGACGTCATCACCAAGGAGCCCCTCGGCCCCGTGGTGCGCCAGGGCGACGACGAGTGGTTCAATGTGGTGAAGTGGACGCACTACGTGATGATCAACGGCGAGGAACTGGGCGTCTCTTCCCTCAGCCTCGACGAAGCGCTGAAGTCCCAGAAGCCGGACGTGAAGCGCCTTGTCGGCACGGACGGCGACTTCGGCACCGAGCTCGGCCTCACCAAGGATTTCGCGGTGCGCATCATCCGCGCCGTCGGCAATTACGGCGAGGCCTTCGAGCGCAACATCGGCACGGGCTCCAAGCTCGCCATTCCGCGCGGCGTGAACCAGCTCTGGAGCGCCGGCGGCATCCAGTACGCCCCGCCGGTCCGCTGAGGCACGACACACGCAGGACCAAGGGCCGTTTCCTTCCGGAAGCGGCCCTTTTTGCTGGCGTCACGGCTCAGCTCACGGGTCTGTGACACCGCAATGCAACGCTTTCCCCTAAACGCCCCAGCACTGCGGCCGCTCACGACCGCATGACCCAACGGCAGCTTCTCCGCTGCCCGGATACGGAAACAGCTTCATGCGCGCCCTGCCTCCGCTTCCGCCCGCCGCCTTCCGCTACAAGGTGGGTGCCGTCACCGTGACCGCCATTCCGGACGGCACGCGGTCCTTTCCGCTCGCCGAAGGCTTCGTGCGCAACCAGCCGCTGGAGGCGGTGCAGGCCGCCCTGCGCGCGGCCTTCCTGCCGGAAGACCAGCTGACCATCTATTTCAATCCGCTGCTGCTGGAGATCGCCGGCCGCCGGGTGCTGATCGACACCGGCTTCGGCCCGCAGGCGGAGCCCTCCACGGTGGGGCGCCTGCATCACAATCTGGAAGCCATCGGTGTGGGCGCCGCCACCATCGACACGGTGGTGATCTCCCATTTCCATCTCGACCACATCAACGGCCTTGTCGCGCCCGACGGCTCGCCGGCCTTCCCGAACGCCAAGGTGCTGGTGCCCGCGCGGGAGCGCGACTTCTGGCTCAACCCGGCCAATGCCGCCGGCGCGCCGGACAATCTCAAGCCCGCCTTCGCCAATGCCCAGCGCGTGCTGGACGTCGTCGCGGCCCATGTGAGCGAGTATGCATGGGACCAGGAGATCCTTCCCGGCCTCACCACCATCGGCACGCCCGGACACACGCCGGGGCACACCTCCTTCATGCTGGATTCGGAAGGCGCGCAGCTCTTCATCCAGTCGGACCTGACGAACACGCCCTATCTGTTCGTTCGCAATCCCGGCTGGCATGCGGCCTTCGACATCGATCCGGAGCTGGCCGAGAAGAACCGCCGGCACTGGCTGGGCCGCGCCGCCGCCGAGCGCCTTCTGGTGGCCGGCTTCCACTATCCCTTCCCGAGTGCCGCCCATCTGGAAGCCCACCACGACGGCTTCCGCTTCCACCCGGTGCCGTGGGTCTCCCTCTGACGGCCGGGCGCTGACGGCGCTCCCGCGCCCTCAGAACGTCTCCGAGGCGATCCAGCCGAGAAAGGCCGTGCTGCCGTCTTCCACCGGCAGCACGAAAACCGCCGGCACCTCGTAAGGGTGGTCCGCGCGCACCGCCTCCACCACCTCGGCGGCGCGCTCCTTGGTGGTCTTTAGCAGCAGCACCACCTCCTCCGCCCGCTCCAGCTGGCCCTCCCAGCGGTAAATGGAGACCATGGTGGGGAGGATGTTGCCGCAGGCGGCCAGCCCGGCCTCGACGATACGCCGCGCGGCAGCCTCCGCCAGCGTCAGGCTCGGATAGGTGGCGTAAACGAGACGCATGCTCATACCGGCTCTCCCGTGATTGACCGTGTGTAAGGCGCCGTGCCCCGGTTGCAACAGCCCCCGTGCGAACGGCGCCACCTGGCGATGGCGGCGGCCCGCCGCCTCGACAAGGCGGCTGGTGGCGGATAGACGGAAACTCCGTCTGCCGCTGAGCGGTGTGGGAACCGGGGACGGCGCGCGACCGCGTATCCATATGCGCCGCCTCCCCCGAGTGGCAGCTGAGGCAACTGTCCGGAATGAATGACAGCCCACGGCGCTTCGAGCGCATCGCCTTCATGGCTAGCGGCACGCCCGAGGCCGAGGCCGCGCGCGCGCGGCTCATCCAGCGCTATGGCGACGTGAGCGAAGACGCGGCGGACGTGATCGTCGCCCTCGGCGGCGACGGCCTGATGCTCCAGACCCTGCATCACTTTCGCGACAAGGGCGTGCCCATCTATGGCATGCATCGCGGCTCCGTCGGCTTCCTCATGAACACGTATCGCGAGGACGACCTGCGAGCCCGCCTCGCCAATGCCACCCATGTGGTGATCCATCCGCTGATGATGGAGGCCGTGGATGCGGCCGGCGTGCGCTACAGCGCCCCGGCCATCAACGAGGTGTCGCTGCTGCGCCAGACCTATCAGGCCGCCAAGCTGCGCATCTCCATCGACGGCAAGGTGCGGCTGGAGGAACTCATCTGCGACGGCGTGCTGGTGGCGACGCCCGCCGGCTCCACCGCCTACAACCTCTCCGCACACGGCCCCATCCTGCCGCTGGGGGCGGCGCTGCTGGCGCTCACTCCCATTTCACCCTTCCGGCCCCGCCGCTGGCGCGGGGCGCTGGTGCCCGACCGGGCCACCATCCAGATCGAGATCCTGGAAGCCGACAAGCGCCCGGTGAGCGCGGTGGCTGATCACAAGGAAGTGCGCGACATCATCGAGGTCACCGCGCGCCTCGACAAGACCTCATCCATGGACATGCTGTTCGACCCCGATCATGGGCTGGACGAACGCATCCTGCGCGAACAGTTCATCTATTAGGCGTATGCCGAGTCCCTCCGAATGATCTTCTCGTCGGTCACGTTCCTCTACTATTTCCTCCCCGCCTTCCTGATCTGCTATTTCGCGGTGCCGGGCGTCCGGGCGAAGAACTTCGTCCTTCTGGCCTTCTCGCTGGTGTTCTACGGCTGGGGCGGCTTCGCCAATGTGGCGGTGCTCGCGGTTTCCATCCTCATGAACTATGCGATGGCCATGGCCATCGGCCGGGGCACGCCGCGCCACCGGCTGCGCATGCTCTCGCTCGCGGTGGCACTCAATCTCGCCGGCCTCATCGTCTTCAAATACTCCGGCTTCCTCGCCGAGAACATCAACCTGCTGCTGCCGGAAGCCTTGGCCCTGCCGGTGGTGCACCTGCCGCTGCCGCTCGGCATCTCCTTCTTCACCTTCCACGCCATCTCCTACCTCGTGGACGTCTATCGCGGCCGTGTGCGCGCGAACGGGCGGCTGGAGGAGATCGTCATCTACATCACCATGTTCCCGCAGTTGGTCGCGGGTCCGATCGTCCGCTATTCCACCATCTCCCGCCGTATCCACGACCGGCGCACCACCATCGGCCGCGTCTCCGCCGGCCTGCGCATCTTTGTGATCGGCCTGTCCTGGAAGGTGCTCATCGCCGACGAGGTGGCGCCCCTTGCCTCCGTGGTCTTCGACCAGACGAGCCAGCCCGGCTTCATCGCCGCATGGCTCGGCGTGCTCGCCTATGCGCTCCAGATCTATTTCGACTTCGGCGGCTATTCGAACATGGCCATCGGCCTCGCGCTCGCGATGGGGCTGAAGTTCCCGCGCAACTTCCGCACGCCCTATGGCTCGCAGTCGATCACCGATTTCTGGCGGCGCTGGCACATGAGCCTGTCGAGCTGGTTCCGCGACTATGTGTACATCCCGCTTGGCGGCAACCGGCGCGGCCATCTGCACACGGCGCTGAACCTCTGGACCGTCTTCCTGCTCTGCGGCCTCTGGCACGGCGCCAGTTGGACCTTCGTCATCTGGGGCGCCCACCACGGCGCCTTCCTGGTGCTGGAGCGCACCGCCTTCGGCCGCTGGCTGAAGCGGGCGCCGGTGGTGATCGCCCATGCCTATACGCTGCTGGTGGTGCTCACCGGCTGGGTGTGGTTCCGCGCCAATGATCTTGCCAATGCCGCGGACATGTTCGCGGGCCTCGCCGGGCTCAACGGCTTCGAGGCGCCGACAACCGGGCTGCTGCAGGCGCTCCAGCCGCTCACCATCGCGATGATGATCCTCGGCTGGCCGCTCGCCATGTTCGGCCTGCCGCGGCCGCCCCGTGGCCTTGCCGCCCATCCCGGCCGCCTGAAGGCCTATGCGCTCGGCGACAGCATCGCCGCGCTGGCGCTCTTCATCTTGTGTGTCATCACCGTGGGCGCTGCGGCCTACAGTCCGTTCCTCTATTTCCGGTTCTGACGATGCCGCTGCTGTTCGCCTATCGCCGCTGGTGGTGTTTCGCCTTTATCGGCCTGCTCCTGCTGCCGACCCTCGGCCTCGTCATGCCGGACCTGAAGGCGCCGATCCGCACGGTGCAGACGGTGCCGCCGGCCTGGTGGATCCAGGCGACCGAGCGGCTCGACCCCTACATCAACAACAATTACGGCTTCCGCGGCCTCTTCATGGGGGCCCATGCGGCCTACAGCAAGTTCATGAAGTCCACCCGCGAGCGGCCGGTGCTGATCGGCCAGAAGGGGCAGATCTTCTATACGGGCGAGAAGGCGCTGGACCAGTCGCTCGGCCGCATCTTCCGCACGGATCAGGTGGAGCGTCTGGTCCACGTGACGGACCGCATGCGGGATGTGCTGAAGGCGCGCGGCATCACCTTCGCCATGGTTGTTCCGCCGAACGGCCAGAGCGTGATGCCCGACCTCCTGCCCGCCTGGGCACAGACCGAGCAGAAGCGTCCGACCGAATACGACAGCGTGGCCGCCACCCTGCCGGCGCGCGGCACCGCCTTCGCGGACCTGCGGCCGGAACTGACCGCCGCCCGGCAGGAGGGGCCCGTCTATCGGCGCACGGATACCCACTGGAACGATCGCGGCGCCCTCATCGGCTTCAACGCGGCCATGCGCGCCGCCGGCCGGCCCGACTTCCAGATTCCCGAGAGCGAGGCGCTGGGACCGTTGACCCCCACCCCGACCGGCGATCTCGCCCGCTATCTCGGGGAAACGAGCGAGACCGGCGATCTGGATTATCCGCGCAAGGCACCGATGTTACCGGCGCCAAATCTGAAGCCCCTGCCAGGCCTGATGCCGGCCACCCGCGCCAACGACCCGTTCGAGGGCTATGCCTATGAGACCGGCCACGCCGGCCCGCGCATTCTGGTGATCGGGGACTCCTTCTCGCAATCCTACTGGCCCGGCCTGCTGGCCCGCAATGCCAGCGCCTTCGGCTGGACCCACCACCGCAACTGCCGCTTCGAATGGAGCGTCATCGACCGCTTCAAGCCGGACATCGTCATCTATGCGCCGGTGGAGCGGGCCATCACCTGCCTCGGCAGCCCGGCCGGCCTCGACATGAAGTGAGGCCGGTCGGAGCCGGATCAGAAGCGTGTTACCACCTCGGAGAGGGCGGGACGGGGGCGGTCTTCCAGCGCCTGCTTGGGCGTGCCGATGTAGATGAAGCCGGTGATCCGCTCGTGCTCGGCAAGGCCGAGCGCCGCGCGGGCCTTCGGCTCATAGGTGGGCCATTCGGTGATCCAGGTGGCGCCGTAGCCGAGCGCAAGCGTCGCCAGCAGCAGGTTCTGCGCCGCCGCGGCGGACGAAAGCAGTTGCTCCCATTCGGGGATCTTTACGTGCGGCTGGGCGCTGGAGACCACGGCCACCACCAGAGGCACCCGGGCAAAGCGCCCCTTCTCATCCTCGAGCCGCTTCTCGGTCGCGTCCGGATTGAGTTCGGCGAACACCTTGGCCAGGGCTTCGCCGGCCCGCAGGCGTCCCTCGCCCTCGAACACGATGAAGCGCCAGGGCGCGAGCTTGCCATGGTCCGGCACGCGGGCGGCGATGGAGAGGATGGTATCCAGTTCCTCCGGCTTGGGCGCCGGCTCGGTCAGGTCCACAATGCGGGAGGAGCGGCGGGTGCGCAGGAGATCGAGCGCGTCAGGCATGGCAAAGCCCTGTGTGCAAGCGCCCGACGCGGCATCGGGTCGCCATGGGTCACGCCCCGGAGGAGCGATGCGGGAGGATCCGCCGGACGGCGGGCTGGGCTTGAGCTTTATCACAGCGGCGCCCGGCACCGGAAGCAGCCGGCCTCGCCCCCCACGTGACGGAACATGACTTGAAAGCGCCGGGATTTCGGGGCACCTGAGCGGAATGCTCCGCCCGTCTCCCGCGTCGCTCACCGACCGTTTGCGCCACTTCGCACGCCTCGCCCTCGCGCTGGCGGCTTTGATGGCTGCACCGGTGCTGGCCCGCGCGCAGGACCTGCCACGCCCGCCCGGCAATATCGGCGGCCCCGGCCTGTCCGCTCCCATGCCCATCGGGCCGGCCCCGCAAGGGGGACCGCCGCCCGGCGGCGCCCTGCCCTTCGTGGGCGCCACGGCACCACCCACGGGCAGCTTCTCCGGCCCCGGCCCCGCCCCGGCGCAACAGGGCGGCGGCAACCGCAATGCCGTCGCTGCCCCGTCCCGCGAGCCGCACGCCATCCTGCCGCAGGCCCCGGCCGGCAAGGTGACGTTGGGCGTCTTCGCCCGCTTCGGCGCCGACGGGGCGACGGTTCCGCGCGCCGTCATGTGGCGCGTCTTCGCCGACACGCCGGAAGCCTCCGGCGCCTTCCCGCTGGTGGCGGAGAGCACGGAGGCGACCCCGGTCTTCTTCCTCTCCCCCGGAGGCTACATCGTCCACCTCACGTACGGCTATGCGACGCAGGCCCAGCGGGTGGTCCTCGGCGCAACCTCCCGCCGCGAAGCCTTCATCCTGCCCGCCGGGGGACTTCGGCTCCAGGCCGACGTGGACAACAAGGCCATCACCAATTCCAAGGTGTCCTTCGACATCTATGAGGGCTCGTTCCTCCAGGGCCGCACCTCCAGCCAGCCGCTCTATCGCGGCGCTTTGCCCAACGAGGTGGTGCTGCTGCCCGAGGGCACCTATCACGTGGTCTCCACCTATGGAGATGCCAACGCCGTGGTGCGCGCGGACGTGACCGTGCAGGCGGGCAAGCTCACCGATGCGATGGTTCACCACCGCGCGGCGCAGATCACGCTCAAGCTAGTGAAGGAAGCCGGCGGCGAGGCGCTTGCGGACACGCAATGGTCGGTCATCACGCCCGGCGGCGACACCATCAAGGAATCCATCGGCGCCTTCCCGACCGTGGTGCTCACGGAAGGGGAGTATGTGGCCATCGCCCGCAACGACGGGCGCGTGGTGAGCCGCGACTTCAAGGTGGAACTCGGCAAGGACAAGGACGTGGAAGTCCTCGCCAGCGGTGCCCGCGCCGTCACCACGCGTCCCCTTACCCGCTGACTCTCGAAGCACAAACGCCACCGCACGTGCCTGCGGTGGCGTCGTCGCACGTCCCCATGAAGGGACGGAGCGGAGTGCGGGTACCGGTCAGAAATTCCAGGTGAAGTTCGCCTGGAAGGCGTTCACCGTCACGCTGTCCGCGAACTGGCCCACATAAGAGGCCCCAACCCGCATCTGTGCATTGAGCTTCAGGTCGAGGCCGGCTTCCACCAGCGCGGTGTTCTGCGCCAGCGGAAGGCCCTGGACGGTGAAGTTCGCGCCGGGAACGCTGGCCAGAGCAAGCTGCGCGCTCGGAGTGAGATCGCCAAAGGCATATTGCCAGGCGGCCGAGACATGCGGCGCGAACGCCATGCCGTTCGACAGCGGCAGGCTGGTCGCGGCCCGGAGGCCGAGGGTGCCATAGCCGACGTTTGCGGAGGACGACGCCCCGCTCAAGGCCGAACTGACGGCACCGTTCTCCGAGAAGCTGTCCGTGTTCAGATGCACCCAGGCAAGACCCGCATAGGGCTCGAACGCCACGGCCTGCACCGCAAAGCCGTAGCCCACCTCGGCGAACAGCTGACCGGTCCCACCGTTGTAATTGGCCTTGGCCTGCTCGATGAAGCTGGGGAAGGCGACCGTGCGGGTGGTGTCGATCTGGCTGAAGGCGTAGCTCGCCCCAAGCCGCAGGTTCCAGGGGCCGGCGCTCGTGCCCGCATAAAGCGCAATCGTCGCGCTGTCCGCCTCCGAGGAGCCGGAAACGTTGTTCAGGCTGGCGTTGGACTGCGTATAGCCCAGCGCACCGCCGACCCGCCAGTTGCCGACGGTCGCATCGATGCCGCTGATGACGCCGCCCAGCGTCTCGCTGATGCCTGAGACGTTGCCGTTGCCGCCATAATTCGCCCAGGAGCCGAAGCCCTGTGCCCAGAGCGTGGGACCGGCCGGGGGCGGCACCGCGACCGGCGCACCACCGGCGGCATAGGCGAGCGCCGCCGCGGCGGAGGTCGCGGGGGCGGACGCCTCGGAGCCCGCATAGGACATGGTCGGACCGCCATAGGCCAGCGCGGCCATCGTCCCCGAGCGGTCCGCATAGGCGCCCTGCCGCAGCCGGTCCAGAACCGCCTGCCGGCTGTAGAGACCATCGCCGATGAGCACGGACTGCTCGCTGGCGAGGGCTTCGCCGGACAGAGCGCTGAGGGCCTGAGGCAACTGGCTGCTGTTGAGGGCATACAGTGCCGTGAGCGGATCGGAGACGCCAGATCCGGCATTGAACGCCCTGTCCAGACCGGCGCCGACCGCGCGCTGATTGGTGCTCAAGCCCTGTATCTGCGCCATGCCCGAGGTGAGGTTGAGGCTTACGGCGTTGGGCGCATAGACCAGCGACGCGCCCATGAAGCTGGGCAGGCCGGACGTGACCAAGTTCGTGAACGTGCCCGTATAGCCCTGGGTCGAAGTGAAGAGCGTGTAGTTCCGGGTCAGGGACGTGGTCTGGAAAGGCACCGCCAGCGTGCCGGCCAGCCGGGCCACGCCGACGATGCTCAGCGTATCGGTGCCGTTGGGCGTGACGCGGAGGGAAAGGGTTCCCGCTGCGGTCTGCACGAAGGTCCCGCCAAACAGGCTGGAGATTGACACGCCTGTTCCCGACACGCCGATCCAGCCGCTGTTCTCCAGCCGCTTGTCAAGACCGCCGGTGGCGGCGAGGCGGCCGTCAATGACACCATAGTTCACGATCGCGGTGCCGACGGCATCAGGGCCGGTGCGCAAGGCATCGGCCACCGCGGGCGCCTGGAGAGTGCCGTAGTTCAGCAAGGTGCCGTAGAGGCCATGCAGTTCCGCGGCCGCGCCCACCAGGCCTGAGGCGACGACCGTGCCCATATTCGTGAGGACGCCATAGGTCTCGCCCCGCATGCCGATGCCGCCGGTGCCGGAGACCCGCACCGTGCCGCTATTGACGATGTCGTCGCCCTTGGCACCGGACAAAGCGGCCGCATTGTCGGCGCTGGAGGTCAGGGTGCCGGTGTTGCGGATTGGATTGTAGATGCCGGGCAGCGTGGCGATGTAGCCGTTGGGCGTGGCGGAGCCGGGGGTGAGATAGATGCCGACCACCTTGTCGCCATATGCGGAATTCGAGGACACCAGCAAGGCGCCGGGGATGTTCAGTTCGTACCAGGTGGGAATGCCCAGGGCGTCCACGTGCAGCACGCCCGCGTGCACGACGCCGTCCGGCGTCACCCAGTCCGCCACCATGTTGTATTCGCCGGAGCGGCCGGCGCCGGTGATGCCTTCCAGATGGGTGATGATCGCGCCCGGATGGTCGTAGGTGGTCCAGGTGCCCGTGAGGGTGTTGTAGAGATAGCCGTGCTCGAAGCCGATGCCGCCGCCGGGACCGGCATTGGCGTATCCGCCCGCGATCATGTCGCCATACACGCCATAGGCCGTCGTGCTCACGGCACCGGGCATGTTGTTCTTGACGTAGGCGCCCGTGGAGATGGTGTAGATCACCGCATTGCCGGTCGCGAGGCGGGTGTCGAAATTGCCGACCACCGTGTCGCCGAACGTGCTGTGCGCGATGGTGTAGAGCGTGGGATTTCCGGCGGCGCTCGGATAGGCCAGCGTGGTCAGCTGGCGTCCCGGAGCTGCGGCCGCATCATAGAGATAGCCCAGATCATAGGGTGCCGAGGCGCTGGTGATATAGCTGCCGACCGTCCGCAGGATGCCGGTCTGCGAGCCGAAGCTCGGACCATAGGGCGAGGAGCCCGTGGCGTTCGGATAATTCACCCCGTTGGACGTTGCGACAGGGAAGGCCGACCAGGACCCGGTGGTCATGTCATAGAGGAGGCCGCCGGTGGCGCCCGTGCCGGGCACCACATAATTGCCGACGATGGTATTGCCGCGGATGCCGGTCAGGAACGTGCCGCTCGTTCCGTAATTGAGCGTCTGGTAGATCGTCGGTGCCGACTGCGCCTGCGCGCCGGCCACCGTACACCACAGCGCCACCCCGGCCAGAAGCGCCGGTTTCAAGCTCGATCGCGCCATACGGCGATACGTCAGAAATCTGGACATGCCCCACTCCCGTCCCATGGGAAGGGACGGTAGCGAGTCACGCCGGCTACAACCACGCTGATCGCAAAAGGGGCAGGAAATCGCCAGGGGGTCAGTCAGCCTGGGGCAAGCCAGAAGCGGCGACGCGGATCATGATACCCGCGTCGCTGATTTCGGAAGCGCTCAGGCGGCCTTCACAGCCGCCGCGCGGCGCTTCAGGTCCGGCGGCACCGCTTCGTCCGCCAGCAGCTTCAGCGCTTCCTCCAGGGGAAGCACCTTCTGCTCCTGGCTGCCGAGGCGGCGGATGGAGACGGTGCGCTCGGCGGCCTCCTTCTTGCCCAGCGCGAACTGCACCGGGATCTTGGCCAGCGAGTGCTCGCGGACCTTGTAGGAGATCTTCTCGTTGCGCGTGTCGAGCTCCACCTTCAGGTCCAGCGCCCGTGCAGCGGCGGCCACCTCTGCGGCATAGTCGTCCGCCTCCTGCGTGATGGTGCAGACCGCAAGCTGCACGGGGGCGAGCCACAGCGGGAAGTGACCCGCGAAGTGCTCGATCAGGATGCCCGTGAAGCGCTCCATGGAGCCGCAGATGGCGCGGTGGATCATCACCGGCGTCTTCTTCTGGCCGTCGGCATCCACATAGAAGGCGCCGAAGCGCTCCGGCAGGTTGAAGTCCACCTGCGTGGTGCCGCACTGCCACTCACGGCCGATGGCGTCCGAGAGCGTGTACTCGAACTTCGGACCGTAGAAGGCGCCCTCGCCCGGCAGGATGCCGGTCTTGATGCGCCCGCCGGATTCCGCCTCGATCTGCTTGAGCACGCGGGACATGACGTCCTCGGCATGATCCCACACCGCGTCGGACCCCACGCGCTTCTCGGGGCGCGTGGACAGCTTCACCGTGATCTCCTCGAAGCCGAAGTCGGCATAGGTGGAGAGGATCAGATCGTTGATCTTCAGGCACTCCGCCGCCATCTGCTCCTCGGTGCAGAAGACGTGAGCGTCGTCCTGCGTGAAGCCACGCACGCGCATGAGGCCGTGCAACGCGCCCGAGGGCTCGTAGCGATGCACCGCGCCGAACTCCGCCAGCCGCAGCGGCAGGTCGCGATAGGACTTCAGGCCATGCTTGAAGATCTGCACATGGCCGGGGCAGTTCATGGGCTTCAGGGCAAACACGCGCTCGTCGCCGGTCTCCTCGCCCGCCGACTGCACCTTGAACATGTTCTCCTTGTACCAGCCCCAGTGGCCGGAGGTCTCCCACAGGCTTTTGTCGAGCACCTGCGGGGCGTTGACCTCGCTGTAATCGGCCTTCAGACGCCGGCGCATGTAGGAGACGAGGCCCTGGAACAGGCTCCAGCCCTTGGGATGCCAGAACACCACGCCCGGACCTTCCTCCTGGAAGTGGAAGAGGTCCATCTCCCGGCCGAGGCGGCGATGGTCGCGCTTCTCGGCTTCTTCCAGACGGTGGAGATAGGCGTCGAGCTCGCTCTGGTCCTTCCACGCCGTGCCATAGATGCGGGTGAGCATGGGGTTGTTGCTGTCGCCGCGCCAATAGGCGCCGGCCACCTTCATGAGCTTGAAGGCGGTGCCGATCTTGCCCGTGGAGGGCATGTGCGGCCCACGGCAGAGGTCGAACCACTCACCCTGCTTGTAGATCTTGACGTCCTGGTCCTCGGGGATGGCGTCCACCAGTTCGACCTTGAACGCCTCGCCCTTGTCGCGGAACACGCGCTTGGCCTCATCGCGCGACCACACTTCCTTGGTGAAGGGTTTGTCGCGGGCGATGATCTCCTTCATCTTCGCCTCGATCTTCGGCAGATCGTCGGTGGTGAAAGGCTCGTTGCGGGCGAAGTCGTAATAGAAGCCGTTCTCGATCACCGGGCCGATGGTCACCTGCGTGCCCGGAAACAGCTCCTGCACCGCCTCGGCCAGCACATGGGCGGCGTCGTGGCGGATGAGTTCGAGCGCGCGTGGATCATCGCGCGTCACGATCTCGATGCGGGCGTCCTTGGTGATCGGCTCGGACAGGTCGGTCAGCGCCCCGTCGAGGGTCACGGCAACCGCCTTCTTGAGGAGCGACTTGGAAATGGCTGCGGCCACATCGGCGCCGCGGGTCCCGGGGGCATACTCGCGCTGCGCGCCATCGGGAAAGGTCAAGGTCAGCATGGCTTCTTCTCCTGCCCACTCCTGCGTACCCCGCAGGTAGGCTTCTTGTTGAAGGGGCCCATTTAGGCCGCCACGCGCCCCGCGTAAAGCACCGGGCCGGTGCGAGGCTGACCGGCGCCGCCGCTCGGACGGCGCCGGTCGATGCTCATTTTGCGGCCGCGCGCGGCAGGTCCGAGCAGTTGGACGCGGCGGGCTTGCCGGCGAAGCGGTCGGACAGGAAGGCGAGCGCGTCGGCGGCCCCCGCCTTCATCACCCCATCGTGGTCGGTCTTGGGAAAGGTCTTGTAGGTAAGGGTGTTGCCCTTCACGCACAGATCGCGGGCGACCGCATCCGTATCCTGCGGGCGGACGGTCACGTCGGCCGTGCCCTGCATGAGAAGCGTGGGCGCGGAAATCTTCAGCGTGCCCGGCTCGTTCTGCGCCGCCACCTTCAAGAGGGCCGTCACGTCAGGCTTCGGCAGGAACTGGTCCTTGGCGATGGCGGTGGACCAGTAGCCCTGCGTGAGCGTGCGGGTCATGCAGCCCTTCTGGAGGTCGGCCATATGGGCCAGAGCCTGAGGGGTGAGGATGCGGGCAATGTCGATGGCGGGATCGGTGGTCGAGAAGGAATGGAGGGCATAGAGCACGTAGGGCACCGCCAGTTCCGTCTTGTCCGACAGGCGCACGGCGTCGAAACGGCCCGCCATGTTGGCACCGGGCGCCATGGCCACATTGCCCACGAGCTGGAATTCCGGCGCATAGTCTGGCCCGATGGCGGCGGTGAAGAGGTCCGCCTGCCCGCCCTGGCTATGGCCCATCACCGCATAGCGGGTGCCGATGGCGGGCTCCAGGGCCCGCGCCGCCCGCAAGAGGTCGAGCGCGTTCTTGCCGTTGGGCACGCCCTGGAAGAAGGGGTGGAAGCCGGCGACACCGAGGCCCTGATAGTCGGTGGCCACCACCGCATAGCCCTTGGCCACGAAGGCATCGAGCAACGGCCGGATGGCGGCGATATATTCATGCTCCGGCCCTTTGGCGGTGTCGCGCGAGGGCCCGCAGACGGCCGCAAGCCCCACCGTGCCGTGGGTCCAGGTGATGACCGGCCAGCCGCCCGTCGGCGGTTTGCCCTTGGGAATGGAAATGGTGCCGGACACCGCCACCGGCGCGCCCTTGGGATCTTCGGACTGGTAGAGCACCAGCACATTCCGGGCCGCGCTTGGCAGCGCCATGGTGCCGGAGAGGGCGCGTGCCTGGATGACGCTGCCCTTCTCGCCCTTCGGCAAGGGCGTGGGCGGCACATAGAAGGCATCTCCCGCCGCCCCCCGCGGCGCGGCCTGCGCCCCGCCGGCGAGCGCAAGAGCCAGGCCGATGGCCACAAGGGAAGCCCGGAACCGCTTGATCTTCATGTCATCACCCATCACCGAACCGATACGGTGGTGGTAGCCCATGAGGGCGACAAAGTCATGGCGCGTCGCGGGTCGAAGCCTCATCAGCCGGAGCGTCTGGCCTGCGCCGCCACCGCCCATAGCGCCACGGCCGATACCAGACGCCATCCGCCGGCAGGCATTGCGGCACGGGATCGAAGCCCGCATCGCCCCAGGGATGGCAGCGGCAGATCCGCGAGAGCCCCATCCAGCCGCCGGCCCAGGCCCCGTGACGGGAAATCGCCTCCTCCGCATAGGACGAGCAGGTGGGCAGGTATCGGCACTGCCGACCCATGAAGGCGGAGAGCGTGTAGCGATAGAACAGGATAGGCAGGCGCAGCAGGCGGCGCGGCAGCAGGGCGAGGCCGCTCGGCCGCCGCCGTTCGGGGCCGAAAAGGTGCTCCGTGCCACCGGGTTGTGGCGCGTCTCCGCCTGCCATGTTACCTCTCAAGCCTCTTCATCCGCTTGGTGTGCCATGCGCCCGCAGACCGCCCCCTCCAGCCGCACGGACATCTCCCGTCCGGCCGTTCGCCGCTCGCGCCTGAGCCCGCTTTTCGCCCTCGGCGCGCTGGCGCTGGTTATGGCGGGTCCGGTGCTGGCCGCCGAACCGGATTATATCCGCCCCGATCAGGTTGACCTCATCCGCATCCTGCCGCCTGCCCCCGCGCCGGGCTCGGCCACCACGCAGGACGACTTCCGCATCCTGCTCGATTACCAGAAGGCCCGCACGCCCGCGCAGGTGGCCGCCGCCAATGAAGATGTGAAGCGCCATCCCGCGCGCTTCTCCGAGGCCGTGGGAACGGACTTGTCGAAATCCGCGGCGCCCATCACCGATGAGGTGCTGGATCACGCCTGGAAGCAGGCCTATGCGCTGGTGAGCGCCACCAAGCAATACTGGAACCGGCAGCGGCCCTATCTCGCCAACCCCGAGATCCACCTCGTCCTGCCGGCGGAAGACACCGCGTCCTATCCCAGCGGCCACGCCACCTACGGCATGTTCATGGCCATCCTGCTCGCCAACATGGTGCCGGAGAGGGCCGGCATCATCATGGAGCGGGGCCGGGAGTACGGGATCGAAAGGCTGATTGGCGGCGTGCATTATCCGAGCGACGTGGAAGCCGGCCGCATCACCGGCAGCGTGCTGGCGGCCGAAGTGCTCGGCAACGCCGCCTTCAAGGCCGATCTGGCGCGCGCGGCGGCGGAGGTGCGTACGGCCCTCAAGCTGCCGCCACTCTCCCCCGCCATCATGCCGGCGCAGGCGCCGCTGCCGGCTGGCGGAGCAACCGCCCTGCCCCTCCCGGCGGCCGCCGCCCCATCCAAATAGGTTGAGCCGGCAGCGAAGAGGCTCATTCCGCAGCGGCGGTGGCGCGCGCGGCCTCGATCTGGCCGATGGCATCCACCACGGCATCGAAGGTGAGCAAGGTCGAGGGGTGGCGGGCCTTGTAGTCCCGCACCGGCTCCAGCACCGCGAGGTCCGCCCAGCGGCCGTCGGGCGGCGTGCCGTTTTCCTTCAGCATGGCCCGCATCTGCTCGCGCAGGGCTTTGAGTTCCGCCGCCGTCGCGCCCACCACGTGACTCGCCATGATGGAGGAGGAGGCCTGCCCGAGCGCGCAGGCGCGCACCTCATGGGCGAAATCGGTAACCACATCGCCCTCCATCTTGAGGTCGATGGTCACGGTGGAGCCGCACAGGCGCGAATGGGCGGTGGCTGTCGCATCCGGCTGCTCAAGCCGCCCGAGGCGGGGAATCTCCGCCGCAAAGGCGAGGATGCGGGCGTTATAGACGTCGTTGATCATGCCTGACATTCCCTCGGCCGGACCTTCGGCCGGAGCGGCCCGGTGGCCGCGTCGAATGCGGAACGGGCACGCGCAACATGCAATTGCCGCTCCGCACCGCACCCCATATATAGGGTGCGATTTAAGGGCGGAAACACCACAGGCTCAAGTGACGGTGCCGCGATAGACAGGCCGTCATTCTCCCGGGGCCGCATGGCGGCGGGAGGAACGCAGGGTCTGTCGAGGCCGCAGGCTTCGATGAGCGGCGGCCAGCCTGCCGCTGATCAAAGCCGGTGACACTCCCGCCTCCCGGGGCGGTCGTACGGAGTTGGGTTGATGGACGCGGTGGTGAAACTGTTCAAGGAACAGGCCGAGACCGAGGCGCAGCGGCAGATGCCGGTGCATCGCCCGGTGGATGCGCCGCGCCCCTCGCGAGCCGAGGCGGAAGCCGCCGTCCGCACCCTGCTCGCTTACATCGGCGAGGATCCCCACCGCGAAGGCCTTCAGGAGACGCCCGCCCGCGTCATCCGCTCCTATGACGAGATCTATGGCGGCTACGCCCTCTCGCCCGACGACGTGCTGGACCGCACCTTCGGCGAGATCGGCAGCTTCGATGATTTCGTGCTGCTGAAGGACATCCCCTTCACCTCCCATTGCGAGCACCACATGGTGCCCTTCATGGGCAAGGCACATGTGGCCTATTTCCCGGTGGAGCGTGTGGTGGGCCTCTCCAAGATCGCCCGGCTGGTCGATCTCTATGCCCGGCGCCTCCAGACCCAGGAGCACCTGACCTCGCAGATCACCACCGCCCTCGACGAGGCGCTGAAGCCGCGCGGCGTCGCGGTGATGATCGAGGCCGAGCATATGTGCATGTCCATGCGCGGCATCCTGAAGCCCGGTGTGACAACGCTGACCAGCCAGTTCACCGGCGCCTTCCGCGACGACCCGGCCGAGCAGGTGCGCTTCATCACCATGCTGCGCGGCCTGCGCTGATCCCCCATCCTGACGAGCGTGCCATGACCGAACCGACGCCGGCCTTCGCCACGGCCACAGACGCGCATGAGCTGGAAGAGGGCACGGTGCTGGCGCCGCGCTTCGATGCCAACGGCCTCATCACCTGCGTGGCCGTGGACGCGGCCACGAACGAAATCCTCATGCTCGCGCACATGAATGCGGAAGCCCTCTCGCTCACCATGGCGACGGGGGAGGCGCATTATTACAGCCGCTCGCGCAAGGCGCTGTGGAAGAAGGGCGAGACCTCCGGCCACACCCAGAAGGTCTCGGAAATCCGCATCGACTGCGATCAGGACGCCGTCATCATCAAGGTGACCATGGGCGGCACGGGCGCCGCCTGCCACACCGGCCGGCGCTCCTGCTTCTACCGCACCATCCCCCTCGGCGCTCCCGCCTCGGCGGACACGAAGCTCGCCTTCACCGGCGACGAGCCGCGCTTCGATCCCAAGGCCGTCTACGGCAAGCACGAGCACTGAAGGGCGGCCGCCACTCAAGCGGGCTTGTCTGCACCCGTTAATACACAAAATCTATAGACATTATTTTTATGCTTCCTGTAAGGTCTCGCGGTTCGCAACCGGAGACCTCCCATGAACCGCGCCGTGATGACGCTCGCCGCCGCCGTCCTGACCAGCCTTTTCACGCAGGCGGTCCGTGCCGAGACCATCAAAGTTGGAGCAACCTCCGGTCCCCACGCGCAGATCCTTGAGGTGGTGAAGCAGAATGCGGCCAAGGAAGGCCTGACCCTCGAGATCGTCGAGTTCAGCGACTACATCCAGCCGAACGCCGCGCTGGCGGCCGGCGACCTTCAGGCGAACTCCTACCAGCACCAGCCCTTCCTGAACGCCCAGATCAAGGCGCGGGGCTACGACATCGTGCCGGTGGGCAAGACCGCACTCTTCCCCATCGCCTTCTATTCCAAGCGTTACAAGACGCTGGCCGAGGTGCCGGCGGGCGCGACGGTGGCGCTGCCGAACGATCCGAGCAATGAGGCACGGACCCTGCTGCTGCTGGAGAGCGCCGGCCTCGTGAAGCTGAAGCCGGGAGCCGGCGTCACCGCGACGCCGGTGGACATCATCGACAACCCGAAGAAGTTCAAGTTCATCGAGCTGGAGGCCCCGCAGCTCGCCCGCGCCCTTCAGGACGTGGACCTCGGCGCCATCAACACCAATTACGCCATCGAGGCGAAGCTCAACCCGAAACGCGACGCTTTGCTGCTGGAGGGCCCGCAGTCCCAGTACATCTGCGAGATCGTGGTGCGGCGGCAGGATGCGGACAAGCCATGGGTGAAGACCCTCGTGGCCGCCTACCAGCAGGACAATGTCCGCGCCTTCATCGACAAGACCTTCAACGGCGCCGGCCTCGCCGGCTGGTGAGCCCGTGCCGAGGCGGCGGTCGGGGCTCAACGCCATCGCCCGTCAATCTTCCGCGTCGTCCTCCTCGCCATCATCGGGCAGCAGGTCGCGCAGCACCTGAGCGGCGAGGGCGCGGGTGACGGGACGCTGGGCGGCGAGCGCCGCCCGGTCGATGGCCTGCACGACGGAGCGCGCGCCCTCGAAGGTGCGGTCCATGCGCAGCAGCAGATATTGCACCGTGGCATCGTCCACCGGGATCTGCCGGTCCGAGAACAGCTTCACCAGCACCGCGGCCAGCAGGGCGTCGTCCGCTTCCTCGATGAAGAAGGTGGGCAGCGCCCGAAGCCGTGACGAGAGATCCGCCGTGTGGAGCTTCCAGTGGGCCGGCGCGGTGCGGGCGGTCATCAGCACGTGGGCCTGCTGCTCGCGGGCGAGGTTGAGCAGGTGGAACAGTGCCGCCTCCTCGAAGTGCCCCGGCTCCAGGTCCTCCACCACCAGCGCGCCGCCGGCGAGCGCCTCGGGCACGTTCGCGCGGGTGAGGTCGGCGGCGGAAACCGTCACGGCACCCGCCCGCTCCGCGAAGACCGCGGCGAGATGGCTCTTGCCCGTGCCCGGCGGCCCGACGAGGCAGACCACGCGGGCCGTCCAGTCGGGAAAGGAATCGATCAGCCGCAAGGCCGCGGCATTGCCCGGCGCCTCGAGAAAATCCTCGCGCTGCATGGCCGAGGTGGCCGGCAGATCCAGCGGAAGCTGCCGGGGACGGGTATCGCGGGGGGACATGCTCAGACCTTGTCGGCCACCCGCTCCTCGGCCGCCTCTGGCAGGCCGGTATAGAGCGTGCTGTGAAAATACTGCCGGAAGGCAAAGCGGACCAGCACACCGGTGGCGGCGGTGAGCGGCACGGCCAGGAGAAGGCCGACGAAGCCGAACAGATAGCCGAAGGCGAACAGAGCGAACATCAGCCACACCGGATGCACTCCGATGCTGTCGCCCACGAGCTTGGGCGAGAGGATGTAGCCCTCGATGGTCTGGCCGACGATGAAGATGCCGAAGACGGTGCCGATCATGGCCCAATCAGGAAAGAACTGAACGATGGCGACGCCCATGGCCAGCACGAGGCCGGTGAGCGAGCCCACGTACGGAATAAAGGTGATGAAGCCGGAGACAATCCCGATGATGAGGCCGAAGTTGAGGCCGACCATGCTCAGGGCAATGGCGTAATAGGACCCGAGCAGAAGGCACACGAGCGCTTGCCCGCGCACGAATCCGGCCACCGCCATGTCCATCTCCCGGCCGAGCCGGCGCACCACCGGACGCTGGTGGACGGGGATCCAGGAATCCACGTTTTCCACCATGCTGTTCCAGTCGCACAGCACGTAGAAGGCGACCACCGGGGTCACCACGACCAGCGCGAAGACCGACAGCAGCGCCTGCCCGCCGGACCACAGCGAGGACAGCAGGCCCAGGAGATAGCTCACGCCCTGCGACATCAGGTCGGAGAGGGATTTCTGGATATCGGGCAGGCGGGTGCCGAAGATCTGGTCCACCCACTCCTTGTTCTCCTCCGTCACCAGCCGCTGGAGGCGGGTGACATAGCTCGGCATGTTCTGGATGAACTCATAAAGCTGGCCGGACATGATGGGCAGCACCACGAGCAGCAGCACCACCACGACCAGCAACAGCAGGCCGATCATGAAGAGGGCGGCGGGCATACGCCCGATCCCCAGCCGGCTCAGGCGCTCCACCAGGGGATTGAGGAAATAGGCGATCGCCGTCCCGACGACGAAGGGCAGCAGGATCTCGCGCAGCACCCACATGGCGAGGATGAGGACGACAAGCGTCCCGATCCAGAAGCGGAACTGCAGCTGCAGCTTCATGGCCGGCCTGTCCCCTTCCCCGCATGGCGACGGCGCTTCCCCGGCCCGGTCGCAAGCGGAAGGCGGAAGGCGGCTCACCGCGCCATGTGGCGCATCCATGCGGCGAGATAGGCAGCCGCGGAAAGGGCCGTCAAGCCCCCGACGGCCACGAGCCCGAGCTGGTACGGCCGGGTCCAGGCGAAGTCAAAACTCTCCCGCGACAGCACGAGTGCCGCAAAGGCAATCTGCACCGCCGTATTCACCTTGGAAACGGCCAGCGGCCGGATCACCACGGGCTTGGCGAGCACGGAGGAGAGGACGATGGCACCCACGATCATCAGGTCGCGCGACACCACCGCGATGGCGACCCAGCGCGGGATGTCGCCGGAGATCGCCAGCGTGACATAGATGGAGACCAGCAGCGCCTTGTCGGCCAGGGGATCGAGATAGGCGCCGAGCTCGGTGCGCATGTTGAAGCGGCGGGCGATGAAGCCGTCCACCGCATCCGACAGGCCCGCCAGCAGGAACAGGCCGAGGGCCAGCTGCGGCAGGTCTGCGGAGATGGCCCAGATCACCACGGGCACGATGATGAGCCGGCCGATCGTGATGAGGTTGGGCAGGTTCATGGCGCGCTCCCTGCGCCGGCGGCTGCCGTCAGCGCTTGATGGAGAAGGGGCTGAAGCTCTGCTGGTTGGCCATGGCCTGGATGCGGAGCACCACCACATGGCGCGGCAGGGTGGCGGCGAAAAAGACCTGCTCGGCAATGTCCTCGCCGGTCATGGGGGCGGTGCCTTCATAGACCTTGTCCGCCTTCGCCTCGTCCCCGCGGAAACGCACCACGGAGAATTCCGTTTCGGTGAGGCCGGGTTCGATGTTGGTGACGCGCACGCCGGTGCCCACCACATCGGCCCAGACGTTCAGCGCGAACTGCTTCACGAAGGCCTTGGTGCCGCCATAGACGTTGCCGCCCGGATAGGGATAGTCGCCGGCCACCGAACCGGTGAACACCACATGGCCTTCCTTGCGGGCCACCATGCCCGGCAGGCCGGCGCGCACCGTATAGGCAAGGCCGGTGATGTTGGTGTCGATCATGGTCTGCCAGTCCTCGATCTTCGCCTCCTGGGCGGGCTCGAGGCCGAGGGCGAGGCCGGCATTGGCGCACAGCACGTTGTAGCCCTTGAACGCGTCGGGGAGCGCCGCGAAGGCGGCCTCCGTGGCAGCGTAGTCGCGTACGTCGAGGACCACCGGCAGGACGAGATTCGGGAACTCCTGGGCGAGCGCCTGCAGGCGGTCCTCACGGCGGCCCATGGCCACGACCTTGGACCCCGCGGAGGCAAAGCGCCGCACGGTCGCGGCCCCGATGCCCGAGGTGGCTCCGGTCACGACAACGGTCAGCGTCTTCGGATCAAGGGCGGACATGGATTTTCTCCTGACGGGAAAGGCGGATGGCGTGCGGGGGACATACCGCGCCGTGCAACATCCGTCCATGCCGCCACCGCGCGCTGGCGCGAGAAGCGGGAGCAGGGTAAGCACAATCCGTAGGGTCATCCTCTCGCCACGTTCCTGAGGAAACTCCCGAGCCGGCTCGTGGCTTGGTGGTCCGTGAGTCCGAACGTTGAAAGAGGCTGGTAACGCTTGGGGCGTAACTTTCCGGAAGGGGAGGCACGAGGCGGTCCAGCCGTGAGGCGGCAACGCGCGGAGTTGAGTGTATGAAGGTCATTACCGTTGGGGCCGTGCTGGTGGGCGCAGCCTTTCTGGCTGGCTGCAGCACGGGGCTCGACGGCTTCGGAGCCAAGACGACGGCCATGGACCAGCGCGTGCCGCTGTCGGCGCCGACCGCCTCGGTCGAGAGCGCCCCCGTGCCGCCGCCCGCCATGGCGGACGCTGCACCGGCAACCGGTGCCACCGCCGCCAGCGCCTCCGCAGCCGTCACCCCCAAGACTGTCGCGTCCAACGTTCCTCTGACGCCGCCCCCTGCCCTGCCGACAGGTTCGGCCTACGCCGCCACCGGCGCCAAGGAAGCCCTGTCCGGTGCCTGGACCCTGGCGTGGGACAGCGGCCAGCACACCTGCCCCGTGCAACTGACCACCGATCGCGGCATGAACGGCCTTTCCGCCCGCGCCGACGTCTCCTGCCCGAGCGAGATCTTCATGACCAAGGGCTGGGACATGATGGGATCGGACATCGTGCTGCAGGATCACCTCGGCAAGGTGACCGCGCGCCTCCAGCCGGCCGGGCCGAACGCCTTCATCGGCACGCTGGTGGAGAACAACCAGGCCATCGCCCTCAATCGCTGAGGCGGGGGCGCCGACCGAGGCGCACCGCTACCAGCCAAACAAAACGCCCGGTCCTCTTCAGGACCGGGCGTTTGTGTTTTCGATCCGCTCGTGGCGATGGCGCAACGCGATCAGCGCACCGTGGCGGAGGTGGTCGCGGCCGCCTGATGCTGCGCGCTCGTGGGCGGATAGGCGAAGAAGATCATGCCCATGATCAAGCCGTAAGCGGCAGCGAACATCACCCAGTCGCGCCAGGAGCCGCTGTGGGAACGAGCCTGCATTTCACATCTCCGGCACGGAATATTCTTATCTCAATCTACCGGATTAGTGGTTTAAGTCAATAGTGAGCGGAATTGCAAATATTCACGCAATACATCCGTTCAATTCTCACTTCGGCGCCATGCGCAACGCTCCGTCAAGGCGGATCACCTCCCCGTTCAGCATGGTGTTGCCGATGATGTGGAGCACCAGACGGGCATAATCCTCCGGATCGCCCAGCCCCGGCGGGAAGGGCACGGTGGCGCCGATGCTGTCCTGCACCTCCTGCGGCATGTTGAGCATCATGGGCGTGGCGAAGATGCCGGGCGCGATGGTCACCACGCGAATGCCGACGCCCGCGAATTCGCGGGCCGCCGGCAGGGTCAGGCCCGCGACGCCCGCCTTGGAGGCCGCATAGGCCGGCTGGCCGACCTGCCCGTCATAGGCGGCAATGGAGGCGGTGTTGATGAGCACGCCCCGCTCGCCCCGCGCCAGCGGCTCCAGTCCCACGGCGCCGGCCGCCACGAGGCGCAGCAGGTTGAACGTGCCGATGAGGTTGATCTCCACCACCCGGCGGAAATCCTCCAGCGGTTGCGGCCCCTTGCGGCCGACGATGCGGCCCGCCGGAGCGACGCCCGCGCAGTTCACGAGGATGCGCGCCGGCCCGTGCGCCGCGGCCGCCGCGGCCACCGCCGCCTCTGCGCTCGCCGCATCCACAACGTCGCAGGCGAAGGCCTGCCCGCCGATCTCTGCTGCCACCCGCGCCGCGCCCTCCACCTCCCGGTCGAGCAGCGCCACCTTCGCCCCCGCCGCGGCCAGCGCCCGCGCCGTGACCGCGCCGAGCCCCGACGCCGCGCCGGTGACGACGGCGGCATGTCCCTTCACATCCATGGCCTTCTCCCCGCTGTTCTTATGGTTCGCCCGGCGTGCGCCGGGTCAGTGCCCCTCGAAGCGGGGCAGGCGCTTGGCGACGAAGGCGGCGACGCCCTCGGCGAAATCGTGCGTTCCGGCGCTGGCGACGAAGGCCTCCTTCTCCGCCGCCAGTTGCTCGGTGAGGCTGCGGGTTTCCGCGCCGCGCAGCAGGGCCTTGATGCGTCCATAGGCGGCGGTGGGACCGGCGGCGAGGCAGGCGGCGAGTTTCTCCGTCTCCTCGGCGAGATCCGCGAGCGGCACCACCTTGTTGGCGATGCCCAGCCGCAGAGCCTCCTGCGCATCGACCATGTCCGACAGCAGAGCCAGTTCCATCGCCTTGCGCAGGCCGACGAGGCGCGGCAGGTGCCAGGTCCCGCCGCCGTCCGGGCTGGTGGCGATGCGGCTGTAGGCCATGGAGAATTGCGCATTGTCGGCAGCGATCAGCAGATCCGCCGCCAGCGCCACCGAGAGGCCGCCGCCCGCCGCCGCGCCCTGCACGCTGGCGATGACCGGCGCCTTGAGCTTCGTCAGGATCTCGAGCGCCTCATGGAACGGGCCGATGAGCGCCGCCACGAGATGCGGCGCCTCCGGCCCCGCCTTGTGGAAGCTCGCCACATCGCCGCCGGCGAGAAAGGCCCGTCCCTCCCCCGAGAGCACGACGACGCGGATGCCGGGCTGCTCCGCCACCGTCTCCACCGCGCGCTTGAAGGCGAGAATGGAATGCTCATCGAGCGCATTCAGCACGTGGGGTCTGTTAAAGCGGATGCGGGCAATGCCGCCCGTCACGTCGAGCAGCACCGGATCGGCGTTGGACATCTGTTCCCTCCCGCGGCTCATGCGGCCGCCTTGGGGTGAACGCTGCACCAAAGCGCGGGGGCGCGGCAAGTGCCGGTGCGCCGCAGCCTTGCGCCGTGAACCGCCCTTGCCGAGGGCTGGCCTGCCCGCCACAGTATCGGCTCAGGCCGGCACAGATCGGCCAGGAGGGGCCGCCGGAGCGGCGGCCGGCTGGGAGAAATTCGATGCCCGTTCCCGACACGCTTTCAGGCCGCCTGAAGGCGCCCATCATCGCCGCGCCCATGTTTCTCGTTTCCGGTCCCGATCTCGTGGTGGAGACCTGCCGCGCGGGGCTGCTCGGCACCTTTCCCGCACTCAATGCCCGCAGCACGGACGCCTATGGCGCCTGGGTGGAGGAGATCGAGAACCGCCTCGACGGCATTGAAGACGCCGCGCCCTTCGGCGTGAACCTCATCGTGCACCAGACCAATACGCGGCTTGAAGCGGACCTCAAGATGACGGCCCACAAGCGCGTGCCAGTGGTCATCACCTCGCTCGGCGCCGTGCGCGATGTGGTGGATGCGGTGCATTCCTATGGCGGGCTCGTCTTTCACGACGTGATCAGCCGCCGCCATGCGGAGAAGGCGGCAGAGGCCGGCGTGGACGGCATCATCGCCGTGGCGGCGGGCGCCGGCGGGCACGCTGGCAACCTCAGCCCGTTCGCGCTGATCGCGGAAATCCGCTCCGTCTTTTCCGGTCCCATCATCCTGTCGGGGGCCATGTCCACCGGCAGCCACGCCGCGGCCGCCCGCCTCATGGGCGCCGATTACGCCTATCTCGGCACGCGCTTCATCGCGACGAAGGAGAGTGCGGCGCCGCAGGCCTACAAGGACATGCTGGTCGCCGCCCAGGCGGCGGACATCCTCTATACGCCCGCCATTTCGGGCGTGAACGCCAATTTCCTCAAGCCCAGCATCCGCGCCGCGGGCCTCGATCCGGATGCGCTCGTGAGCCACGGCAAGCTCGATCTCGGCAGCGAGGCCAAGGCCTGGAAGACGGTGTGGTCGGCAGGGCAAGGGGTCGGTTCCGTGCTCGACGTGCCGAGCGCCCACGACCTCTGCACCCGGCTCATCACGGAATACCGCGCGGCGCTGGAGGGCGCCGCGCGGCTGGTGTAAGGGATCAGGCAGGCTCGCGCGCCTGATCAGGGAACCAGCAGGATGGCGCCGGTGGTGGCGCGGGCCTCCGCCGCCTGATGGGCTGCCGCCACATCCGCAAGGGGGAAGCGGGCGCCGATGCTCGCCTTAACCCAGCCCTTGGCGACCGCCTCGAACAGATCGGCCGCGTTCTCCCGCAAGGTGGCGACATCGGCATTGTGGGGGAAGATGGACGGCCGGGTGAGGAACAGGCAGCCCTTCTTGTTGAGCACTTCCGTATTGAACGGCTCCACCGGCCCCGACGCCGCCCCATAGAGCACCATGAGCCCAAAGGGGGCGATGAGGTCCAGCGACTTCAGGAAGGTGTCGCGGCCGACGGAATCATAGACCACCCGCGCCTTCTTGCCGGAGGTCGCGGCGATCACCTCCTCCACCCAGCCATCCTTGGAATAGTCGATGGCCACGTCGCAGCCGGCGGCCTTGGCGATGGCGCACTTCTCCGGCGAGCCGGCAGTGCCGATGACGAAGGCGCCGAGCGCCTTGGCCCAGGAGGAGAGGATCTGACCGACGCCGCCCGCCGCCGCATGCACGACGACGATGTCGCCCGGCGCGACCTTGTGGGTCTTGCGGACCAGATATTGCGCAGTGAGCCCCTTGAAGATGAGCGCCGCCGCTTCCTCATCCGTCACATTGGCGGGAATGGGCACCAGCTTCTCGGCGGGCAGCACCCGGCGGTCCGCATAGGCGCCGATGCCTGCGTTGATATAAGCGACGCGGTCGCCCACCTTGAGGTCGGTGACGCCCAGCCCCGCCGCCTCGACCACACCCGCCGCCTCATGTCCGAGGCCCGTGGGCGAGGGCAGCGGATAGATGCCCTTGCGCTGATAGACATCAATATAATTGAAGCCGATGGCCGTCTGGCGCACCTCCACCTCGCCGGCAGCCGGAGGCGGCAGCTCGACGGTTTCCAGCTGCAACACCTCCGGCCCGCCGAAGGCATGAAGGCGAATGGCTCGCGCGGTCGTCATGGGGGCACTCCCTATGGTACGATGTTTATCGTACCTTGCCTTGAGCGCGACCATCGCGCAAGACGGAAGGGCGAAAGAGGATTGAATTTTGGACGCGGACCTCTGGCATCCCGAGACCGATGAACTGGATCTCAGCCGCGTGCTGGCGGCGCTCGCCGATCCGCACCGGCGGCGCGTGGTGCTGCAGCTCGCCCGCGCAGACGGGCCCTACCTCTGCGCCAGCTTCTGCCTGCCCGTGGCCAAGGCCACCCGCACCCATCATTTCCGCGTGCTGCGGGAAGCCGGCCTCATCCGGCAGGTGGACCTCGGCAACGGGCGCTCGAACACGCTGCGCCGCGCCGATCTCGATGCCCGCTTCCCGGGCCTCATGGAGGCCCTGCTGGCGGCGGAACCGGAAGGCCCCGCCGCAGCTGAGGCTCAGATGCTGGCGTCGCCATCCGGCGGGGCGAGCACGCCGGCGCCGGCGAGATAGCCTTCCAGCGCCTGAATGCAGAGGGGGAGGTCGGCAGTGGTGTCGAGCACCAGTTCCGGCTGCTCCGGCTCCTCATACGGCGCGCTGATGCCGGTGAAGTTGGCCATCTCGCCCTTGCGGGCGCGGGCATAGTGGCCCTTGGGATCGCGTGCCTCGCACACGTCCAGCGGCGCACGCACATGCACCTCGTGGAAGAAGGCGCCGGCAATCTCCCGCGCCCGCGCCCGGTCGGCGCGGGTGGGTGAGACGAGCGCGACGATGGCCACCTGCCCGTTGCGGGCGAGGAAGGTCGCCACCTCCGCGACGCGGCGGATGTTCTCCGAACGGTCCTCGGGCAGGAAGCCCAGGTCGCCGTTGAGACCCGTGCGCAGGGTGTCGCCATCCAGGAACAGCGGCGCGCCGCCGAGGTCGAACAGGCGCTTCTCCAGCGCCCGCGCCACGGTGGACTTGCCGGCCGCCGGCAGGCCCGTCAGCCAGAGCACCGCGCCGCCATGGCGATAGCGCGCGAGGCGGTCGGCGGGGCGCACGGCGCTGTCCACCGCCACCACCTCGCCCTTGGGGGCCGGCGACTTGTCCTCGCTGGCGGCCGACAGGACGATGCCGCCGCCGGCAATCTTGCGGTCCACCTCGATGACGATGCGTCCGAGGATGGGATTGATGGCATAGGCATCCGCCGCCAGCGGGCGGTGGAGCGCAATGTCCACCTCGCCCACATGGTTGCGGCCGAGCGCGGCGACGCCCTCAGTGGTGAGGTTGGCCGGGTCCACGGCGCTCGCAACGCTGCGCACGATGCCGGTGGCGCTGTTGGTGGCGAGGCGCACGGTCACCGCCGTGCCCGCCTTCAGCGGCGCATCGGCCAGCCAGAACACGCGGGCGGTGAGCCGGCGCGCGGCGCGCGGGCGCAGGTTGCCATGGGCCGCCACGTCGCCACGGGCGACGAAGATGTCCTTGTCCAGCGTGACGCCGATGGACTGCCCCGCCGTCGCCGTGGTCGGCGCCGGACCGGGCCAGGCTTCCAGCGAGCGGATGCGGGCGGTGGCACCCGACGGTTCGAAGGTGAGCTCGTCCCCCACCGCCAGATGCCCGCTCTCAATGCGGCCGGCAATGATGCGCCGCTCATCAAACTTGTAGACCGCCTGCACGGGGAAGCGCAGCGGCAGATCGCCTAGGCCGAGCGGCGCGGAGAGCTGGTCGAGCCCCTCAAGGATGGTCGGCCCGGCGTACCATTCGGCGCCCGCCGCGCGCTCCTTCACGAAGCCGCCCTCGCGGGCGGAGAGCGGCACGACAAACGCCGGATGCAGGCCGAAGCCGTCGAGATAGGCGGCGACATCCGCCTCGATCTTGGCGAACACCGCGCGGTCATAGCCCACGCGATCCATCTTGTTCACCGCCACGATCACCTGCTTGAGGCCCAGCAGATGCAGCAGGAAGGCGTGGCGGCGGGTCTGCTCGCGCACGCCCTCGGCGGCGTCGATCAGGAGCACGGCGGCATCGGCTTGCGCCGCGCCGGTGATCATGTTGCGCAAGAATTCAACATGGCCGGGCGCATCGATCAGCAGATAGTCACGCTTTTCCGTCGCAAAGCGGATCTGCGTCGTGTCCACGGTGATGCCCTGGTCGCGCTCGGTCTGAAGCGCGTCGAGCAGGAAGGACCACTCGAAGGGCATGCCCCGGCGGGCGGAGACGGCCTTGATCATCTCCAGCTTGCCGTCCGGCAGGGCGCCGGTCTCGTGCAGGATGCGGCCGACGAGGGTGGACTTGCCATGGTCCACATGGCCGACGATGACGATGCGCAGCAGCTCACGCTCGGCGGGCACGGCCGAGGCGGAAGAGGAAGCGACCGGCTGCGCGGGAGCCTTGGTGGCGGAAAGAGCGTTCATCGGACTGCCTCACAGATATCCGGCGGTGCGCAGGCGCTCGAAGGCGTCTTCGCTCTCATGGTCCATGGCGCGGCCGGACCGTTCCGAGGTCTTGGTCACGGCGAGTTCCGCGAGAATTTCGTCCAGGGTTGAAGCGTCGGAATCCACCGGGAAGGTGATGTCCTTGTCGCCCAGTGAGCGGTAGCGCTTGCCGCCGTTCGAGAAATACAGCGGGATGACGGGAATGTTCTCGCGCTTCGTGTAGGCCCAGATGTCCATCTCCGTCCAATGCAGGATGGGATGGATGCGCAGATGGGCGCCGGGGGTGAGCGCCGTGTTGTACTGGTCCCAGAATTCCGGGGGCTGCTCGCGCACGTTCCACGCGCCATCGGTGCCGCGCGGGGAGAAGAAGCGCTCCTTGGCGCGTGTCGGCTCCTCATCGCGGCGAATGCCGGCGATCACGCCGTCAAAGCCGTGCTTGGCGAGCGCGAGGCGCAGGCCTTCCGTCTTGCGGGCGGCGGAGCGGGCGGCGGGCGGCAGGGTCGGGTCCGTGCTCTCGATGGGCGGGCATTCCTCCAGCAGAAGATCGAGGCCCCATTCCTTCGAATAACGGTCGCGGAAGTCGTACATCTCCGGAAACTTCCGGCCGGTGTCCACATGCATGCAGGGAAAGGGCACGCGGCCGAAGAACGCCTTGCGCGCCAGCCAGATCATGACGTTGGAATCCTTGCCCAGCGACCAGAGCAGGGCCACCTTCCGCAATTGGGCGAAGGCCTCGCGCAGAATGAAGATGCTCTGCGCCTCAAGCGCGTCCAGACGGTTCATGCCCGTCGTTCCTTTCCCAAAGGTCCCGCATCGCCTTGGTCCTTATACCCCCGCCGCCCATCCGCCACGAGCGGCAGGTTGGCACGGGACAGGGGTGCGGACGCCTCATTTGGCGA
Source organism: Azorhizobium sp. AG788 (assembly GCF_004364705.1). NCBI lineage: Bacteria > Pseudomonadati > Pseudomonadota > Alphaproteobacteria > Hyphomicrobiales > Xanthobacteraceae > Azorhizobium > Azorhizobium sp. AG788. The sequence goes on from NZ_SOBM01000006.1 coordinate 444,393, forward strand.
TTGCATATTGGCGATCGCTATTTTAACTTTGGAATTACGTCAACCTCATTAATTAACATCAAAAATTCGGAATTAGGGAAAACCTGATCCGAAACCGGACCGGCCTTCATGACCTCACCGTTGCAGCAGAAGCTCAAGATCACGGGCCCCACCGTCATCACCGCCAATCGGCTCACCGATGGGATCGTGGTGTGGCTCACCGCGCGGGGCGACTGGGCGAGCGACCTCGCCGAGGCCGCCGTGCTGACCACGGCCGACGAGGTGCTGAAGCTGCTCGCCACCGCCAATGCGGACGAGGCCAATGCGGTCGGCGCCTATCCCGCCCGCGTGGAGATCGGCACCGACGGCCGGCCGCATCCGGTCAACCTGCGCGAGCGCATCCGCGTTGGCGGCCCCACCATTGCCCTGCCGGGCGCCGCCTGAGCGAGCGACGGAACCTGACCCCATGTATGTGTATGACGAATTCGACCGGACCTTCCTGCAGGAGCGCGTGGATGAGTTCCGGGACCAGGTGCGCCGCCGCCTCTCGGGCGAACTGAACGAGGAGGAGTTCAAGCCCCTGCGGCTCATGAACGGCGTCTACCTCCAGCTGCACGCCTATATGCTGCGCATCGCCATTCCCTATGGCACGCTCTCGGCCGACCAGATGCGCGCGCTCGCCCATGTGGCCCGGCGCTATGACCGCAACTACGGCCATTTCACCACCCGCCAGAATATCCAGTTCAACTGGATCAAGCTGGAAGAGCTGCCCGACGCCATGGCGGACCTCGCCCGCGCCGGCCTCCACGGCCTCCAGACCTCGGGCAACTGCATCCGCAACACCACCACCGATCCCTGGGCGGCGGCGACGCCGGAGGAGATCGAGGATCCCCGCCTCTATGCGGAGATCATCCGGCAGTGGTCTACCCTCCACCCGGAATTCACCTACCTGCCGCGCAAGTTCAAGATCGCCATCACGGCCGCCAAGCACGACCGCGCCGCCATCCGCGTGCACGACATCGGTCTGCGCCTGCACCAGAGCGACGGCGAGACCGGCTTCGAGGTGATCGTCGGCGGCGGCCTCGGCCGCACGCCCTTCGTTGGCAAGACAATCCGCGAGTTCCTGCCCCGCCACCACCTGCTCTCCTATCTGGAAGCGGTGCTGCGCACCTATAATGCGGGCGGCCGGCGCGACAACATCTACAAGGCGCGCATCAAGATCCAGGTGCATGAGATCGGCACCGAGGAATTCACCCGCCGCGTGGAAGAAGAGTGGGCGCAGATCAAGGACGGCGCCCTCACCCTCGACGATGCCGCCATCGACGCCATCCGCGCCCATTTCAAGGAGCCGGATTTCGAGGCGCTGACGGACGAGCCCGAGGTGCTGGTCGCTGCGAAGGCAGATAGCGCCTTCGCCCGCTGGTTCGGCAATTCGGTGGCGCCGCACAAGGTGCCGGGCCATGCCATCGTCACCATCTCGCTGAAGCCCGTGGGCGGACCTCCGGGCGACGCCACCGCCGAGCAGATGGACGCCATCGCGGACCTCGCGGACCGCTTTGCCTATGGCGAAATCCGCGTCGCCCATGAACAGAACCTCACCCTGCCCCACGTGCGGCAGAAGGATCTGCCGGAGCTGTGGCGCGCGCTCGACAAGCTCGGCCTCGCCACCCCCAACGTGGGCCTGATCTCGGACATCATCGCCTGCCCCGGCCTCGATTACTGCTCGCTGGCCAATGCCCGCTCCATTCCGCTGGCGCAGGACCTGACCAAGCGCTTCGCGGACCACGAGCGGGCGGCGGACATCGGCCGCGTCCACCTCAACATCTCGGGCTGCATCAATGCCTGCGGCCACCATCATGTGGGGCACATCGGCATTCTCGGCGTCGAGAAGAAGGACGAGGAATTCTACCAGATCACGCTGGGCGGCAAGGCCAACCACAAGGCGCGCCTCGGCGAGCTGATCGGCCCGGCCGTTCCGGAATCGGAAGTGGTGGACGTGGTGGAACGCATCCTCGATGCCTATGTAGAGCTGCGCCAGAGCCCGAGCGAGACCTTCATCGCCGCCGTGCAGCGGCTTGGCATCGAACCTTTCAAGGAGCGCGCCTATGCCGCTCGTTAAGAACGGAAAGCTCGTCCGCGACGCTTTCGTGACCGTCGCTGACGACGAAACCCTGCCGGACGCGCCCGCCCTCGTCTCCGCCGAGCGGCTGCTGAAGGAGGCCGACGCGCTGTTTGCCCGCAACCAGCCCGTGGGTGTCATCTGGCCCAACAGCAAGGACGTGCTGGACCTCGCGCCCTTCGTGGACCGCTTGGCCGTGGTTGCCCTCGTGTTCCCGAAGTTCCGCGATGGCCGCGCCTATACGCAGGCCCGCCTGCTGCGCGAACGCCTCGGCTACAAGGGCGAGCTGCGTGCCATCGGCAACGTGCTGCGCGACCAGTTCCTGCTCATGGTCCGCTGTGGCTTCGATGCGCTGGATGTCGCCAAGGAGGCGGATGCACAGGCCGTGGAGAAGGAGCTGAAGACCTATTCCGTCTTCTACCAGCCCACCGGCGACGGACGCCCGACCCCGCTGCGGGCCCGCCTCGCGGCGGCGCGCTCGGTCTGAGGCGCGCCGTGTCCGCGCTTGCGACACAGATCGACCTGGCCGACGAGGCGGCGCGCCTCGCGGCAACGCTCGAGGGGGCGTCGCCGCTCGACGTGCTGGAGCGCGCCATCGGCGGCCACCGGGGGCGCATCGCCGCCGTCTCCTCCTTCGGGACGGAATCTGCGGTGCTGCTGCACATGATCGCGCAGGTGGATCGCTCGGTACCGGTGCTGTTCCTCGACACCGGCCATCTCTTCACCGAAACGCTCGACTATCGCGACACGCTCATTGCCCGGCTCGGCCTCACGGACGTGCGCACCTACCGGCCGGACGAACAGCTTCGGGCGGAGCGGGACGCCGACAACGACCTCTGGGCGAGCGATACGGATGCCTGCTGCGCCCTGCGCAAGGTGGAGCCGCTCGGGCGTGCACTCGCGCCCTTTGAGGCCTGGATCAATGGCCGCAAGCGCTATCAGGCGGTGACGCGAGCGAACATTCCGTTCGTTGAAGCGGACGAGGGACGCATCAAGTTCAATCCGCTCGCGGCGCTCGGGCCGGACGATATCGAGGGTTGGATGACCGCCCACGACCTGCCGCGCCATCCCATGCAGAGGTTCGGCTTCGCCTCCATCGGCTGCATGCCCTGCACGTCGCGGGTCAAGCCGGGGGAAGATCCGCGGGCCGGCCGCTGGCGCGGACAGGCGAAGACGGAATGCGGCATCCACGTGCCAAAAGACAGCGAAGTTTTGTAATTTTTATTTTCATCGATTTTATTCAGTAAATCGATTGACCTTACAGAATGGGCCTGTATCGTTCGACGTGACGAACGAATGCGCCTCAAGGCGCGCCCACAGGAGGTCTTGATGTTCAAACGTCTGGCAGCGGCCCTAATCGCCGCCCCGCTTGCCCTGAGCCTTGCCGGCGCTCCCGCGCGCGCGGCGGACATCAATCTGCTCAATGTGAGCTACGACCCCACCCGCGAGCTGTATACCGACTTCAACAAGGCCTTCACCGCCTTCTGGAAGAAGGACCATCCGAACGACAATGTGACCATCCGCCAGTCGCACGGCGGCTCGGGCGCGCAGGCCCGCACGGTCATCGACGGCAGCCCCGCCGACGTGGTGACGCTGGCGCTCGCCTATGACATCGACGCCATCGCGGCCAAGGGCCTGCTGGACAAGGACTGGCAGAAGCGCCTGCCGGACAATTCCTCGCCTTACACCTCGACCATCGTCTTCCTCGTCCGCAAGGGCAATCCGAAGGGCATCAAGGACTGGGATGATCTGGTGAAGCCGGGCATCAAGGTCATCACCCCCAATCCCAAGACCTCCGGCGGCGCCCGCTGGAACTTCCTCGCGGCCTGGGGCGATGCGCTGAAGAAGAACAATGGCGACGAGCAGAAGGCCCTCGCCTATGTGACGGCCCTGTTCAAGAACGTGCCCGTGCTCGACACCGGCGCGCGCGGCGCCACCATTACCTTCGTGGAGCGCGGCCTCGGCGACGTGCTGATCGCCTGGGAGAACGAGGCCTATCTCTCGGTGAACGAGCTGGGCCCCGACAAGTTCGACATCGTCACCCCGCCCTACACCATTCTGGCCGAGCCGCCGGTGGCGGTGGTGGACAAGAATGTCGACAAGAAGGGCACGCGGGAGATTTCGGAAGCCTATCTCAAGTATCTCTACACGCCGGAAGGCCAGGAGATCGCGGCCCGCAATTATTATCGCCCGCGTCTCGCCTCGGTGGCCGAGAAGTACAAGGACAAGTTCGCCAAGACCCGGACCTTCACCATCGACGAGGTGTTCGGGGGCTGGACCAAGGCGCAGCAGAAGTTCTTCGCCGACGGCGGCGTGTTCGACAAGATCTACGGCAACTGAGCCGGACGTGAGGGGCTGCCGCCAGCGCAGCAGCCCCTCGGAACGCTCCAGCCGGTGCGGGCTGGATCAAGGCGCGGCGGCAAGTTCCGCCGCATCCTCCTGATCCGGTCCGGCACGGCGGGCCTCTCACGACGCGGATGTCACCATGGCGGCAGCCACACGAGCTTCCTTCTTCCGGCCGCGCAGCGTCATCCCCGGCTTCGGGCTGACGTTCGGGCTGACCGTCACGTGGCTGAGCCTCATCGTGCTCATCCCGCTCGCAGCCCTCTTCCTGAAGACCACGGAACTGACCCTCGACCGCTTCATTGCCGTCGTGACGGGCCCGCGCACGCTCCACGCGCTCTGGGTGTCGTTCGGCATCTCGTTCGCGGCGGCGATCGTGAATGCCGTGTTCGGGACCATCGTGGTCTGGGCCTTGGTGCGCTACGATTTCCCCGGCCGCCGGCTGGTGGATGCCATCGTGGACGTGCCCTTCGCGCTGCCGACGGCAGTGGCCGGCATTTCGCTGACCGCGCTTTATGCGGAAAACGGCTGGATCGGCAGCCTGCTGGCGCCGCTCGGCATCAAGGTCGCCTTCACCCCGCTCGGCATTCTGGTGGCCCTCGTCTTTGTGGGCCTGCCCTTCGTGGTGCGCACCATCCAGCCGGTTCTGGCGGATCTCGACAAGCAATATGAAGAGGCCGCCGCCAGCCTTGGCGCCAGTCGCTTCGAGACGATCTGGCGCGTGGTGCTGCCCACCGTCTGGCCAGCCCTGCTCACCGGCTTTTCCCTCGCCTTCGCGCGGGGCATCGGAGAATACGGCTCGGTCATCTTCATCGCCGGCAACATGCCGAACGTTTCGGAGATTGCGCCTCTGCTCATCGTCGTTCGGCTGGAGGAGTTCCGCTATGCGGACGCCACCGCCATCGCCGTCGTGATGCTGGTTGCGTCCTTCATCCTTCTCCTCATCATCAACCGGCTCCAGCAATGGACCGAACGGCGGACCAGCGAGCGATGAGCGTGGCCGATCTCGCCCCTCCCCCTGTCTCGGTTCAGGCGCAGGCGATCCGTCGTGCGCCGCCCGTGCACACCGAGCCGCCGCTGGTGCGCTTCGCCGTCATCACGGTGGCACTCGTCTTCCTCGCGCTGGTGATCGGCCTGCCGCTCGTCTCCGTCTTCATCCAGGCCTTCGCCAAGGGCTGGGACACCTATGTGTCTGCCCTTGCCGACCCCGACGCCATCGCGGCGATCCAGCTCACGCTGCTGGTGGCCGCCATATCGGTGAGCCTCAATCTGGTGTTCGGGCTCGTCGCCTCCTGGGCCATCGCCAAGTTCGATTTCTGGGGCAAGAGCGCGCTCATCACCCTCATCGACCTGCCCTTTTCCGTGTCTCCGGTGGTGGCCGGTCTGGTCTTCGTGCTGCTGTTCGGCAGCCAGGGCCTGCTCGGCCCCTTCCTCCAGGCGCACGACATCAAGATCGTCTTCGCCATTCCGGGCATCGTACTCGCGACCGTCTTCGTCACCTTCCCGTTTGTGGCGCGGGAACTGATCCCGCTGATGCAGGAGCAGGGCACGGCGGAGGAGGAGGCGGCCATCTCGCTCGGCGCCTCAGGCCTCTCCACCTTCTTCCGCGTGACGCTGCCGAATGTGAAATGGGCGCTGCTCTACGGCGTCCTGCTCTGCAACGCCCGCGCCATGGGCGAGTTCGGCGCCGTCTCCGTGGTGTCCGGCCACATTCGCGGCCTCACCAACACCATGCCGCTGCAGATCGAGATCCTCTACAACGAGTATCAGTTCGCGGCGTCTTTCGCGGTGGCCTCGCTGCTGGCCCTGCTCGCGCTGGTCACGCTCTGCGCCAAGTCCATTCTCGAACACCGCCTCGCACAGGAGCATTGAGATGACCATCGACGTGATCGGCGTCTCCAAGCGCTTCAAATCCTTCACCGCCCTCGACAATGTCTCGCTGCGTGTGCGCAGCGGCGAGCTCGTCGCCCTGCTCGGCCCCTCCGGCTCGGGAAAGACGACGCTGCTTCGCATCATCGCCGGCCTCGACTGGCCGGATGAGGGAGAGGTGCAGTTCGACGGGGTGAATGCCCTTGATCGCTCGGTGCGGGACCGCAACGTGGGCTTCGTCTTTCAGCACTATGCCCTGTTCCGGCACATGAGCGTGTTCGAGAACGTCGCCTTCGGCCTGCGCGTGCGCAAGGGCGCCGACAAGCTGCCCGAGGCCGCCATCCGCGAGAAGGTCAACGAGCTGCTGCACCTCGTGCAGATCGACTGGCTGGCAGACCGCTATCCCGGCCAGCTCTCCGGCGGCCAGCGCCAGCGCGTGGCGCTCGCCCGCGCGCTGGCCATCTCGCCCCGCGTGCTGCTGCTGGACGAGCCCTTCGGCGCGCTCGACGCCAAGGTGCGCAAGGAATTGCGCCGCTGGCTGCGGCATCTGCACGAGGAACTGCCGGTCACGTCCCTCCTCGTCACCCACGATCAGGAGGAGGCGCTGGAGCTGGCCGACCGGGTGGTGGTGATGGGCCACGGCAAGATCGAGCAGGTGGGCACGCCCAACGAGGTCTATGACCACCCCGCCACCGCCTTCGTGCACGATTTCATCGGCGAGACGCTGGCCTTGCCGGCGCAGGTGCGCGCGGGCCAGCTCTACGTGGGCGAGCGGGCGCTGACACTGGACAGCCAGGGCGCGGCCGATGGGCCGGCCCGCCTCCTCACCCGCCCCCATGATGTGGAATTCGCCGCTCCGGACGAGGCCCCCTTCTCGGGCCGCGTGCTGGCGGTGCGCACCTATGGCCCGCTGCGCCGGGCGGACATCGAGATCGCGGGCGAGAACGGCCCGGTCATCGTGGAAGCCGCCATTCCGCACGATGAGGTGCTGGAGACGGGCGGGCGCGTCGGCCTGCTGCCGCGCCGATACAGGGTGTTCGGCGCTTCGGCCTGAGGATGTCCTGCGCAGGACGGGCGCCGGTGAACCGGCGCCCGAAACGCGTCACGCCTCGATGGCGGTCACCTTGCCGGTGCCGATCTCGTAAACGCCGCCGACCACCTGAAGCTTCTTGTCCGCCACCGCCTTGGAGAGGATGGGCGAGGCATCGCGCAGGCGGCGCACGTTGAAGCGCACGTTCTCCTCGATGGCCGTGGCGAGCAGATCCTTCGGCTGCTTGGCAATGGCCGCCTCGATGCCCGGCTTCAGGGCATTCACGAGACCCGGCAGATGGCCCGGCAAAGTGATGTTGTCCTTCACCACCTTGATGGTGGCATCGATGGCGCCGCAATTGGTATGGCCGAGCACCATGATGAGCGGCAGGCCGAGAACCTGCACGCCATATTCAAGGCTGGCGAGGCCGTCCTCATTCACGAAGTTGCCGGCGACGCGACAGACGAACAATTCGCCCGGCCCCTGATCGAAGGCAAGTTCCGGCGCGACGCGGGAATCCGCGCAGCTCAGGATGGCCGCGAAGGGATACTGGGCCGAGGCGCGGGCGGCGCGGCCCGCGGAGAAATCATGCTGCCGCGGCTTGTTGGCGGCGTAGCGGGCATTGCCGTCCTTGAGGCGCTTCAGGGCCTCGGCGGGCGGGATGTCGTTGGGCCGCGTCGCCTGCGCCAGGGCGGCCGTCGGAGTGGCGAGGCCGCCGAGCAGGCCCGCCGCGGCGAGACCGGCCACCGCCATGCCACCGCCGAGGAGGTGGCGCCGCGACAGGCCATTGGTCGTGCACAGTTCACACATCCGGTGTCTCCCTGATCTTCCTTATGGAGCAGTGCCTTGCCGCGATGGGCGGATTAAGGCCCCCATCGCTTGTATGGAGACCTTCGCGGCTTGAAGAAACCGCTGTTTCGAACTCGACCAAATTTTGTCAAACTCGCGGCACGTGTGTATTGTCGAGACCGCACCGATGACCGTCAATGATACCGCCTTGCGCACCTTTATTCAGCAAGGCGAAAACATGCGAAGCCATGAGGCCTTTGCCGGTGCGCTAAGAAGATATGCCCTTGATCTGGTGCGTTTGTACCGATCATCCCCCATCCTCAACAAGATCGTCAATGAGGAGGGGCGGTTTCTTATTTCAAGTCTCGCGCTTCAGCTTCATTTGCACCGCGATCCGCGCGATCCCGCCGATGGTCTCACCCTCAGCCGCCTGCGCGAGCTGTGCGCCGCTCATGGGGTCGCGAGCCCCGGCCGGGTGACGGCCTTTCTCGGCCTGATGCGGATGGCCGGCTTCGTCGCGCCCAAGCCCACCGAGGACCGCCGCAGCAAGCTGCTCGTGCCCACCGCGCGCCTGTGGGATCACGTGCGCATCTATACGGTGATCCACATGCGCGGCATCGAGGCGCTCTGTCCCGGCACGTCCTATCTCGCCCGGCTGGACCACGACGCGGCATTTCTGGAGAATTTTCATCGCGCGGCGGGCGGCTATTATCTGCGCGGGACGCGCCTGCCCGACGGCTTTCCGGAACTCGCCGTCTTCACCAGCGCCGATGCGGGCTACATGGTGCTGCTCAGCATCTTCCTGCAACTGCCCGTGGAAGGGGGGCGGGCGCGGCCGGGCACCGTTGATCTGCCCCTGACGCCGACCGCCAAGCGCTTCGGCGTCTCCCGCAGCCATCTCGTCAACCTGCTGCGGGCGGCGCAGGCAGCCGGCTTTCTTGAGGTCTCCGGCAGCGGCGGGCGCGGCGTCGATGTCGCCCCTTCGCTCATCAGCCTGCTGGAACGCTGGTTCGGCGCCAACATGGCGCTCATGTCCCAATCGGCATCGGAGGCCGCCTTGCGCGCTGCCGCCTGAGGGCAGCGCAGAGCCGGCGGAAGCACGGGGCCGGCGTTCGACGCCGGCCCCGTGTCCTCGGATCAGACGCCGTACTGCTTGAACCAGGCGAGCATGCGCTTCCAGCCGTCTTCGGCCGCTTCCTTGCGATAGCTCGGCCGGTAGTCGGCATGGAAAGCGTGGGGCGTGTCGGGATAGATGACGATCTCGACCGTCTTGCCCGCCGCCTTGGCGGCGTCGCGCTGCTTCTCCACATCAGCCACCGGAATGCCCGTGTCAGCGCCACCATAGAGGCCGAGCACCGGCGCCTTGAGATCGGCCACCACTTCGGCGGCGGTCTTCGGCTGGATGTCCGTGCGCTGGCCGCCGAGCGGGCCGTACCACGCCACGGCCGCCTTCACCTTGGGGTTATGGGCGGCATAGAGCCAGGTGGCGCGCCCGCCGCGGCAGAAGCCGGTCACGGCGAGGCGGTTGCCGTCCGCTTTGGAATCTTTCACCGCCCAGGCCACCGCCGCATCGAGGTCGGACAGCATCTCGGCATCGGGCTTCTTGGAGATGACCTGACTGACGATCTGCTGCACGTCGGTCATCTTGGTGAGGTCGCCCTGCCGGGCATAGAGCTCGGGCGCCACCGCGCAATAGCCGAGCTTGGCGAGGCGGCGGCAGGTGTCCTTGATGTATTCGTGGACGCCGAAGATCTCCTCGATGACGATCACCAGCGGGAACGGGCCATTGCCTTCCGGCATGGCGCGATAGCCCGGCATGTTGCCGTCGGAGGTGGGGATCTGCACCTCGCCGGCCACGAGGCCGGTGGCGTCCGTGTGGATGGCCTGCGCCAGCACCGTGGTGGTGGCGAGGGTGAAGCCGGTGATCACCGTGGTCATCACGAAGCCGCGGCGGGAGAAGGGCTCGCGTACGAGGCCGTCGAGGCCCTGCAATTCGGGAGCGGGGGCACGTGGCGCGGCAATGGGAGACGTCATGCGAACCTCCAACGGACAGGGCGGAAAAAAGGATTGGCCGACGCCGGACCCAAAGCCTGCGCGAAACGGAAGTTCGGGCGGTTTGACACGTTCGTTACGTTACGTCCGATCGAGGGCGGCGGAGAGTGGCATGCCACCCCGGCAAGGGCGAGGCCTAACCGGCGCGCTGACGCTTACATTCCCGTGAAGAACGCAAAGGCCTGAACGGGCATTCGGACCGCGCCTAAACACCGGCTTCCGCCCGCGCCTGTGTCAGCGCGAAGGCAAGCGCCTTGCCGTCATAGGGCTTGCGGGCCAATGGCACGTCGGCAAGCTCGTCGGGGATGTTGTCGAGATCCGCATAGCCGGAGGCGAACACGAACGGAATCTGCCGCCGACGCAGTTCCTGTGCCACCGGAACGGAGGTCCCGCCGCTGAGGTGAATGTCCAGCACCGCCGCATCGGGACGGAACCGCGCAAGGCGGTTCTCCGCCTCCAGCGCCGAGTTGCAGGTCTCCACCGCTTCCGCGCCGAGCGCCAGCAGCATGGCCTCCGCCTCCATGGCGATCAGCAACTGGTCCTCAACCACCAGCAGACTGAGCCCGCGCAGCGGCAGGTCATCGGGCGGCGGGGCGTCAAAAGCCGAAGCAGGCGCAACTGTCCTCGGATCGCTGCCCTGCCAGGTGATGTGGCGGCCGGGAATGCTGAAGCGCGCCTTCACGCCGCTCACCAGATATTCGATGGCGCTGAAGCCGCCGAGGTCATAGGGCACGCTGCGGTCCACGAGCACGGAGCCGAACCCGCGTCGCCCTGCGGCCTGGACCGGCGGCCCGCCGCTTTCCTCCCAGGTGATGTCACAGCCGCCCGCCGGAGCCGGCACCCAGCGCACCATGAGCCGACCGCCGGGCGTGGAGAGGCTGCCGTATTTGGCGGCATTGGTCGCCATCTCATGAAACACCAGCGCCATCACCGAGAAGGCCTGCGCGTCCAGCATCAGCGGCCGCCCGTCCAGCGTCACCGCCGTGGCGTCGCGATAGGGCGACAGCTCGGCGGTGAGAAGGTCCGACAGCAGCCCGCCGCCATCGCCCCGCACCACCTGATCGTGCGCATAGGCCAGGGCCTCGATGCGTCCCTTGAGGCTGCGGGAGTAGCTCGCGACATCGGTCGCCTCGGTCACTGGATGGGACACCAGCGACTTGATGAGGGCGAGGATGTTCTTGACCCGGTGGTTGAGCTCCTCATTCAGCAGGCGCTGGCGCACGTCCGCCTTGCCGCGCTCGTCGGCCAGCAGCTCATTGTGCCGCAGCACGATCTCCACCAGGGCATTGCGAGCGGCTTCGGCGATGTCGCGGTCGGCCTGCGTCCAGGGCCAGGACTGGTGCTCCACCGTTTCCTTCCAGATGGCGAAGCTCTTGCGCGGGGTGAGCCGGTCACCGTGGAGGCCAGTGGCGTAATGCTTGTGCGGGTTGCCCGCCCATTCCACCGTCTGCACCGCCTCCTTGCGGAAGAAGAACAGATAGTCGCGCGGGCGGTGCGAGAGGGAAATGGCGAGAGCGCCGGCCACGGGGACGCCATAAGCGGACGCCTCCGGCAGGATGTGGGAGAGGGTATGGCTCGCCCACACCGGCCCCTCGCCATGGGTGGCCACCGCGCGGGCGAGCGCGGGTGCCGCCGGGGCCGGCAGGGCCACGCCGTGGCTCGTCCATTCGCCTTCGATCCAGAGGCCCACACCGTCGCAGGGCATCAGGCCCATGAAGTCCGCCAGCGAGCCACGCAGAAGCTCGGGGAGCCCCGCATAGCGGGCGGCATGCCCGAGGATGCGGTCGAGCGTCCGGCGGGCACGGGTGGCCACTTCCAGCTTCTCGCGGTGGTTCACCGCTTCCAGGTGCAGCGAGAAGAATTCGGCGAACATCTCGGCGCCGATGCGCTCGGCCATGGAGAGGACGCGTGGGCTGTAATGATGGCAGGCGATCAGGCCCCAGAGCTGGCCGCCGATGACGATGGAGAGCGACATGGAGGCGCTGACGCCCATGTTGCGCAGATATTCGCAATGGATGGGCGAGACGCTGCGCAGATGGGCGAAGGACAGATCCAGCGGCTCGCCCGACGCATTGAACTCGGGTTCCAGGGGGATGCGGGCGCCGGAAGAATCCGAGACGATGCGGATGATGTTCTTCAGATAGAGTTCGCGCGCCTGGCGGGGAATGTCGCCGGCGGGAAAGTGCTGGCCGAGGAAGCTCTCGAGGCTTGGCATCCGGGCCTCGCTCACCACCTTGCCCGAACCGTCGGCATCGAACCGGTAGATCATCACCCGGTCATAACCCAGCAGCGTGCGCACCAGATGGCTGGCCCGGCGCAGCAGCACGTCCGGTTCGCCCAGCCGGCTCACCTGCGAGATGAGCGCCCGGACGAATTCCACAGGGGTACCCCAGCGCCCTTTCGGCGCCGCCTCACATTCGATGATGACGACGCCCTTGTAGATATGGACCGCCACGTCGAAGGCGCACTCGCCGATATTGAGGCCCAGCAGCAGGCCCGGCCGCGAGGGATCGGTGGCCGTCGTCAGCGCATTGCGGATGTCGTGGGCGGCCTTGCCACCAAGCACCGCCTCAAGCCGCAGGCCGTTGATGCCGGCGGAGGGCAGATGAAGCACATCGGCCGCGTTGGCGGAGTGACAGAGGATATGGCCCGCATCCGGCGTACAGACGATCAGGCACCCGTGGGGCTGGATAGAGCCGGGGATATGGATGGGCTCGCGATCGCAATTGGTCAGGTCGACGGCTTCGGCATTCGGCATTCATCAGGTCCCGCGACGGCCCTCCGACGCCTTTGTCGAACGGGCCAAGCCCCCATCCCCGGGATCTCAAGCGGCACCCCGAATACAGCGGATGGACGACAACATCGCTTGCCGTCGATTGTTCCGGAGTACCGTGGAAATTCTCTGGGCAGATGTCGTTGACCCGAGCAAGGTGAGTGGCACGGGCCGGCCGGCGTGCGAGGGGCGGGAGCACACCTCAAACGCCCTCCAGGAAGCGCTTATCTCACCGGCGTCGGGGGCGCGATCATCCGGCACCGGGGGGCCGATCCAGCGTCCGGCGCAGCGCCGCCAGGCAGGCGGGGTCCAGAGCGGTGCCACTCATCTCTTCCATGATCTCCAGCGCCCGCGCAACGGACATGGCCGCGCGATAGGGCCGATCGGCGGTGAGGGCATCGAAGATGTCGGCGGTGGTAATGATCCGGGTGTCGAGATCGATGGCCGCCCCCGAAAGGCCGCGCGGATAGCCCTTTCCGTCCAGCCGCTCGTGATGGGCACCGGCGACGGCGGCCAGATGGCGGAAGGGGCGGATGCGCGCGAGGATGGTTTCCGACAGCTCCGCATGGCGCTGCATGGCCGCCCGCTCCTCCGGCTCCAGGGGACCGGGCTTGTCGAGAATGGTGTTGCTGACGCCGAGCTTGCCGATGTCGTGCAGCAGCGCCGCCCGCCGCAACCAGCGCCGGCGCAGGTCCGGCAGGCCCATCTCGGCGGCAATGGTGTCCGCCACATCGGTCACGCGGGCGCTGTGGCCGGCGGTGAAGGGGCTCTTGGCGTCGATCACCTGCGCGAAGGCGGCGGCGATGTCGTCGAGATAGTCGTCATCCACCGTGGCCCGCACATGCAGCGGCACCTGGCCCGCGATGGCATCCTGAAGCTCCGCCGAGGCCAGGGTCTCCCAGAAGCCCGGCTGCGCCGCCACCCGGCGGAAAGCCTCGACGAGACGGGGCTCGAACCAGCCGTCCGCGCGGCTGGTGACTTCCGCCACCGCCGCCTCGGATCCGCCGGCGGTGAAGAACACGTCCGCCACCTGCGCCAGCAGCGCGATGCGGGAGAACAGCGGGATGGCGGTGCCCTTCAGGCCGCCCGGTTTGCCGGAGCCGTCCCAATGTTCATCCAGACCGCGAATGCCCCGTGCCACCGCGTCGGAAAAACGCATGAGGCGGGCGATCTCCGCGCCGCGCACGCAGCGGGTCTCGATCAGCTCGCGCGTCAGTCTGCCACCGTTGCGGACGATGCGGACGATGGCGCGCAGGCGCTCCGCCGGCCCGGCCTGCAGCCCGGTATGCGCGAGCACGAAGCGCAGCGCCTGCTTGAGGCTGCCATCCAGATGCTTCGAACCGGATTTGATGGTGCGATCGTCGGCCAGATAGAGTTCGCAGATCCGCGCCGCATTGGAGCTGCAACCGAGATCCTTGAGGATCAGCGTATAGGACAGGTCCGCCAGTTGTGCCTCGGGCAGGCCCAGCTCCTGGCCGATCCGCACCCCGATCCAGCAGCAGCGCAGGCAATGGCCTTCCGCCTGGCCCTCGGTGAGGTCGAGCGCATGGCTGAGCGCGGCCAGCAGATCAGCCAGCAGGACATGATCGGCCGCCGTCGCCGCAGCGCCGGGTGCGGACGTCCCGTCCTCAGACGCCCCCGTCATGTCCGCGTCCCGCGTCACACAGCCTCCTCATCCGCCTTCTGCCTTAGCAGCGCGTGCTCGCCCGGGGCTGGTGCCCCCGCGCCGGCGAGTAGACCTGCCCTTGCCGCCCGCCCGCAAGTGGAAGGCGTGAGGGGCGGACAAGACACCCGCCGAACCGGCGGAGCGCCCATGCGGCCCACGTGCATTGCCGCATGGGCGCGGCGCGGCTACATCTGGGGCGCCATTTTCTGCCGGGGCGCCATGACCGCTTCTCTCTCCGCATCCGAAACCGCCGCCACCGTCCCCGCCGAAACGCTGCGCATCGCGGTGGCGCAGTTGAACCCGGTGGTGGGCGATGTCGCCGGCAATGCGGAGAAGGTCCGCATGGCGCGGGACGAGGCGGCGCTTCAGGGCGCGGACCTCGTGGTGTTCTCCGAACTGTTCCTCGCCGGCTATCCGCCGGAGGATCTGGTGCTGAAGCCCGCCTTCCAGCAAGCCTGCCGCGCGGCGCTGGACGAACTCGCGGCGGAGACCGTCGGCGGCCCGGCGCTGCTGGTCGGCGCACCCTGGGTGGAGGATGGGCACCTGCACAATGGCGTCTTCCTGCTGGAAGGCGGACGCATCGCGGCCAAGCGCTTCAAGGTGGACCTGCCGAATTATGGCGTCTTTGACGAGAAGCGCGTGTTCGTGCCCGGCCCCCTGCCCGGCCCGATCCCCTTCAAGGGCGTTCGCCTTGGCGTGCCGGTGTGCGAGGACATCTGGGGGCCGGACGTGGTGGAGTGCCTGTCCGAGACGGGCGCCGAAATCCTCATCGTGCCCAACGGCTCGCCCTATCGCCGCTCGGTCTATGACGAGCGGGCCAACATCGCGGTGGCCCGCGTGGTGGAGAGCGGCCTGCCGCTGCTCTATGTCAATCAGGTGGGCGGGCAGGACGAACTGGTGTTCGACGGCGCCTCCTTCGCGCTCAATGCCGACCGCACGCAGGTGATGCAGTTCCCCGGCTTTGCGGAGCGGGTGCGCACCACGCAGTGGCGGCGCTATGAGAACGGCTGGAAGTGCGAGGAAGCCCCCTTCGCCGACCGCCTCGAAGGCGACAAGGCGGACTATGCGGCCTGCGTCCTCGGCCTCAAGGACTATGTGAACAAGAACCGCTTCCCCGGCGTGGTGCTCGGCCTCTCCGGCGGCATCGACAGCGCCATCTGCGCCGCCATGGCGGTGGATGCGCTGGGACCGGAGCGGGTCCACTGCATCATGCTGCCCTATCGCTTCACATCGCAGGACAGCCTCTCGGATGCCGCCGACGTCGCCCGACGGCTCGGGGTGCGCTACGACACGCTGCCGATCGCCCCCGCCGTGGAGGCGCTGGAGGGCTTGCTCGCCCCCCTCTTCGCCGGCCGGGAGCGGGACGTGACGGAGGAGAACCTCCAGTCCCGCGTGCGCGGCACGCTCCTCATGTCGGTCTCAAACAAGTTCGGGGCCATGGTGGTGACCACCGGCAACAAGTCGGAGATGTCCACCGGCTATGCCACGCTCTATGGCGACATGAACGGCGGCTACAATCCCATCAAGGATCTCTACAAGACCGAGGTCTTCCGCCTCTCCCGCCTGCGCAACACCTGGAAGCCCACGGGCGCGCTGGGGCCGGACGGCATCGTCATTCCCGACGCCCTCATCGACAAGCCGCCGACGGCGGAACTGCGCGAGAACCAGAAGGATCAGGATTCGCTGCCGCCCTATGAGGTGCTGGACGCCATCCTCGCCCGCCTCGTGGAAGCGGAGACCCCTGTGGCGCAGCTCATCGCGGACGGCTTCGACCCGGCGGTGGTGAAGCGCGTGGAGCGGATGCTGAACATCGCCGAATACAAGCGCCGGCAGGCGGCGCCGGGCGTGAAGGTGACGACCCGCAATTTCGGCCGCGACCGGCGCTATCCGATCACCAACGGTTTCCGCGATCTCGGCTGACGCCGGCGCGCTTCACGCCACGGAAACGACGTCGTCACTGCCAAGCGGCTCGGCGGCGTCACCGTCGCGCCCCTCCAATATGGCGCGGCGCTTGCCGAGTTCACGCCCCACATAATCCATGAAGGCCCGCACGCGGGCGGTCTGCTTGATGTCGGGATGGGTGAGCAGCCAGAGGCTGCCGTCGATCTCCGCATCGAGCGCCTGCAACCGCGTGAGGCCGGGCGTCGCCGCGCCGATGAAGCAGGGCAGCACGGCCAGCCCCATGCCGGCCGCCGCCGCCTGGGCAAGACCGAGCAGCGTATTCACGCGATAGACGATGCGGTCCTCGCCAGCCCGCTCCTTCAGCCATTTGGCGGCCTTGATGGCGCCGATGGGTTCGGCGAAGCCCACCCAATTGTGCTGGCGCATGTGGGCGAGTTCGAAGGCCCGCGTGTCGGGACCGCCCGCCGCCCCATAGACGCCCCAGGCGATGGAGGCCACGCGCCGCCCGACCAGCGCATCGCCCGGGCGGTCGCTCGCCCGCACCGCCACGTCCGCATCGCGCTTGGTGAGGTTGAGGGTCTGGTTGGAGACGATGATCTCCAGCCGGATTTCGGGATAGGCCGCGCGGAAGGAGGCGAAGACCGGCGTCAGGAGATGCACCAGCAGCGTGTCGTTGGTGGTGACGCGCAGTTCGCCGGAGGGGCGCAGGTCGCGTCCCGTGATGCGGCGCTCGATGGAGGTGATTTCCTCGCCCATGCGCTCGGCAAGGCGGACCAGTTCTTCCCCGGTCACGGTCGGAGCATAGCCGGTGCGGGCGCGCTCGAACAGGCGCGCTCCGAGCAGGGCCTCCAGCGCGCCGAGGCGCCGGAAGACCGTGGAATGGTTGACCCCCAGCACCTCCGCGGCACCGGCGAGGGATCGTGTCTCCGCTATGGCTTTGACCAGCCGGAAGTCGTCCCAGGCAATCATGTCATAGGGCCGCCTTACAACCGAGGGTCGCCACCATCGATGGTATCGCGCTCTACGCAGAAAACCAGCCCCCCGCATCCAGAACAACGCGGGAGGCGGCCCGACCTCGCGGCGGGTCAGCCGCCCTTCTGCTGCTCTTCGGCCTTCTTGACCGGCGGCTCTTCTTCCAGCCCGCTCTGCAGCTTCTTCTCGATCTTCGTCAGGTCTTCCGGCTCGGGCTTGGAATCGCGCGCATGCGCCCACTGGAAGGTCGCTTCCAGCTTCCGGCCCACCTTCCAGTAGGCATCGCCCAGATGGTCATTGATGACGGGATCCTGCGGCTTCAGCTCCACCGCCCGCTCCAGCTCGGTGACCGCATCGTCATAGCGGCCGAGGCGGTAATAGGCCCAGCCGAGGCTGTCGACGATGTAGCCGTCGTCCGGACGCAGCGACACGGCCTTGCGGATCATGTCCAGCGCCTGATCGAGGTTGAGGCCCTGGTCCACCCACGAATAGCCGAGATAGTTCAGCACGTGCGGCTGATCGGGATAGAGCTTGAGCGCCATCTTGAGGTCCGCCTCGGCGGCGGGCCAGTTCTTGTTGCGCTCGTTGCAGATGCCCCGGAAGTAGAACAGCGTCCAGTTGTTGCGGGTCGGCTCCTTCAGCTGGTCGATGACCTTGCCATAGGTGTCGGCGCATTCCGCATACATCTTGTGGCCGCGATAGAGGCCGCCGAGCGCCACCAGCGCGTCGGTGTCCTTGGGATCGCTCTCCACCAGCGCGACCAGATGCTTGCGCGCCTCGTCGAACTTGCCGGCGATGTCCAGATTGATGGACATCTGCACTTCCGCATTGCGCTTCAGCGGCGAATTGGCGGGAATCTTCTCATAGACGCTGATGGCCTTCAGCGGCTGCTTGAGCTGCTCATAGAGGTCGGCCAGCGTCAGGCCGGCGAGCGGATGATCGGGCGCCAGCCACAAGGAGAGCTGGAGATAGACCATGGCGAGGTCTTCGCCGCCCTGGCGGCCGAGGGCGGCGCCGAGGCTGTAGAGCACTTCGGCCGCGCCTTCCTGTGGGGTGCGGATCAGCGGGCCGAGCGTCTTGCCGGCCTGCAGTTCCGCCTCCGCCGACATCACCAGCGGATGGCGGGGCAGCAGCTTCTCGAACGCCTGATAGGTGGCGAGCGCCGTTTCCTTGTCGACGTTGCGCGACTGCCAGCGGGCATAGGCATCCACCGCGCGCAGCGTCGCCGGATCGGTCTGCGCCGCCTTCTCCAGCCGCTTGCCCGCTTCCTTCTTGAGGCCGGCGGCATCGAGGATGAGACCGGCGTTGATGTCCTTGAAGGCGGCGTACCAGTCCGGCCCCTGCAGGCGGTCGATCAGTTCGACGCCGGACTTGGCGTTGCCGGAGCCGACCATGGTCCAGGCGGCAAGCAGGGTGGCGGTGAGGTCGCCGATCGGGCCGCGGACGGACAGGGAGAGATTGGTGCGGGCGGTCTGATACTGGCCGCGCTTGATGGCCCGCGCCGCGAGGGCGAGGCGCGCGATGCGGTGCGAGCGGTCCACCTTCACGAGGCGCTCGGCCAGCGGCATCGCCTCTTCCACCTCGCCGGCCACCAGCATGGCGAAGAAGGCGCGCTCCACCAGTTCGTCATTGCGCGGGTCGGCCTTCATCAGTGCCCGCAGATAGGTCACGGCGGCATCGGAATCGCGCTCGGCACCCGCCAGACGGGCGGAGAGGAAGCTACCGGCGACGGAGGTCTCGGGCGCGCTCAGGTCCTCTTTCGCGAAAGCGGGGGCGGTGGTGGCCAGCGCCGTGCACAGAGAAAGGGCGAGGGCCAGAGGCGATGAAAGGGAGAGAATCTTCACCGTGAGGGAATCCCAAGAAGGAGCGCACCAGACAGCCAAACCGCGCGCGATGGCGGGAGGATGGCCGCTTTCCTGACGCCTCGCAAGCAAGGCCACGCCAAGGGACGGGGACGGCGTGCTTGCCGCATGCCGCGGACCGGGCCATAAGCGAACCCATGCAAAGGCTTGTGGCGCGCGCGCCGGCAAAGGTCAATCTGACATTGCGCATCCTCCGGCGCCGTCCGGATGGGTTTCACGATCTCGCGAGTATCGTTGCATTTGCGGGCGCTTGCGATGTGGTGACGCTGGAGCCGGACGCCCCCCTCGGCCTTGCCGTTGCGGGACCGTCCGCCGCTGCCGCAGGGCCGGATGCGGACAATCTCATCCTGCGCGCCGCCGATGCTTTCGCCCGCCATGTGCCCGGTGCCCGCCTCGGCCGTTTCACGCTCACCAAGCGCCTGCCGGTGGCAGCGGGAATCGGGGGTGGCTCCTCCGACGCGGCCGCCGCCTTGCGCCTGCTGGCGCAGATCAACGACATCGCGCTCGATGATCCGCGCCTCCACGCCGCAGCCAGGGAGGTGGGCGCCGACGTGCCCGTCTGCCTCGATCCGCAGGCCCGGATCATGGAAGGCATCGGCGAGCGGCTGTCCGAGCCGCTGGGTCTCGCACCGCTGTTCGCCGTGCTGGTGAACTGCCGCGTGCCGGTGCCAACGGCCGATGTCTTCCGCACGCTGGGCCTCCGGGCCGGCGAGGATCTGGCGGGTCTGCCGCACGAGGCGCCCATGAGCACCGGCCGCGCGGCTGTGATGCGGCACCTCGCCCTGCACGGCAACGATCTGGAACCGCCCGCCGAGACGGTGGCTCCCGAGATCACCCGCGTGAAGGCGATGCTGGCCCAAGAACCGGAGGTCCGGCTGGTGCGAATGTCCGGCTCCGGCGCGACGGTTTTTGCGCTGACCGACGACTGCCGGGCCGCCGCGCAGGTGGCACGGCGGGTCGCTGCCGCGGAACCCGGCTGGTGGGTCCGCCCCACCGTGCTGCGCTAGGGGTGCCCATGAGCCTGCCCCTCTTTGCGCTGGCCGCGCTCGCCGAGATCGCCGGCTGCTTTGCCTTCTGGCATGTGGTGCGCGCGGGCGGCAACCCGCTTTGGCTCGCGCCCGGCATCCTCAGCCTCGTCGCCTTCGCCGCCCTTCTGACGCAGGTGGAAGCGGATGCCGCCGGTCGCGCCTTCGCCGCCTATGGCGGCATCTATATCCTCGCCTCACTCGGCTGGATGTGGGCGGCGGAAGGCGTGCGGCCCGATCGGTTCGATGCGCTGGGTGCCGCCATCTGCCTTGGCGGCGCCTGCGTCATCCTGTTCGCCCCGCGCGGCTGAGCCGGGGCGGAAGACCGGGAGCGCGGAACGCCCCCGGTCCGGTCCTTACGCCGCCGACAGATCGTTCACGAAGGTCTGCACCGTCCGGTGGAGGTCGTCGATCTGGGTGGAGAGGTCGGACGAGAGCGAGAGCAGGGTCTTGGAGACCGTCTCCGTCACTTCCGCCGTCTGGCGTACGCCCGCCACACTCTCGGTGACGAGGGTCGTGCCCTTCGCCGCCTGCTGGCAGTTGCTCGCAATCTCGCCGGTCGCCGCGCTCTGCTGCTCGACCGCCCCGGCGATGGCGGTGGAGATGGACTTCACCGAGCTGATCGTCTCGGTGATCTGGGCCATGGAGCGCACCGTCAGGCCCGTCGCCTCCTGGATCTCGGCGATACGCGTGCCGATCTCGCCGGTGGCGCGGGAGGTCTGCTCCGCAAGCTGCTTCACCTCGGAGGCGACCACCGCGAAGCCCTTGCCGGCATCGCCCGCACGCGCCGCCTCGATGGTGGCGTTGAGGGCAAGCAGGTTGGTCTGGGCGGCGATGCCGTTGATGAGTTCCACCACGTTGCCGATGGAGTTGGCGGCGTCGGAGAGGCCGAGAATGCGCTGGTTCGCGCCCTCCACCTCGGTGAAGGCCGCACCCGCGACATCTGCCGAATGGTCCACCTGGCCGGCGATCTCCCGCACGGTCGCCGCCATCTCCTCGGCGGAGGCGGCGACGGTCTGCACGTTCGCGGAGGCCTGGCCGGCTGCGCTCGCCACCTGATGCACCTGCTGGAAGGTGGCATTGGAGCTTTCGGCGAGGCGCCGGGACGCGCTGGACAGGGCGCCGGACGACTGGCCGAAGCTCTCGGCCAGCCCCCGCATGGCCTGCACGAAGCGTTCGGAGAGCTGGGCCCGCGCGTCGAGCCGGCGGCGCTCCTCGGCGTCACGCACCGCAAGGTCGGCGCGGGCCGCCCTCGCCGCGCTGAGTTGCTGGCGCATGACCTCCAGCGCCTTGGAGACGGCGCCGATTTCGTCCCGCCGCTCGCGATCCGGAACCACTTCATCCAGTTCGTCCCGGCCAAGCCGCTCCGTCACGGCGACCAGCGTGCGCATGGGCTGGACGATCCCCTTCAGGGTCAGCACGACGGCGATCGCGACCACGACCACGAAGGCAATCAGCACCACCGCGAGGCTGAGGCGGATCAGGTCGGTGGTGGCCACCGACAGTTCCTGGCTGCGCTGGTCAGCGCTCGCCTTGGCCTCATCGGCCAGCTTCACGAGGTCACCCGCGGCGTTGCGCAGCATCACGTGGCAGTCGCCCGCAATCTGCTGCACGGCCCGGCCGATGTCCGCCTGGCCCCGCTGGCCGGAGCCGAACTCAAGCGCCGGTGCGCAAGTGCGCGTATAGATGTCGCGGATGGCGCGGGAGGCCGCGTCGATGCGGGATGTGAACGCGGGAGCCTGCCGCTTGGCATCCTCCAGCGCCTTGTCGAGGCCGGCCAGGGCGTCTTCGCGCAAGGCCTTCATCTGCCGCGTCTCCTCGGGCGTGGAGACCGGCGTGCTCTGGTAGAGCCGGGTCAGGAACGACGCCAGCCAGCGGTTGGCGGTGGCCAGCGAGAAGGCTGCCGCGTCCTGGGACTTGATGAGGTCTGAATAGGAACCGCTGATGCGGTCCATATTGCCTGTCGCGTAGATCAACCCCCCGAGGTTCGCGACACCCATGAGAAACAGAAGGCCGGCGACCTTCCAAATAAGGGATGCATTCTTCAAAGACACTGGAGGCTCCGCGGTGAAAAGATCGACCGACGCAGCCCGGATCTGGAACCGGATGAAATATTATTTGATTTAATCGCCATCGCGTCCAGGATCTGGACCACATCAAGACCACACGCCCCTTCCCCCCAGAGAGGCGTGATACGAAATTCAACCCGCTCGTCGGCCTCTCAAACGGCACCGGGCCCGAGGAGCCCGGCTGGCGACCGCCGCCTGAGTGCTGGGATCAGCCGCAAGACAGACCGGGGCTTTGCAGGCAAACGGGATGGCCGGATGAATGCCCGGAGGCATTTCCGCAATCCACCGCCTGTCCTGTTCCTGACCCCGTCCCGTCGCCGCCGAACATGAGGTCGGCGGCCGGCCATCACCCGGATTGAACGCAGGTCACTGCCCCTGGGCACCTGAGGTACCCAAGTCACTTATATATATGTTTGGGGCAAGCTTGCGCGGGGCCTGCAAACGGACACCCTCTGACAACCCGCACCCGAGCCGAGCATGCAGGGCTGATCCGTCGCTCAGGTTGTTCTCGCCGGCAAAAAGAAGGGCCGGCCGGAATGCGGCCGGCGCGGCCCATCATTCGATTTACGCCCGGTCGATGCCGGACGCGGGCGACCTCAGTGGGCGCGGGAGATGCAGAAGTCCACCGCCTCGGCCAGCGCGTCCTTGGCGTGGCTCGCGGGGAACAGGGCGAGGGCATCCTTGGCCATGGCGCCATAATGCCGCGCCCGCTCGATGGTGTCGGCCAGCGCGCGATGCTTGGTCAGCAGGCCGACCGCATGCGCGAGATTCTCGTCCGTGGTCTCACCCGTTTCAAGGCAGCGCTTCCAGAAGGCGCGCTCCTCCGCATCGCCGCGCCGGAAGGCCAGCAGCACGGGCAGCGTGATCTTGCCCTCGCGGAAATCATCGCCGACATTCTTGCCGAGCTTGGCCTGGCTGCCGCCATAGTCGAGCGCATCGTCCACCAGCTGGAAGGCGATGCCGAGATTCATGCCGAAGGAGCGGCAGGCCGCCTGCTCCGCCTTGGGCCGGCCATTCAGCACCGCACCCACCTCGCAGGCGGCGGCGAAGAGTTCGGCCGTCTTGCCGCGGATCACGGCGAGATAATCGTCTTCCGAGGTCTCGGTATTCTTGGCGGCGGCAAGCTGCATCACCTCGCCCTCGGCGATGGTGCAGGCGGCGGTGGAGAGGATGTCAAGGCATTCGAGAATGCCCACTTCCACCATCATCTTGAAGGCCTGGCCGAGCAGGAAGTCGCCCACCAGCACGCTCGCCTCATTGCCCCACAGCTTGCGGGCGGCGAGCTTGCCCCGGCGCATGTCGCTCTCGTCCACCACGTCGTCGTGGAGGAGGGTCGCCGTGTGCATGAACTCCACCGAGGCGGCGAGCTTGATATGGCCGTCGCCCTCATAGCTCGACAGCGCCGCGCAGGCGATGGTCAGCATGGGGCGCAGGCGCTTGCCACCCGAGGAGATCAGGTGGTTCGCAACCTCGGGAATCATCGCCACGTCGGAGCCGGTGCGCGACAGGATCAGCGCATTCACGCGCTCCATGTCGCCCTTCACCAGCCGCACCAGCGTCTCGATGGAGGGCTCCTTGGGCTCAAACGGAAGAACGACGGCCAATGATTGCTCCCGCTTGTCATTCAGCGGGGCGCACCATAGGGATGCTCCTAGGGTCCGTGCAAGCGCCCACGTGCCGCTGGGGCCGTGAAAGCACGATAAAACCCCGAAAGTGATGCGAGGAGCGGCGGGCGGCATGCGCGAGGTGGTACGCACCAACGACATCGTGCTGATTTCCGCCATCGCCGCGCTGCTGGAAGCCGCCGATATCGGCCACATGGTCGCCGACAGCCACATCAGCGCGCTGGAAGGCTCCATCGGCGTGCTGCCGCGCCGCATCCTGGTTCTGGAGGAGGACGAGATCCGCACGCGCCGCCTGCTCACGGAGGCGGGCTTTGCGGATGTCCTGCGCCGGGATGATTGAAGGCCCCCTGCCCTTCGAGACGACGCGGGATGCCCTGCTGGGGGGCCGGCTGATGCTGACCCAGCCGAGGACCGGCCACCGCGCCGGGCATGATGCGCTGCTGCTCGCGGCCCTCGCCCCCGCGCAGGCCCGCCGCATCGTCGATCTCGGCGCGGGGGTCGGCACGGCGGGCCTTGCGGTGCTTGCCCGCCTTCCCGAGGCGAGCGCGCATCTCGTGGAACTCGATCCCGCGACGGCGGCCCTCGCCCGGCAGAATGCGGCTGGCAACGGCATGTCGGACCGCTGCGCGATCGTGGAGGCCGATGTGCGGACGCTGGGCAAGCCGGCGGGGCCGGCCGAGCCCGCCGCGCAGGCCGCCGATCTCGTGATCGCCAACCCGCCGTTCAATGCGCGGGCCGCCCACCAGACCTCTCCCCACGCCCGCCGCGCCACCGCCCATATGGCGGATGGCGACACCCTGATGGACTGGGTGCTCGCCGCCTATCGCTGCCTGAAGCCGGGCGGGCAGGTCGGCCTCATCCTGCGACCGGCCGATCTTGCCACGCTGCTCGACGCCCTCGCCGGGCGCTTCGGCGCGGCGGAGCTGCTGCCCGTCCATGCCCGCGCCGACGCACCGGCGGTGCGGCTGCTCGTGCGGGCCGTGAAAGGCCGCCGCACGCCCCCCGCCATCCGCCCCGGCCTCATCCTCGCCGAGGCCGACGGGCGCACGACCGTCACCGCCGATGCGGTGCTGCGGGGAGAGGCCGGCCTTATCCCCTGAGCAGGTGCGCATCCCGGTCGCATGGTTAACAAACGCCCTTACGTCAGGCGGCGATGCCTTTTATGATCCGCAGCATTCGTCTTCGTCTGCGCCGGGTTTTGGGAGGCGTGCATCATGTTCAGGGCTGGCGTTTTCAAATGGGTGGCCGTCTGCGGTCTCGGGGTCGCGCTCGGCGTTTCGCCTCTCGCACACAGGACAGCCCATGCCGGCTCCGGCCGCACGGTGCTCGGAATCGCCGCCGGCGCGCTGGTGGGTGCGGCCGTGCTCGGCGCCATGAGCCAGGCCCAGGCGGCCCGGCCGCCCGCCGCGCCCCCGAAGAAGCCCAAGACCGCCGCGTCCAAGAGCACCTCCTCGAAGACCGCGAGCCAGCAGGGCCCGGTAACCAACGTGGCGAACACGAACCAGGACCCGTTCGCGGGCGGCCCGGCCGCCGCCGGATCGGTGCCCGTCGCCGATAAGCCTTGACCGCATGCTGCCGGGGGCCGTCGTGAAAGTGCTGAGCCGCGTCGCCGGAGCCCTTGCGCTCGTGTCCCTGCTCGCGGGTCTGCCGAAGGCCGCGCGCGCGGAACCCGCCCTCTCCATGGACGAGGTGATCGGCAGGACGCGCGGCTGGACCATCGGCCTCAGCACCGGCATGGGGGGCTGCATGGCCACCGCCACCTACGAGGACCGCACCACGGTCTGGATGGGATTCGGCGGCGGCAGCAACAAGGCCTTCTTCGCCCTCTCGAACCCGAAGTGGCGCTCGCTCACCGCCGGCAATCGCTACGAACTGCAACTGCTGGCCCGCGGCGAGGGCCGCTGGCGGGGCCGCTTCACCGGCGTGGAACTGGACAAGGAGATGGGCCTGCTGGCGCAGGATCTCGTCACCGGCTTCGTCATCGACATCGCGCGGGCCGGCGCGCTCGATGTGGTCTATGACCGCAAGATCATCGCCCAGCTCTCCCTTTCCGGCTCCATGGCAGCCATCGATGCGCTGGTGGACTGCCAGAAGAGCGTCATCGCGAGCCTGCGCACCGAGCCGAAGGCTGGTGACGGCGCCCGCACCAAGGCGCGGGGCGAGGGGCCGCAATCGGAAGGCGGCAAGAGTTCCGGCACCGGCTTCTTCGTCTCGGAACGCGGCCATCTGCTCACCAACAATCATGTGGTGAACGGCTGCAAGAAGGTGACCGTGACGCCGGTGGGCGAGGTGGCCGTGCCCGCACAGGTGGTGGCCCGCGATCCCAACAATGATCTCGCTCTGCTCAAGGCCGATCTCACGCCGAAGGATGTGCCGGCCCTCAACACCCGCGTGCGGGTGGGAGACGGCGTGTCCGTCTATGGCTTTCCGCTCTCCGGCCTTCTCGCCAGCAACGGCAATTTCACCATCGGGAATGTGACGGCCACGGCCGGCCTCGCCGACGACACCCGCATGGTCCAGATTTCCGCGCCGGTGCAGCCCGGCAATAGCGGCGGGCCGGTGATCGACCAGAAGGGCAATATCGTCGGCGTCGTCGTCTCCAAGCTCGATGCCCTGGGGGTCGC
Source organism: Azorhizobium sp. AG788 (assembly GCF_004364705.1). Classification (NCBI taxonomy): domain Bacteria; kingdom Pseudomonadati; phylum Pseudomonadota; class Alphaproteobacteria; order Hyphomicrobiales; family Xanthobacteraceae; genus Azorhizobium; species Azorhizobium sp. AG788. The sequence continues at coordinate 471,092 of NZ_SOBM01000006.1, forward strand.
CTCGGCCATCAAGGATGTGCCGCAGAACGTCAATTTCGCCATCAAGAGCTCCATCGCCCAGAACTTCCTCGACACCAATGGCATCGAGAGCAAGGCGAAGCTGAAGGACGCGACGCTGGAACCGGCGGCCGTCGCCGACGTGGCCAAGGGCTTCACGGTCCGCATCGAGTGCGAATAGGGCCGGTCCGCTGCTTCCCCGCCCCGCCCGTCTTCCCTCGGCGGGGGGCAGTCACTACCTTCCCTTTATGTCGGATGATCTGATCGCAGCCGCAAAGCGGCGTTTCACGGACCTCCTGCCGCAGAGCTGGCGGCGGGATCTCACCCTGGTGCCGGTGGTGCGCCTCTCAGGCGCCATCGGCATGAACTCGCCCTTCCGCCAGAGCCTCACGCTCGCCGCCACAGCGCGCCTGCTGGACCGGGCCTTCGCGGTGAAGCGGGCACCGGCGGTGGCCCTCGTCATCAATTCGCCGGGCGGTTCGCCCGTGCAGTCGAACCTCATCTTCAAGCGCATCCGGGCGCTGGCCGAGGAGAAGAACAAGCGCGTCTTCGCCTTCGTGGAGGATGTGGCGGCCTCCGGCGGCTACATGCTCGCCTGCGCGGCGGACGAGATCTATGCCGATCCCTCTTCCATCGTCGGTTCCATCGGCGTCGTCTCGGCGGGCTTCGGCTTCAACGACATGCTTTCGCGCATCGGCGTGGAGCGGCGCGTCCACACCGCCGGGACCCGCAAGGTGATGCTCGACCCCTTCCAGCCCGAGCGGGCAGAGGATGTGGACCGCCTGCTCGCCATCCAGCGGGAGGTCCATGCCTCCTTCCGCGATCTCGTGCGCAGCCGGCGCGGGGCGCTGCTGAAAGGCGAGGAGGACGATCTCTTCTCCGGCGAGTTCTGGGTGGGCGCACAGGCGCTCCCCATGGGCCTTATCGACGGACTGGGAGATCTGCGCAGCGTGCTGCGGGAGCGTTTCGGCACCGATGTGCGCACGCCGCTCATCGCCCCGTCCGGCAACTGGTTCACCCGCCGGGCCAACGGCATCGGCGCGCAGATCGGTCTCGACGGCGGGATCGGTGCCGGCTTCGCGCAGGGCCTTGCGGATGTGGCCGAAGAGCGGGCGCTCTGGGCGCGCTACGGACTTTGAGCCGCAGGGGCCAGCAACGGACGCGGACCGGCGGAATGCGTTAGGATGAGGCGTCCCCGTTGCGGGGACATCGCGAGGGAGACGGAACGTGCCGCCATTTCTTCTGGCCGCGCTCGGCGCCATCGGAGCGGCCGCGCTGACCAAGTTCATCGCCACCGAAAACCGGCGGGTGAACGACATCCTAGAGAAACAGAAGGAGGCCGGTGCGGCCGAGCCCGAGCCGACGCCGCTGGAGCGCGATCCGGCGACCGGAACCTACCGCCCCCGGAGCACGTCCGAAGGTCAGAAGGCGTCCTGAGCCGCGCTCAGTCGTTGGCGGGCGCGCGGGCGACCGCACCCGCGAGGGGCGCGCCGCCCGACATGGGGGCCACCGCCGCCTGCGCCGCCGCCACCCGGCGCTCGGCCTTGTTGCGGCGAGCTTCGCTCTGGATGGAATAGAGACCGGCCGCGACCACCAGAATGGCGCCGACACTGGCCCAGATGTCCGGATAATTGCCGAACACGACAATGCCGACCGCAAGGGCGGCGGGCACCAGCACGTAGCGCAGCGGCGAGATGACCACCACCGGCGCATTGCGGAAGGCATAGATCAGCAGCAGGTTGCCGACGGCGAAGGCCGTTCCGGCCCCACACACCAGCGCCAGCATCTTCACCGTGGGGGCCGACCAGACTTCCCAGCCGGAGAAGGACAGGCCGACGAAGCCCAGCATGACCGCGCTCGCCAGGGCGATCACCGCACCGGGCACCACCGCGTTGATGTTGCGGGTGAGGATGTCGCGCAGCGAGCCGCACAGCGCGGCGATCAGCGGCAGGATGGCCATGGCATCGAAAGCGGACGGCTCCGGTCGCGTCACGATGACGGCGCCGCTGAAGCCCACGATAATGGCGCACCAGCGCTTCAGCCCCACCTTCTCGCCCAGCAGCGGCACGCAGAGCGCCGTCGTGATGAGCGGGGCGGCCATGTAGATGGTGGTGGCGGAGGCGAGCGGGAGAACCGTGAGGCCGATCACATAAGAGAAGGTCGTCACCGCGTCGAGGCCGGAGCGCACGAAGATGCGGCGGTCCGCCAGATGGCGGGCGAAACGCAGTTCGCCCTTCCAGGCGATGAGCGCCGTCAGGAGCGCCGCTGCGAAGATCGAGCGGATGGCAATGACTTCACCGACCGGGAAGTCCACCACCGCGATCTTGAGCAGGGTGTCGTTGGTGATGAAGCAGCCCATCGCGGCGATCATCGCCACGATCCCGCGCATGGCAGACGCGGGGTTCATGGGGCACACCCGAAACAGGGCTCATCCGCAAGCCGATACGCCGACGCACTCACGACACCCTCGTTCCGGGGCAATTTCCTCTACGAAACGATTAGCTTATTTGACGTGAGGTCGCCGTTGCGCATTTCACCGGGCTCGGAGGCAAGCCCGGCGCCCGCCGCATGGCGCCGCCTCCCCTTCGCCCCAATCCAGAACGGTTCCTAACCGCCGGTGGTACTCATGTGGCGGGAGACCGCCGGCTGGCGGGTCTGGCGGTCAATGACGAAGTCATGGCCCTTGGGCTTGCGGAAGATGGCCGCATCGATCGCCGCCTGGAGCACGCCGTCATCGGCGCTCGCCCGGAGCGGAGCGCGCAGGTCGGCCGCATCGTCTTGGCCGAGGCACATATAGAGCGTGCCCGTGCAGGTGACGCGCACGCGGTTGCAGCCCTCGCAGAAATTGTGGGTCATCGGCGTGATGAAGCCGAGCCGGCCGCCGGTCTCCTTCACCGAGACATAGCGGGCGGGGCCGCCGGTGCGGTAGTCGATGTCGGTGAGGGTGTAGCGGGCCGCGAGATCCTCGCGCACCTTGGAGAGCGGTAGATATTGGTCCACCCGCTCCGCGCCCACCTCGCCGAGCGGCATCACCTCGATGAGCGACAGATCGTGCCCCTCCCCGTGCGCCCATTCCATGAGGCTCGGGATTTCATGCTCGTTGACGTCCTTCAGCGCCACCGCATTGAGCTTCACATGGATGCCCGCGCGCTGGGCCGCCTTCACGCCCTCCAGCACCTTGGCGAGATCACCCCAGCGGGTGATGGCGCGGAACTTGTCCGGGTCCAGCGTATCGATGGAGACGTTGATGCGCTTCACGCCGCAGGCGGCGAGATCACCGGCGAAGCGGGCGAGCTGCGAGCCGTTGGTGGTGAGGGTGAGTTCTTCGAGCCGCCCGGTCTCGAGATGGCGGGAGAGCGAGCGGAACAGGGTCATCACGTCGCGCCGCACCAGGGGCTCGCCGCCGGTGAGGCGCAGCTTGCGCACGCCACGGACGACAAATGCGGAGCACAGGCGATCGAGTTCCTCCAGCGTCAGCAGGTCGGGCTTCGGCAGGAAGGTCATGTGCTCGGACATGCAATAGACACAGCGGAAATCGCACCGGTCCGTCACCGAGACACGCAGATAGCTCACGGCACGGCCGAAGGTGTCCACCAGCGGACCAAGGGCCGTTGCGGAACCGCCGCTGCGATCGCCAAGATCGCGGGTCACAAACGCCACGCCTGCCTCCTCACACCCTGACAGCTCCCTGCCGGCCGGTCTGGCGCCGGCTCGGGCATCTCCCTTATATCGTATGCAAGGTGCCGTTTGGTAGGCCGGCGGTTGCAATGACCCGGCGAACGGGCAACCTGCCGGCACGGAGTTCATGCATGACCGATACGCCTTCGCCCGAAACCGCTGGAACCGCCGCAGAAGCCTCGACCTGGCCCAGCGAAATCCGGCTTTCGCCCGACAAGAGCGCCCTCACCGTGACCTTCGAGGACGGCGCCCGCTTCACGCTGGCGGCCGAATATCTGCGGGTGGAGAGCCCCTCCGCCGAGGTCCAGGGCCACGCGCCACACCAGAAAGTGACCGTGCCGGGCAAGCGGGGCGTGAAGATCAAGGAGCTTCACCCGGTAGGCACCTACGCCATCCGGCCGGTGTTCGACGACGGCCACTCCACCGGCATCTATGCCTGGCCGGTCCTGCGCACCATGGGTGAAGAGCAGGAAGAACGCTTCGGCGCCTATCTGAAGGCGCTGGAAGAACAGGGCCTCTCCCGGGACTGAGGGGCGGCAAAGCCCTCCCCCCTAAGCGGGAGGGTTTCCCGTTGAGGCTCGCGGGCGAGATCGGGAGCAACGACTGAGGGCAAGCCCCTCAGGAGAGGCCGCCGATCACCCCGTCCGCGTCCACGAAGATGTGCTCGGCCGCGGGAACAGACGGCAGGCCCGGCATGGTCATGACATCGCCGGTGAGCGCCACCACGAAGCCAGCTCCGGCCGACAGGCGCACCTCGCGGACCGGGATCGTGTGACCGGTCGGCGCGTTGCGCAGCTTGGGATCGGCGGAGAAGCTGTATTGGGTCTTGGCCATGCACACTGGCAGATCGCCGAAGCCGGCGGCCTCCAGTTCCGTGAGGCGGCGGGCGGCGTCCGGGCTCAGGGCCACGTCGCCGGCACGGTAAATCTCGCGGGCGATGGTCTCGATCTTTCCGGCCAGCGGCATCGCATCGGGATAGAGGGTGCGGAACTGGCTCGGCCGCGCCGCCAGCATCTTCACCTCTTCGGCCAGCGCCTCGGCGCCCGCGCCGCCCTCGGCCCAGTGGCTGCACACATGCACGTTCACGCCGAGGTCCGCGAGCACGCCGCGTACGGCATCCACTTCGGCCGGCGTGTCGGAGAGGAAGCGGTTCAGCGCCACCACGACGGGGATGCCGAACTTCTGCATGTTCTCCACGTGCCGGCGCAGGTTCGCAGCACCGAGGACCACCGCACCGGCATCCTCCTTCACCAGATCCTTGAGGCCGACGCCGCCGTGCATCTTCAGTGCCCGGACGGTCGCGACCACCACGGACGCCGCCGGGGCAAGACCGGCCTGCCGGCACTTGATGTCGAGGAACTTCTCGGCGCCCAGATCGGCACCGAAGCCGGCTTCCGTCACCACATAGTCCGCCAGGCGCAGGGCGCTGCGGGTGGCGATCACCGAATTGCAGCCGTGGGCGATGTTGGCGAAGGGGCCACCGTGCACGAAGGCCGGCGTGTGCTCCATGGTCTGCACGAGGTTCGGCTGGAAGGCATCGCGCAGCAGCGCCACCATGGAGCCGATGCCCTTCAGCGCCTCGGCCCGGACAATGCCCTTGGCGCGGGTCTGCGCCACCACCATCTGCGAGAGCCGGTCCTCCAGCTCCTCCAGCGACTTGGCGAGGCAGAAGATGGCCATCACCTCGCTCGCCACCGTGATGTCGAACCCGTCCTCGCGCGGGAAGCCGTTCGCGGGGCCGCCAAGGCCCACCACGATGGAGCGGAGCGCACGGTCGTTGAGGTCCACCACCCGCTTCCAGGCGATGCGGCGGGTGTCGATGTCGAGGGCGTTGCCCCAGTAGATGTGGTTGTCGATGAGCGCGGAGAGCAGGTTGTGCGCCGCGCCGATGGCGTGCAGGTCGCCGGTGAAGTGCAGGTTGATGTCCTGCATGGGCACGATCTGCGCCCGTCCGCCGCCGGTGGCACCGCCCTTGGCACCGAAGCAGGGGCCGAGCGAGGGCTCGCGCAGGCACACGGCGGTCTTGGCGCCGATGCGGTTGAGCGCGTCACCGAGGCCGATGGTGGTGGTGGTCTTGCCCTCGCCCGCCGGCGTGGGGCTGATGGCCGTGACGAGGATGAGCTTGCCCGTGGGGCGGTCCTCGATCTCGCGGATGAAATCGAGCGACAGCTTCGCCTTGTGCGGCCCGTAGCGATAGAGCGCGTCCGCCGGGATGCCGAGCCGCGCGCCCACCGCCTCGATGGGCTCGGGCGTCACGGTCGCTGCGATGGCGGCATCGCTCATGGGATCGATATGGCGGGCCGTCGTGTGCATGCGGGGTCCTCGATGGCGGAAACGGACAGAGGGCTCGGTCATGGGCGCGCGCCGCCCGGAGGCGGGACACTGGACCGGTTGAAGTGCGCCTTCAGCCTCTAGCGCGCCGCGCCTAGACGCCGCAAGCGGTCAAGCTCCTCTTCGGTGGTTGAGCGGGCGAAGGCATAGCTGCCATTCACCACCTCGGCCACGGGCTCGACGTGCCCGTCCGCCGCCACCTCGCCCACGCTCAGGCCGGCCTCCGCAGCCAGCACACCGAAGAAGCGTTCGAAGGCATGGGCCAGCGTGCCATCCTTGAGGCCCATGTCCGTATCGAAGAGGTCCAGCAGTTCCGACGCCCCCCGAAGCGGGGCGAAGATCCCCAGCCGGGCGACGAACATGGTGCCGGCCACATAAGGCGAGGTGAGCGGCGCTCCGGTGCCCAGCTCTGCCGCAAGGCGCCGCATCCAGGCCGCATTCCCTGCGCTGCCCGCATAAAGCGCGCCGTCCAGCACATGGCCCGCCGCACCCAGCAGGCCCATCTGCGGATGGGCCTCGAACACCGGCGCCAGCCGCTCGGAGCGTGCGAGGTTCAGCAGCGGCCCGGAAAGGCGCTCCAACCAGTCGCTGCCCTCCTTGCCCTGATGCGGGCTGCGCTTGGTGTGAACCTTCAACACGAGATCGTAGCCCTCGGCCTCCAGTTCCGGCAGCAGGCTGAGGAAGGGGCGCACGTCCCGCCCCCGGTTTTCCACCACCCGCAGCCGGGCAGTGGGGGCCACGCGGGCCAGCACCGCACGCACCGCCTCGGCCTTCTCGGGCGGCGTGGTGACGAAGAGATGGGCGGGATCGAGCCCGGCAATCAGGCCCGGCAGCAGATCCTCGTAATAGCCATGGACCACGCTCGCCAGTGAGCCGGTCCGCACGGGGCGCGGCGTGACGGGGGCCGCCGCCGGACGGCGCGCGCCGATAGCGCCGGCATAGGGCGCGCACGTGCTCGCGGTGGCGCGCAGCAGCGCATGGCCATAGCGCGCATCTGGCAGGAGATGCGATCCATTCAGCCAGTCGTTCCAGGCATTGATGAACACCAGGCTGGCGCCGGCCACCGGCCGGGCCCGGGCGATGGCGAGCACCTCGGTCAGCCACCGGGCATAATCGTCACCAAGGTCGGGCGAGACCATGATGCGGGCCTTAGCGCCTTGCCCGGGCGTGCTGTCATGCCCAGCGCAGATGCCGGGAAAGAGCGGCACCGTCGCCTGCCGCGCCCGATGCTGGGCGAGGTCCGCGACGAACATGAATTCGTCCACCGGGCCGGCGAAGGCCCGCGATACGCTCTCGATGCGGCGGGGCGTCGGAAGCGGGGCCAGATCGCGCGGCGGGATTTGCACGGCAGCGGAGAAGCCGGCGCTGAGATCCGCGTTCGTGGCAAAGGGCTCCACCAGAAACAGCGGTCCACCGAGCCGCGCGGCAGCCGCCGCCTGCCACTGGTCGACACCCCCGCCGGAAGCGCCCAGCATCGGGCGGCCGTCAATCCGGAGCGCGCGCGGGTCGGCGAGGGCATCGAGCACATCGGCCCGCACGGCCGGCAGCGGCCCCTCGAAGAAGATCGCGATGCCGATGGCCAGGTCCGGTGTGGCAAGGATCGCCCGGAGCGCCGCGGGGAGTTCCCCGTCGGGACGCAGCCAGAAGCAGAAGGTATCGATGCCATGGGCCGTGGCGAGCGCCACCTCCTCCTCGACCGAGGCCGACAGGGGAAGAAGCGGCAGAACCGGCTGGACATGGCGGACGAACTGCGGACGCGCCGCTTCGATGCGGGCGGCGGTGTCGGGCGGCAGGTCGCGGTAGAAAGCGACGATCCTCAGGCCATCGGCCTTGGGCGGAACGACCGGGGGGGCCGGCGGGCGCCAGGCGGGATCGCGCTTGCCCGCGGCGCGGCGGCGCATCTCCTTGGCGGCAGCGGCTTCGCGCTTGTGCTCGACGACAAAGGGAAAGAGCGCGAAACAGGCATCGCTGGCGCCGTATCGCAGGCGCCGGATGAAATCTCGTAAGGCCATGGCACCCGTCGGACTGTCCAGCCCGTCCTTGCCGGATCGGCGGCGGGATGACAAGCCCGCTGCGGTGCGAGGTTACTCCGCGGAGCTTTCCAGCGTCACGGCGCTGGAGGTGTCCGGCTTGGGCTTGCGGCGGGAGGCGACGCGCGGCCGCTCGGCGCCTTCGCGCACGAACTCGCACCACATGGTATCGACGCCGGCGAGCGTCCCCCGGAAGGTGGTCTCGCTGGTCTTCACGACGGTGAAGCACGGCTCGAAGGTCATGCCTTCGACGAAGCCGCAGACATTCTCGCCGCGCACGCGCAGCGTGTTGGGCGGCAGGCGCACATAGCGCGCGATGCCCTGCGAGCGGAGGGTGAGCGTGCCGGCCACCGACCCATCGGGAAACACCCGGCCAGCCCCGGTCGTGCCCTCGAAGCAGGTGAATGCGAAGCTGCGGCCGACCACGAAGGCCTTGGCCTGCTCCGGAGAAAGGCTCTGTGCCGATGCCGTACCCGCACCTGCGAAGACGAATGCGGCGGCGGCGAGAAGGATGCTGCGCATGGCCCTGTTTTAAATCGCCGATGGTTAACAGAACGATGCACCGCACACGGGGGAAGCTGTCAAGCGGCCGTTCCCCCGCACCGTACCCTGGCCCGGCGCAGAGCGGCGTTTCCCGCCGCCCTGTGCCCCGAACGCAACCTCAGGCCGCGCGAATCAGCGAGCGGTTCACCGGCCGCTCCTTGATGGGCAGGTTGATGACGGCGGAAGCGAAGGACAGGGCCACCGAGAGCCACCAGACGATGGAATAAGAGCCCGTCGCCTCATAGATGGCGCCGCCCAGCCACACGCCGAGGAAGCCGCCCACCTGGTGGGAGAAGAAGGCGAAGCCGTAGAGCATCGCCATGTAACGCGTGCCGAACATCAGCATCACGAGCCCGGACGTCGGCGGCACGGTGGAGAGCCAGAGCACGCCGATGGCGGCGCCGAACAGCATGCAGGAGAGTGGGGTGATCGGCAGCAGCACGAAGACGGCGATGGCGACGCCGCGGGCGAAGTAGATCCAGGCCAGCAGCCACTTGCGGGAGAAGCGCGTGGAGAGGGCGCCGGCCGCCAGCGAGCCCATCATGTTGAACAGGCCGATCAGCGCCAGCGTGGTCGCGCCCACCGCCGGGCTGATGCCCTTGTCCACGAGGAAGGCCGGCATGTGCACGGTGACGAACGCGAGCTGGAACCCGCAGGTGAAGAAACCAAGCACCAGCATGATATAGCTGGGATGGCGGAAAGCCTCGCCGAGTGCCCCGGCGATGGTCTGCCCCGGCAGGTCTGTGGCACGCGGGGCCGAGGCGGCGTTGCCGCGGGTGGCCAGCGCCAGCGAGAGCGGCATCACCAGCAGCATGACCCCGCCGAAGACGATGAGCGTCTCCTGCCAGCCCACGGAGGAGATGAGGCCGGCGGCGAGCGGGGGGAACAGGAACTGGCCGAAGGAGCCGGCGGCGGTGCCCGCGCCGAAGCCCATGGAGCGCCAGCGCTCGGGCAACAGCTTGCCGAAGGCCGCAAGCACCAGATTGAAGGAACAGGCGGACAGGCCGAAGCCAACGAGCACGCCGGCGCTCAGATGCAGCAGGGCGGGCGTGCTCGCATAGGCCATGAGCACGAGGCCCGCCGCATAGAGCACGGCACCGCCGCACAGCACGCGGACCGTGCCGAAGCGGTCGGCAATCGCCCCGGCGAAGGGCGAGCCCACACCCCAGAGAAGGTTCTGGATGGCGATGGCGAGGCCGAACACGTCGCGGCCCCAGCCATAGTCCTTGGACATGGGCAGGAGGAAGAAGCCGGCGGCGGAGCGCGGCCCGAAGGTCAGCATGGCGATGAGACAGCCGGCCGCGACCACAAGGCCCGCAGGAACCAGAGTGCGGACGGGTTGGGGGGCTGTCTCAGGCATCGCAATGTCCGGCTGGGGCCGCGAAGGGCGGCGGATCGCCCCTTATACCCCAGCGGCAGGCCGTGAATAATCAATAATAATCAAGCCGGACATGACGGGCGCTCATGAACGCAATCGCGCCCCGTCCGTAGACGGGGCGCGACCGGATGCGTCGGAGAGGACGTGGGCGGCGCCTGCGGCGCCTTGGCATCAGCCGCGCTGCGGGCCCCGCTCCGGACCGCGATGCTCGCCCTTCGGACCGTGCGGCATGTCCTGCCGGAGCAGGATCTGCAGACGGTGCTTCTGGCCCTCGTCCAGCGTCTTGTAGAGCGGGTCGGCGGCGTCGGCGATCTTCTGCAGATCGGCGGCGCGGGCGCTCATGGCGGAGGCGGCGAAGCGCAGGCGGGCGATCTCGTCGGGCTTCTGGCCGCTTTCGCGCTGCTTGCGCCACTCGGCCATGCGGGCCTGACGGTCCTTCGCCACGTCGCGAAGCGTCGTCTCAAGGGTCGGCCAGAGCTTCTCCTGATCCGGCGTGAGCTTCAGCCCTGCCTTCAGCGCCGCGATCCGCGCATCGGTCAGCGCCGCCTGATCGGCCGGGGTCGGGTGCCAGCGCTCGGCCTTCTCGGCCGGCTGCGCCGCAGTGGCGGGCGCCGGGGCCGGAGACTGGGCGGTGGAGCTGGCGGCGAAGCTCGCGGCCGTGCCGGCAATGAGAGCGGCGGCGGTGGCAGCGATAATCGTCTTCTTCATGGAACGTCCTCCTTCAAGGATGTTCCAACGATGCCCGAGACCTTTGCGGGCCTCAACTTAAACTTCCGTAATGTTCAGTATAACCCAGACGAGGCGATTAATACATATTCAGGAACATTAAATTTAGGAAATATTGGTAGGGTTTGCGCGGTTTCTGAAACACGATCATTTCAGCCGATCAGGCGGCGCTGATCCCGGAGGGCAACATCTGTTTCGCCCTTCGCATAGCCCCTGCTTTCCATGTCGCAGACCCAGGCGCCGGGGCCGCCGGAGATGCGATACAGGTTGTAGCGTCCCGCACCCCGTCCATCCTCCGGACCCGCCGAGGCGGAGGGAACGCCCACCACCGGGATCGGCGGGGCGACACCCTCGATATGGCCGAGCGAGGCCCGGTGATCGTGCCCGTGCAAGACCAGCTCCGCGCCCGCCTCGGTGAGGGCAGCGCGCACCGCCGGCGCATCGCGCAGGTCACGATGGGAGTGGCGCTCGCCCACCGGCGGGTGATGAATGAGAACGACGCGAAACAGCCCCTCCGCCTTCAACTGGCGCAGAAGGGCACGCAGCCGTTCCAGTTGCGCCTTGCCGGCCTTGCCGCTGGCGAGGAAAACGGCGGTGGGAATGGCGGTCGAGACGCCGACGATGGCGATGGGGCCGCGCCGCCGCACATAGGGGAAGGCCTCGGTGTCGACAGGCGTGCCGGGATGGGTTTCGTCGCCGGCAAGAAACGGCGCCCAGCGCTCCAGATGATAGGTCATGGCGGAGCGGACATAGGCATCGTGATTGCCCGGGATCACGCTCACCTTGTCCGGGGTGCCAAGCGAGGCGAGGAAGGTGGCGCCGGTGTCGAATTCCGCCGGCAGGCTCACGTTCACCAGATCGCCCGTGACGGCGATATGGTCGGGCGCCTGCGCGGCCAGATCCGCCATCAGCGGCGCCAGCGTGGACGCCCCGAAATTGCGCCGCCGCGCGCCGATCCAGTTCATCATGCCGAAGAAGCGCTTGCCGAGCAGTTCCGAGAGCCGCGCCTCCGGAATGGGGCCGAGGTGCGGATCGGACAGATGGGCAAGAACGAACATGCGGCGGGATCCTTCTGACGGCGCAGCCTCTTTAGAGCACGGACCGGACAGATTGAAACGCAATCTGCCGGGGCGGTCCGTCCGGGCTCATGGCCTGCAACGCCGCAGGTCGCGATCCGGACCCATTGCAGCCCCGATTGGCGGAGACACTCCGCCGCAGCCGGCCATCTGCCCCTACGTCACATGGGATGGAATGACCGCTTGACCCCACACGGCGGCCTGCCCCATCCATGGAGCACCGCCGCCGCCCAGAGCCTGCCCGGCCTCGGTCCTCAGGAGCCCGACGCATTGTCTTCGTTCGCCCTCGCCCCTCGTGCGTGTTCCGCCTCCGGCCCCGCTCTGTCCCGTCGCATCGCCCGTCTGGCAGGGATCGCCGTTCTGGCCGCCCTGCCGCTGCTCGGCGCCGTGACGGACGCGGGCGCCACCGGCGTCAGCGTGCGCGGCACTGACATTCTCCTGGACGGCAAGCCCTTCGTGCCGAACGGCTCCTCGGGCCAGAGCCGGCTCGGCCTGCTCAAGGGCACGGGCGCGAACGTGATCCGCACTTATGGCGAGGAGCCGGGCGAGATTCTCGACGCCGCCCAGCGGGCCGGCCTCAAGGTCATCGTCGGCTTCTGGATGGAGCATCCGCGCCGGGGCTTCGATTACGCCAATCGCACCGCCGTGGAGGCGCAGCTCGCCAACCTCCAGAAGATGGTGGAGCGCTATCGCACCCATCCGGCCCTGCTCATGTGGGGCATCGGCAATGAGGTGGAGACCGAGCTCTCGCCGGCACAGGCGGAGGCCGTCTGGCCCGCCATCGAGCAGGCGGCCAAGCTCGTGAAGGTGCTGGACCCGGACCATCCGGTGATGTCCGTGGTGGCCGATACCGGCGGCGAGAAGGTCGCGGCGCTGAAGCGCGCGGCTCCCTCCGTGGACGTGCTCGGCATCAATGCCTATGGCGACAGCCTCCTGACCATCATTCCCCGCGCCCGCGCACAAGGCTGGACCGGCCCCATCGTGGTGACGGAGATGGGCGCCCTCGGCCAGTGGGAGGCGCCCAAGACACCGTGGGGGGCGCCCATCGAGCCCACCAGCACCGAGAAGGCCGACCGGATGCAGCGCTATCTGACGGCGCTGAAGGCCCAGAAGGTGGGCGCCCTGCCCTTCTACTGGGGCCAGAAGCAGGAAGTGACCCCCACCTGGCACAGCCTCTTCCTGCCCACCGGCGAATATACCGAGACCGTGCAGGTGATGGCGCAGGACTTCGGCGGCGCCATGCCCGATGCCGCCAACCGGGCCCCCCGCATCTTCTCGCTGAAGCTTCAGGGGCCGGCGAGCGCGGAGGCGCGCACCGGCATCAGCGCCACCCTCGCGGCAACCGATCCCGACGGCGATCCGCTGAAGGTGGAATGGCAGGTGATGGGAGAGACGCCGGTGCGGGGAGTCGGCGGCGATGCGGAGCCGGTGCCGGCGACCTTCAAGGAAGCGATCCACGACGCCTCGCCGACGGGAGTGAAGGTCTATGGGCTCGAGCCCGGCCGCTACCGCCTCTTCGTCACCGTGCGCGACGGACGCGGTGCCGCCGCCACCGGAAACCTCCCCTTCGAGATCCGCTGAGAGCAAGGCCTTTGCCGAAGCTGTTCGGACCAGAGCGTCATCCCGCGAACGGCTCTTAATCTGCGGCGGGAATCCCGCTACAGCCTGAGTGATGAACAGGTCCCTCGGGACTGGGGTGGCCCCGATGCCGCGCGCTTGCGCGCGACCGGTTGGGTGCATGCGTGGCGGAGTGCCGGCGGAATGCCGAAGATCCATAAGATGATGGCCGGCGAAGCCATGGTGGGCGACGGCAATGAGGTCGCCCATATCGACCTCGTGATCGGCCCGCGCGGCTCGTCGGCGGAGACCGCCTTCGTAACGGCGCTTACCAACAACAAGGATGGCTTCACCACCCTGCTCGCGGTGCTGGAGCCGAACGTGCTGGCCAAGCCCAACACCGTCCTGTTCAACAAGGTGGTGCTGAAGGGCGCCCGTCAGGCCGCCCAGATGTTCGGCCCCGCCCAGTATGCGGTGGCGCGGGCTGTGGTGGATTCGGTGGCCGAAGGCATCATCCCGCAGGAGGAGGCGGACGACCTCTTCATCGCCGTCGGCGTCTTCATCCATTGGCAGGCGCAGGACGACGCGCGCATCCAGGCCTTCAACTATGCCGCCACCAAGCTGGCGCTGGCCCGCGCGGTCGCCGGCCAGCCCACCGTCGCCGAGGTGCTGGAAAAGGCGAAGAGCCTGCCGCCCTTCGAACTCTGAAACGGGGTCGGCTGCGGGCCGCGCCCTACTGCGTATCCCCCATGCGGGGATGGCCGGCGGGGATGGAGGCGAGCAGCCCCACCAGTTCCGCCTGCCGGGTGAGGCCCACCTTCGCCAGCGCCGCCTTCAGTTGCGAGCGCACCGTCTCGCGTGACACGCCCAGCGTCTCCGCGATGGTTTCCACGGTCGCGCCGGCGGCGATCTTGTGCGCGACGCGCGCCTCGGCGGGCGTGAGATCGAAGAGCGAAACGAGCAGGTCCGCGGGCAGCACCGGCCGCGCCACCACGGGCGTGGCCAGAACCATGGCCGTGCAGGCGGAGAACACATCCCGCGCGGCGCCCCTTACCGGCATGACGTGCAGCACATAAGCCCCGCGCTCGCCCTGCGCGGGCAAGGCGATGGCGCGGCCGAGCCCATGGCCGCCCTCGATCTCAGCCAGCGTCAGCGCCAGCTCCGCCTGCGCCCGCGCGTTGGCAAGCACCAGCTCGGCGCTGCACTCCCGCACCGGCTGAGGCTGGAGCTGGAGGAAGAGGCCATTGGCATGCTCCACCCGTCCGCCCGGCCGCAGCAGCGCCGCGGGCACCCCGACCATCTGCAAGGCACTGGAGGCCGCCTGCGTGCGCTCCAGCGCAAGGTGCGAGGAAATCATCGCCGCCCGCGCAATGTGCGGGTGAAGCTGGTTGAGGTGCCGGACGAAGGGCGTCTCCACCGGCCCCCGGCCCCGGCGGCGCTCCACATTGATGAAGACGGTGCGCTCGTGCGGCAGTCGCATCAGCGAGGACGCGCCCCAGCCGAGGCCACGCGGGTGGAGCCAGTCCGCATAGACCGGCTCGCGGTCGATCTCCTCGCGGCGAAACAGGTCGAGGTCGCAGACGAAGCCGCCGCGCCCGCTCGCTTCCAGCCGTGCGTTGAAAGTGTCGCGCTCCAGCCAGCCCCGCGAAATGAAGAGGTCCACCTCCTCCGCGAAGGCCTCGGAGGCAATCCAGCGGCCGTCGGGCGTGAACAGGCACGCGCCGACCCCGTCGATGCTGCGGGAAATCGACCCGAGCACCCCCGGCCAGAATTCGGGAATTGCCGCCGCCTCGTAGATCCGCCCTACAAGCGCGACAGCTTCCTCGCGCAGCATCACCACCGGCATTGCCCCCAGTGCGGCGGGCCGCCCAGCGAGCCCGCACGTCACTATGGAAGCACGCGCGGAAAATCCCAAGCGGCGGCGGAAACCCGGCCTAAAAAAAACAGGCCGCCCTGGGGGGCGGCCTGTCGTTTCAGAGGTCTTGCGACGGGATCACTCGGCGGCGTCGGCCGAGCCTTCCACCATCGAGGGCTCCTCGCTCTCGCCACGGGTGGCGAGAATGAGGTCGTCGCGGGAGTTGGCGGTGACACGCAGCTTGTTCATCTGCGCGCCGGTGCCGGCCGGGATCAGGCGGCCCACGATGACGTTCTCCTTGAGACCGTCGAGCGGATCGACCTTGCCGTTGACCGCCGCCTCGGTGAGGACGCGGGTGGTCTCCTGGAACGAGGCCGCCGAGAAGAACGACCGCGTCTGAAGGCTCGCCTTGGTGATGCCGAGCAGAACGGGATGACCGGTCGCGGGCTTGAGACCCTGCTCCTTCATCCGCTCGTTGGCTTCCGCCAGCTCGATGCGGTCCACCTGCTCGCCGTCGAGGAACTCGGTGTCCCCGGCGTCGTCCAGTTCCACCTTCTGGAGCATGTTCCGGACAATCACTTCGATGTGCTTGTCGTTGATGTTCACGCCCTGAAGCCGGTAGACCTCCTGGATTTCGTTCACGAGGAAGGCCGCGAGCTCTTCCACGCCCTTGATCGCCAGGATGTCGTGCGGGGCCGGGTTGCCGTCCACCAGGAAGTCGCCCTTCTCCACGACGTCGCCGTCCTGCAGATGGATGTGCTTGCCCTTGGGGATCAGGTACTCGACCGCATCACCACCTTCCGTCGGCTCGATGGTGAGCCGGCGCTTGTTCTTGTAGTCGCGGCCGAAGCGCACCGTGCCGGAGATTTCCGCGATGATCGCGGCATCCTTCGGACGGCGGGCCTCGAACAGCTCCGCCACGCGCGGCAGACCGCCCGTGATGTCGCGGGTCTTGGCGCTCTCCATCGGCACGCGGGCGACGACGTCACCCGCCTTGATGGTCTGGCCGGGATCCACCGAGATGATGGCCTCCACGGGCAGCGTGTAGCGGGCATCGCCGCCACGCGGGAGCTTCGAGACCTTGCCGTCCTTGCCCTTCAGCACGATGGCCGGACGCAGGTCGGCGCCGCGGACGCTGCGGCTGTCGGTGACGACGCGCTTGGCGATGCCGGTCGCCTCGTCGACCGCCTCGCTCATGGACTGGCCTTCCACCAGGTCCTCGAAGCCGACGGTGCCGTCCACTTCGGTGAGGATCGGGCGGGTGTAGGGGTCCCACTCCGCGATGCGCTGGCCGCGCTTGACCGTATCGCCCTCGTCCACCTTCAGACGCGAGCCATACTGGATGCGGTGCACCGCACGCTCGGTGCCGTCATGGTCCACGACCACGATGGCGAGGTTGCGCGCCATGACCACGAGGTCGCCTTCCGAGTTCCGCGCCACGTTGCGGTTGCGGACGCGGACGGTGCCCTCGAAGTTGGTCTCCACGAAGGAGCTATCCGCGAGCTGCGCGGCGCCGCCGATGTGGAAGGTACGCATGGTGAGCTGGGTGCCCGGCTCGCCAATGGACTGCGCCGCGATGACGCCGACCGCTTCGCCCATGTTGACGGGCGTGCCACGGGCGAGGTCGCGCCCGTAGCAGGTGCCGCACACGCCGTTGCGGGTCTCGCAGGTCAGCACCGACCGGATCTTGATCTCCTGGATGCCGGACTTGTTGATCCGCTCGATGTGGTGCTCCTCGATCATCGTCCCCTTCGGCACGATGATGTCGCCGGTCGCCGGCTCGACCACGTCTTCCACGGCCGTGCGGCCGAGAACACGCGAGGCGAGCGAAGCCACCACCTGCCCCGAGTCGATGATGGCGCGCATGTGGATGCCATTATTCGAGCCGCAGTCGCGCTCGTTGATAATGGAGTCCTGCGCCACGTCGACGAGACGACGGGTGAGGTAACCGGAGTTCGCCGTCTTCAGCGCGGTGTCGGCGAGACCCTTACGGGCACCGTGGGTGGAGTTGAAGTACTCCATCACGGTCAGGCCTTCCTTGAAGTTCGAGATGATCGGGCTCTCGATGATCTCGCCGGAGGGCTTCGCCATGAGGCCGCGCATGCCGGCCAGCTGCTTCATCTGGGCCGGCGAACCACGCGCCCCCGAGTGGGACATCATGTAGATCGAGTTAATCTGCTTCTCGCGGCCGGTCTCGGGATCCTTCTTGACCGCCGAGATCTCCTTCATCATCTCGTCGGCGATGCGATCGGTGCACTTGCCCCACGCATCGACGACCTTGTTGTACTTCTCGCCCTGGGTGATCAGGCCGTCGTTGTACTGCTGCTCGTATTCCTTCGTGAGGGTGCGGGTCTCCTCGACGAGCTGCCACTTCTTCGCCGGGACGACCATGTCGTCCTTGCCGAAGGAAATGCCGGCGCGGAACGCATTGTAGAAGCCGAGCGACATCAGACGGTCGCAGAAGATCACGCTCTCCTTCTGCCCGCAGTGGCGGTAGACCGTATCGATCATGTTGGAGATTTCCTTCTTCGTCATCAGCTTGTTGACGACGTCGAAGGGAACCTTGTGGTGCTTGGGCAGCAGCTCGCCGATCTTCATGCGACCGGGAGTGGTCTCATAGATCTTCGAGTAGCGCTTGCCGTCCGCATCCACGCCGATGTAGCGCCCGCGGATCTTGGTGTGGAGCGTAATGGCCTTCGCCGCGATGGCGTGGTCGATCTCGCCCATGTCGGCGAACATCATGCCCTCGCCGGGCTCCTTCTCACGCATGAGCGAGAGATAGTAGAGGCCCAGCACGATATCCTGCGACGGCACGATGATCGGCGCGCCGTTCGCGGGGTGCAGGATGTTGTTCGTGGACATCATGAGCACGCGCGCTTCCAGCTGGGCTTCCAGCGAGAGCGGAACGTGCACGGCCATCTGGTCGCCGTCGAAGTCCGCGTTGAAGGCGGAGCAGACGAGCGGGTGCAGCTGGATGGCCTTGCCCTCGATAAGGACCGGCTCGAACGCCTGGATGCCGAGGCGGTGCAGCGTCGGGGCGCGGTTCAGCATCACCGGATGTTCGCGGATCACCTCGTCGAGGATATCCCAAACCTCCGGACGCTCCTTCTCCACCAGCTTCTTCGCCTGCTTCACGGTCGCGGAGTGACCCTTGGCGTCGAGGCGGGCGTAGATGAAGGGCTTGAACAGCTCCAGCGCCATCTTCTTCGGCAGGCCGCACTGGTGGAGCTTCAGCTCCGGACCCACCACGATGACCGAGCGGCCGGAATAGTCCACGCGCTTGCCGAGCAGGTTCTGGCGGAACCGGCCCTGCTTGCCCTTCAGCATGTCGGCGAGCGACTTCAGCGGGCGCTTGTTGGCGCCCGTGATGACGCGGCCGCGGCGGCCGTTGTCGAACAGCGCATCCACCGCCTCCTGAAGCATGCGCTTCTCGTTGCGGATGATGATGTCCGGCGCCCGCAGCTCGATGAGGCGCTTCAGGCGGTTATTACGGTTGATGACGCGGCGGTACAGGTCGTTCAGGTCGGACGTCGCGAACCGGCCGCCGTCCAGCGGGACGAGCGGGCGCAGGTCCGGCGGGATGACCGGAACGTGGGTGAGGATCATCCACTCCGGCTTGTTGCCGGAGGCCTGGAACGCCTCGACGATCTTGAGACGCTTGGCGAGCTTCTTGGGCTTCAGCTCGGTGGTCGAGTTGGCGATCTCGACGCGGATGTCCGCGGCGAGCTTCTCGAGGTCCATGGAGCGCAGCAGCTCGCGGATGGCCTCGGCGCCGATCATCGCCGTGAAGCTGTCCTCGCCATACTCGTCCTGGGCGCGCAGATAGTCGTCCTCGGAGAGCAGCTGGCGGTACTTCAGCGGGGTGAGGCCCGGCTCCGTGACCACGAAATACTCGAAGTACAGGATACGCTCGAGGTCCTTGAGCGTCATGTCGAGCAGCAGGCCGATGCGGCTCGGCAGGGACTTCAGGAACCAGATGTGCGCGACGGGGGCCGCGAGCTCGATGTGGCCCATGCGCTCGCGGCGCACGCGCGACAGCGTGACTTCGACGCCGCACTTCTCGCAGATGATGCCCTTGTACTTCATGCGCTTGTACTTGCCGCACAAGCACTCGTAGTCCTTGATGGGGCCGAAGATACGCGCACAGAAGAGACCGTCACGCTCGGGCTTGAACGTGCGGTAGTTGATGGTCTCCGGCTTCTTGATCTCGCCGTATGACCACGACGAAATCTTCTCCGGGCTCGCGATCGAGATCTTGATCTGATCGAACGTGGGCGCCGGAGTGGTCGGATTGAAGAGATTCATCACCTCTTGATTCATCGCCGTCTCCTTCGGCTCGGCCGGTCAGCCCCCTGCCGCCTGGGGGCCTCGGCCGAAAAGTCCAATGTTCACCGGCAAAGGCGCGGGATCACCCCGCGCCTCGCAATTCCGCAGCTCACTCGGCCGCGGGCAGATTCTCACGCGTGCCAGGATTGGTCTGGCGCCCGGTCTTGGAGTTCAGCAGCTCCACATTGAGACCCAGCGAACGCATTTCCTTCACGAGCACGTTGAAGCTCTCCGGAATGCCGCTCTCGAAGGTGTCCTCGCCGCGGACGATGGCCTCGTACACCTTGGTACGGCCGGCCACGTCGTCCGACTTGACGGTGAGCATCTCCTGGAGCGTGTACGCCGCGCCGTAAGCCTCGAGCGCCCACACCTCCATTTCGCCGAAGCGCTGGCCGCCGAACTGCGCCTTCCCGCCCAGCGGCTGCTGGGTGACGAGCGAGTAGGGACCGATGGACCGCGCGTGGATCTTGTCGTCCACGAGATGGTGCAGCTTCAGCATGTAGATGTAGCCGACGGTGACCTTACGGTCGAAGGGCTCGCCGGTGCGGCCGTCGAAGAGCGTCGACTGGCCGGAGGGGTTGAGCCCCGCCTTCTCCAGATGCTCCTCGATGTCCGCTTCGTGGGCGCCGTCGAAGACCGGGGTGGCCATGGGCACACCCTTGCGCAGGTTTTCGCCGAGCTCGGTGATCTGCTTCTCGTCCAAGACTTCGATGTCGTCCGGACCGTAGACCTTCACGAGCGCGTTGCGCAGGACCTGCTGGTCCTTGGAGCCATAATAGGCGTCCACCGCAGCCGCCACCTGGCGGCCGAGGCCCGCGCAGGCCCAACCCAGATGCGTCTCGAGGATCTGGCCGACGTTCATGCGGCTCGGCACGCCGAGCGGGTTCAGCACGATGTCGACATTGGTGCCGTCCTCAAGGAACGGCATGTCCTCGACCGGCACGATGCGCGACACGACACCCTTGTTGCCGTGACGGCCGGCCATCTTGTCGCCCGGCTGGATCTTGCGCTTCACCGCGACGAAGACCTTGACCATCTTCATCACGCCGGGGGGCAGCTCGTCGCCGCGCTGCAGCTTCTCGACCTTGTCCAGGAAGCGCTGTTCAAGGCGCTTCTTGGACTCGTCATACTGGGCGCGGATCGCCTCAAGCTCGCTCATCAGGGCGTCGTCGGCCACCGCGAACAGCCACCACTGCGAGCGGGGATACTCACCCAGCGCGTCCTTGGTGATCTCGGTGTCCTTCTTGAAAGCCTTCGGGCCGGCGATGGCCACCTTGCCCACGAGCATCTCGGAGAGACGGCCGTAGACGTTGCGGTCGAGGATCGCCTGCTCGTCGTCGCGGTCCTTGGCGAGACGCTCGATCTCCTCGCGCTCGATGGCCAGCGCACGCTCGTCCTTGTCGACGCCGTGGCGGTTGAACACGCGCACTTCCACGATCGTGCCCGTCGTGCCCGGGGGCAGGCGGAGCGAGGTGTCGCGGACGTCGGCGGCCTTCTCACCGAAGATGGCGCGCAGAAGCTTCTCTTCCGGCGTCATCGGGCTTTCGCCCTTGGGGGTGATCTTGCCCACCAGGATATCGCCGGCGCGGACTTCCGCGCCGATGTACACGATGCCGGCTTCGTCGAGGTTCTTCAGCGCTTCTTCCGAGACGTTCGGAATGTCGCGGGTGATTTCCTCCGGGCCCAGCTTCGTGTCGCGGGCCATGGCCTCGAACTCCTCGATATGGATCGAGGTGAAGACGTCCTCCTTCACGATGTTCTCGGAGAGGAGAATGGAGTCTTCGTAGTTGTAGCCGTTCCACGGCATGAACGCGACGAGCACGTTCCGGCCGAGCGCCAGCTCGCCGAGCTCGGTCGAGGGACCGTCAGCGATGATGTCGCCCTTCTTCACCACGTCGCCCACGCGCACCAGCGGACGCTGGTTGATGCAGGTGGACTGGTTGGAGCGCTGGAACTTCATCAGGCGGTAGATGTCGACGCCCGACTTCGACGGGTCGGTCTCGCCCGTCGCGCGGATCACGATACGGGTCGCGTCCACCTGGTCGATGACGCCGGCGCGGCGGGCGGCGATGGCGGCGCCCGAGTCGCGGGCGACCACCGCTTCCATGCCCGTCCCGACCAGCGGCGCCTGCGAGCGCACCAGCGGCACGGCCTGACGCTGCATGTTCGAGCCCATGAGCGCGCGGTTCGCGTCGTCGTTCTCAAGGAACGGGATGAGCGCCGCGGCCACCGACACGAGCTGCTTCGGCGACACGTCCATGAAGTCCACGCGGTCCGGGGAGACCACGAGCACGTCGCCGGCGTGGCGGCAGATCACGAGGTCTTCCTGGAAGCGGCCGTCCGTATCGAGCGGCACGTTGGCCTGCGCGACGTAATACTTCCCCTCCTCCATGGCGGAGAGATAGACCACCTCGTCGGTGACCCGGCCGTCCACGACGCGGCGGTAGGGTGCCTCGATGAAGCCGTACTTGTTCACGCGGGCGAAGGTCGCCAGCGAGTTGATGAGGCCGATGTTCGGGCCTTCCGGCGTCTCGATCGGGCAGATGCGGCCGTAATGCGTCGGGTGCACGTCGCGCACCTCGAAGCCGGCGCGCTCGCGGGTCAGACCGCCCGGGCCGAGGGCCGAGAGACGACGCTTGTGCGTGATCTCGGACAGCGGGTTGGTCTGGTCCATGAACTGCGAGAGCTGGGACGAGCCGAAGAACTCGCGCACCGCAGCCGCCACGGGCTTCGCATTGATGAGGTCCTGCGGCATCACGGTGTCGATGTCGACGGACGACATGCGCTCCTTGATGGCGCGCTCCATGCGCAGCAGGCCGACGCGGTACTGGTTCTCCATGAGCTCGCCGACCGAGCGCACGCGGCGGTTGCCGAGGTGGTCGATATCGTCGATCTCGCCCTTGCCGTCGCGCAGCTCCACGAGCGTCTTGATGACGGCGAGGATGTCCTCGCGGCGCAGGATGCGCACGGTGTCCTCGGCGTCGAGGTCGAGGCGCATGTTCATCTTCACGCGGCCGACCGCGGAGAGGTCATAGCGCTCGGCGTCGAAGAACAGCGAGTGGAACATCGCCTGGGCGCTGTCGAGCGTCGGGGGCTCGCCGGGGCGCATCACGCGGTAAATGTCGAACAGGGCTTCCTCGCGGGAGGAATTCTTGTCCGCCGACAGCGTGTTGCGGATGTAGGCGCCGGTGTTGATATGGTCGATGTCGAGGACCGGAATCTCATCGAAGCCGGCGTCGCCGAGGGTCTTCAGGACCTTCTCGGTGATCTCCTCGCCCGCCTCGGCATAGATCTCGCCGGTGTGGACGTTGACGATGTCCTCGCCGATGTACTGGCCGACCATCTCGTCGTCGGAGATCTTGAGGGCCTTGAGGCCCTTCTCCACGAGCTGGCGGGCGGCGCGCACGGTCAGCTTCTTGCCGGCCTCGACCACCACTTCTCCGGTGTCGGCGTCGATAAGGTCGGCGACCGCCTTGTAGCCCTTCATCCGCTTGGGATCGAACGGCATGCGCCAGCCGTCCTTCGCGCGGGTGTAGAGGATCTTCTCGTAGAAGGTGTTCAGGATCTCCTCGGAATCGAGGCCGAGGGCGAACAGCAGGCTCGTCACCGGGATCTTGCGGCGACGGTCGATGCGCGCATACACGATGTCCTTGGCGTCGAACTCGATGTCGAGCCAGGAACCGCGATAGGGAATGATGCGGGCGGCGAACAGGAGCTTGCCCGACGAGTGGGTCTTGCCCTTGTCGTGGTCGAAGAACACGCCCGGCGAGCGGTGCATCTGCGAGACGATGACGCGCTCCGTGCCGTTGACGATGAACGTGCCGTTCATGGTCATCAGCGGAATGTCGCCGGTGTAGACGTCCTGCTCCTTGATGTCCTTCACCGACTTGGCGCCGGTATCGGGATCCACATCGAACACGATGAGGCGCAGCGTCACCTTCAGTGGCGCGGCAAACGTCATGCCGCGCTGGCGGCACTCGTCCACGTCATACTTCGGGGGCTCGAACTCGTAGCGCACGAACTCCAGCATCGCAGCGCCCGAGAAGTCGGAAATCGGGAACACCGACTTGAACACTGCCTGGAGACCGTCGTCCGCGCGACCGCCCTTCGGCTCTTCGATCTGCAGGAACTGGTCATAGGACGCCTTCTGAACCTCGATGAGGTTCGGCATCTCTGCGACTTCCTTGATCTTGCCGAAGAATTTGCGGATCCGCTTGCGACCGGTGAACGTTTGCGCCATCTCGATCCTCGTCCGTCCTGGTCCTGTGCCTCGCCGGCCGCCATGGCGCAGAGCCATGTGCCGGGAAGGACCGCCGTCACCATCACGCGGGAGGCAGCCCGGCCCTCAGGCCCGCCGCTCCTCGTCGCCACGGCTCGCCGGGTCGTCGCCACAACGGCGACCGGGGGAACCGTCCTCACGCCCCACCGGGACGCGTAAGGCGGCCCCGGCAGAGCCGGGACCGCCCAAAGCTTCAAAAGCTCACTTGAGCTCGACCTTGGCGCCAGCCTTCTCGAGCTGGGCCTTGAGCTTCTCGGCCTCGTCCTTGGCCACGCCTTCCTTGACGGGCTTCGGAGCGCCTTCCACCAGGTCCTTGGCTTCCTTGAGGCCGAGGCCGGTGATGGCGCGGACTTCCTTGATGACCTCGATCTTCTTGTCGCCGGCGTTGGCCAGGACAACAGTGAACTCGGTCTGCTCTTCGACAGCCGCGGCAGCGCCGCCGGCGGCCGGAGCGGCCGCAACCGCAACAGCGGCAGCGGCGGAGACGCCCCACTTCTCTTCGAGGAGCTTCGCGAGCTCGGCGGCCTCGAGGACGGTCAGGGAGGACAGCTCGTCGACGAGCTTGGTCAGGTCAGCCATTGTAGTTTCCTAAGATAGGTTCGAATTTCAGGTTTGCGAGATCCAACCGCCTCACGCGGCTTCGTTCTGCTTGGCATAGGCCCCGAACACGCGGGCGAGCTTCGCCGCCGGCGCGGTGGACAGCTGCGCAATCTTGGTCGCCGGGGCCTGGATAAGGCCGACGAGCTTGGCACGCAGTTCGTCCAGGGACGGCATGGTGGCCAGAGCCTTCACACCGTCTGCATTCAGGGCCGTCTTGCCCATCGCGCCGCCAAGGATGACGAACTTGTCGTTCGCCTTGGCAAACTCGACGGCAACCTTCGGCGCCGCTACCGGATCGCTCGAATAAGCGATGATCGTGGGACCCTTGAGGAGGGTCGCCACGTGAGCGACGTCGGAGCCTTCCAGAGCGATCTTGGCGAGGCGGTTCTTCGCCACCTTCACGGTCGCACCTTCAGCCTTCATCTGCCGACGGAGTTTCGACATCTGGGCCACGGTGAGGCCGGAATAGTGGGCCACCACGACAACCGAAGTGCTCTTGAACACTTCGGACAGTGTCGTGACGAGCTCTTGTTTTTCCGCTCGATCCACTGCTGGCTCTCTTTAAGCCTGTGGCGAAACCAGAAACCTGGCTCCGCCGGTTGCGCCTTGCCGCTTGCCCGCGCACCGGAAGCTCCGGCGCGCCACAAGCGACGCTCACATGCCCTGTCCCCTCGGATCCGGGTCACCGGCCACAAGGCGCTGGTTCGAACCGATCTTGTCGGGCCCGCTTGCGCAGGCCGCTCGAATTCCGGTCTTCCCCGTCTATGCTGGCCCTCCAGAGGCCGCTCCCGAATGGAGCGGCTGGCGAGGATTAAGTCGCACACAAGGTGCGGCGCCGGCAGTCTCGGACAGGACTCTCCGCCTGACCCTCCCCGAAGGAACTTCGAGTCCGGACAGACGTTAAGGCCGGGCGGGCGAACCCTCCCAGCCCCTCTGCCCGTTTCCAGGCAGAAGCTCTCAAAACACTAAACCCGCGCCATGTCGCCATAGCTCGGGGAACGCCTCTTCTAGGCGCAAAATTTGCAAGAGTCACGCGCTTTTTTAAGGAAGCCGCAACGCCTGTCTCACCCGACCGCGGCCGGGAAAGCGAAGGGCCGGGCTCAACGCCCGGCCCCGCCTTACCTTTTCAGACCAATCAGGCCGTGACGACCGAGGCGGTGTCCACCTTGATGCCCGGGCCCATGGTCGAGGACACGGCGACGCGCTGCACGTAGGTGCCCTTCGCGCCGGTCGGCTTGGCCTTCACCACCGCATCCACGAACGCGCGGATGTTCTCGGCCAGCTTGTCGGCCGGGAACGACGCCTTGCCGATGCCGCCGTGGATGATGCCGGCCTTCTCGACGCGGAACTCTACCGCGCCGCCCTTGGCAGCGGCGACAGCGCCCTTCACGTCCATGGTCACGGTGCCGACCTTCGGGTTCGGCATCAGGCCGCGCGGGCCGAGCACCTTGCCGAGACGACCGACCAGCGGCATCAGGTCCGGGGTCGCGATGCAGCGATCGAACTCGATGGTGCCGCCCTGGATGGTCTCCAGCAGGTCTTCGGCGCCCACGATGTCGGCGCCGGCGGCCTTGGCTTCGTCAGCCTTGGCGCCGCGAGCGAACACCGCAACGCGCACGGTACGGCCGGAGCCGTTCGGCAGGTTGCAGACGCCACGGACCATCTGGTCGGCGTGACGGGGATCGACGCCGAGGTTGATGGCAACCTCGATGGTCTCGTCGAACTTGGCGGTGGTGCGGGCCTTGAGCAGCGCCAGCGCCTCGTCGAGCGGATAGAGCTTCAGGCGGTCAATGCCTTCATTCGCGGCGCGAACGCGCTTTCCCTGATGAGCCATCGCCGTCAACCCTCAACCTGCAGGCCCATGGAACGGGCAGAACCTTCGAGCATCTGGACCGCGGACGCGACGTTGTCGCAGTTCAGATCCTTCATCTTCTTCTCGGCGATCTCCGCGAGCTGGGCGCGCGTGACCTTGCCGACGGTGGCACCCTTGCCCGGGGTCTTGGAGCCGGAGCCGGGCTTCTTCTTCGTGTCGAGGCCGGCGGCCTTCTTCAGGAAGTAGGAGACCGGAGGGGTCTTCAGTTCGAAGGTGAAGGAGCGATCCTGATAGGCCGTGATCACCACGGGAATCGGCATGCCCTTCTCGAGCTGCGCGGTCTGCGCATTGAAGGCCTTGCAGAATTCCATGATGTTCAGGCCGCGCTGACCGAGCGCGGGACCAATCGGCGGGGCCGGATTGGCGCTGCCGGCGGGCACCTGCAGCTTGACGTAGCCGGTGATTTTCTTCGCCATTTCAATACTCCATCATGGGTTCGCCCTGCCCGGAGGCCGGTCGCGAACCGGGATTTCGTGGTGCGGATCGCTGGAGCGCTTGGCGAGACGCTCCGTCACCTCCCACGCTGGCCAGCCACCTTGCGGGGGTCCGGCCGAAGCGACAACCGAAGGCCGCAGCCGGCCGGTCGTCATCTCCGCAAGTCGGCACCGCCGACCCGCGAAGGGCGCACCGCATACAGCATCGCGCCGCACGGGACAAGCCCGGCGGCGCGCGCCATGCGAAAACTGAAGATCAGACCTTCTCGACCTGCCCGAACTCGAGCTCGACCGGGGTCGCGCGGCCGAAGATGGACACCGCCACCTTGAGGCGCGAACGGGACTCGTCCACTTCCTCGACGATGCCGTTGAAGGTGGCGAAGGGACCGTCGGACACCTTCACCGTCTCGCCCACCTCGTAGCTGATGGAGGGCTTCGGCCGCTCGATGCCTTCCTGCACCTGCTGCAGGATGCGCATGGCCTCATTCTCGGAAATCGGCATGGGCTTGTTGTCGGCGCCCAGGAAGCCGGTGACCTTCGGCGTGTTCTTGATGAGATGGAAGGCCTCGTCGGTGAGGTCCATCTTCACCAGCACGTAGCCGGGGAAGAACTTGCGCTCGGTATCGACCTTCCGGCCGCGGCGCACCTCGACCACCTTCTCGGTGGGCACGAGGATCTGCTCGAACAGGTCGGTGAGGTTGCGCTGCTCCGCCTGCTCGCGAATTGAGTCCGCCACCTTCTTCTCGAAGTTGGAATAGGCGTGGACGATGTACCAACGCTTAGCCATGGCGCCTCTCAATGGCCGATGCTGAGGATCTGGCTGACGCCGAATCGCAGGATCTGGTCCACGACCAGGAAGAAGATGGACGCCAGCAGCACCATGACGAAGACCATGGCGGTGGTGATCAGCGTCTCGCGCCGGGACGGCCAGGTCACCTTCGCCGTCTCGGTGCGGACCTGCTGGAAGAACTCCACGGGACTGTTCTTTGCCATGTCGCTCCGACCGCCCGCCAGGCAATGACGCCCGCGCTGCAGCCACCTTTCTGATCTTGCGGCCGCGCGGCAGGACATTCACCCCGCCAGACCGCCGCTGAACCTCGCCATCCGCCCGGCGCCTTCCGGCGGCCGCTTGGAACTTGAGCCGGCGAACGCCGGCCACGTCAAACCCTTCCCTGACACATCAGGGACGCCACGCCAATGCCTGAGATGCCACAAAGGCCGATCCGCGTCGGCGGCGGGCCTGTTCCGGCCGCTCGCCCTGCTGCCGCAGGCGGGTCCGGTGGGCGCTCAGCCATCCTGTCGCGCGTATCGCCAAAAGTCCTGCGCATGGCAGGAGTGGAGGGACTCGAACCCCCAACCCCCGGTTTTGGAGACCGGTGCTCTAACCAGTTGAGCTACACTCCTAAAGGCCGCGCTTGAGATAAGCGACCCCGCGCCGGGAACCAATCCAGCGCGACAGGCCTGTGTGTCTATTCAGCCCGGACGCGTCTGTAAAGGGGGAGGCGCACCGCTGCGGGTTATCCCCAGCCCTCCTCCCCAGGAGCGTTTGCGCCGCCCCAAAAGCAAACGGGCCGGCGCAAGGCCGGCCCGTCCGATCTCACCCTGAGGCGAGGATCACATCACTCGATGATGGAGGCGACGACGCCGGCGCCGACGGTGCGGCCGCCCTCACGGATGGCGAAGCGGAGCTTCTCTTCCATCGCGATCGGGACGATCAGCTGCACGTCCACCGAGATGTTGTCGCCCGGCATCACCATCTCGGTGCCTTCGGGCAGCGTCACCACGCCGGTCACGTCCGTCGTGCGGAAGTAGAACTGCGGGCGGTAGTTGGTGAAGAACGGCGTATGACGGCCGCCCTCTTCCTTCGTCAGGATGTAGGCTTCGGCCTTGAACTTGGTGTGCGGCTTCACCGAACCCGGCTTGCACACCACCTGGCCACGCTCCACGTCCTCGCGCTTCGTGCCGCGCAGCAGCACGCCGACGTTGTCGCCGGCCTGGCCCTGGTCGAGCAGCTTGCGGAACATCTCGATGCCGGTGACGGTGGTCTTCACCGTCGGGCGGATGCCGACGATCTCGACTTCGTCGCCCACCTTCACGATGCCGCGCTCGACACGGCCGGTCACCACGGTGCCGCGGCCGGAGATCGAGAACACGTCTTCGATCGGCATCAGGAAGGGCTGGTCAACCGGACGCTCCGGCTGCGGGATGTACTTGTCCACCTCGGCCATCAGCTTCAGGATGGCTTCGGCGCCAAGCTCGGGAGACTTGTTCTCGAGCGCGCACAGGGCAGAGCCGCGCACGATCGGGATGTCGTCGCCGGGGAAGTCGTACTTGGACAGAAGCTCGCGGACCTCGAGCTCGACCAGCTCAAGAAGCTCCGGATCGTCGACCATGTCGCACTTGTTGAGGAACACCACCAGCGCCGGCACGCCGACCTGACGGGCGAGCAGGATGTGCTCGCGGGTCTGCGGCATCGGGCCGTCGGCGGCGGACACCACCAGGATCGCGCCGTCCATCTGCGCCGCGCCGGTGATCATGTTCTTCACATAGTCGGCGTGGCCGGGGCAGTCCACGTGCGCATAGTGGCGGTTCTGCGTCTCGTACTCGACGTGCGCCGTCGAGATCGTGATGCCGCGCGCCTTCTCTTCCGGCGCCTTGTCGATCTGGTCGTAGGCGGTGAAGGTCGCGCCACCCGACGTCTCGGCGAGCACCTTCGTGATCGCGGCCGTCAGAGAGGTCTTGCCGTGGTCAACGTGGCCGATGGTGCCAATGTTGCAGTGCGGCTTGTTACGTTCAAACTTAGCTTTGGCCATCGTTCTCTCTCAGTCCTTCGGGCGACCGGCGGGCCGCGAAAAGAGCCGCCGTGGGATAGGGGGTTTGGCAGAATTCCGCAAGTGCCCGCACGGTGCGTCGCGACGCGCCTGCGTATGGGGCACCCCGACCAGTCTCAGTGTCCGGAGGACCGCGGAAGAACTGGAGCGGGTGAAGGGAATCGAACCCTCGTCATCAGCTTGGAAGGCTGTTGCTCTACCATTGAGCTACACCCGCGCAACGCACGATCTTGCGCTTTCAGTTCAACGACGGGTGGTGGAGGGGGTTGGATTCGAACCAACGTAGGCAGAGCCAACGGATTTACAGTCCGTCCCCTTTAACCACTCGGGCACCCCTCCACATCCGGGCCCGTCGTCTGACCCCGATCCGAAAAAGAGACCGGGTTACAAGCTATTGCCATGCGCCAGCCAAGCCGGCCGAGGGGGCGAGGCGTGCTCACGTCCCTCAAGGCCCGGCTTTATGTGAGGGGGGCTCCCACAAGTCAACCGTGAAATGTCACACGCCCTTCAAGCCTGTGAATAGTCGGCGTGGAAACCCTTGCGAACACGCGGCCGTGAAAGGATTTGACGCGGCGAGCCGCTATCCTCCCGCCATCCTCGAACCCCAACAGGCCTGCCCATGCCCGCGACCCCGCCCCTCCGGACATTCGCCCGCCGCGCGTCCGCGCTTTGCCTGCCCGCGCTCGCGCTCGGCCTCGCCCTGCTGTCCGGCCACCCGGCCGCGGCCGCCGAGCTGAAGGTGCTCACCACGGGCGCCTTCAAGCCGGTGGTCGCCGACACCGCCAAACGATTCTCGCAGAGCACCGGCACGCAGGTGACTGTGGATAACGACACCGCCGGCGCCCTGGTGAAGCGCGTGGAAGGCGGCGAGAGTTTCGACGTGCTCATCCTCACGCCCGCCGCGCTCGCCGCCTTGCAGAAGTCAGAGCGCGTGGGGCTGGGCACGGTGGTGCCGCTCGCCAAGGTCGGCATCGGCGTCGCGGTGAAGGCCGGCGCGCCGAAGCCCGACGTCTCGACCCCCGACGCCTTCAAGGCCGCCCTGCTGGCCGCCCGCAAGGTGGCGATGATCGATCCTGCCTCCGGCGGATCGAGCGGCATCTATCTGACCGGGCTGTTCGAGAAGATGGGCATTGCGGACGAGGTGAAGGCCAAGGCCGTTCTCGTGCCGGGCGGCCTCGTCGCCACCCGCGTCGTGTCCGGCGAGGCGGACCTTGCCATCCACCAAGTGAGCGAGATTCTCGCCGTGCCTGGCGCCGAACTGGTGGCCCCCCTGCCGGCCGCCATCCAGAACTATACGGTTTATGCGGGCGCGCTCGCCCCCAATCCTTCCAATGCCGACACCGCCGCCTCCTTCCTCGCGCTGCTGGCCGCCCCCGACATGGCACCGACGCTCGCCGCCAAGGGGATGGAGAAGCCGTAAGCGAAAGCGGCCGGGCGCGGACGGCCCCTTGCGCCGCCGCGCCGGCTCTGACAAAGCCTTGCCATGTCCGATCGTCCCGAACGCCCGCCCTTCCGCTCCGCCGGCCGCCCCTTCGCGGCCAAAGGCGGCGCCCGTCCCTTTCCGCCCAAGCGCAAGGGCGGCCCCGGCCGCCCGCCGGCCTGGGAGGGCGAGAATGACGTGGCGCTGCTCTATGGCTGGCATACGGTTAGCGAGGCGCTGGCCAATCCGGCGCGGCGCTTCCGCAAGATTCTCGCCACGGAGAACGCCGCCAACCGCCTGCAGGAGGAGGGCTTCCCCCTCCCCGTCGCGCCGGAGATCGTGCGCCCCTCCGAGATCGACAAGCTGCTCGGTTCGGACGCGGTGCATCAGGGCCTGCTGGCGGAGGCCGAACACCTGCCCTCCCCGCCCCTCAAGAAGGTGGCGAAGTCGGACCTCGTTCTGGTGCTCGACCAGATCACCGATCCGCACAATGTGGGCGCCATTGTGCGCTCCGCCGCCGCCTTTGCGGTGGGCGCCATCGTCACCACGGCCCGCCACAGCCCCGTCGCCACCGGCGTGCTGGCGAAAAGCGCCTCCGGCGGGCTGGAACACGTGCCCTTCTGCCTCGTGACCAACCTCGCCCGGGCGCTCGAGGAACTGAAGGCCTCCGGCATGCTCGTGGTGGGCCTCGACAGCGAAGGCCCGGCCGATCTTGAGGATACGGCCATGCGCCCGCCGATGGCACTGGTGCTGGGCGCGGAAGGCAAGGGCCTGCGGCAGCTGACGCGGGAGACCTGCGACGTGCTCGCCCGCATCGACCTGCCCGGCGCCATCAAGAGCCTCAACGTCTCCAATGCCGCCGCCCTTTCGCTCGGCATCGCCCGCCGCGCCCTGAAGCGCGCCGGCTGAGCACGGCGCCAACAACGGCTGGCGCCGGTCGCGCCGGCCGGTTCGTTTGCAAGCTAATAATCTCAAATAATGCGCGTGCCCTTTGGGCGGCTAAACACGCAAGCCGCCGGCGCGTGCAGTGCATCACGTGTATTTCGCGATTGCACCTAAGACCATTGACCAATCGAAAGCTGCGCCGACCTCGTTCATCCTGAACACATGGCGCCCTGCGCGCCCGGTCACGGCTCATCCGCACGCAGATGCGGACAGATGACACCATCGGAGGAACCGCCAGACCTCGCCCGCACGGGCGGCGGACGGTTGCTCGCAGGTGCCTCAGCTCCCGGGCGCGCCCGCCTCCGCCTTCCGGCCCCATTGGGCCGCCGAGGCACCCGCAACTGGGAGGAGGAACAATGTCTGTCACGACTGCTGGCCCGGCCACGGCCCATGCACCGATGACGCGGGAGGAGAAGAAGGTCATCTTCGCCTCGTCCCTCGGCACGGTGTTCGAGTGGTACGATTTCTATCTCTACGGATCGCTTGCCGCGATCATCGGCGCGCAATTCTTCAGCGCCTATCCGCCGGCGACCCGCGATATCTTCGCGCTGCTGGCCTTCGCCGCCGGCTTCCTCGTGCGTCCCTTCGGCGCCATCGTGTTCGGGCGCATCGGCGATCTCGTCGGCCGCAAGTACACCTTCCTCGTCACCATCCTCATCATGGGCCTGTCGACCTTCATCGTCGGCATCCTGCCCAATGCGGCCACCATCGGCATCGCGGCTCCGATCATCCTGATCGTCCTGCGCCTGCTGCAGGGCCTCGCGCTCGGCGGCGAGTATGGCGGCGCGGCCACCTACGTGGCGGAGCATGCGCCGCACGGCCGCCGCGGCTTCTACACCTCCTGGATCCAGACCACCGCGACCCTGGGCCTGTTCCTGTCGCTGCTGGTGATCCTGTTCACCCGCTCCATCGTGGGCGAGCAGAACTTCGCCGCCTGGGGCTGGCGCATTCCCTTCCTGGTGTCCATCGCACTGCTCGGCATCTCGGTGTGGATCCGCTTCCAGCTCAATGAATCCCCGGCCTTCAAGAAGATGAAGGAAGAAGGCACCACCTCGAAGGCCCCGCTCTCGGAAGCTTTCGGCCAGTGGAAGAACCTGAAGTTCGTGCTGCTCGCCCTCTTCGGCCTCGTCGCCGGCCAGGGTGTGGTCTGGTACACGGGCCAGTTCTATGCCCTGTTCTTCCTGCAATCGATCCTGAAGGTGGACGGCTACACCTCCAACCTGCTGATCGCGTGGTCGCTGCTGCTGGGCACGGGCTTCTTCGTGTTCTTCGGCTGGCTGTCGGACAAGATCGGCCGCAAGCCCATCATCCTTGCCGGCTGCCTCATCGCCGCCGCCAGCTACTTCCCGCTCTTCAACGCCATCACCTCCTACGCCAACCCGGCGCTGGAGAATGCGATCCAGAACGTGAAGGTCACCGTCGTCGCCTCGCCCGGCGAATGCGGCAGCCTCTTCAACCCGGTCGGCACCCGCGTCTACTCGGCGCCGTGCGACGTGGCCCGCGACTTCCTCGCCAAGTCCTCGGTGAAGTATTCCACCGAGACCGGCGCGGCGGGCTCCGGCACCGTGCTGAAGGTCAACGACACCGTGGTGCCCTTCGGCCCCGACTTCGCCAAGACCGCCACGGCGGCGCTCCAGGCGGCGGGCTACCCGAGCGCGGCGACCAACAAGGACGTGATCAAGATGTCGCATCCGTTCGACATCTTCCAGCCGCGGGTCGCGGCGGTCATCGGCCTGCTGTTCGTCCTCGTGCTCTTCGTGACCATGGTGTACGGCCCCATCGCCGCCGCGCTGGTGGAACTCTTCCCCACCCGCGTCCGCTACACCTCCATGTCGCTGCCCTACCATATCGGCAACGGCTGGTTCGGCGGCCTGCTGCCGGCCACCGCCTTCGCCATGGTGGCTGCCACCGGCGACATCTACTACGGCCTCTGGTACCCGATCGTCATCGCGCTCGGCACCTTCGTCATCGGCCTGCTGTTCGTGCCGGAGACCAAGGACCGGGACATCGACGACTGGCACTGAGCGGGTTTGCCCCGGCCGCGCGCCGGCCGGGGCTTCCATCCTTCAAAAAGCAACGGCCTCGCGTCACCGCGAGGCCGTTCGCTTTTCAGCCTTCCTCTTCGAAGCGGTCTAGTCCGGACCGGCGACGGCCCGGACATCCTCCAGCAGCCGCTGCACCTCCTGCTGGACCCGCGCTTCGAAGGCGACGGCCGCATCCGGCTCCACGCCGGGATCCTCATGGCCGTCGCGAAAGGCCATGCGCTGTTCCATCGCCTCCATGAGGCGCCGGCGCGCCGCCGCATCCCGCGCCACCACGGTGAACAGCAGAAGCAGCATCTGCCGATGGGCGGCGACCGCCGCGTCGAGTTCGATCGGCACACGCCCTGCCGTCGTTGCGCCTGTCTCCTGCATGGGCACCTCCTGTCTGGCTGCCCGGTCAACGGCGCGCGGCAGGGCCTGTTCCGCCGGAAGGTGGGCTTGCGGACACACAGCCGGATGGATTGCCTGCGGTTGGTTAGCAGGCCATTCATCGCATGCTATCGTCACCCGGTGCCGGCACATGACCGGCCGTTCCGGGGAGACGACACATGAAGGCCCTTCTGACCGCCGCTCTGCTGCTCGCCGTCACTGGTCCCGCCCTTGCCGACAGCTGCGCGGCGACCGCCGACACCAAGAAGCTGGCGGGCGCCGCACGCACCAGCTTCCTCACGAAGTGCCAGAAGGACGCTCAGGCCGCCTGCGATACACAGGCCAGCGACAAGAAGCTCGCCGGCGCTGCCAAGACCAGCTTCACCAAGAAATGCGTGAATGATGCGGTGGGCACCACGGCCCAGTGACCGGCGCGCGATGAGCATGGCGCGTCTCGTCCGGGCCTTCACGCTGGCGCTTAGTTTTCTCGCCGCGCCCTCCACGGTCTGGGCCTGGGGCGAGGACGGGCATGCCATCGTTGCGGAGATCGCCCAGCGCCGCCTGACACCGACCGGCGCCGCCCTCGTCGCCAGCCTGCTGCCCAAGGGTGCCTCGCTCGCATCCGTGGCGAGCTGGGCCGACGACGTGCGCCCGGACCATCCGGAGACCCGGCGCTGGCATTATGTCGGCATTCCCATGGGCGCCGCCACCTACGACCCGCTGCGGGATTGCCCGTCCCGCCCGGAGGGGGATTGCATCGTCGCCGCGATCGAACGCGCCCGCCTCGACATGCACTGCGCGCCCGAGCCGGCGGCGCGGACGGACGCGCTGAAGCTGCTCGTCCACCTCATGGGCGATCTCCACCAGCCCATGCACGCCATCGCCGCCGACCATCTGGGCACCCGCCGAAAAGTCGTGCTCAACTGGTCCGGACAGGCCTGCACGCACGATTGCGAGGCCCCGCCTCCCACCACCAACATGCACGTGCTCTGGGACACCACGCTGGTGCGCAAGGCATCCCTGAGCTGGGGCGGCTATGTGGACCGGTTGGAGGCCGGCTGGCTCAAGGAGGCGGACGCCGCCGCGGTGGCCGCCGGCACTCCGGCCGACTGGGCGAGCGAGACCCATGGGGTCGGCCTCGCCATGTACGCGCTCGTCCCGCCGGACAATGTCATCGACACCACCTATTACCGTGCCGCCCTGCCCGTCCTCGATCAGCAGCTCGGCAAGGCCGGCCTGCGGCTGGCGCACGAGATCAATGCCGCCGTCACCTGCCCGAAGCCGTAAGCGGCGCGCTCCCGGCCGCTTTGTCGCTCGCAAGAGGCCTCGACGGGGGAACAGCCTCCACCGCCACAACGTTCACGCTCCGAACCAGGGAGTATGAGCCATGAACACGAACGGAATCACCGGCGCCGTCACCGAGGCCGGCGGGCGCATCAAGGAAGCGGCAGGGGCCGTCGGAAACGACACCGGTCTGCGCGCCGAAGGCCTCTACGACCAGGCCGCCGGTCGGGCCGAACAGGCGGTCGGCCGCGCCAAGGACACCGTCAGCCACAACCCCATGTCCTCCATTCTGACCGCCGGTCTCGTCGGCCTCGCCATCGGCTTCATCCTCGGCCGCTCCTGAGCGGCGACCTCGCGGGACGGAGGCGTTGCCGCAACCGCTCGTAAGATGGGTGGACGGAACAGCGCCCTAGCGCGACCTCACGGCGCCCGGACACCCTCCGGGCGCCGTTTACGTTATGGGAGGGTCGGTCGGCCGCTGAAACGCATGCGCAAGCGATTTGGGACGCCGAGACATTGCGTTCGCATTCCCTACGTGTTGCCTTCGTGCGGCGGCGCCGATCTACGGCTCGCGGGAAGGATAGGAAGGCGCAACGTGTCGATACAGGAGTTGGCAGAGCATCTCGATGGCGAAAGCGGCCGCCCTGCGGCTCAGCCAGCGATCGCTGCAGCATTCAGCAATCCCGCGGAGCTCTGCGCTTATGCGATCCGTCATGGAATTGCGCTGTCAACGACGGAGGCGGAGGAGATGCTTCGCGTGTTGTCGGCGGTCCGGACACATGGTCCTGTCGCCCTCTCGGACAGCGAACTGGACGGGGTGGATGGGGCCGGCGCCTTTGCAAATTGGCTCCGAGACCGCCTGAAGCCGAACCCCGGTGCTTCGCTTCCCAGCTACTGGATCACTTTCGGCACATATTAGGCCTGTCGCCTCTGGAACGCACGCGCTGCTACTCAGAAAACCGTCGAATGATGGCAACCGGGTGAGCAGCGGCTGGCCACACCCGTACAGAACCGGACGGAGAGGCCGCAGCTGGGCATCGGACCGAAACAATAAGCTACCTTTGAGCAGCACACGGTCGTTCAGGTCACCAGAAATCGGATTCGCGGCGAGGATCTGATCCGCGTCACGCAAGGGGTCTCATCCCGAGACTTCGCACCGCACAGCCTGCGGGGTGCGACCGAAGGGCCGGCCTTGACGGAAAGGCGCGCTTGATGGAAGAAGACGCCAAGCCTCGAAACCTGTTGAATCCGAGCTGTAGCCACAATCTGCGGCAGAGGATCAATGGTGTCACGGGTGCAGCGCGGCTGACATGCCGTCTGGAGTTCAGACGGTTATCCGCATTCTGGGCCGGCTTAGCACAGCGGTAGTGCAGCGGTTTTGTAAACCGAAGGTCGGGGGTTCGATCCCCTCAGCCGGCACCAATTTCCTGATTTTTTGTCGTTTTGCCGGAGCTGACTGTTCTGCGTCCCCTCCGGTAAGGCCGAACAGCGCATGACGCCTCAAGGCGGGTGACGCGCGGCGCAGAGGCGACGGGCTCCTTCCCATCGTGCCCCTCGGACAGCCCACTTCCATCCCGGTCCGGTCAGCTCAGGCGCATCTCGGTCAGGTAATGCGCGAGCATGTCGGTCGCCCGATGGATGTCGGCATCCGTGCCGCTCCGGGCGGCGTCGGCGAGTGCCTGCGCCACGGCCTGCAAGGCGGAGGAATGGGGGACGGAGGCCTCGCCGCTGGACAGGAACGCTCCCGCCTCGCCCAAGGTGCGCAGGGCGCGGCGGGGCGAGGCGGTCAACGCAATGACGTGCGCCAGCGGCTTGTCCCAGTAAGCCTCCTCCCTGTCCATGGCCGTTCCGGGTAGGTGGTCGCGGCCGTCGAACGCGGCAATCGCGCTGGTGGTCCGTTCCGCCGGCCGGTCTCCACCGAACGAGCCGGTCGGCCCGCGGCCCTGATGGGCCTCGGATTGATCGCGAGCACGATCGAATATCGGCTCCCTTGGGCCTATGCCGATGCTGGCGCGATCGTGCGCATTTTGCTGGCGGTCGTCGGGCATCAGGTTCTTCTCGGCCATGGTGGGCTCCTGGTCGGGGCTGGAGAGGGGCGCAGGCGCCCCTTCGAGTTTCGGGCGCATCGGCCGCGCGGGCGAACCCGCACGGCCGTCAGGGCTTCAGCACCACCTTGATGCAGCCGTCCTGCTTGTCGCGGAACTTGGCGTAGAGATCCGGCCCCTCCTCCAGGCTCGCCCGGTGGGTGATGACGAAGGACGGGTCGAAGTCGCCGTCCTCGATCCGCTTCAGGAGCGTCGGCAGATAGCGCTGCACCGGCGTCTGGGCCATACGGAAGGTGAGGCCGCGATTGATGGCCGAACCCATGGGGATCTTGTCGAGAAACCCGCCGTAAACACCGACGATGGAGACGATGCCGAAGTTGCGGCAGCACTGGATGGCTTGGCGCAGCACATGGGGCCGGTCCGTGCCCATGAAGGTTGCGACCTTGATGCGGTCGATGCGGGCATCGAAGGAGGACGAGGCATCGGCCTCCGTGCCCACCGCATCGATGCAGGCATCCGCGCCCCGACCGCCGCTCATCTCGCGGATGCGCTCATAGACGTCCTCGGCGAGGAAATCGATGGTCTCGGCGCCGCCCGCCTGGGCCAGCGCCAGACGCTCGGGCACCGTATCGATAGCGATGACCCGTTCGGCGCCCAGCATGAAGGCGCTGCGGATGGCCATCTGGCCCACGGGTCCGCAGCCCCAGATGGCGATGGTCTCGCCGCCGCGGATCTCGCAGAACTCCGCCGCCATGTAGCCGGTGGGGAAGATGTCCGAGAGGAACAGCACCTGCTCGTCGGAAAGGCCGTTCGGCACCTTGATGGGGCCGCTGTCGGCGAACGGCACGCGCAGATATTCCGCCTGTCCGCCGGAATAGCCGCCCAGCATGTGCGAATAGCCATAGAGGCCGGCCGGCGAGAAACCCCACATCTTCTCCGCCATCTGGTGGTTGGGGTTCGAGCGCTCGCAGCCGGAGAAATAGCCGCGCTGGCAGAAGAAGCACTGACCGCAGGCGATGGTGAAGGGCACCACCACACGATCACCCACCTTCAGTGTGCTGGTGCCGCTGCCCACCTCCACCACCTCGCCCATGGTTTCATGGCCGAGCACGTCGCCGCTTTCCATGGAGGGGATCACGCCGTCATAGA
Organism: Azorhizobium sp. AG788; assembly: GCF_004364705.1. Lineage (NCBI taxonomy): Bacteria > Pseudomonadati > Pseudomonadota > Alphaproteobacteria > Hyphomicrobiales > Xanthobacteraceae > Azorhizobium > Azorhizobium sp. AG788. The sequence goes on from NZ_SOBM01000006.1 coordinate 509,860, forward strand.
TGTGCACGTCGGAGCCGCAGATGGCGCAGGCCGTTACCTTGATGATGGCGTCCGTCGGCTCCTGGATGGTCGGGTCGGGCACCTGTTCGCACCGGATGTCGCCTTTGCCGTGGAAAGTCAGTGCCTTCATCGGGCCGCCTCCTGGAGGGCTTGGACCTGCGCATGACACCTCCGGCGCTGTCGGCCCGCTCCCATGCGTGCCCTGTTGGCAAACAGCTCCTGCTCCCCCTTGTTCCTTCGGCGACGCTTGTCTTTTCAAGGCCTCCGGCAGCGCCTGCGCTTGGCGTTAGGCGGCAGGAACGCCCCCATGGAGGGCAGGTTAGCGCCTGGTCAACAGGTGCGCAGACCTTGAGGCCACGGCTCCCTTCAGGCACCGTCCGCCGCATGCAACCCGCCGCGGGCGGAGGCGTTCCCTTATGGCTCGCGCCGTGGTGCCGGGCTTGCGCCGGCGGAAGGGAACACGATGAACACTGCCAATCTCCAGCTCGAAGGCCTCCTCCTGGCCGTCTCGAACCTGATCGAAATGCTCCGCCGGAAGGGGCTGGTGACCCAGCAGGAGATCGAGGAAGCCCTGAGCGAGGCTCTGGGTGCTGCCAGGCGCGACGCCGACGGCCGCAACATCTCACCCGCGCAGGGTGCGGGCATGGAATTTCCCATCCGCTTTCTCCTGACGGCGACCAATCTGTGCGACGGGCCGCCCCAGACCTTCTCGGAGGTGGCGGCCATGATCGGCGAGACGCGCCACCAGGATAAATGAGCGTCGACTTGACAGAAGTTGGGAGAAAGAGCGTGCGGAACGTCTGGCAAGGAACTGCCCAGCGCGGAGCAGGTTGACCTCCATGCCACCGGTTTCCTCAACCGAACGGAGCACCTCTATGCCGCCCTATCCCACCCCGCCCCTGCCGCCGCAGCAGCAGCCGATGCCCGGACTGACGGACGCCATGGACCCCCGCCCGGACCACGGGGAGGCGTCCTATGTGGGCTCGGGCCGGCTCAATGGCCTGAAAGCCCTCGTGACCGGGGGCGACAGCGGCATCGGCCGGGCCGTGTGCATCGCTTTCGCGCGGGAAGGGGCAGACGTCTGCATTTCCTATCTTGATGAGGACGAGGATGCGCAGGAGACGCGCCGGCTTGTGGAAGAGGCTGGCCGCAAGGCTGTGCTGATCCCCGGCGATATCTCCGACCCCGCCTTCTGCCGGGATCTGGTGGAGGAAGCCGCGACGGCGCTCGGCGGTCTCGACATTCTCGTCAACAATGCTGCCCATCAGGCGACCTTCGCGCACCTCGAGGACATATCGGACGACGAATGGGCCCATACGTTCGACGTGAACGTGCACCCCATGTTCTATCTTACCAAGGCGGCGCTGAAGCACATGACCTCCGGCGGCAGCATCATCAACACGGCCTCCATCAATTCGGACTTGCCGAACCCGTCGCTGCTGGCCTAGGCAGCGGACTCATAACGCATTGATCCAGATGCGGACGGCTGCGAGCTTGAGGGCTGCGAGGAAGTTTTCTGGGCGCCGGTCGTAGCGG
>NZ_SOBM01000007.1:0-387027 GCF_004364705.1 Azorhizobium sp. AG788
ATCACTCCCCCGACCCGAGACCCGCAAGGACTCCGCCGTCCACGTTTCTCTTTCTTCTCTTCAACCTGTCAAACAGCACGCAGTCCCGAAAGACCACAAGGGCATAAGCCCGAATTTCAAACTCTCACACCTTTACAGGGGGAGAGAAGACGCCTCATCCTCCGGCTCCTGAACCGGCGGCCACAACAACGAAGTCGTGAGAAGCGTCGGGGACGACACCGCCGCCGCGTCTGCGGCAACCCGTCGTCGATGAGCGGGTTATAAGGACACCCTTTTCCCCTGTCAACACCGTGTCACGGGGCTTGCAAAAAACGGTCATGTGCCCTGTGGACAGCACCGCGCTCCAGCACGCGCAAACCGAGACGGCTGCGCGATTTGCGCGCGACGTACTTTTTCCGCTGCTGGCGAACCCAAACCGAACCGCCGGACGCACACCGGAAACGGCAGCGCTCCTTCTGTTGGAAATTCGGAGCGGCGCAACGCCCGGGAGAGCGATCGGTGCAGGAGCAGCGAGTGCGCGCTACGTGCGCACGCGCGCGAATGACAATCCCGGAATTTGGCGCGAGGCCCGCCGATCCGCGCGCCAGCTGACCTCCGGGCCGGTCGTCTTCTGCACTTCGGATTGGTATTTCCGGCGCCCCCCCCCGGCATCGCCAGCAGCCACCTCCAGCCCAGCCCCTGCTCCGGATTTCGTGAACACGCCGTTGACCGAACGGTTCGGTCCGATCTTGCCAAAGGGACGGTCTTCCCGTAGATAAGGTTCGACCGAACCGTTCGGTCAGCATGTTGGTCCGCAACCCGACGCGCTGACCAGCGTTGAGGGAGGAGAGTAACCGCCCCCACTCTCCTCCCTCTCTCCCCCGCGCCGTCGCGGGCGACCTCAAGAACAAAGACAATCATGACTTCCGCGCCAAAGACCGAACCCGTCCGCGCTTTTGAAGCCGCCCCGTCGGAGCCCCGGCCCGATGGTACGCCGGCCGAGGCCCCTGCCCAGCCGCCCAAGACCGGCGGTCGCCGCAGGACGATCCTTGTCGGCGCGCTGGCTGTTGCGCTCGCGGGCGCGGTCGTATGGGGGTATCATTACTGGACGGTCGGACGCTTCCAGGTGTCCACGGACAATGCCTATGTGGGCGCCGACATCTCCATCATCGCGCCCAAGGTTTCCGGTTACATCGCCTCGGTGCCCCTGGTGGCCAACAGCCATGTGAATGCCGGTGACCTGCTGGTGAAGCTGGATGACCGCGACTATCGGGTCGCGGTCCAGCAAGCGAAGGCCAAGGTGGATACGCAGGACACCACCATCGTGCGCCTCGGCAAGCAGGTGGAGGCCCAGCTGGCCAGCATCGAGCAGGCGCAGGCCCAGCTCCAGTCCGCCATCGCGGACGAGGCCCGCACCGCTGCCGATTTCACCCGCACCTCCAAGCTCGCCACCAACGCATTCGCCAGCCAGCAGTCGCTCGACACCGCCCGCGCGGATCGCGACAAGGCGATCGCCGCCACCGCTTCGGCGCGCGCGGCGGTGTCCTCGGCGCAGGCCAATCTGGAAGTGCTGAAGGCCGAGAAGGCCGAGGCCGAGAGCACCCGCAAGGAACTGGTGGCCGCGCTCGAAAAGGCCCAGCTGGACCTCGACGCCACCGAACTGCGCGCACCCTATTCCGGCATCATCGGCAACAAGGCGGTCGAGGTGGGCGACTATGTCACCGCCGGCAAGCGCCTGGCTGCGCTCGTGCCGGACAACGGCTCCTATGTGGATGCCAATTTCAAGGAAACCCAGTTGCGCGGCATCAAGCCGGGCCAGAAGGTGGAGCTGACGCTCGACACCGATCCCGACCATCCGGTCATCGGCACGGTGGACAGCATTGCCCCCGCCGCCGGGCAGGTGTTCAGCCTGCTGCCGCCGGAGAATGCCACGGGTAACTTCACCAAGATCGTGCAGCGCGTGCCGGTCCGCGTGCGCGTGCCCACGGCCGAGCTGGAGCGTGGCCACTTCCGGCCCGGCCTCTCCGTCATCGCCACCGTCGATACCCGCTCCGGAGCCGAGACGAGCCGCACCGCCGAGGCGCGCTGATGGCCGGGGCCACGGCAGCCGGAGCGCCGGCCGAGCCGCAGATCACACCCCGCCGGGCCATCGCCTTTCTGGCGCTGGTCTTCGGCATGTTCATGGCGATCCTGGACATCCAGATCGTCTCCTCCTCCCTCTCCGAGATCCAGGCCGGCATCTCCGCAAGCTCGGACGAGATTTCCTGGGTCCAGACCTCCTACCTCATCGCCGAGGTGGTGATGATCCCGCTCTCGGGCTTCCTCGCCCGGGCGCTGTCCACCCGCCTGCTCTTTGCCTTGTCCGCGGCCGGCTTCACCATCGCCAGCCTGCTCTGCGCCACCGCCTCCAGCATCGGCGAGATGATCTTCTACCGCGCCGTGCAGGGCTTCATCGGCGGCGGCATGATCCCCACCGCCTTTGCCGCCGCCTACACCATCTTCCCGAAGAAGTATCAGGCGCCGGTCATGTCGCTGGTCGGCCTCGTGGTGACGCTGGCGCCCACCATCGGCCCCACCGTCGGCGGCTATCTCACCTCCGCCCTCTCATGGCACTGGCTGTTCCTCGTTAATGTGCCGCCGGGCATCGTCGCGACCCTGCTGTGCTGGTTCCTGGTTGATTTCGACGAGCCGGAGTTCGATCTGCTCTCCCGCTTCGACTTCACCGGCCTCCTCGGCATGGCCGTCTTTCTCGGCAGCCTGGAATATGTGCTGGAGGAAGGCGAGCGGGACGACTGGTTCCAGTCGGACACCATCGTCTTCTTCTCGGTGATGATCGTGATCGGCGCGGTGCTCTTCTTCTACCGGGCGTTCCGGGCCGAGCAGCCGGTGGTGGACCTGCGCGCCTATAAGGACCGCAATTTCGCGGTAGGCTCCATCCTCACCTTCATGCTGGGCGTGGTGCTCTACGGCCTCACCTATCTCTATCCGCTCTTCCTCGCGCAGGTGCGGGGATATAATTCGCTTCAGACCGGCGAGACGGTGTTCGTCACGGGCATCGCCATGTTCATCTTCGCGCCCATCGTGGGCATCCTCGGGCGCAAGCTCGACCCGCGGCTCGTCATCGGCACGGGCTTCGTCTGCCTCATCATCTCCTCCTTCGAGCTGACGCCCATCACGAAGGACTGGGGCTTCTACGAGCTGATGTGGCCGCAGCTCCTGCGCGGCGCCGCGCTGATGATGTGCATGGTGCCCATCAATGTGGTGGCGCTCGGCACCCTGCCGCCCTCGCAGCTCAAGAACGCCAGCGGCCTGTTCAACCTGATGCGCAATCTCGGCGGTGCCGTGGGCCTCGCGATCATCAATACGGTGCTGAACAGCCGCTGGGACCTGCACATGGCCCGCCTGCGCGATGCGGTGACCTGGTCGCGGCCCTATGTGCTCGACACGCTCAATTCCATCACCGCCGGCTTCCAGGCCCGCCTCGGCTCGGATGCGGAACTGGCGGCGACGAAGAAGATCGCCCAGATGCTGCGCCAGCAGGCGCTCGTCATGGCCTTCTCGGACGTCTTCCTCGGGATCACGATCTTCCTGTGCGCGGCGGCCTTCCTTGTCTTCCTCGTGCGCAAGCCCCGGGCGAGCGCCGGCTCGGCTCCGGCCCACTGACACGCGGCTCGAAGGGCGGCCTCAGGCGTCCCGCGTTCCCGTCGATCGGGTGGGGCCGCGGGAAGGCGCGAAGCCGCCACGCTCGGAGGACAGGCGCAGCACATTGTCGCCTTCGCGCTTGGCTTCGTAAAGCGCGAGATCGGCGTCGTTCAGCAGCGCCTCCACCGTGGCCTGCCCGAGCCGGGAGGCCGCAACGCCGCCGGAAGCCGTGCAACAGAGGTTGTGCGGGGTGGCCGCGCGGGCATGGTGCGTGAAACGGTCGAGCACGCGGCGCGCCGTGGAGACCGCCGCCCGGCCATCGAGCCCCGGCAGCACGAGGGCGAACTCCTCGCCCCCCAGACGACCGGCCACATCTTCCGGGGACAGGCATTCACGGGCCGCCAGCGCGAAGGCACGCAGGACCGCATCACCCGCAGGATGGCCGTAGCCATCATTGACCTGCTTGAAATCGTCGAGATCGAAAATCACGACGCTGTAAGGATGCCGCGCCAGCCGGCAGGCTTCCGCCTGCTGCCCGCCCTGCGCGAAGAAGGCCCGGCGGTTGAACAGGCCGGTGAGAAAGTCCGTATCCGCCGCATGGCGCAGGCGCAGTTCCAGCCGCTCCTTGGCGAGGGCCAGCACCAGAATGGCCAGGGTCTGGATGGCGATCATGCCTTCCAGCACCACCAGGCTGATCCAAGGCGAGTCGCTCGGCACCATTCCGTTCGGCAGGAAGCCCAGCAGCACCGGAATGCGCACGAGGACCACAATGGTATGCCCCCCCATCAGCGCCACGAGGGGCACGCGCGCGCTATAGGGTTCTCCCCGCCGGAACTCGAAGGTGGCAAGGCCCAGGAAAAGGCCGATGAAGCCGGAGCCGACAAGGCTGCGGTAGCGGGGCCAGATGTCGAAGACGGGCGTTGCCCAGATGGCGATCCAGGCGATCAGGATGGCGGCCATGATCCGCCAGGGCAGCGGCCGATGATTGAACGCGCGCGCGCCGGCCCAGATGAAGCTGACCGCGAGGAGGACGATGGTGGAGCCGAGGGCGTTTGCCAGACGCCCCGTCGGGCCGAGAAAGCCGCCGCTGACCACGAGGCCCAGACTGGCCACCAGCAGTCCGCTGCCGGCCCAGGCCAGTAGACCCTCCGAGCGATCCGACCGCCAGCTCCACAGCAGCGCCGTGCCGCTGACGGTCATCGTCAGCCCGAGGGCACAGAACAGGGTTGCCGGATCGAGGAACATCGAACGCAAGTCACCTTGAGCGGCATGAGCGGAGCAGCAAGCTACCGGCACATGACTGACAGGAGAATATTGCATCCGCCTAAACGCGGCTTTGGGCTGTGGCAAAATCGGGCCCGATCGGAAGAGCACGCCCGCGCCGCCGGGCGGCCGGAGAAAGCGGGAGGGTGAGGCGACGTTTCGGCTTGAAACCTGCCGGGCGTCCGCGTCATCTGTGCCCAACCCGGAGGTTTCCCATGATCACGTTTTCAAAGGCTGCCGCTGCCCTCGCATTCTCAGGCCTCGTTCTGGCCGGCGCCTCCTCGGCGCAGGCGCAGACCTGCCTCGAGCAGATCGTCGCGCTCCAGAGCCAGATCCCGCAGTCGCAGATCGACGCCATCATGAACGCGGTGCCCTCCCAGCCCCAGACCATCGGCGCCCAGACCGATCGCCAGCCGACGCCCGGCTCCGTCGCGGCGGCGGAAGGCGGACGGCCGGAGCTGTCGGGCGCGGTGGCCGCGCTGAACAAGGCGCAGAACCTTCAGGCGGCCGGTGATCGCGAAGGTTGCCTGAAAGCCGTCGAAGAAGCGCGCAAGTTGCTTAAAAAGAAGTAGGATAGTAACTCCTGGCTGAAAATGGGTTCATTCTGAATAGTTTGCCGGGAAACCGTCATGGCAGTGTCAAGTAATGAAGCACAGGTAGCGCACCTTCTTCATGAATTGCCGGACACATGCCATGCGTTGGTTTCGCCGTCCTCGGCTCGTTCTGCGTTTGACCATCGGCCGCAAGCTCGCCGCCGTGCTGGCGCTTCTGGCCGTGGTCACGGCACTCGTCTCCGCATTCGGATATCTCCAGATCGCGCAGGAACAGGAGCGCGCCGAACAGGTGGAAGGCATCTGGAGCGGCGCGCTGCACGCCCAGTCGCTGGCCCGGGCCATCGAGCATGCGGTGGTGGCGGCGAATGCCGTCTATACGGCGAAGGACAAGACCGCTGCCCGCGAGAAGCTCCAGGGCCTGCAACAGGCGCTCAAGGATGTTTCCGATGCCCGCGAGCCCTTCTTCGCGGCGCTTGAGGGCCAGCTCGATCCGATCCGCAAGCTCAAGCTGACCAACCAGCTCAACGAATTCATCGCCTATCAGGAAGACACGGCCCAGCTCGGCCTCACCATCTCTCCCGCCGCAGCGCTCCTGCAGGCCAATGAGGAGCCCACGGTGAAGAGCCGCGAGCAGATGGTGGCCAGCATCACGGCGCTCGGCAATGACGTGCTGGCGGGGCTCGACAAGACGCGCATCGAGGCCGCCACCCAGCGCGGTCAGGCCCAGATGGCGCTCATTGTCGTGCCGGCCATCGGCCTCCTGCTGGCGCTGGGTGCCGCCGGCTGGCTGACCGTGACGCAGATCCAGCGGCCGCTGATCCGCCTCAAGTCCAGCATGGCCGCCCTCGCGGACAATGACCTTGAGGTGGAAGTGCCCTTCACCAAGCGCCGCGACGAAATGGGCGAGATGGCCCGCGCCATCGAGGTGTTCCAGCGCGCGCTCCTCGAAAAGCGCGACGCGGATGCCGCCCTGCTCGCCCGCGCCGAGGCCGACCGGCAGCGCGCCGAGCATCTGGCGGAAGCCGCCCGCGCCTTCGAGGAAGAGGCCCACGCCATGATGAGCGCGGTGGCCGAGGCGGCGGAGAAGATGAACGGCGCCGCCGACGCCATGGCGATGGCCTCCAGCGCCACCCAGACGCAGGCGCAGCAGGCCGCCGACGCGGCCGATGCCGCCGCCCGCGCGGTCAATTCCATCGCCGGCAGCGCCCGCCATTTGTCGGACTCCGCCGACGAGATCGGCACGCGCATCCGCACCACCAGCGAGATCGCCGCCGCCGCGCTCCAGGAAACAGAACAGACCGGCGCCGCCGCCAACCAGCTCGTGGCGGCCGTGAGCAAGATCAGCGAAGTGGTGGGCGTGATCGCCTCCATCGCCGAGCAGACCAACCTGCTGGCCCTGAACGCCACCATCGAAGCGGCCCGCGCCGGCGACAAGGGCCGAGGCTTCTCGGTGGTCGCCAGCGAGGTGAAGGCGCTGGCCGAACAGACCGCCCGCGCCACGGCGCAGGTGACGGACGAGATCACCAATATCCAGAACGCCAGCCGCGGCACCTCGAAGGCGGTCGAGCTGATCGCCGAGACCATCCGGAACATGAACCTTCTGGCGCGCGAGGTGGCCGACGCGGCCGTGGGCCAGGGCCATGCCAGCCGCGACATCTCGGTGAGCATGGACGAGGCCGCGGGCGGCTCGCGCACCGTGTCCGCCAGCATCGGCGGCGTGCAGGATGCGGTGGCCTCCAACGGCGACCACGTCTCGGAAGTGCAGACGCTCGCCGGCCGCCTTGCCGAGCGCGCGCAGCTTCTCGGCCGCTCGGTGGAAACCTTCCTGAGCTGCGTGCGCGCGGCCTGAGGACGAGCCTTCCGCGCGCGTCCGGCCTCAGAGGCGATCGCGCAGGCCGTAATAGGTGAGACCGGCGACGAGCAGCGGGTAGCGCAGCAGCGTGCCGCCGGGAAAGGCCGGCACCGGGAAGCGCTCCAGCAGCGCCAGCCGGTCCAGCCGGCCGGACACGGCCTCCGCGAGGATCTGGCCGAAAAGCGGAGCGAGCAGCACGCCCTGCCCGCTGTAGCCGGCCGCCACCAGCACCCGTCCGCCCAGGCGGCGGACGAAGGGGTTGCGGGTCATGGTCAGGCCCAGCACGCCGCCCCAGCCGTAATCGAAGCGCACGTCGGCCAGTTGCGGGAAGATGCGCAGCATGTAGGGCCGCACGAATCCCGGCACGTCCGCGCGCAGGGCCCGCCGGTAGCTCTCCCCGCCCCCGAAGAGCAGACGCCTGTCGGGCGAAAGGCGGAAATAGTTGACGACGAAGCGCGTATCCGCCACCGCCGCATCATTGGTGATGAGTGCATCGCCCCGCGCGCCCAACGGCTCGGTGGCGGCGATATAATTGGCGATGGACATCACATGGGTGTCCACCCGCCGGTCGAGCCCGTCCATGAGACCGTCGCCGCATTCCAGCAGGCGGTCCGCCGTCACCACCGGGCCGTGGGCGGTGGTGACACGCACCCCGTCCGTACTTTCCGAGACGGAGACCGCGCGGGCGCGCTCATAAAGGCGCGCCCCTGCCGCCTGCGCCGCACGGGCAAGGCCAAAGGCGAGCTTGAGGGGGTGCAGATGGCCGCCCTCCGCATCGAAGCTGCCGCCGTGATAGGCGTCGGAGGCGACCAGCGCGCGCACCTCCTCCCGCGAAAGCGGCGAGATGGCGCCATAGCCATAGGTCTCTCGCAGATGGCGCGCGTAGGCGTGGTCCTCGGCCGCAAGTTCCGGCTTGTGTGCCGCGTGGATCAGGCCGTCGCGCCATTCGCAGTCGATGGCATGGCGCGAAACGAGATCGCGCAGCAGGGTCTTGGCGTCCTGCGCCAGATCCCACAGCTTGCGCGCATCGTCCCGCCCGAGATGCGCCTCGATATGGAGCTGGTCGCGCCGGTGCCCGGTGTGGATCTGCCCGCCGTTGCGGCCGGACGCACCGGAGCCGATGCGCCCGCCTTCCAGCAGCACCACATCGAGACCCTTCTCGGCCAGATGCAGCGCCGCCGACAGGCCGGTGAAGCCGCCGCCGACCACCACGACGTCCGCCCGTGTGTCGCCCGTGAGGGAAAGGCCGGCCGGCGGGGTGCCGGCCGTCGCGGCGTACCAGGAGGCGGGATGCTCGAGAGCCGGTTCAGCCGCGCTCATGTCCCGCGCCTCACACGTTCAGCAGCAGATATTCCCGCTCCCAGGGCGAGATGACCCGCATGAAGGTCTCGAACTCCGCCTGCTTCACCGCCGCATAGGTGGTGACAAAGCGCCGGCCGAGCACCTGCGCCAGTTCCTCGCATTCGGCGAATTCCGCCACCGCCTCCAGCAGGCCGCGCGGCAGGTCGAAGGGCTTGTCCTTGGCGTCCCCCTCCAACGGCTCAGTAGGGCGCAGGCCCTGCGAGATGCCAAGATAGCCGCAGGCGAGCGAGGCCGCGATGACGAGATAGGGGTTGGCGTCCGAGGAGGGCACCCGGTTCTCCACCCGCCGGGCGGCAGGCAGGGAGGGGGGCACGCGCAGGCCGGCGGTGCGGTTGTCATAGCCCCACTGCACATTGATGGGCGCCATGGAATCGCGCGTCAGCCGCCGGTAGGAATTCACATAAGGCGCGAGGATGCACAGCACCGCCGGCAGATATTTCTGCTGGCCGGCGATGAAGGAGAAGAATTCCGGCGTCGGGTCGCCATCCTCGTCCGAGAAGATGTTGCGGCCGGTCTTGGCGTCCACCACCGACTGGTGGATGTGCATGGCACTGCCCGGCTCGTTGGCAATGGGCTTGGCCATGAAGGTCGCGTAGATCTTGTGTGCCAGCGCCGCCTCGCGGATGGTGCGCTTGAACAGGAACACCTGATCGGCGAGCGTCAGCGGATCGCCGTGAAGCAGGTTGATCTCCATCTGCGCCGCGCCGTCCTCATGGATCAGCGTGTCGATCGCGAGGCCCTGCGCCTCGCAATAATCATACATGTCCTCGAACAGGGCATCGAACTCGTTCACCGCCTGGATGGAATAGGACTGGCGGCCGATCTCCGGCCGGCCGGAGCGCCCTACGGGGGGCTTCAGCGGATAGTCGGGATCGGTGTTCGGCTCCACGAGATAGAATTCGATCTCCGGCGCCACCACGGCTTTCCAGCCGCGCTTGGCATAGAGGTCGAGCACGTTCTTCAGTACCTGCCGGGGCGCTTCCTCCACCGGGCGGCCGTCACGATGATAGGCGTCATGGACGAGTTGGGCGGTGGGATCCTGCGCCCAGGGCACGCTGCACAGGGTCGCGAAATCGGGTTCGAGAACAAGGTCGGAATCCGCCACCACGGAATCCACCAGCCCCTCGTAATCGGGATATTCGCCCGAGATGGTCTGGAAGAAGACCGAGAGCGGCAGGTTCATCACCGGCGAATGCAGGAATTTCGAGGCGGGCATGATCTTGCCGCGCGCCACGCCGGCGAGGTCCGGCACGATGCATTCGATCTCGGTGATGCCGCGCGCCGCCATCCAGGCCTTGGCCTCCGCGAGGCTTGCGACCCCGCGCGGCGATTTCAGAAACGCCTTGTCCGACGTGTCGGCAGTCTTCGTACGCTTGGCCATGAAGCCCCCAAGGGCACCTCCGCCAGCCGCGCATGGGCCACGGCGGACAAGCCCTGTGATTGGTTGAGAGCAGCCGTTCCAGCCGGGGCGTCGCCGCCCTGCCGGAGCCGCCTGCGGAGCCTGTTCCGGACCGCTGTTGTGATCCGCTGAAGCTCCAGAATTATGACAGCCACCAGTGAAAGGCGGGCCGCCACGGTCCATGCCTCAGGGAACACCCGCCCCCCGGCAGGTGTCAACGCGGCGCCGCTCCCGCTTCGGGACAGGTGCCCGATCCGCCCGGAACGAGTCCGGAACGAATCGCGGCCGAATCGACAGCGGCCCGCCGTTCCCGTTTTGGACGGCGGACGCGCCCCTGCAGAAGGGCACGCGAGTCTGACTGTCAGGGCTTGGCGGGGGCAGGAGCGGCGCCGGCATTGGGCTCGGTCTCGAAGCTCGTCGCCTCGAACACCGCCGTGCCGATCATGGTCTCGATGGAGATGCGGAATGGCGCCATCAGGCGGGTGCCTGCGATGGGCACCAGCCAGACATACATCTCCTTGTTCTCCATCATGTACTTCACGGTGGAGCGGGTCGGCCGGTGGCCGGCGACGGGGAAATAGGAGACCCGGCACACGACGGCATCGCTCGCATAGGTCTTGCCCGCCTTCACCGGCTCCGTGCGCAGGTAGCTGAGGCGGATGTCATAGCGCTGGCGGCCGTCGAAAACCGGGATGGTGCGATCGCACGCGGCGGCCGAGATCATCTCGGCCGATCCCGGCACATAGACGAAGGCCCCGCTCATGGGGTCGATGATGCTGGTGAGGTGCGCCGGGGTCACCTCGATGCGGTCCGGCAGCGGCTTGATGGGCGGCTCCACGTCCACCTCCTTCGCCGTGCCGTTGGCAACGGCGACGCGGACCGCCTCGTCCTTGCCGTCGGCGGTGGCGGAGAAGGCGAACACCTGCGGATTGAGGCCGTTGGGTCCGATGGCGCCGCGCGCGGCCACGTCCCCCTTGCCGGAGGAGATCACCCGGAGCACGCCGGTCACCCGCCCCGTGCCGGCCAGTTCGTAGGATGTGGCGGTGGCCCGGCCTGCGACGACGGCGCGCGCCACCGAGACCCCGCCAACGGTCAGCGTGTAGCGGGCCGTGAAGCGCCCGTCCGCCTGCGCGCCGGCCGGCAGGAAGGCCAGCAGCGCACCTGCGAGGCTGAGGGCGGCGAGGCGGAGAGAGGCAAGGTGCGGACGCATACGGTTTCCGGGTGTGGAGCGGGCAGATCAGGCGCACCCCGCCCCGGGGTCCTGATTCGAGGTCAGCTTGAGCCGCCATTGTGCCATGAGTGAGGACGCCCGCCGATGCACCAGCCCTGCCCCCGAGGCCGGTAAAAATGCGGCATCGCCCGCGCCTTGAATCGGCCAAGGTCATTGACTTACGCGGCGTTTATCACGATCTTGCGGCTCTGCCCTCGCGCCGAGCCCAGACGATGCAGCCCGCTGCGCTGTCCCGTCGCCCGCACCGGGGCAAAAAGATCAATGGCAAGAGGAGTTTGCCGCCATTCGCCGCCCCATGAGACCCGTCGCGCCGGAGAAGGATGGCCCGCGCGTCAACGAAGAGATCCGCATCCGCGAAGTTCAGCTGATCGACCAGGACGGTCAGAACCGCGGCGTCCTGCCCACCCGTGACGCCTTGTTGCTGGCGCAGGAGGCCGGGCTGGATCTCGTGGAGATCTCGCCCAACTCCAGCCCGCCGGTCTGCAAGATCCTCGATTTCGGCCGCTTCAAGTATCAGAACCAGAAGAAGGCCAGCGAGGCGCGCAAGAAGCAGAAGGTGGTCGAGGTCAAGGAGATCAAGCTCCGGCCCGGCATCGACACGCACGACTACGACGTGAAGATGAAGGCCATGCTCCGCTTCTTCGAGGAAGGCGACAAGGTGAAGGTCACCCTGCGCTTCCGCGGCCGCGAGATGGCGCACCAGGATATCGGCTACAAGCTGCTGCAGAAGCTGAAGGAAGACGTGACCAACATCGCCAAGGTGGAAGCCGAGCCGATGCTGGAGGGTCGCCAGATGATCATGATCCTCGCGCCGCGCTGAGCGCGCACGAGGGATCCAGAACGGAAACGGCCCGCCTTCGCACTGAAGGCGGGCCGTTCTGTTTTCAGGCTTCCGTCACATGGTGCCGAACGGCACGGGTCTACTGGCAGGGATGGCGCAGGCCGTCGTAGCCGAGATAGGTGCCGGTGCGCGGATCGAACGACCGGTACTTCGAGGCGCAATAGGCCTGCCAATTCGCGGCATTGGCCTGGTTGGCCTGATTGGCATTGGCCGCGCTCGCTGCCGCCGCGCCCAGTGCGAGGCCGCCGATCACGCCGGCCGCAACCGCAGCGCCATTGTTGTTGTAGTTATAGTAGCGGGGACCGTAATAGCCGGGGCCGCGCCAGCCGGGACCGCCCCAGCCGCGCTGGTAATAGCCCGGCCCGCGCCAGCCTGGGCCGCGCCAGCCGGCGCGGGGTCCATTGCCGCGCCAGCCGCGGGGCGGCGGCGGCCCGACGCGCGGAGCATTCGGCGCGAGCGGGTACTGGACCTGCTGGACTGGAACGGAGGTGCCGCCACCGATCTGCATGGCGCCCGAATTGGTCGCGCCCGCACGGGCCATCTGCGCCTGTGCGGCGCCGGGTAGACCGAGCGAGCCCGCGACAGCGGCTGCAAGGATGATCGAAGACGTGCGCCGGAAGGCGCCGATGTTCTGGGTCATTTCTGTCTCCTTCCGGAGAATAAACGCCTCAGCCGCCGGAAGGTGCCATTGCGTCACGGGGCCGTGAACGGGCGCCCATGACGCAAGAGACCTCATGTGCAGGGATGCCGGCGGCCGTCATATCCCATGTAGGTGCCCGTCCGCGGATCGAACGAGCGGTATTTGGACGCACAATAGGCGTACCAGTTGGCCGGCGGCGGGGGTGGCGGCGGCGCGGCCACCGCGGATCCGACGATGACGCCCGTGGCAAAGCCCGGCGCAAAGCCCCAGCCCGGTCCATAGCCATAATAGCCGCCCCAGTAAGGTCCGGGGCCCCAGCCACCGGCACGCCAGCCCCAGGCCGGAGGCGGCGGCGGACCCCAGCCGCCCCGCCAGCCCCAGCCGGGGCCGCCCCAACCGGGGCCGCCGCGCCAGCCGCCGCCCCAGCCGGGACCACCCCAGCCGGGCCGGTACTGAACGCTTTCGGTGACGGGAGCGCGGGCAGCCTCGGCTACGGGGGCCGACAGGGCGCCGAGTTGCAGGGCGCCGGCCGCGGCGGGGCGTGGCGCCAGGGCAAGGCCCGCCATCAGCGCGAGGGCGAGCGAAGAGAGCGCGGATGTGCTGGAAATACGCATGGCAATTCCTCCGACGGATGCCTTTTATTCCAACACTTTGGCATTCTCGGGGTTCCGAACGTCGAAGATTGGCCGCTTTGACGCGCTCGGCCGGCCCGCGCCGCTTGCGTTTTCGAGCCGGCTCCTGTAACGAGTGCGGCCTTCCGAACCGGCCGGCGACAAGGGCTGCCGTGCTGGTTCTTATTGCTCACTAACAAGAGGCCGAAAGCCCCGCGCGGCAACGGGCGGCGGATCGCGGCTACGGAGAGCCAAATGCCCAAGATGAAGACCAAGTCGGGAGCGAAGAAACGCTTCCGTCTGACGGGTACCGGAAAAGTTATCGCGGGGCAGGCCGGCAAGCGCCACGGCATGATCAAGCGGACCAACAAGACGATCCGCAACCAGCGCGGCACCAACATCCTGTGCGAGAGCGATGGGCGGATCATCCGCAAGTCGTTCCTGCCGAACGGCTGACGCCAGAACCGCGATAAGGAGCTGATCCATGGCCCGCGTGAAACGTGGCGTTACCTCACACGCCAAGCACAAGAAGGTCTTCAAAGCCGCCAAGGGCTTTTACGGCCGTCGCAAGAATACCATCCGCGCTGCGAAGTCGGCCGTCGAACGGTCGATGCAGTACAATTACCGCGACCGCAAGGTGAAGAAGCGCACGTTCCGCGCGCTCTGGATCCAGCGGATCAACGCGGGTGTGCGCGAACTCGGCATGACCTACGGCCGATTTATCGATGGTCTCGGCAAGGCCGGGATCGAGGTGGATCGCAAGGTGCTCTCGGACATCGCCGTCCATGAGCCCGAGACCCTGAAGGCCCTGGTGGAGAAGGCGCAGGCTGCCCTCGCGGCCTGAGCGACCCCGCCCGGCGCATCCCGCGCCTGACCCGAGACCCTGAAAGCCCCGCGCGCTCGCCGTTCGGGGCTTTTGGCGTTGGGGCCGCGCGGCTATAAGCGCGCGGCGGCCGCGCCGTTTCGCCCGCCTCCCGATGGTTTCGCCAAAGGTCTGACATGTCCGCTTTCGTCCTCACCGACCATCCCGCCCTCGACGCCCTGGAGCGGGACATCGCCGGCGCCATCCTCGCCGCTTCCGGCGAGGCGGAACTGGAGCAGG
The DNA here is from genome assembly GCF_004364705.1 of Azorhizobium sp. AG788. NCBI lineage: Bacteria > Pseudomonadati > Pseudomonadota > Alphaproteobacteria > Hyphomicrobiales > Xanthobacteraceae > Azorhizobium > Azorhizobium sp. AG788. Next base: position 14,477 of record NZ_SOBM01000007.1, read on the forward strand.
TGCGCGTCTCCGCCCTCGGCAAGAAGGGCAGCGTCTCCGAGCTGCTGAAGTCCCTCGGCACCATGTCGCCGGACGAGCGCAAGGTGATGGGCCCCGCCATCAACGGCCTGCGCGACCGCGTGCAGGGCCTGCTCGCCACCCGCAAGGAGACGCTGAAGTCGGCCGCGCTCGAAGCGCGCCTCGCCACCGAGCGGCTCGACGTGACGCTCCCCACCCGCGAAACGCCGGCCGAGATCGGCCGCATCCACCCCATCGCTCAGGTGACGGAAGAACTCACCGCCATCTTCGCCGACATGGGCTTCTCGGTGGCGGAAGGGCCGGACATCGAGACCGACTTCCACAATTTCACCGCGCTGAACTTCCCCGCCGGCCATCCGGCGCGCGAGATGCACGACACCTTCTTCCTGCCGCCCAATGCGGAAGGCGAGCGGATGGTGCTGCGCACCCACACCTCTCCCGTGCAGGTGCGCACCATGCTCGGCCAGAAGCCGCCCATCCGCGTCATCTGCCCCGGCCGCACCTATCGCTGCGACAGCGACCAGACCCACACCCCCATGTTCCATCAGGTGGAGGGGCTGGTGATCGACAAGGGCTCGCACATGGGCCACCTGAAGTGGATCCTGCAGGAATTCTGCAAGGCCTTCTTCGAGGTGGAGAATGTGACGATGCGCTTCCGCCCGTCCTTCTTCCCCTTCACCGAGCCGTCGATGGAGGTGGACATCCAGTGCGACCGCTCGCGTCCCGGCGAGATCCGCTTCGGCGAGGGCAACGACTGGCTGGAGATCCTCGGCTGCGGCATGGTGCACCCGAACGTGCTGCGCAACTGCGGCATCGACCCGGACGAGTATCAGGGCTTCGCCTGGGGCATGGGCATCGATCGCATCGCCATGCTGAAGTACGGCATGAACGACCTGCGCGCCTTCTTCGAGGCCGACGTCCGCTGGCTCTCCCACTACGGCTTCCGCCCGCTCGACTTCCCGACGCTGGCCGGCGGGCTCTCCGCCTGACCTGCCCCGTCCCCCTTCGTCTGTCCGATCCCCGCGGCCGCGCGCTCGTCTAGCGCAGGCCGGCCGCCCATGAAGGCATCCGCGCCATGAAGTTCACCTGGTCCTGGCTCCAAGAGCATCTGGAAACCACGCAGCCGATGGACGCCATCGTCGAGAAGCTGTCCCTCATCGGCCTTGAAGTGGAAGGCGTCGAGGACAAGGCGAAGGCGCTGAAGCCCTTCATCGTCGGTGAAGTGCTCACCGCGGAGAAGCATCCCAATGCCGACAAGCTGCGCCTGTGCACCGTCAACATCGGCACCGGCAGCCCTGTGCAGGTGGTCTGCGGCGCGCCCAATGCGCGGGCCGGCATCAAGGTGGTGTTCGCCTCCCCCGGCACGGTCATCCCCGCCACCGGGACCGAGCTGAAGATCGGCACCATCCGCGGCGTCGAGAGCCGGGGCATGATGTGCTCCGCCCGCGAAATGGGCCTGTCCGACGAACATGACGGCATCATCGAGCTGCCCGCCGATGCGCCCATCGGTGCGCCCTTCGCGGACGTGCTCGGCCTCAACGATCCGGTGATCGAGATCGCGGTGACGCCCAACCGCGCCGACTGCCTCGGCGTCTCCGGCGTGGCGCGCGATCTGGCCGCCGCCGGCCTTGGCGAACTCATGGCCCCGCGCATCGCCCCGGTGGAAGGCAAGTTCCCCGCGCCCCTCAAGGCGACGCTCGATTTCGGCGACACGCCCGCGCTCAGCCCCGCTTTCGCGCTGCGCGTGGTGCGCGGCGTGAAGAACGGCCCCTCCCCAGAATGGCTGCAGGACAAGCTGCGCGCCATCGGCCTGCGCCCCATCAATGCGCTGGTGGACGTCACCAATTTCATGACCTTCGACCGCAACCGGCCGCTGCATGTCTTCGACCTGAAGAAGGTGACGGGCGATCTCGTGGTGCGCCGGGCGAAGGCGGGCGAGACCCTGCTGGCCCTCGACGGCAAGACCTACACGCTCGACGAGAGCATGTGCGTCATCGCCGACGACAAGGGCGTGGAGAGCCTCGCCGGCGTCATGGGCGGGGAAGAGAGCGGCTGCGACGAGAACACCACCGACGTGGTGATCGAAAGCGCGCTGTGGGACCCCATCAACATCGCGCAGACCGGCCGCAAGCTGGGGCTGAACTCGGATGCGCGCTTCCGCTTCGAGCGCGGCATCGATCCGGCCTTCACCCTGCCGGGTCTCGACCTTGCCACCCACCTCATCCTCGACATCTGCGGCGGCGAGCCCTCGGAAGTGGTACTGGCGGGCGCCATCCCCGACACCACCCGCACCATCGCCTTCCCCCTCTCCGAGGTGAAGCGCCTCTCCGGCCTCGAAGCCTCGCGCGAGGAGATCGTCGGCGTGCTGGAAGCCCTCGGCTTCACGGTCTCTGGCTCCGGCGAGAACGTGGACGTGGTGCCGCCCTCCTGGCGCGGCGATGTGGAAGGCAAGGCGGACCTCGTGGAAGAGGTGGTGCGCATCCTCGGCCTCGAGCGCGTGACGCCCACCGAATTCCCGCGCGAGAACGCCCGCCGCCCGGTGCTCACCCCCCTCCAGCAGCGCACCCGCAAGGCGCGCCGGGCGCTCGCCGCGCGCGGGCTCGTGGAGGCCGTCACCTGGTCCTTCGTTTCCAAGGCTCAGGCGGAACTGTTCGGCGGCGGGGCGGCGGAACTCGCCCTCATCAATCCCATCGCCTCGGACCTCTCGGACATGCGCCCCAGCCTCCTGCCGGGCCTCATCCGCTCGGGTCAGGCCAATGCGGATCGCGGTTTCGGCGATGTGGCGCTGTTCGAGGTGGGCCAGGTGTTCGCCGGTGACCGCCCGCAGGACCAGCGCCAGCAGGCCTCCGGCATCCGCCGCGCCAGCGCGCGCCCGAGCGGCGCCGGCCGCCACTGGGACGGCAAGGCGGAAAGCGTCACCGCCTTCGACGCCAAGGCCGATGCGCTGGCCGTGCTCGCCGCCTGCGGCGCGCCGGTGGCCAACCTCCAGGTCACGCGCGATGCGCCCGGCTGGTATCACCCGGGCCGCTCGGGCGTGTTCCGCCTCGGCCCGAACGTGATCGGCACCTTCGGCGAACTGCACCCCTCCGTGCTGGAAGCGCTCGATGTGGCCGGCCCCGTGGTGGCGTTCGAGATCACGCTGGACCGCATCCCCGAACCCAAGGCCAAGCCCACCAAGGTGAAGCCGCTGCTCGACCTTTCCGCCTTCCAGCCGGTGAAGCGCGACTTCGCCTTCGTGGTGGACCGGGCCGTGGCGGCCGGCGATATCGTCAAGGCGGCGCAGGGCGTGGACAAGAAGCTTATCACCGAGGTGAGCGTGTTCGATCTCTATGAGGGCGCGGGCGTCGGCGAGGAGAAGAAGTCGGTGGCCATCGAGGTCACCCTCCAGCCGCGCGAGCGCACGCTGACAGACGCCGAGATCGAGGCGGTCGCGGGCAAGATCGTCGCGGACGTGACCAAGAAGACGGGCGCCACGCTGCGCGGGTGAGGGGCGGGGGTCCCGCTCCCGGCCTGTCCGCGATGGCTTCGGGGCGGGCTCTACGTCCCCGGCCGCGTGTACCCCCCTCCCCGGCCCTCCCCCGCAAGGGGGGAGGGAGCGCGGTGCGCGGGGTGAAAAAGCGCAGGCTGCTCGGGATGGAAGAGCGCCACCACCGCCCATGCGCGGCAAAGCCCTCCCCCCTTGCGGGGGAGGGTTGGGAGGGGGGGTAAGGCCCGCTCCGCAAACCTAACTTCAGAAAAGAAACCCCAAGCGCGCTAAGGCGCGAGGCTAGCCCCCTGCACGCCCAGCAGGCGCAGGGCCTGGCCGGCGGCGCGTTCGCCGGAAGCCCAGGCACCGGCCAGCGTGCCCCAGAGCGTCTCGTGGGTGTGTTCGCCCGCGAAGATCAGGCGGTTCGCCACCACTTCCGTGAACGCGCGGCGCATGTTGCCGCTGCCCGGCAGGGCGCAGGAGATGCCGCCCAGCGTCCAGGGCTCCTTGCTCCAGCGCGTCTGCACCACCTTGCCCATGCGCTTGCCGATGTCGGTGCCGAAATCGGCGGTGAGCGCGGCCTTCACATAATCGGCGCCTGCGTTCGAGCCGCCGTCCGAGAGGGCCTGCGCCTGCGGGCCGCCGACCTCCGCCACATGCAGGTCGCTGCCGCCGACGCGGGCTTTCAGGACCAGCGGACGCTGGGTGCCGGCCTGCACGATGATCGTCTCGTCGTCAGCCGCGCGCAGCGGGTTGCCCGGCAGCAGGAAGGCCACCTTCTCGCGGGCACCAAGCGTGATGCGCTCCACCGCCGCCCGCTGGCGGGTGGGGAGCATGGGAAGGATGCGCAGCTTGCCAGCGAGCATCAGGCTCGGCGGCACGGCAACGATGACCGTGCGCCCGGTCACCGTGCCGCGATTGGTGCGCACCTCGACGATGCGGCTGCCGATGTCCACGCTCGTCGCCGCCGTGTCCATGCGCACCGTAAGGGCGGAGGCGAGTTGCGCCAGCAGCGGGCCGAAGCCGTTGGGCGCCAGCAGCGCCTCCTCCCGGTCCTCGGCGCGGGAGAAGTCCACGGTCGAGACCTGATCGAGGTCCTTGGCACAGCGTAACGGCCCGACGAAGAAGCCGGCGGCGGCGCCGAAGGGCCCAAGATCGGGCGGCAGCACGCGCGCCGCCGGCAGGTCACGGCCCGCATCGCCCGCCGCGCCGATGGCGCGCTCCAGCCTGCGGACAGTGGCGGCGAAATCCTCATATTGCGTGTCGGTGGCCTCGCGGGTGCCCGTGTAGAGGCGGGCCCCGCTCGGGGCGAGATCAAGCTCGCCGCCCGACTGGCGGGCGAGTTCGGCCAGCGAACTGGCGCCGGGCAGATAAAGCCGACTCGCACCGAGATCGAGCGGCAGACCAAAGCTTGCGGTGTCGGTCAGCACCCGGCCGCCGATGCGTTTGGAGGCTTCAATCAGCGCATAGGTGCGCCCGGCGGCAGCCACCTTGCGGGCGGCAGCGATACCGGCCGCGCCCGCGCCGATGATGATGACATCCACCGGCCCCGCCGTGCCCTGGCCAAGTGCCCGTGCAAAGGCCGGCAAGGCGAAGGCGCCCGCCAGCAGCGCGCGGCGGGTGAGGCCGCGCAGGACGCGCCGGGCCTCGAAGACCCCGTCGGCGGGGGAACGGAACGGATCAGGCGGCACCATGGGGGAGATGTAGCACGCCCCCCGGCGTCCCGCGACGGGCTCAGTTCCGGCGATTGGCCACGAAACGGGCGACCTCCGCCAGCACCGCGCCCTGCGCACCAAAGGGGGCGAGCGCACCACCGGCTTCCGCCACGAGGTCCGCGAGCAGCGCCCGCGCCCGCTCCATGCCGAGCGCCGAGACGAGCGTCGCCTTGCCCGCCTGCGCATCCTTGCCGACGGACTTACCCAACGCCGCCGCATCGCCCTCGATGTCGAGAATGTCGTCGGCGATCTGGAAGGCGACGCCCAGCGCCGTGCCATAGGCGACGAGGGCCGCGCGAGCCTCAGCATCGGCACCGCCCAGCAGTGCACCCATCTCGACGCCGGCCCGCAGCAGCGCGCCGGTCTTCATGGCCTGAAGGGTCCGGATGTCGGCTTCGGACAGCGCCTGCGGGGTGCCGCCCGAGAAGCGGCCTTCCGCTGCCAGATCCAGCATCTGCCCGCCCACCATGCCGCCGATGCCCGAAGCCCGCGCCAGCAGGCGCACGAGAGCGATGCGCACCTGCGCGTCCGGATGGGCGTCCTCGCCCGCCAGAAGATCAAAGGCCAAGGTCAGCAGGCCGTCACCGGCAAGGATCGCCGTCTCTTCCCCGAAGGCCACATGCACGGTCGGGCGCCCCCGGCGGAGCAGGTCGTTGTCCATCGCCGGCAGGTCGTCATGGATCAGCGAATAGCAATGCACGCATTCAAGCGCCGCGGCGGCGGTGATGGCCCGCGCCGGCGGCACGCCGAACAGGGCCGCGCTTTCCACCACGAGCAAAGGCCGCAGCCGCTTGCCGCCGTCGAGCGAGCCGTGGCGCATGGCCGCCATCAGGTGGGACGGGCGGGTGCGCTCGCCCTCCAGCGGGGCGTCGGCCAGCGCCTCGATCAGGCGCTGCTCCGTGGCGGCGGCCACGGCCTGGAACCGCGCGGCCAGAAGGTCGGAAGGGCTGGTCACGGCAGATGTCCCGGAATTGGCGATGACGAAAGCGCGGAGCGGCGCGGCATTGACGCCCGCCTCCGGTTGCCCCAACCCGTCCGGGGGGTCAAGCGCGGCAGCGGAACCTTTGCGCTAGAACCGCCGTTGCAGGAGGCAGGCATGGCGCGGCGGGCACAGATGGGCACACTTCGTTGGATCGCACGGATCGTGATCGGGCTCGTTGCGATCCCTCTCGTCCTGTCCATCCTCTACACCGTGGTGAACCCGGTCTCGACCCTGATGATCGGCCGCTGGCTCACCGGGCAGCGGGTGGAGCGTGTCTGGACACCTATCGAGCGCATGTCGCCCATCCTCGTGCGCACGGTCATCGCCTCCGAGGATGCCCGCTTCTGCCAGCACTGGGGCGTGGACATCGGCGAGATCCGGGCGGCGCTCGCCCGCGCCGACGACGACGTGGACGAGGCACGCGGCGCCTCCACCATTCCCATGCAGGTGGCCAAGAACCTGTTCCTCTGGCCCGGCCGCTCCTTCATCCGCAAGGGCATGGAGCTGCCGCTGGCGCTCTGGATCGACCTCGTGCTCTCCAAGCGCCGGCTGATGGAGATCTATCTCAACATCGCCGAATGGGGACCGAACGGCGAATTCGGTGTCGAGGCCGGCGCCGAACGCACCTTTCGCAAGAGCGCGGCGCAGGTCACGGCGCCCGAGGCGGCGCTGTTGGCGGTGATGCTGCCGAACCCCATCCGCCGCGATGCCGGCCGTCCCTCTGCCGGCGTCCAGCGCCTTGCCGCGCGGCTGGACCGGCGTGTCGATCAGGAAGGCCCGGAGATCGTCTCCTGCCTGGGGCTTGCGCGCTGAGGCGCCGAAGCTGCATCTGTGTCTTGATCCTGCCGCTCTCGCTCGCCAGAAGAGGGCTTCACCCCGCGAGGAGCCCCATGACCGAACCCGCATCCGGCCAGACGCCACCGCTTCCCCCTGCCGCGCCCAAGCCGAAGATGGGCCTCGGCATGAAGCTGGCGCTGGAGATGGGACCGCTGGCCCTGTTCTTTGCCGGCAATTCCTATGGCGGGATCTATGTGGCGACCGGCGTCTTCATGGTGGCGACGGCCGCCGCGCTGCTCGCCATGTGGGTGCTGGCGCGAAAGATCGCGGTGATGCCGCTGGTTTCGGCGATCGTCGTCATGGTGTTCGGCACGCTGACCCTGGTGCTGCAGGACGACCATTTCATCAAGATCAAGCCGACGCTCGTGAACGCCCTCTTCGGCGCGCTGCTGCTGGGCGGGCTCGTCTTCCGCAAGCCGCTCCTGCCTTACGTGCTCGACGGCATGGTGAAGCTCACCGATGAGGGCTGGCGCATCCTCACCATCCGCTGGGGCGTGTTCTTCCTCGTCATGGCGGTGCTGAACGAGGTGGTCTGGCGCTCGGTCTCCACCGACACCTGGGTCAACTTCAAGACCTTCGGCTACCTGCCGCTCACCTTCCTCTTTGCCATGGCGCAGGCCCCGCTCATGGCCCGTCATGAGGCCAAGCCGGCCGAAGGCGAGGCCTAATCCTCAAGCCGCCGGCTTGCCGCTGAGCCGTTCGATGAGCGGCATCAGCTGCTCGCGGACCGTCTGCTCCGAGAGCGGGCCGACGAACTTCTGCGCGATGGTGCCGTCGGGAGCGAGCACGAAGGTCTCCGGCACCCCATAGACGCCCCAGTCGATGGCGGAACGGCCGGAGGCATCCACCCCCACCGCCGCATAAGGCAGGCCGAAGGTGCCAAGGAAGCGCCGGGCATTGTCCGGCTGGTCCTTGTAATTGAGCCCGACCAGCAGGATGCGCGGATCGCGCGAAAGCCCCATCAGCACGGGATGCTCCTCCCGGCAGGGCACGCACCAAGACGCCCAGACATTCACCAGCGCCACCTTGCCCTTGAGCTGGGCCGAGGTGATGCCCGGCACGGGACCGGACGGGCCCGACAGTCCGGCAAGGGGCTGGAGGTCGATGGCGGGCGCCGCCTTGCCCACGAGCGCCGAGGGGATGCGGGAGGGGTCGCCCGCGAACAGCCGCACGAAGAAGAGGGCGGCGAGCGCCAGGAAGACCGCCAGCGGCAGGATGACGAAGAGGGGCCGGCGGCGGCGCGGCGTTTCGGGCGTCGTCATGCCTCACCCCCGCTGGGCCCGGCGGCGGATGCCGCGGGCTTCCAGTTCCTTGAGCGCCCGGCGCTGGGCGCGGTTGTCGAGGATCAGCGCCAGCGTCAGCCCGCCGAGGCCGAGAATGGCGACGCCATAGGCCGCCCCGATGAAGAGATCGTAATTCATCTCAGGCGCCGTCCTGCGCGGCCGCCCGCGCCTCAAGGGCCTGCACACGTCGGCGCAGGATTTCCGTGCGCATCGCCAGCATGTGCAGGGCCAGGAAAAGCAAAGTGAAGCCGGTGGCGCAGGTGAGCAGCGGCCAGAGCAGGCTGCCGTCGATGGTGGAGCCGCCCATGCGGAACACCGAGGCCGGCTGGTGCAGCGTGTTCCACCAGTCCACGGAGAACTTCACGATGGGCACGTTGATGAAGCCCACCAGCGTCAGCACGGCGGCGGCGCGCCCGGCGCGGTTGGGATCATCGATGGCCGCGCGCAGGGCCATCACGCCCAGATAGAGCAGGAACAGCACCAGCACGGAGGTGAGGCGCGCGTCCCACACCCAGTAGGTGCCCCACATGGGCCGCCCCCACAGGGCGCCGGTGATGAGGCACAGGCAGGTGAAGGTGGCGCCGACCGGAGCCAGCGCCTTGTGCGCCACGTCCGCCAGCGGATGGCGCCAGACCAGCACGCCCAGCGAGGACATGGCCATCAGCGAATAGCCGAACATGGCGAGCCAGGCGAAGGGCACGTGGATGTACATGATCCGTACCGTCTCGCCCTGCTGGTAATCCGGCGGCGCGCGGAAGGCGAGGAACAGGCCAGCGGCCAGCACCACCACCGCCGCCCAGCTAAGCCAGGGCAGGACGCGGTCGGAGAGCCAGACGAAACGGGTCGGGTTGGCAAGCGCGAGAATTCCCATGGGCCTCGCTTCTAATGGGGAACGCGCGGCGCGCAAACTGGGACGCTTCGGCGCGAGGGAAATGCTTCCACTGCGGAACCTTCCGTAAGTGGCTAAAAATCTCTTGTCTTGCTAGAAGTTGCCGACAAGAGACTGGTTTCGGGGGGACAATGCCGGTCATCACGCTGCCGATCGGCGCGCCCTTTCAGGAGGCCGCCGTCAATACCGCGCACATCTTCTGCGCCGCGCCGGACGCGGAAAATCCTGACAGATCAAACCTGTTCATCCATGCGGTGGGCCAGCCGGCGCTCCTGGTCGAGCTGCCGCTGGAGACGCTCGCAGAACGTCTCGGTGACGATTTCGTGAGGCTCGACGTGGCCGGAGCCGAGGGGGTCGTGAACTACCTCAGCCGCAGCCACTGGGTCAGCATCGTCCCACATCCCGAGACACCGGACGTGACGCAGGTGGACTATCGCTACGCCTTCGTCCTTGTGAAGGGCGCCATGGACGCGGTGATCGCCCGCCTCACCCCCTGATCGCCGCCCGCCTCAGCGCCCGGTCCGGAGCGCTGCGGCCGCCGCGACCGGCCCCAGCACCAGCGCGAACAGCGTCAGCCCGATGAGGATGCGGAACGGCGTGCCGAAGGGCACGGGGCCGGTAATGGCGGCGCTGGTGGCCGAAACCGCGAAGATCAGCACTGGGATAGCCAGCGGCAGCACCAGCACCGCGATCAGCAGGCCGCCGCGCCGGAAGGCGCCGGAGAAGGCCGCGCCGATCAGGCCCAGCGCCGTCACCGCCGGCGTGCCCACGAGCAGCGTCAGCACCACCGCGCCGATGGCCTGAGGGTCGAGGTTCAGCATCAGCGCCAGCACGGGGGATGCCAGCACCAGCGGCAGGCCGGTGGCGAGCCAATGGGCGAGCCCCTTGGCGGCGGTGACGAGTTCCAGCGGCAGCGACGAGAGCGAGAGGGCGTCCAGCGAGCCGTCCTCCACATCCGCGGCGAACAACCGCTCCAGCCCGATGAGGCTCGCCAGCAGCGCGCCGATCCACAGCACCGCCGGTCCGATTCGCGCCAGCAAGGCGAGATCGGGCCCGACGGCGAACGGCATGATCGTCACCACCGAGAGGAAGAAGACGACGCCCAGCCCGGCGCCGCCGCCCGAGCGCAACGCCAGTTTCAGATCGCGCCGCACGATGGCGAGGAAAGCGGACATCATGCGGGGATGCTCCGGAGGGTGGGACCGCAGAGCCTGCACCCGACCGAGCCCCCTCCCCGCCCCTCCCCCGCAAGCGGGAGAGGGAGCCTGTTGTGCAAGCGGCGCGGGCCGGCGTCGTTGGCCGGAGGCAAAACCCTCTCTCGCTTGCGGGGGAGGGTTGGGAGGGGGCAGACCGGGCGCATCACTACGTTCATCTGAAGAGCCAACACCCCCATCACACCCCTCCCGTCGCCGCCTTGCCGAGGCGCAATTCGGAGACGCTCGGCCCGAAGTCGAGGGGCGTATGCGTCGCGGCCAGGATGAGGCCGCCGCAGGACAGATGGTCGCGGGCCAGCTCCGCGAAGCGCGCCTGCGCCGTCACGTCGAGCGCCGTGGTCGGCTCGTCCAGCACCCACAACAGCCGTTTCGACACCAGCAGCCGCGCGATGGCGAGGCGGCGCTTCTGGCCTGCGGAGAGCACCGAGGCCGGCAGGCGATCGAGGCCGCCGAGGCCCACCTCCTCCAGCGCACCAGCCGGCGAAAGACCCGTCGCGCCCAGCACATCGCGCCAGAAGGACAGGTTCTCGCGCACCGAGAGCGCCCCCTTCAGCGCGTCGTCATGGCCGAGGTAGTGAAGCTGCTCCTTGAGGGAGAGATCGGGATCCGTTCCGCGCAGCGCGACGTTGCCTTCCGTAGGGGTCAGGAGCCCGGCGACGATGCGCAGGAGCGAGGACTTTCCGGCCCCGTTTGGACCGACCACGATAAGTGCATGGCCGGCCTGCATTTCGAACGACAAACGTGAGAAAAGTTTCCGTTGTCCGCGCTGGCACGAAAGGCCTTGTGCATGAAGGATCGGCGCGGTATTCGCCCCGCCGGCCGAGGGCATTTCAAGTTGGTTCATTTAAGTCTTCTTACCCAATGACCGCCGTTTGAAATCGCTCTATAAAGCGCCCTGAACCGCACCGCCCATGGTGTCGGGGTCTGCGTTCCCCGCCCCCTTGGCGATTTGCGTCGGTCGATCATCGAACCGGAGAAAACGCGCCGTGACTTCTCTCGACAGCTTCAAGAGCCGCACCACACTCAAGGTGGATGACCAAGAGTACGTCTATTACAGCCTTGAAGCGGCCGAGCAAAACGGCCTGCCCGGCGTCTCCCGCCTGCCCTTCTCCATGAAGGTGCTGCTCGAGAACCTCCTGCGCTACGAAGACGGCCGCTCCGTCACCAAGGACGACGTCGTCTCGATCGCCGAATGGCTCACCTCTCGCGGCAAGGCGGAGAAGGAAATCGCCTATCGCCCTGCCCGCGTGCTGATGCAGGACTTCACCGGCGTGCCGGCGGTGGTGGACCTCGCCGCCATGCGCGACGCCATGGTGAACCTCGGCGGCGACCCGGAGAAGATCAACCCGCTCGTGCCGGTTGATCTGGTGATCGACCACTCGGTGATCGTGAACTTCTTCGGCGACGCCACCGCGTTCGGCAAGAACGTGGAGGAAGAGTACAAGCAGAACCAGGAGCGCTACCGCTTCCTGAAGTGGGGCCAGAGCGCGTTCGACAACTTCCGCGTCGTGCCCCCCGGCACCGGCATCTGCCACCAGGTGAACCTCGAATATCTGGCCCAGACCGTCTGGACCCGCTCCGAGAAGATCGGCGGCAAGGACGTGACGGTGGCCTATCCCGACACGCTCGTCGGCACCGACAGCCACACAACCATGGTGAACGGCCTCGGCGTGCTCGGCTGGGGCGTGGGCGGCATCGAGGCCGAGGCGGCCATGCTCGGCCAGCCCATCTCCATGCTCATCCCCGAGGTGATCGGCTTCAGGCTCTCCGGCAAGCTGAAGGAAGGCATCACCGCCACCGACCTCGTGCTCACCGTCACCCAGATGCTCCGCAAGAAGGGCGTGGTGGGCAAGTTCGTGGAGTTCTATGGCCCCGGCCTCGAGCACCTCTCGCTCGCCGACCGCGCCACCATCGCCAACATGGCCCCGGAATACGGCGCCACCTGCGGCTTCTTCCCGGTGGACAGCGAGACCATCGCCTATCTCGACGAGACCGGCCGCGCCGATGACCGCGTGAAGCTCGTGGAGGCCTATTCCAAGGCCCAGGGCATGTGGCGCACCGCCGAGACCCTCGACCCGGTGTTCACCGACACGCTGGAACTCGACCTCGACACCGTGCTGCCCTCCATGGCCGGCCCGAAGCGCCCGCAGGACCGCGTGCTGCTGTCCGAGTCGAAGACCGGCTTCCTCTCGGCCCTCGAAGGCGAGTTCAAGAAGGCCGGCGAGGCGGCCAAGCGCGTAGCGGTCACTGGCGAGGACTACACGCTGGGCCATGGCGACGTGGTGATCGCCGCCATCACCTCCTGCACCAACACCTCCAACCCCTCCGTGCTCATCGCCGCCGGCCTTCTGGCCCGCAACGCGGTGAAGAAGGGCCTGACCCGCAAGCCGTGGGTGAAGACCTCGCTGGCGCCCGGATCGCAGGTGGTGGAAGGCTATCTCAACGCCTCCGGCCTGCAGGAAGATCTCGACAAGGTGGGCTTCAATCTGGTCGGCTTCGGCTGCACCACCTGCATCGGCAACTCCGGCCCGCTGCCGGAAGCCATCTCCGAGGCGATCAACAAGAACGACCTCGTGGCCGGCGCCGTCATCTCCGGCAACCGCAACTTCGAAGGCCGCGTCAATCCGGACGTGAAGGCGAACTACCTCGCCTCCCCGCCGCTGGTCGTCGCCTACGCGCTCGCCGGCTCGCTCCAGATCGACCTCACCACCGAGCCGCTCGGCACGGGTTCGGACGGCCAGCCGGTGTACCTCAAGGACATCTGGCCCTCCAACAAGGAGGTCGCCGACTACATCCGCCAGAACGTCACCAAGGCGATGTTCAAGGAGAAGTATTCGGACGTGTTCAAGGGTGACGCGCACTGGCAGAAGATCCAGGCGCCCACCGGCCAGACCTATGCCTGGCAGGACTCGTCCACCTATGTGCAGAACCCGCCCTACTTCGTCGGCATGACGAAGGAGCCGGTGCCGGTGAAGGACATCCTCGACGCCCGCATCATGGGCCTGTTCCTGGATTCCATCACCACCGACCACATCTCGCCCGCGGGCTCCATCAAGCAGGCGAGCCCGGCCGGCAAGTATCTGATCGAGCACCAGGTCCGCCCGGTGGACTTCAACCAGTACGGCACCCGCCGCGGCAACCACGAAGTCATGATGCGCGGCACCTTCGCCAACATCCGCATCAAGAACCAGATGGTGCCGGGCGTGGAAGGCGGCGTCACCGTCCACTATCCGGACGGCGAGCAGATGCCGATCTACGACGCGGCCATGAAGTACCGGGCCGAGGGCGTGCCGCTGGTCGTGTTCGCCGGCAAGGAATACGGCACCGGCTCGTCGCGCGACTGGGCGGCGAAGGGCACCAAGCTGCTCGGCGTGCGCGCCGTGGTGGCCCAGTCCTTCGAGCGTATCCACCGCTCGAACCTGGTCGGCATGGGCATCGTCCCTCTGGTCTTCAAGGACGGCGAGAGCTGGCAGACGCTGGGCCTGAAGGGCGACGAGATCGTCACCCTCAAGGGCATCGAGGGCGACCTCAAGCCGCGCCAGAACCTGACCGCCGAGATCAAGTTCGCCGACGGCACCGTCAAGAATGTCGAGCTGCTCTGCCGCATCGATACGCTGGACGAGCTGGACTACTTCCGCAACGGCGGCATCCTGCCCTACGTGCTGCGCTCGCTCGCGGCGTGATCCTGCCGGGCGGGTGCGGCCGTGGCCGCTTCCGCCCGTTCTTCCCGAAGGCCCCGCCGCCGGAATGGGCGCTTGCGGGGCCTTCTTGCATCTCACTGCGAAGTGACTCGCCCCGGCGCTGCCCGGCGCCTATGCGTTGACTGGTCCTTCACCACGTCACGGCTAAATCCTGCGTCCATGACCCGCGCCCTCCTTCCGCACCGCCTGCTCTCCGCCTTGCTGATGCTCGCCTGCATCGGCTTCGGCACGCAGGCCATGGCGGAGGACGCCAAGGCGGACGCGAAGACCAACGCCTCCGCCGGCACCGAACTGCCGAAGGCCGTGGTGGAACTCTTCACCAGCCAGGGCTGCGCCTCCTGCCCGCCCGCCGATGCCCTTCTGGGCGAACTGGCGCGCGATCCGGGCGTGATCTCCCTCACCCTGGCGGTGGACTATTGGGATTATGTCGGCTGGAAGGACACCCTCGCCCAGCACGGCCATACCCAGCGCCAGCGCGCCTATGCGGACGTGCGCGGCGACCGCAAGATCTACACCCCGCAGATGGTGGTGGACGGCACGCAGGCCGCCGTCGGCAGCGACCGGCTGGCGGTGGAGAAGGCGCTGATGAGCGCCAAGGCCGGCGGCTCGGCCCTCATGGTGCCGGTGAAGCTCTCCCGCGACGGCGACGACCTTCTGGTGGATGTGGGCGCGCTCGCGCAGGCCCCCGGCGCGGAAGTCTGGGCCTGCCCCGTCATCCGCAGCCAGACCGTCTCCATCGGCCGGGGTGAGAACAGCGGCCGTCAGGTGACCTATACCAATGTGGTGCGCGGCTGGGTCCGCGTCGGCACCTGGGACGGCGATCCGGACACCTTCAAGGTGCCCGTGAACCAGCTGCGCTTCGAGGGTGCCAATGCCGTGGTGGTGCTGGTCCAGTCCGGCACGTTCGCCGCCCCCGGCGCCATCCTCGGCGCCGCGACCACCCCCCTGAACTGACCCCCATCCGATCCGGTGTCGGACGCGCCGCGCGGCGATGGCCTGCGCCGGCGAGCGCCCGGCCTTCCAGCGTCCAGACTTCCGAATGCCGGACAACAAAAAGGCCGCTTGCGCGGCCTTGGAAGTTCAAAATTTGGAAGCGTAGCAGTGACCGGTTCACACCACCCCGGGGGGCTGGGGGGCTGGGATAGACCGGAGCGGCGGAACCGGCCCTGCTACGGGTATGAAGATCGCCCAGGCGATTGTCCCCCGCTTGACCGAAAGGCGGCGAGACTGTGGTGGGCAGTGACGAGCGCGTGATTACGCCGAAGCTCAAGCCCCGTGGTCCGCAAAGCCGGCTATGCGCCCCCTTGAAAGGCGGTGCTGCCGGGACGATCATGACGGCACCAGCCAAGGAGGCCCGATGGGCGAGATCGAACCCATACACCGTGGCCCGGCCCCCGCGCCAGCGGCACCCGTGACCCCCGCCCCAGCCGTCGTGACCTTCGACCGCCATGAACTGGACCGCATCCTCAGCCTGTATGGCCGCATGGTCGCGGCGGGCGAATGGCGCGACTACGCCATCGACTTCCTGAAGGACCGCGCGGTCTTCTCCATCTTCCGACGCTCCCTCGACGTGGCGCTCTACCGCATCGAAAAGGACCCCAAGCTCGCGCGCCGGCAGGGCGCCTACAGCGTCGTCTCCCAGACCGGCCTCATCCTGAAGCGCGGACAGGACCTGCCGCGCGTGCTGGCCGTGCTGGAGAAGCCGCTGCGCACGGTGGGCTGACGGGCCGCGCCAAAGCGGCGGGCGCGAGAGGGTTGTTCGGGCGGCGAGCGTCGGGCATCGTGCGCGCCGCATCAACGGATGGCCCAATGTCTTCTGCACCCCGCCCGATCCAGCCCGGCGACCACGTCTTCCTGGTGGACGGCTCCTCCTTCGTGTTCCGCGCCTATTTCCAGTCCATCAACCAGGACCGGAAGTACAATTACCGCTCCGACCGCCTGCCCACCGGCGCGGTCCGGCTGTTCTGCACGAAGCTCTTCCAGTTCGTCCGCGACGGGGCGCTGGGCATCCGGCCGACCCACCTCGCCATCATCTTCGACAAGTCCGAGGACAGCTTCCGCAAGGAGCTCTACCCGCTCTACAAGGCCAACCGCTCGGACCCGCCGGACGACCTCATTCCCCAGTTCCCGCTGATGCGCGAGGCGGTGAAGGCCTTCGGCCTGATCCCCGTGGAGCAGGCACGCTACGAGGCGGACGACCTCATCGCCACCTATGCCCGGCAGGCTCAGGCGGCGGGCGCGGACGTGCTCATCGTCTCCGCCGACAAGGACCTGATGCAGCTCATCGGCGAGCGGGTGGCCATGTATGACCCGGCCTCCGGCGAATCGGGCGGGCGCGGCTCCCGCCCCGAGCGGCGCATCGGCGTGCCGGAAGTCGTGGAGTATTTCGGCGTCGGGCCGGAGCAGGTGGTGGACGTGCAGGCCCTCGCCGGCGATTCCACCGACAATGTCCCCGGCGTGCCCGGCATCGGCATCAAGACCGCCGCCACCCTCATCAAGGATTATGGCGACCTCGACACGCTGCTGGCCCGCGCCTCCGAGATCAAGCAGGAAAAGCGCCGCCAGTCGCTGATCGAGCATGCGGACAAGGCCCGCATCTCCAAGGAACTGGTGAAGCTCGTCACCGACGTGCCGCTGGAGGTGCCGCTCGCCGACCTCGTGCTGGAACAGCCGGACGGCAAGCAGCTGGTGTCCTTCCTGAAGGCGATGGAATTCACCACAATCGTGCGCCGGGCCGCCGAGGCCTTTGGCGTCGAAGCCGCCGAGATCGACCCCGACCCGCGCCTCGCCGTGTCCGGCGCGGGACCGCTGTTCGCCGGCCAGAGCGCGCCGGTCTCCACCCCGCCGGAGACGGAGGCGGATGCCGCCGCCCCGGCCGCTCCGGTGGCAACCTCAACGGGCGCCCGGCCGAACGTCCTCGAACCCGCCGACCTTGCCGCCACCCGCGCGCAGGAGGCCCGCGCCACCAAGGTGGACCGCAGCCACTACCGGATGCTCACCAGCCTCGACGAGCTGAAGGCATGGTGCGCCAAAGCCCGTGATCAGGGCTTCGTGGCCTTCGACACCGAGACCACCTCGGTCGATCCCATGCAGGCGGACCTCGTGGGCGTCTCGCTGGCGCTGGCGCCGAACGAGGCCTGCTATATCCCACTCGCCCATGTGGGCGCGGGCGACGGCCTGTTCACGGAAGGGCTGCTGCCCGGCCAGATCCCCTTCAACGACGCCCTCGCGGCGCTGAAGGACATGCTGGAAGACGGCGGCACGCTGAAGATCGGCCACAACGTCAAGTACGACGCCGCCGTCCTCGCCCGGCACGGCATCACGGTGGCCCCTTATGACTGCACCATGTGCATGTCCTATGCGCTCGATGCCGGGCGCGGCGGGCATGGCATGGACGAGCTGTCCATCAAATATCTCGGCCACACGCCCATCGCCTTCACGGAAGTGGCGGGCAAGGGCAAGAGCCAGATTACCTTCGACCGCGTCCCGCTGGAGGCCGCCACCGCCTATGCGGCGGAGGATGCGGATGTGACGCTCCGACTCTGGCGCGTGCTGAAGCCCCGCCTGCCGTCGGAGGGCATGACCACGGTCTATGAGACGCTGGAGCGCCCGCTGATCGCCGTGCTTGCCCGCATGGAGGCGCGCGGCATCTCCATCGACCGCGCGACGCTCGCCCGCCTCTCCTCCGAATTCGCGCAGGGTGCCGCCCGGCTGGAGGACGAGATCTCAGGGCTCGCCGGCGAGAAGATCAATGTGGGCTCGCCCAAGCAGATCGGCGACCTCCTGTTCGGCAAGATGCAACTGCCCGGCGCCACCAAGACGCCCACGGGCGCCTGGTCCACCAAGGCCAATGTGCTCGACGAACTGGCCGAGGCGGGCCACGAGCTGCCGCAGAAGATCCTCGCCTGGCGCCAGCTTTCCAAGCTGCGCTCCACCTATACGGATGCCCTGCCCAATTACGTGAACCCGACCACCCACCGGGTCCACACCTCCTATGCGCTGGCGGCCACCACCACCGGGCGCCTGTCCTCCTCCGAGCCCAATCTCCAGAACATCCCGATCCGCACCGAGGAAGGCCGGCGCATCCGCCGTGCCTTCGTGGCGGTGCCGGGCACCAAGCTCGTCTCGGCGGACTATTCGCAGATCGAGCTGCGGCTGCTGGCCGAGATCGCGGAGATCCCGGCGCTGCGTCAGGCCTTCAGGGACGGCATCGACATCCATGCCATGACCGCCTCCGAAATGTTCGGCGTGCCGGTGGAGGGCATGCCCTCGGAAGTGCGCCGGCGGGCCAAGGCCATCAATTTCGGCATCATCTACGGCATCTCCGCCTTCGGCCTCGCCAACCAGCTCGGCATTCCGCGCGATGAGGCGGGCCAGTACATCAAGCGCTATTTCGAGCGCTTCCCCGGCATCCGCGCCTATATGGACGAGACCCGCGCCTATTGCCGCGAGCACGGCTATGTGGAGACGCTGTTCGGCCGGCGCTGCCACTATCCGGATATCGCCGCCTCCAACCCGTCCATCCGCGCCTTCAACGAGCGCGCGGCCATCAACGCCCGCCTTCAGGGCACGGCGGCGGACATCATCCGCCGCGCGATGATTCGCATGGAGGGCGCCCTCGCCGATGCCGGCCTGTCGGCCCGCATGCTTTTGCAGGTGCATGACGAACTTGTGTTCGAGGTGCCCGATGCGGAGGTGGAGGCGACCCTGCCCGTGGTGCGCCGGGTGATGGAGACGGCGGCGCGCCCGGCCGTCGAACTCGCCGTGCCGCTACAGGTGGAAGCCCGCGCCGCCGACAATTGGGAAGAGGCCCACTGAGGCAGCGTCGCGGAACAGAAATCGACGACGGCCCGCCACTCCTCAGGGAGGCGGCCGGACGAACCGGTGTTTCGCGCGAGGGATGAAGGGCCGGCAAGCCATCAAGTACCCATTTCTGCCGGCTCGCAGTTTTTATTGACCGCCCATTTTATTCAATGATTCGCCATTGGCGTAGAAACAATGAATCATTCAAATGAAACTCACCATCAATATTATTTCTAATATACTCTTCTCACTCACGGCATTTGCGATCGTGAAACCATTATGGGTTCTTGCGATTGCCATCCCTGGCGGCCTCCTCCTCCCGGAAGGACAGGGAGCTAATTCCATGGCAACTGGCGCCGCGCTATTCTTACTCCTTGCGCTATGTATGCGAGATTGGACACGCAGCCGGGGTTAGCCGCCGCCATCGACAACGGATGCCCGGATGATGCATCAGCCTGATTTGGGCGTCGGGTCGTTCTGGCATGTCGCTGAACGGAATTGCGCCGGATAGGGCGCCTTGGTTTCCGGGCGTCTCACGCGCGCAGAGACCTGCGCAGCAGATTCCCAGGAAAAGGCCGGTTTGAGGGAGGAGAGCGGGGGCGGTTGCTCTCCTCCCTCTGCACCGATCAGGACCCTGTGTTGCGGATCAGGGTCTTGACCGAACCGTTCGGTCACGGTGGTTATTGTAATAACCGCCGGTTCGCACTATTTCAACAGAGAACTGAACGGTTCGGTCAGAAATTTCCATCGGGCGGAGGGACGGCACCGGATGGACAGGACGGCCGCTTGATTATGGGCGCCCGTCGAGGAATAGAAAGATGTCGAAGGAGAACCGCATTTTGAGCGTTCCAGCTGCGAACGAGACCCCCGCCTTCGGCGCCGGACAGGCGCCAGAGAAGCGACGCCAGATCCTGAGCGGCGCGCGCGAGGTGTTTCTGGAGCGCGGCTTCGACGCGGCCAGCATGGGCGACATTGCGCGGGCGGCTGGCGTCTCCAAGGGCACGCTCTATGTCTATTTTGAAGACAAGGTGGATCTCTTCGCGGCCCTGGTGACCACCGAATGCGAGGAGACCGCCGAGCGCCTCTTCGTGCTCGATGCCAAGGAGCCGGACCTCGCGGCCGCCCTCAAGAAGCTGGGCATGTCATTCCTGGAGGCGATGCTGCGGCCGGAGCATGTGGCGACCGTCCGCATGGTGATCGCCACCGCCGAGAAATTTCCCGAGATCGGCCGCCGCTTCCTCGATGCCGGTCCCAATTCCGGCGTGCGCCGCCTCTCCACCTTCCTCTCCGCCAAGGTGGCGCAGGGCGAGCTCGACATTGATGACGTGGACTCGGCGGCCAGCCAGTTCCTGTCGCTGTCGAAGGACACGATCCTCGCGCCGGTCCTGTTCGGCTCGGCGGCCACCATCAGCCGCGACCATATGGAGAAGACCGTGGAGCGGGCTGTGAACCTGTTCCTGCGCGTCTATGGCGCGCGGCGGAACGACTAGGCGCCCCGCACGTCCACCGCGCCCCTGCGCGCCGCGATCAGGCGCGCCAGAAGGGCTTGTCGGCCTCCCGCCGGGCAAGACGCGGATGGATGCCCGCGTCGCGGAGACGCTCCGTATCCAGTTCCGCGAGCTCCGCCCGCGAGCGGACGCGCCACATCCACAGACGGATCAGGCCCATCAGTCCGGCCGGGCGAGGCACGGGCGCAGGCGCCTCGGGCGTAAGCACGCGATCCGGCACCGCTGCACTCGGTACAATTTGCACATTGATCCGAGAGGCAGGGCGAGGCTGGGCCTTGGAAGCGCCCAGGGAAGAACGGGACTGCTGCGGCGACATCTGAAATGCTCCCGGTCGAACCGCTTTGTGCCAGCGGCTCTCGCATTCATTGTCCCGATGTGATATCAGCGCAATCAATACATTGCACTCGGAGCAATTATGTCCGACACCGCCGCCCGTGGCGACTATCGCGCGCTCGCCGACAGCATTGCTGCCGATATTGCCGCTGGCCGCCTGTCCGCCGGCACCCGCCTGCCGCCACAGCGCGAGTTCGCCTACCAGCACGGCATCGCCGCCTCCACCGCGAGCCGCGTCTATGGCGAGCTGACGCGGCGGGGCCTCATCAGCGGCGAAGTGGGGCGTGGCAGTTATGTGCGGGCCCGCCGGTCGACCCTCGACGACACGCTCGGCGAGCCGGTGAAGAGCCCGCTCGATCTCCAGCTCAATTTCCCGGTCCTGCCGGGGCAGGAGGCGGAGATCAGCGCGATGATCGCCAGGCTCACCTCGCCGGGGCTCCCTGCCTCCGTCTTTGCCGCGACGGGTGCGGCCGGCACGCCCGACATGCGCGCGCTCAGCGCCGGCTTCCTTGGCCGCGCCGGCTGGCGACCGGATGCGGACGGTCTCGTATTCACCAATAACGGGCGCCAGGCCATCGCCGCGGCTCTTGCGGCCCTCGCCCCGCCGGGGGAACGGATCGGCGTCGAGGCCCTCACCTATCCGGCGGTGAAATGGCTGGCGGCGCGGCTCGGTGTCACCCTCGTTCCCCTGCCCATGGATGGACAGGGCCTGCGCCCCGACGCCCTGCTGAAGGCCCACCGCACAGCCCCGCTGGCGGGTGTCTATCTCCAGTCCAGCCTGCACAATCCGCTCGGCGTCTCCATGGACGCCGCGCGGCGCCGGGAGATCGCCACGCTGCTGCGGGCCGAGGGCCTGATGGCCATCGAGGACACCGTCTATGGCTTCCTGTCCGAGGAAGAACCACTGGCCGCGGCGGCGCCGGACCATGTGCTGCTGGTGGACAGTCTGTCGAAGCGCGTGGCACCCGGCCTTACGCTCGGCTTCATCGCCGGCCCGGCGTCCTGGTCCGGGCGCCTCGTCACCTGCGTGCGCTCCGGCGCCTGGACGGCCAACGGCCTCACCCAGTTTCTGGGGACGCAGGTCATGGCCGAAGGGCTCGCGGCCCGCCTCGTCACGGGCAAGCGCGCCGATGCCCGCGAGCGGCAGGCGCTGGCAGGAAGCATCTTCCCGAAGGGCGTGCTCAAGGCGGACCCGCGCTCCTACCATTCCTGGCTCGAACTGCCCGACATCTGGCGCGCCGAGACCTTTGCCGCCGCCGCCACGCGGCAGGGCATTGCGGTGACGCCGGCCTCGGCCTTTGCCGTGCCGCCGACGCAGCCGCCCAATGCGATCCGCATCGCCCTGTCGCGTCCGCCGCTCCCCGTGCTACGGGAAGCGCTCCTCACCCTGCGCCGCCTGCTGGAGAGCGGGCCGCAGGAGAGCGAGGTCGAATAGCGCCGCACCGCAGCGCAGCCCCCCCTGTGCGCCTGCGAAGCGGCCCGCTTCCGCGACAAGGGTTTAATCGTTTAGTGTGCCGCAATCCCGATGCGGCGCACTGCCGTCGGGCGGATCGCGGGAGGCGCGGCATGGACGGAGCGGTGAGCGGCCGAATCACGCTCCAGCAGCTGGCGCAGGCCCTCGGGCTGTCCACCGCCACGGTCTCGCTGGCCCTGCGTGACAGCCAGGTGGTGGCGGAAGCCACCCGCCTCAAGGTGCAGGAGGCCGCCCGCGCGCGCGGCTACGTGGCCAATCGCGGCGCCGCCTCCCTGCGCACGGCCCGCACCAACATCGTCGGCATCGGCCTGCACGACATCATCAACCCCTCCTTCACCGAACTTCTCGCGGCACTGGAGGATTCCCTCAGCGCGGCGGGCAAGACCATCCTGCTCGGCGTCAGCCAGGAGGACGTGACGCGGCAGACCCGCACCCTCGGCACATTGGCGGAATATCGGCCCGATGCCTTCATCGTCTCGCCTGCCGCGGGCACCACGGTGGACGACCTCAAGGCGCTGGCCGCCAGCGGCATCGCCGTGGTGCAGGTGACGCGCGAGGTGGAGGGCTCGGGCTTCGACTTCGCGGGCTCCGACGACACGGCCGGCGTGGCGCTGGCGGTCGCCCATCTGGTGGACCTCGGCCACCGCCGCATCGGCATGATCGGCAGCCTGCCCATCGCCTCCACCGGCCGCCGCCGCCTCGCCGGCTATCGCCAGGGGCTCGAGGACGCGGGCCTGCCCTTCGATCCCGCGTTGGTGGCCGAGGGGCCCGGCCTGCGGGAGACCGGACGCGCCGGCGTGCTGAAGCTGCTGGCCCTGCCCGATCCGCCCACGGCGGCGGTGTGTTTCAACGATCTCAACGCCTTCGGTGCGCTCATGGGCCTGCAATCGGCGGGGCTGACCGCCGGCCGCGATTTCTCGCTGGTGGGCTATGACGACATCGGGGAGGCGGCGCTGTGGCACCCGGCGCTCACCACCGTCTTCACCCGCATCCCGGAATATGGCCACATCGCCGCGGAACTCGCCCTCGCCCGCATCGCCGAACCCGGCCGTCCGGTGGAGCGCGTCGCGCTGATGCCCAGGCTGGTGGTGCGCGAGACGACGACGCCCCCCCGCCGCCGCTGACATCCGGCCGCATTCGGGCTCTAAACTGCGCGCATGACGTCTCTTGCCACCGCGAGCCTACCCGCGCACGAGCCGCTGCGGCTCATTCCCGTGTCCGATCCCGACGATCCGCGCATTGCCGATTACCGCGACGTGCGCGAGCGCGATCTCGTCGGCCGGCGCGGCCTCTTCATGGCCGAGGGCGAAGTGGTGCTGCGACTGCTGACCGCCCATGGTGGACGCGACCTGCATTCGGTCCTCGTCTCGCAGGCCAGCCTGCCGCGCATTGCGGATGCCCTTGACCTGCTGCCCCGCAACGTTCCGGTGCATGTGGCGGGACAGGCGGTGATGGACGCCATCGTCGGCTTCCACATCCATCGCGGGATTCTCGCCGTGGGACGCGCCCGGCCGCAGGTGCCGGCGCCGGAACTCCTGGCCAGCCTGCCGGAGCGGGCGCTGGTGGTGGCGCTCCAGGGCATCACGAATCACGACAATATGGGCGGCATCTTCCGCAATGCCGCCGCCTTCGGTGCGGACGCGGTGCTGCTCGATGCCGCCTGCTGTGATCCGCTCTATCGCAAGGCGATCCGGGTCTCGGTGGGGGCCTCCCTCATCGTGCCCACGGCACGGGCGGGCACCACAGCGGAGATGATGGAGGCCATCACGGCGGCGGGCTTCGATCTCGTCGCCCTCAGCCCCTCGGGCCGCGAGCGGCTTTCGGACATCGTACCGGGCGGGCGACAGGCCGCTCTCTTCGGGACCGAAGGGCCCGGCCTGCCGCCGGAGGTTCTGGCTGCGACGCGGACCATCTCCATTCCCATGGCGGCCGGCTTCGACAGCCTGAACGTCGCCACCACCAGCGGCATCGTGCTGCATCACCTGAGCCGGACGGGCGGCTGACGCCTCCATGCCGCAGCTTGGGATGCCTACAAAGCGCACGCAGGCAATTGCACAGGCAAAACCATTAACCTATATTCATCAACGTCCATTGATCATGCCCAGACGCTGAAACCTCAGGTTGTCTCATTGATCGTCGGCGCCAGTTGCACCGGCTGAACTGTGGAAATTCTGAATGAGCAGATTTTCGTCTCGCCGGCACCCGGCGCGAGAATGGATTTTCCTTGCCTTGATCTGGAGCGCCCTCGGCCTTGTGGTGGCCCGCGTGGTCGCGGGGCTCGTGCCGGACTATTCCGCCCTCGCCGCGGAAATGCGCTGTGCGCTCATTCTTCTGTCCGCACTCGCAACCATCGCGCTGTCCGCCGGCCTCACCCTCGTCTGGAACGGACGTCGTCGCGGACCCACAACACGCCGCCAGAGCGACTTCCGTCGGCAGGATGCGTCGGTGCGTGGATAGACGTCCGGCGCGGACGACGCGCTTCACGCGCGTTTGCGGATCGGAGCAAATGTCGGGATCAGGGAAGCGTGGTAGCAGCGGGCGGACTTGAACCGCCGACCTCCGGGTTATGAATCCGGCGCTCTCACCAACTGAGCTACGCTGCCACAGGCGCGGCCTCAAAGCGGCCCTCGCCTCGCGAGGAGCGCATATAGGGGTGCCGCTCGGGCGGTGTCAAGAAAGCCCTTGGGCCGCCGGGCGACCATCCCCAACCCCTTCACCCCTCGAGCTCGAACGCGCCCTCCAGATGCTCGGCCCCGCCGTCGCGCCCGAGCAGGATGGCGTCGAAGCGCATCGCGAGGGGTGCGAGTTCGGGATGATCGGCCAGGAAGAGTTCGGCAGCCGCGATGATGCGGCGGCGCTGGCGCAGTTGGAGGCTCTCGGCCGCCTCCGCGAGACTGCGCCGCAGCTTCACCTCGCAGAAGACGAGAAGGTCGTCCCGCCGCGCCACGAGATCGAGCTCCCCCGCGCTGGTGCGCAGCCGCCGGGCGAGAATGCGGAAGCCCTGCGCCTCCAGCACAGCCGCGGCCCGATCCTCCGCGGCCAGCCCGCGCGCATGGGCGGCCTGCTTGCGGCGGCGCGCCGGCGTGTCGGGCGGCGGCGGGCGTCCCATGTCAGCCCGGCCCGTCCTCGCCCTTTGTGAGCGCCAGCGCGCGGGCATAGACCTCGCGCTTCGGCCGACCCGTGGCGGCCGTGACGGCGGCCACCGCATCCTTCAGCGAATGCTCGGCAAGCGCACGGGTGAGCGCCGCATCCACATCGTCATCGGCGGCCGGCTCCTCAAGCGGCGGGCCAATCACCAGGACGATTTCGCCCTTGGGGGCGCCGGCGGCGGCATAATGGGCGGCGAGTTGGGAGAGCGGGCCGCGCCGCACCTCCTCGAAGGCCTTGGTGAGTTCGCGACACACGGCGGCCGGCCGGTCGCCCAGCCCCTCGGCGAGATCGGCGAGGCTTTCGGCGAGGCGCGGCCCCGTCTCGTAGAGGACCAGGGTGGAGGGCAGCGCCTTCAGCTCCGCAATGCGGTTGCGCCGCTGGCCGCCCTTCTGCGGCAGGAAGCCGTCGAACAGGAAGCGGTCCGTCGGCAGGCCTGCCGTCACCAGCGCCGCGAGCATGGCCGAGGCGCCGGGCAAAGGATGGATGCGGAAGCCGGCAGCCGCCGCTTCCACCACCAGCTTGTAGCCAGGATCCGACACCAGCGGCGTTCCGGCATCGGAGACGAGCGCCACGGCCTCTCCCGCCGCGAGCTTTGCCAGCAGCCGCGGGCGCATCGAGGCGCCATTGTGATCGTGATAGGGGACGAGCGGGGTGGCGATGCCGTAGCGGTCGAGGAGGCGGCGCGTCATGCGCGTGTCCTCGCAGGCGATGAGGCCCGCGCCTGCCAGCGTCTCCAGGGCCCGCACCGTGATGTCGCCGAGATTGCCGATGGGGGTGGCCACCACATGCAGCCCCGTGTCCAGCCGCCGGGCCTGCACGGTCTGGCCGAACAGGGTGAAGGCCTTCTCGCCCGGCGTCCCCGGCTCGAGGTCCGGCAGATCGGTGGTGTCGTCGGCCGGCAGATCGCCGGTAAGCGGGGCTGTAATGTCTTCGGCAGCGTCGTGCGACGCCCGGGCGGGGCTCTGGGTCATGGCCGCGATCATAGTGCGGGCGCGGGCATCGGAACAGCGCGCCCGCTCAGCCGCCAACGGATGCGGAACGGAAGGCGACCTCCGGAGCGTCTTCCGCGCGGCCGGGACCGACCACCTCCAGCAGTCCCATCACCAGGCGGCCATCGGGCGGGATAAGCAGCGCCAGATCGTCCGCCGTGTCGCGACCGAGATCGAGGGCCAGTTGGCAATCGAGAAGCGCGGCGAAGGTGCGCAACTGCGTGAGGATATCGAGGGGCGTCGGCAGGAAGAGGTCGAGCTTGGTCGCGAACGCGGAGCGGTCGAGCCGGTGGCACAGGCCCACCGCCTGCCGCTCCATGGCCAGGAGCCAGTCGCGACCACCATCGGCGCCATCGAACAGGCCGGGCGGAGCAACTGCGAAGGCCCGGCAGAATGCGGCGTCCATCACCGCCAGATCCGGAACGCCGTCCACATAGAGGTCCGGCACCTCGCGCTCCACATTCAGCTGCATGGATGCTCCCGGTTCGCGAGGCGTGCCAGCATGCGTCCAGAGAACAGCTCCCTCAATCCCTTTCATGCCTGTGACAAGCGCACGGCGAATCGGCGGGGCGGCATGACAGGCGCGGAGGATGCCGGTAACGTGAGGCGCGTCGCGGCCAGCGGAAACCGCCGGCCATTGCGCCGGCCGCCCGGCCGGTGACACAAGAAAAAGCGAATGCGTCCCCGCCGGTGGCGCACCCCTTTCCGGTCCGGCAGGGCTGTGGTGTTCGACAAGAAACGGAGCCGCCGGGGCTCCGGGGAGAGACTGGTGACCGATCGCGTTCTGCCCCCGAGCCGTCTGCCCGCCATGGCGCAGCAGCCCTCCGGCCTCACCCGTCGTGCCCTTCTGTCCGGTGGCCTGAAGCTGGCGGGGTCCGTCTCCGCCGCTTCGCTCGTCGCGGCCTGCGCCGGCGGCGACGTGCCGCTGTCTCCGACGCCACAGGGTGCGCCCACCGGCCCCGTCACCGGCCAGCCCCTGCCCGCCTCCGGCCCTATCGTGGCGCTGATCCTGCCGCTCGGCGCGCAGGGCAATGCGGCCCTCGCCGGACAGGCGCTCAAGAACGCCGCAGAACTCGCCATGGCGGAGCTCGGCCAAGCCCCGATCCAGCTCGTGGTGAAGGACGACGGCGGCACCAGCCAGGGCGCGCGCAATGCGGCCGAACAGGCCATCAATGAAGGCGCCCGCATCATCCTCGGCCCGCTGTTTGCGACCTCGGTGGGCGCGGCGGCGCAGGCGGCCCGGCCGCGCGGCATCCCCATCATCGCCTTCTCGACGGACACCAACGTCGCCGGCAACGGCGTCTTCCTGCTGAGCTTCCTGCCGCAGACGGACGTGGACCGCATCATCCGCTACACGGCGGGGCAGGGTAAACGCTCCTTCTCTGCCCTCATTCCCGAAAACGCCTATGGCACCGTGGTGCAGGGCGCCTTCCAGCAGACCGTGGGCGACGTGGGCGGCCGGGTGATGGCGCTGGAACGCTACACGCCGGCGCGCCTCGCCGACGCGGTGAAGCGCGTGGCCGACGTGCAGAGCCAGACCGACGCCATCTTCATCCCCGACAGCGCCGACAGCGTCGCCGGCGTGGTGCAGCAGCTCGCGTCCGCCGGCGTTGACCTGAAGCGCATCCGCCTGCTGGGCACGGGCCTGTGGGACGAGCCCCGCCTGTTCAGCCTGCCGCAGATGGAGGGCGCGCAGTTCGCCGCCCCCGACGCCGCCGGCTGGCGCAACTTCTCGCAGCGCTACCGCGCACGCTACGGCTCGGACCCGGTGCGCACGGCGACGCTCGCCTATGACGCGGTATCGCTGGTTTCCGCCATCGTGCGCACGCAGGGGCCGGACGGGCTCAACACCACCACCCTCACCAACCCCTCGGGCTTTGCCGGCGTGGACGGCGCCTTCCGCTTCCGCGCCGACGGCAGCAACGAACGCGCCCTCGCAGTGATGGAGATCCGCGGCGGGCAGGTGAGCATCGTCAGCCCGCCGCCGCGCACCTTCGGCTCGGCGTTTTAAGTTCCCGGCGCGTTCCCGCGCGCCGTGCCGCGTACCCCAACGGTACCGGCTTGGTTTGACCGCCAAATCCGCTATAGGTCCGGCGCCCCGGCGCCGGCCAAGGGCTCACGCAAGGAAGACCGGTCCCATGAAACTTTCCGCATCCCTGGCAGGCCTTCTCCTGGCCGTCTCCAGTGCCGCCGCGCTCGCCCAGTCCGCGCCCGCGGGCCAGACGACGCCGCCGGCCAGCGCGCCGGCCGCCGCAGCCCCTGCGGCTCCGGCCCAGGAGACCGCGCCGGAAATCCGGGTCGCCCGTCCGATCGAGATGATGCTCACCCAGCAGGCTGCCTCGCTTTCGTTCGACGGCAAGGTGCTGACCCTGCAGGGCGTCGCCCCCACCGCCGCCTTCGCCATCGACCGGCCGGAGCGGATCGGCGGCACCATGACCACCGAGCAGTTCGTGAAGATGTGGAACGCCACGGTGGCGATGATGAAGAACGATCCGCCGAACGTGGCCCTGACCACGCTCGGTCCGGTGCCCACCCAGGCCATCGTGGAACTGGGCGCCGCCAGCCTCTCGGGCTCGACGCTGAGCTTCAACACGGTGGTTCTGGACGGCACCGTGCCCCCCAACGGGCAGCTCGTGAGCCTCACCACCCAGCCCACCGTCTTCCGGCCCATGAAGGAAGTGCACGGCTTCCTGAAGTGCTGGTGGAGCCCTTATTGGGCGCAGCGCGTCTGCCGCGCCGACTGGTGATCTGATCCGGATGCGAAACGGCGCCGCAGGGCGCCGTTTCCACAAGAACATGGCTTGCCCCTCGCAATCCGGCCCCTGCGGTGCCATTTTGTTCTCACACGAGAATCGTGTGTGCGAGAACGAGACGGCGATTGTCCATTTCCCCTGAGAAGCGCGGCGGCCCTGAGCCCCGCGATCTGGCACCCCGCGAAGACGTCGGCCGTCCGGCCCTGAAGCCCGGCGGCATCGCCGAACGCGCGCGCGCCGCCATGGGCATTCCCGCCGCCCCCACCCGCCCTTCCTATCTCGACGGCCTCAATCCCGAGCAGCGCGAGGCGGTGGAGACGCTGGACGGCCCCGTGCTCGTTCTGGCCGGCGCCGGCACCGGCAAGACCCGCGTGCTCACCACCCGCATCGCCCACATTCTCTCGCAGGGCCGCGCCTATCCCTCGCAGATCCTCGCCGTGACCTTCACCAACAAGGCCGCGCGGGAGATGAAGGAACGCATCCACGCCATGGTGGGCGACACGGTGGAGGGGATGCCCTGGCTCGGCACCTTCCACTCCATCGGCGTGCGCATCCTGCGCCGGCACCATGAGCTGGTGGGTCTCAAGAGCGGCTTCACCATTCTCGACACGGACGACCAGCTCCGCCTGCTGAAGCAGCTCATCGCGGCGGAGGAGATCGACGAGAAGCGCTGGCCCGCCCGGATGCTGGCCTCCGCCATCGACGGCTGGAAGAACCGCGGCCTCACGCCCGAGCAGGTGCCGGCCGGCGAAGGCGCTGCCTTCGCCAACGGGCGCGGGCAGATGCTCTATGCCGCCTATCAGGCGCGGCTGAAGGCGCTCAACGCCGTGGACTTCGGCGACCTCTTGCTGGAGGGCATCCGCCTGTTCCGCGAGAACCCCGATGTGCTCGCGGAATACCACCGCAAGTTCAAATACATTCTGGTGGACGAGTATCAGGACACCAACGTCGCCCAGTATCTCTGGCTGCGGCTTCTGGCGCAGGGCTCGCGCAATGTCTGCTGCGTGGGCGACGACGACCAGTCCATCTATGGCTGGCGCGGTGCCGAGGTGGACAACATCCTGCGCTTCGAGAGCGACTTTCCCGGCGCCAAGGTGATCCGGCTGGAGCGTAACTACCGCTCCACGGGCCATATCCTAGCCGCCGCTTCCCATCTCATTGCCTTCAACGAGGGGCGGCTCGGCAAGACGCTGTTTTCCGAAGGGGAGAAGGGCGAGAAGGTCACCGTCACCGGCGCCTGGGACAGCGGCGAAGAAGCCCGCGCCATCGGGGACGAGATCGAGGCGCTCCAGCGCGCGGGCCATGCGCTGTCGCAGATCGCCATCCTCGTGCGCGCCTCCTTCCAGATGCGCGAGTTCGAGGACCGCTTCGTCACGCTGGGCCTCAACTACCGCGTCATCGGCGGTCCGCGCTTCTATGAGCGGGCGGAAATCCGCGATGCTCTGGCCTATCTGCGCTGCGTTATTTCGCCGGCTGACGATCTCGCCTTCGAGCGCATCGTGAACGTGCCGAAGCGCGGCGTGGGCGACGCGGCCATCAAGCAGATCCGCGACGTCGCCCGCGCCGCCGGCGTGCCGCTGATGGAGGCGACCCGCCTCCTCACCGAGAGCGAGGAGCTGAAGCCGAAGCTCCGCTCGACGCTGCGCGGCTTCATCCAGTCCTTCGAGCGCTGGCGCGAGCAGGCCGAGAACATGAAGCACACCGAACTGGCCGAGGTGGTGCTGGATGAGAGCGGCTACACCGAGATGTGGCAGAAGGACCGCTCGGCGGAAGCGGCCGGACGGCTGGAAAACCTCAAGGAGCTGGTGCGCTCCATGGAAGGGTTCGAGAACCTCTCCGGCTTCCTTGAGCACATCTCGCTGGTGATGGACGTGGACAGCGGCGCTGGCGACGACGCCGTGCAGATCATGACCCTCCACTCCGCCAAGGGGCTGGAGTTCGACACCGTCTTCCTGCCCGGCTGGGAAGAGGGCCTGTTCCCGCACCAACGGGCGCTGGACGAGCAGGGCAAGGCGGGCCTCGAGGAAGAACGCCGTCTCGCCTACGTGGGCATCACGCGGGCGCGGGCGAGTGCGCGGGTCTATTTCGCCTCCAACCGGCGCATCCATGGCATGTGGAACTCCACCGTGCCCAGCCGCTTCCTCGACGAACTGCCGGACACCCATGTGGATGTGCAGGAGAGCAAGGGCGGCTTTGGCTGGGGTGGCACCACGGGCGGCTATGGCGGCGGCAACAGCTATGGCGCCAGCCGCTTCGACAATCCGGCCCCCTTCGCCTCCAGTTATGCGACGCCCGGCTGGCAGCGCGCCCAGAACGCCCGGAACGAGAGCGGCGGCACCAAGGGCGGCTTCGGAGGCTCTGGTGGCGGCTATGGCGGATCGCGGCGCGGCGGGCCGGTGATCGAGGGCACGCTGATCGCCGCCTCCACCGGCGCGCCGTCGGCCTTCTCGGCCGGCGAGCGGGTGTTCCACATCAAGTTCGGCTATGGCGAGATCACCGCCATCGACGGCAACAAGCTGACCGTGCTGTTCGAGAAGGCCGGCGAGAAGCGGGTGCTGGAAAGCTTCGTCGAGAAGGTGTGACAGTGGGTGCGGCCGGCGATGGTGGAGAGCGGTCTGCGACGCCTATTCCGCTGCGGAATCCGTATGCCACGCCCCATCGTCAACAACGGATGTCTCTGAGTTAGCTCAGGCTCGCGCAAGGTCGGCATGAAAAATCAGACCCCGCCCTGTCGGAAAGGACAAGCTTTGCGCTAGCATGGCCGCTCTTCCGGCGATCCGCGGACAACGCTGATTTTCAATCGATGTATATTGGCAGCCTTTCCCTGATCGCCGCAGAGATGGTGCTCTATTTCAGCGCCATGCTGGCGCTGTTCAGCGCCCGTCGGGTGATCGGTCTCGCGACCTTCTTCTGTGCTCTGGCGGCCACCCAATTCCTTGAGACCCAGTTCGCCATCGGCCTCTATCTGAAGCTGCCCTTCGGCCTCGCCCTGACGCCGGGCGCCGCGGCGCTGTTCTCCGGCAAGCTCGCCCTGCTGCTGCTGGTCTTCGTGCGCGAGGGCGGGCCGCTGGCGCGCCAGCCGCTGTACGGCATGCTGTTCGGCAATCTGCTGATCTTCGTCCTCGTGGCGCTGCTGGCGGTGGGCTATGTGCGCCAGCCGGTGCCGCAGACGCTCGACGTGATGCATTTCGCCAAGATGCTGGCGCTTATGGTGTGGGGCAGCGCGCTGCTCGTGCTGGAGTGCCTGGGCATGTTCGTGCTCCACGCCACGATGCGCGAGAGATGGCGCCTGCCGCTCTGGCTCGCCCTCACCGTGCCGCTGGCGCTGGCCCTCACCTTCGACCAGTTGCTCTATTTCAGCGCCCTGCACTTCGCCTTCGGCATTCCCGATGCCGCCGGGCTTGGCACCTGGGCGGGACGCATGGTCGCAGCGCTCCTCTATGGCAGCGCGCTCACCTGGTATCTCACCCGCATCGAGCCGGTGGAGGCCGTCCCGGCCCGGACCGCTGGCGAGATCCTGCGCCAGTTGCGCCAGCCCGAGCAGCCGCAGCGGGAGCCGCGCCGCTACGATCCCCTCACGGGCACCTTCCACGCCTCGCAGTTCGCGTCCATCTGCGGCCACCTGCTGTCCGTCACCGGCCTCACCGGGCGGCCCATGAGCCTGCTGCTGGTGCATATCGACACGCCCGACCGGGAGGAAACCTCCTCGAAATGGGCGGAGATGATCCGGCAGGCGAGCGCCACCATCGGCGAGGCAACCCGCTCCGGTGATTATGTGGTGCGCTATCGCGACGACGCCTTCGCCATTCTCGCCCCCGGCGCGCCACACCATGCGGCCATGCAGGTGGCGGCGCTGCTGCGGCGGGATACGGAGGCCATGCTCCAGTCCGGCAACGAGGACATCCACGCCGTGAGCATCGGCGTTGCCACGACGCCGCAGGACGGAGCGAGCGTGGCCGATCTTCTCTCCGCCGCAGAAAGCCGCCTCGCCGAGGCGCGCCAGAACATGGGCAGCCGGGTGGTTGGCTCCTTCGCCCGCTGATCCGCCCTGCGGGATTGGGGCTGGATATCCGCCCCGGCCTCTGGCACTTGGGACGGCAGATGCGGCCGGGCCGGCCGCAAGGGAGCCTGGTTGTGCCGATGCGAGTCCATGCGGCCCACCGCTCCCTCTCCTGTTCTTTGATCGAGAGATCCGGTCTTGCTTGCGGAGCAATCGAAACCGGACACGCTCTAGGTTCCGAGGTTGAGATGCTTGAAGGCTTGCCGCCCAACGACGCCACCCATGTGATGCGCCTCAGCGCGCCCGAGCGGGAAGCCCGGCGCGTGGCGGACTTCCTCGCCGAGCATTTCGATCCGGCCGAGGTGGCGGTGGCCAATTTCGAGCAGCCGGACGGCAGCTGGGCCATCGAGCTTTATGCCGGCGAGGCCTTCGATGCCGACCTGCTGCGCGAACTCGTCACCATCGCCGCCGGCGAGGAAATGGCGGCGCAGGTCTCCTTCCACGCCATCGAGCAGACGGACTGGGTCGCCTCCAGCCTCGAAGGGCTCGCCCCGGTGCGCGTCGGCTCCTTCATCGTCCACGGCAGCCACGATCGCGCCCGCGTGCCGCAGAACGCCATCGGCATCGAGATCGAGGCGGCGCTCGCCTTCGGCACAGGCCACCACGGGACCACGCAGGGCTGCCTTGCGGCCATTGCCGACATGGCCAAGCTCGGCACGCCGCGGCGCATCCTCGATGTGGGCACGGGCACGGGCGTACTGGCCATCGCGGCGGCGCGGCAGTTCCGGCGTCCGGTGGTGGCGAGCGATCTCGACGATGTGGCGGTGAAGACGGCGCGGGAGAATGCCCGCTTCAACGGCGCGGGGCCGTTCGTGACGCTGCATCTGGCGGCGGGCGTCGATGCCATGAGCGTGAAGGCGGGCGCGCCCTACGATCTCATTCTGGCGAACATCCTGCTGCCGCCGCTGAAGCGGCTGGCGCGCCCCGTGCGTCCGCTGCTGGCGCCAGGGGGATGGCTGGTGCTGTCCGGCCTTCTGCCGAGCCATGCCAATGCGGCGCTGGCGGCCTATCGGGCGCAGGGCCTGAAGCTGGTGCGGCGCCGCGACATTGACGGCTGGACCAGCCTGATCCTTTCCGCCACCGGGGCCGCGCCCCGGCGGGAGGACATCTACTGAAGACCGACGAGCCGCGCGGCTCGGTCAGGAGGGGCGGGACCGCTGTCCCGTCCGCTCACTGAAGCGGGTAACGGCCACCCGGACGCTGCACATACTTCAGCACTTCGCGCTCGGCCTGCTCGGTGCGGGCGGCGATGATGGCGTCGAGCACGCGGGCGAAGAAACCCTTCTTCGGCTCGGCATTCACGGCGCCCTGGGCGGCCGGAGCGAACTTGGGGGTCGAGTAGATCACGGCGCTCATGACGGAGGCCCTTCTGCTTTGCACTTCCTGATGCAATGCAAAATACGCCGTGTTGCGCCGCAGCAGAACTGATAGGTAAGCATGCCTGTCCTGCACACGATGCAGACATGCCTTGCCTCTATGCAGAGTTGCATGATGCAGGCGACGTGACCTGCGCCGTGCGCAGGTGCCCGGGGGATCCCGTCCTCCGTTCCCGTTACCCGAAAGACCCGCTCAGCAGCGCTGGGGCATGCCGATGGCGCGACCGATGCCGTCCGGCCGGGCGAGGGCCGCGTGAGCGGCCCGCATGGCGGCGGCGCGCTCCACCACATCGTCGGGCATGGCCTCGGCGCGGCGGCTGTCGAGATCTACGTGCAGCGCCACCTGCTCCAGCGTCGCCGACACCCACCCTTCCGTGCCGTGGTGGAGCGTCTCGAAGACGTGCAAGCGCTTGTCGTCATAATCGACCAGCCGCACGGTGACGCGCACCGGCGCACCCACGGCCAGTTCGCGCAGATAGCGGGTGTGGGTTTCCACCGTGAAGAAGGAGGAGCCGCGCAGCCGCGCCAGCGAGGGGCCGAGCCCCAAGAGGTCGAGCACCTCGTCGAAGGCGCGATCGAACAGCAGGCTGTAATAGGCGACG
Organism: Azorhizobium sp. AG788; assembly: GCF_004364705.1. NCBI lineage: Bacteria > Pseudomonadati > Pseudomonadota > Alphaproteobacteria > Hyphomicrobiales > Xanthobacteraceae > Azorhizobium > Azorhizobium sp. AG788. Next base: position 49,630 of record NZ_SOBM01000007.1, read on the forward strand.
TTCAGATGGCCGTTGTAGTCGGTCCAGTCCCGTTTCACCTCCATGGTGGAGGAAACGAAGGGAGCGAAGAAAACCGGCTCGAAATCCTGTGTTTTCAGCATGGAGACGCCTCCGGGTTCGGGGAGGTTGCTCGTCGGGCACTCAGTGTGCCGCCACCTAAGGCAACGGTCACTACCGAAATGGCGTGAGAATGGTCGCACTGCGGAAAGCTGGTGCAGCGAACACGTCGAATCTGCGCCCGGCCACGAATCGTTTTCAGGCCGCGTTCATCCCGATACACTCCGGCGCGGAAACGCCCCGCCACAGATCTTAAGGAATTCTAAATGCTTGGTGCAGCCGCGAAGGACAGCTTCGCCGATGAGGCCGCGCTTGGTCAGGCGCTGGCCGAGCTCACCGCCCGCCTCGGTAACAAAGTCGTGATGTCGCGCCCGGCCCGCGAGCAGCACGCCAATGTCACAACCTTCCTGCCCAACGAGCCGGCAGATGCGGTGGTTTTTGCCGATTGCATCGAGGATGTGCAGGCCACCGTGCGCATCTGCGCCGCCCATCGGGTGCCCGTGATCGCCTGGGGCGCCGGAACCTCGCTGGAAGGCCATGTGAACGCGCCCTATGGCGGCGTGTGCATCGACCTCTCCGGCATGAACCGCATCCTCAAGATCAATACCGACGATCTCGACTGCGTCATCGAGCCCGGCGTCACCCGCAAGCGCCTGAACGAGGAACTGCGCGACCAGGGGCTGTTCTTCCCCATCGATCCCGGCGCCGATGCCTCGCTGGGCGGCATGGCCTCCACCCGCGCATCGGGCACCAATGCGGTGCGCTACGGCACCATGAAGGACAACGTGCTGGCCCTGAAGGTGGTGATGCCGAATGGCGAACTCATCACCACGTCGCGCCGCGCCCGCAAGTCCTCGGCCGGCTATGACCTCACCCGCCTGTTCATCGGCGCGGAAGGCACGCTGGGCATCATCGTCGAGATCACGCTGAAGCTTTACGGCATTCCCGAGAGCATCGTGGCCGGCGTGTGCTCCTTCCCGACCATCACGGATGCCTGCAACACGGTGATCCAGACCATCCAGTGCGGCATTCCGGTTGCCCGCATCGAGCTGCTGGACGAGGTGCAGGTCCGCGCCTCCAACGCCTATGCCAAGCTGAGCCTGCCCGAGACGCCCCACCTGTTCCTCGAATTCCACGGCACGGAAGCAGGCGCCGCCGAACAGGCGGAACGCTTCGGGGAGCTGGCTTCCGAGAATGGCGGCGGCCCCTTCACCTTCGCCGGCAAGGCGGAGGACCGCTCCAAGCTCTGGCAGGCACGGCACGATGCCTATTGGTCTGTGCTGCCGATGCGCCCCGGCGCCAAGGCGGTGGCGACCGACGTCTGCGTGCCCATCTCGCGCCTTGCCGAATGCGTGGAAGCGACGAAGGCCGACATCGTGGAGATGGGGCTCGTCGCCCCCATCGTCGGCCACGTGGGCGATGGAAACTTCCACACCACGCTGATGGTGGACGTGACCGACCACGCCGACGTGGCCAAGGCGGAAATCTTCATGAAGCGCCTCGTGGAGCGGGCCCTCGCCATGGAAGGCACCTGCACCGGCGAGCACGGCGTGGGCGAGGGCAAGAAGAAGTATCTTCTGGCCGAGCATGGCGCCGAGACTCTCGAAGCCATGCGCACGCTCAAGCGGGCCTTCGACCCGCACAACATCATGAACCCGGGCAAGATCGTCTCGCTCTGAGACGGGACTGCCGGAATGTCGGCCGGCCCCAAAAGGGCCGGCGTTCTCTCTTAGGGTCAAGGATGCCGCATCCGGCATGAGGACATCTGCGTGCAAGCCCTCCTGATCGGCCTCGCCTCGGCGGTGATCCTGGTGATCAGCGCGGCCTTTGCGGCGCCCTTCGTGGTGGACTGGACGATGTTCCGCGCCACCTTCGAGGCGCAGGCGAGCCGCGTCATCGGCCTGCCCGTGTCCATCCGGGGCGGCATCGAGGCGGACATCCTGCCCGCGCCGCATCTCGTTCTGCACGACGTGGTGGTGGGCGGGGAGGACCGCACGAGCAGCGCCAGCATGCGCACGCTCAAGGCCGACCTCTCCCTCGGCGCCCTGCTGCGCGGCGAGGTGGAGGCGCCGAACGTCACACTCGTCCGGCCCCTCTTCAGCCTCGTCCTCGACCCCAAAGGTCGCCTTGCGGCGCCGGCCGGCGGCGTGGCGGCGGGGGCCAGCATCGGCCAGTTCATCATCGAGCAGGGCACGCTCGCCCTCGTGGACCGGGGCGCCGACCGCACCGTCCAGCTCACGGACCTGAACCTCAAGGGCGAGGCCCGTTCCGTCTCCGGTCCCTTCCGGCTGGACGGCGACCTCAAGGCCGGCAGCGAGCGCTACCAGCTGCGCGCGAACCTCGCCAAGTTCGGCGAGGAAGGCGGCAAGCTGCGCCTGATCGCGGAAGGCCGCACCCAGCCCTTCGCCCTCGATCTCGACGGCACCCTGCGGCTTGTGGGGGATGTCCCGCGCTTCGAGGGCAAGGGCACGCTGAGCCGCAAGGGCGAAGCGGGAGCCGCCGAAGCCTGGCGCCTTGCCGCCGCCGTGCGGGCCTCGCCAGAGGCCATCGTCGCCGACACGCTCGAACTCACCATGGCCGAGGACACGCGGCCCGCGCAGCTCACCGGCTCGGCCCGTTTCTCCCTCGGCCGGGCCATCGGCCTCGATGCGGTGCTGAACGCGCGTAACCTGGATCTCGATGCCCTGCGTCCGCAAGCCGCGGGCGCGGCTGCCCCGACGCCGGCCGATGCCGCGGGCGCCCTCGTCGGCCTGCTCGCCAACCTGCCGGCCCCGGACGTGACCTCGCGGATCGGCATTTCGGTGGACCAGCTGACGGTGAGCGGCACGGTCATCCGCGACGCCCGCGCCGATTTCACCGGCCTGCCCGACGGCTGGCGGGTGGACGCGGCGGAGGCCAAGCTGCCGGGCCAGAGCGCCCTCCGTCTCTCGGGCATTCCGGCACGGCGCGGCACCGCGGCCGACTTCGGCAGCGACCTCTTGTTCACCTCGGATGACCCCGCCGGCTTCCTGCGCTGGGCGGCGCCACGCGCCAGCGCGGATCTCGCCGGCGCCGTGAAGGGACCGGTGAAGATTGCCGGGCGCATCACGCTCGCGGACACGCGCTACAGCCTCAGCAATGTGGAGGCTGCTTTCGGCCCGGCGCGCCTGCGCGGCAATGCCGCCCTCGACCTCGCCGCCGCTGCGCCGCGCCTCGATCTGACCTTGGCCGTCGATGGCGCCGACCTCGATCCCCTCCTTGCCCTGGCAAAGCGTGGCATCGGCACGGGCACGCTTCCGAGGGCGGGCAATGTGGCGCTGGAAGGCCGTAACCTCACCTTCTCCGGCCTGCCGCTGCGCAGCCTTTCTCTCAGCGCGGAGGGCAAGGCCGGCGCGTGGAGCCTCGGTCAGCTCGCCGTCGAGGATCTCGTCGGCCTCAGCCTCTCGGGCACGGGCCGTCTGGAGACGGATGGCGGCACGCCAGCCGGCCGGCTGGCGCTCAGCATCGCAGGCAGCAAGGCGGACGGGCTCGTGCCCCTGTCCCGGCTCGTCGCGGGGTCGGAGGCGGCCGAGACGCTGCAACGGCTCGCGCCCATCGCCGCGCCGGTGCAGATCGCACTCACCGCCGACTGGGCCCGGGACGGCGCGAACGCCATCACCGCCGACGGCGCGCTTGGCCAGATCACAGGCCGCGCCGCCTTCGCCCGCGCCCGGCCGGATGTGCCCGCCCGTGTGGATCTCGCCCTCGCTGCCAGCGATGGTGCCCGCGCGCTCGAAGCCGTCGGCCTGCCGGGGCTGCGTCCCGGACAGGGGCCGGGGCGGCTCGACCTCGCCATCACCCCCAGGGACGGCGGAAGCGCGGATGTGGACGGACGCCTCGCGCTCGGCGAGGCGCAGCTCTCCGCCAAGGGCAGCGCCCGCCTCTCCTCCGAAGGTACGCTCCAGCCCACGCTCGACGTGACGCTGAACGGCCCCGACCTTCCCCGCCTGCTGGTGAATGCGGGGGCGCCCGACGCCGCCGTGCCCGGAACGCTCGCCTTCGCCGTCTCGCGAACGCCGGGACTGTGGCGACTGGAGCGCCTGACGGGCACACTCGGCGGCGCCCCCGTCTCCGGCGCCCTCGACCTTGAGCCGGGCAGCAATCCGCGCGTCAGCGGCAAGCTCGCAACCGAGGCCCTGTCCCTTCCCCGCCTCATGGGCCTGTGGAGCGCCCGCAGCACGGGGCCGGACGTGGGCACCGGCCCCTGGTCCGCCGCCCGCTTCGCTCCCGCCGCCCCGCTGCCGGCGACGCTGGCACTGGAGCTGACCGCGAAGAGTATCGAGCTCGGCGGTCCCTATGGGCTCACCGAAGGGCGCATGAAGGTGACGGCGGACGCCAATGCCTTCGACCTGCGCGAACTTTCCGGCGCGCTGGGCGGCGGACACCTCTCCGGCGGCATCACCCTGCGCCGGCGGGGCGATCTCGTGCAGGCGGACGGGCATCTGGCGGTGGACGGCGTGGACAGCGCCGTGCTGCTCGCGCCGCTGGGCGTCCGCACGCCGCCGCGCGGCCGCGTCAGCCTCACGCTCGACGCGCTGGGCAGCGGCCGCTCGCCGCTGACGCTGGTGCAGGGGCTTTCGGGGCAGGGCACGCTCTCGGTGCAGGAGCTGGAAATTCCGGGGGCCGACCCCAAGGCCCTCGACAGCGTGCTGGCGGACACCGCTGCCGGGCCGCCGCCGGAGGAGCGGCGCACCACCGCCATGCTCGACCGGGCCTTCCAGCGCGGGCCGCTGAAGCTCGCGAGCCTCGAAGGCACCTTCGGCCTGCTCAATGGCGTCGCCCGCCTCACTCCGGCGCGCGCGAAGGTGGACGCCACCAGCATCACGCTGGGCGGGACGCTCGATTTCACCAAGATGCTGCTGGACGTGACGCTGGAACAGGAGGGCACGGACGTGCCCGGCACCATGCCCGGCGGCGTCATCTCCTGGCGCGGGCCGCTTGCGGCGCCGGAGCGCAAGGTCACCGCCACCGCCCTCACCGGCGTCATCGCCATGCGGGCCATCGAGCGCGAGACGAAGCGGCTGGAGGAACGCCAGAACGCCCGGCCCGCCGCCCCGCCGCCCGCACAGAGCGCGCCTCCGCCGCAGGCGCCGGCCCCGGTCCAGTCGGCACCGCTCGCGCCCGCCGCTCCCACACCGGCCCCCATCTCCGCGCCGGTTCAGGCACCTGCCCCGGAACCGGCCCCGCAGAAGCCCCCGGCAGAGGCTGCGCCGGCCGCCCCCGCGCCCGTGGCGCCCGCGGTCAACGCCACGCCCGCGCCGATGCCGGCTCCCGCTCCCCTGCCGCAGCCCGCGCCCCGCGCGGAAACGCGCTCGCCCCCGGTGCAGACGGATGCGCAGGCCGCACCGCCGCTGCCCCCGCCGGTGAACATCGCGCCCAGCGTGCGGCCCCGCGCCGAGCAGCCCGATCCCGAGCCGGCACCGGCGCAGGCGCCCGGCGCGCCACTTCAGATTTCACCGACCTACGGCTTCGGCACCCTCTTCCGCCCGCCTGGCATCGTCCCGGAGCAATGAGCGGGAGGGAGGCTTAGCGCTTCTCCAGCGTCACGTAGCTGAAGGGGGACTCGTCCTGTGGCCCCTGAAGCGGGCCCTGCCGCTCCCTTTCTCGCCAGCGGGCCGGATCATAGGGCGGGAGGCGCACGTCGCCTTCGGGCGCGGCATGTACCAGCGTCAGATGCACGAGAGATGAGAGCGGCTCCGTCTCGGCAAAGATCTGCCGGCCGCCGATGACCGCGATCTCATGCGCCCCCATCTGTCCAGCCGCGTCGTCGGCCAAAAGGAGTGCCGCCGTGAGCGTCGAGGCCACCCGCACCTCCGGCGGCGGCGCGAAGGTCGGGTCACGGCTCACCACCACCGAAATGCGCTCCGGCAGCGGCCGGCCGATGGAGAGATAAGTGTGGCGGCCCATGAGGATGGGTTTGCCGGTCGTCAGCGCCCGAAAGCGCTTCAGGTCCGAGGGCAGGTGCCAGGGCAGCTTCTGGTCGCGGCCGATGACGCCGTTCTCGGCCATGGCCACGATCTGGACGAGAGGACGCATGGGACGCTCCGTTCGGATGCCATCCTAACGCGGGAGGAGCGCGAAGGATGCCTCAGGCCGCCAGCGCTCCGATGCAGCGCTCGGCTGCCGTGATGCCGGACAGATGGGCGCCATGGGCAGTGGAGAAGGCATAGGGATGCACCGCCTCCCCCGCGAAATGGATGCGCTCGGCCAACGGCTCGAACAGCGCCGTGCGGGCCTCGGCCTGCCCCGGCAGGGCGCAGGAATAGGCGCCCCGGATGAACGGCTCCTGCGCCCAGCCGGTCGCGTGCGTGCTGCGCACATGCCGCCGCACATCCTCGCCAAAGACGGCGCAGAGCGCGTCGAGCGCCGCGGCCGCCATGGCGTCGGGGCCATCCTTGAGGAGGCGCGCGCCCATCTCGCCCGCCATATGGCCGATGGCGGCTGAGCGGGAGCCGGGCAGAAGCTGGAACTGGAAAGGCCCGCGCCCCGGCGCATCCTCGTCGAGCACGCCGAGGCCCGTGCGCTCGGCAATGCCGAAGACATCGCGGTCGAAAGACAGCGCCACCTTCTCCGCCACGCCGAGCGGCAGAGCCGCGAAGGCCTCGGCCAGCACCGGCGGCAAGGCGGGAAAGAAACCCAAGCGCCCGTCCGCGATCACCTGTGTCGAGACGGTGACGATGGCGGCCTTGGCCGTGAGCGTGCCGGCATCCGTCTCCAGGCGCACGCCGGGGCCGGACCAGTCGATCCGCCGCACCGGGCAGGAGAGCGTGACCGGCACGTCGGCACCCGCCGCCCGCACCAGCGCGCCATAGCCGTCGATCACCGGCCAGTTGTGGTCGGTGTCGCGATAGCGGGAATAATCGAGGGTGGAGACCCGCTCGGGATCCTGCGCCGTCATCAGCGCCACCCACTGGCGCACGAGGCCCGCCCAGCGCGGATCGGAAGGATGCTCGGCCAGCACCTCGGCGGCCGCCACATCCTGGCCCGCTTCGCCCGCAGCGGCGATGGCCTCGAAGGCCTCGTGCACGGCCCTGAGCGAGGCGGCCTGTTCGCCCGCGTCCGCCATGCGGCGGCCGAGGTGGAGGCGGCGGTTGCGGCGGCCGTCGGATTTCAGGAAGCGGAAGCCCAGCGTCTCGGCGATGCCGACGAAGGGATTGTCCTCCGCGTCATGCAGCCAGTGGCAGCCATGATCCCAGGGCTGGCCGAGGCTCTCGCTCTCGGTGAAGGCACGCCCGCCGGTGCGGGCGGAGGCTTCAAGGACGCAGAAGGAGACGCCCGCCGCGCGCAGCGTGCGGGCAGCGGCAAGACCGGCAGCTCCCGCGCCGACGATGACGACATCGGGTGCGGCGGTCATGCGTTCATGAACCTCGGAAACGGAAGGGGGCGCAGCGCCGGGGCGCGCCGCTCACTTCTTGCGGAAGACGTCGAGCCGCACAACTTCGGCGCCGCCGGAGGAGGCCTCGCCTTCGGGCTTCTCGTCGGAGCCGCCGGCCGAAGCAACCGCAGGCTCGGAAGCCGCACCGCGCAGCTTGGGCGCGGAGGCCTTGCTGCCCTTGGCGCCGACGAGAGGCACGGGGGCGGAAGCTTCAGTATCCTGCACGCCGTCGAGCTCGGGCTCTTCCTCGGGCGTGCCGAGATCGAACTGCAGGCCGAACTTCACGGAGGGATCGAAGAAGCCCTTCATGGCGGAGAAGGGAATAAGCAGCTTCTCCGGCACGCCGCCGAAGGAGAGGCCCACCTCCACCGCATGCTCGGTGACGTTGAGATCCCAGAACTGGTGCTGGAGCACGATGGTCATGTCCTCCGGATACTGCTCGCGCATGCGCTGCGAGAGGCGCACGCCGGGCGCGCGCGTATCGAAGGAGATGTAGAAATGATGGTCGCCGGGCAGGCCGTCGCGGGCCACGTCGGACAGCACGCGGCGGACGACGCCGCGCAGCGCTTCCTGGGCGAGGAGATCGTAACGGATGTGATCGACCGGCGGCATGGGTCCTGCTGATGGCTCAGGCCGGATCCAGCGCTCGCCCGTCAACGCCCGCGAAACGGGAGACATCGGCAAGGTCTGCGCAACCGGACATCCCTGTCCGCTCCCTTCCCCGAAGGCCGGCCGTCCCGGAGGGAAGTGGAGGCTTCTGTTGCCAGGTGCCTCCGAACCCCGCCTAATCAGAGCTACCCGATCAGGACTTTATTTCGGTACCTTTACCGCTCACGCGGCAACGGCAACCGGAGCATAGTTGTCATTCGCAACTATAGGTCGGCCCGATGACGGCGGAACCATGCCGAGCGAAAGAAAGCCCTTTACGCCCTCGTCGATCCTGTTTCGCCCCCGCCGGAGACCAACCCACCCGACGCGGATCACGTGGGTGTGGGCTCTGGTGGAGGCGCCGGGTACTGCCCCCGGGTCCGAAAGGTTTATTCCGACAACCGTTTATCGCCATAGCCGGCTTGCGCCGGCCCGCTGAATATAGGCGCCGCCGCCCGACGATGAAAGGGGCGCGGCAAGGATAATGGGGATGGCGGACGCCATGCCTCACTCTCCGGACAGCGGATGCAGGTCGCGGACCATGCTTTTCAGGCGTTCGTCCAGGATGTGGGTGTAGATCTGCGTGGTGGACACGTCCGCGTGTCCGAGCAGGGTCTGGACGATGCGCAGGTCCGCGCCATGGGCCAGAAGATGGCTGGCGAAGGCATGACGCAGCACATGCGGCGACAGCGCTTGCGGCGGCACGCCCGCCGCCACGGCCAGATCCTTCAGCTCGCGGGCAGCATGCTGGCGGGTGAGATGGCCGCTCTCCGCCGCCGTGGGAAACAGCCATTTCGAGACCGCAAGCCCGCTTTCGGCGCGCGCCGCGAGATAGGCCGTCATGGCGGCCTTGGCGGGTCCGCTGAGCGGCACCATGCGCTCCTTCGAGCCCTTGCCGGTGACCATGATGACGTCGCGCGCCCGCGCCGCCGCGGCGGGCAGGCTGACCAGTTCCGAGATGCGCAGGCCGGTGGCGTAGAGCAGCTCGACCAGGCAGACCACCCGCAGCCGGCGCAGCCGCTCGGGTGGCGACACATCCTCGCCGGCACGGTCATGGGCGGTGTCGATGAGCCGCGTCACCTGATCGACGTTCAGCACCTTGGGCAGGGGGCGGCCGCGCTTCGGGCCCTCCAGCACCGCGGCCGGGTCATCGCCGCGCCGGCCCTCCGCATAGAGAAAGCGATAGAGCTGCCGGATGGCGGACAGACGCCGGGCGACCGTGGTGGACTTGAGGCCCCGGTCAGTCAGTTCGGCGAGATAGGCGCGGATGTCGTCGGTGGTGGCGGCGTCGATGCCGTGGTCGCGGACCGAGAGGAAATCCTCGAAATCCGCGAGGTCGCGCCCATAGGCATCGAGTGTGTGGCGGCTCGCGCCCCGCTCCACCGTCTGCATGTCGAGGAAGAGCGCGACGGGGCCGGAAAGGCTCATGGCGCGCCGCACGCTATTTGGCGAAACGGTCGTTGGGGACGACGAAGGTGGTCTCCCGCTGCACCGGCTCCACCATGGTCGCCAGCGCCCAGATGCCCGCATAGCCAAGGCCGGCGAGGATGGCGACGACAAGGAGAAAGCGCAGGAGGCTCGGCACGGGACTGTCTTCCGAATCACTCGGGCGGGGACGTGCGTCTCTGGTCGCATGCACGCGCACGCCTTTCAACCGGCATTGCCGGTTCGCCGTGTCGGTGCTACGGCGGCACAACAAGCATATGACGGGCGGGAGAAACGGCGTGGGCGGTCAGGCGGACCGGGAAAAGACGGAAGGCCCTCTCGTGGCCGATCCGGTCCTGCTGGAGCGGCTGGGCACGCGCTGCATCGTGCTCGTCGGCATGCCGGGCGCCGGCAAATCCACGGTGGGGCGTCGCCTCGCCAAGCGCCTCGGCCTGCCCTTTCTCGATGCCGACGAGGAAATCGAGCGCGCCGCCGGCATGTCGATCCCGGAAATCTTCTCCAGCCGCGGCGAGAGCGAATTCCGCGAGGGCGAGCGGCGGGTGATCGCCCGCCTGCTGCAGACCGGCCCCTGCGTGCTCGCCACCGGCGGCGGCGCCTTCATGAATGCGGAGACGCGGGCGGCCGTGGCCCGGCAGGCCGTCTCGGTCTGGCTGCGGGCGGAAATCCCGGTGCTGCTGCGCCGAGTGCGCAAGCGCGCCGACCGACCGCTGCTGGCGGAGGGCGATCCCGTCGCCAAGCTCGAAGCCCTGCTCGCCGCCCGCGGCGACACCTATGCACTGGCCGACGTGACCGTGGAATCCCGCGACACCGCCCATGAGACGGTGGTGGACGAAGTGGTCGCCACGCTCACGGCCCATCTCGATGCCAAAGCCGCCAGCCAGCCTGCGCACGGCTGACGCCCCTTTCAGGACATCCCATGACCGCCTCCGCCCCGACCAAGACCGCCCCCCGCACCGTGCGCGTGGAGCTGGGCCAGCGCGCTTATGACATCCTCATCGGCCCCGGCCTTCTGGCGCAGTCGGGCGCGCGGATCGCCGCCCTGCGGCCGGGGGCGCGGGTCGCCATCGTCACGGACCGGAATGTGGCCGAGCGCCATCTCGGCACGGTGGAGTCCTCCCTCGCTGCCGCCGGCATCGACCATTCGGCCATCGTGGTGGAACCCGGCGAAGCCACCAAGAGCTATGCCGGTCTCCAGCAGGTGACGGAGGGCCTGATCGCCGCCCGCATCGAGCGGCGCGATCTGGTGCTGGCGCTGGGCGGCGGCGTGGTGGGCGACCTCGCCGGCTTTGCCGCCTCCGTGGTGCGGCGCGGCCTCGATTTCGTGCAGGCTCCGACCACCTTGCTCTCGCAGGTGGATTCCTCGGTCGGCGGCAAGACCGGCATCAACTCGCCCCAGGGCAAGAACCTCATCGGCGCCTTCCACCAGCCAGTTCTCGTGCTCGCGGACACCGCCGCGCTCGATACTTTGCCGGCGCGGGAACTGCGCGCCGGATATGCCGAGGTGGCTAAATATGGCCTGCTCGGCGATGCCAGGCTGTTCGACTGGCTGGAAAGCGCATGGCGCGAGATCGTCACCGGCGATGCGCAGCGGGTGGAGGCGGTGGCCGCGAGCTGCCTGGCGAAGGCGGCCATCGTCGCCCGCGACGAGACCGAGACCGGCGACCGCGCTTTGCTCAATCTCGGCCACACCTTCGGTCACGCGCTGGAAGCGGGGGCGGGCTATTCGCAGCGCCTGCTGCACGGCGAGGCGGTGTCCATCGGCATGTGCCTCGCCTTCGCCTATTCCGCCCGTCTCGGCCTGTGCGCGGGGCAGGACGCGGTGCGGGCACAGCGCCATCTGGAAGCGGTGGGCCTGCCCACCCGCATCGCCGACGTGCCGGGCGAACTGCCGGACACCGACGGCCTGATGCGCCTGATTGCGCAGGACAAGAAGGTCTCGCGCGGCCGCCTCACCTTCATCCTCGCCCGCGGCATCGGCGAAGCCTTCATCGCCAAGGACGTGGACGCAGACAGCGTGCGCGCCTTCCTGGAGGAGATGCGGAGCGCGTGAGGCCAGCGCTCCCATAAATCCCCACCCGCACACGCCCCATTGCCGGACGGGCGCGACCTCGCTATTTAGCGGCCACGTTCATCGCCCGCGGCGGGAGAAGCCCCGCGGGAAGGGGTTGGGAATGTCTCTGTCGGTCGAGATCCGCGTGTCCCTCGCGCAGCGCACCATGGGCGCCATGCCCAAATGCGCCCTGCCGGTGCGCGCGACCGCGAAAGCGAAACGCGGCACGCGAAAATGATGCGGCGGGCGCTCCGACTCCCGCGCCGTTTCGCTCAGCTCCCGGTCATCCCGTCTTATGAGAAAGGCACCAGCAATGGCACGGCTGGTCATGAAGTTCGGCGGCACGTCCGTCGCCAATATCGAACGCATCCGCAACGTCGCCCGCCACGTGAAGCGCGAGGTGGAGGCCGGCTACGAGGTGGCGGTCGTCGTCTCCGCCATGTCCGGCAAGACCAACGAACTGGTCGCCTGGTGCAAGGAGAGCTCCGCGCTCTACGATCCGCGCGAATATGACGCGGTGGTCGCCTCGGGCGAGCAGGTCACCTCGGGACTGCTGGCCATCACCCTCCAGTCCATGGGCCTGAAGGCCCGCTCCTGGCAGGGCTGGCAGATCCCCATCTCCACCGACGAGGCCCACGGCTCCGCCCGCATCCAGGAGATCGACGGCACGGCGCTCAACGCCGGCTTCGCGGCCGGGGAAGTCGCGGTGATCGCCGGCTTCCAGGGCATGCATCTGCCCACGGGCCGCATCACGACGCTGGGGCGCGGCGGCTCGGACACCAGCGCCGTGGCGGTGGCGGCGGCCATCGGCGCCGAGCGCTGCGACATCTATACCGACGTGGACGGCGTCTACACCACCGATCCGCGGGTGGTGCCGAAGGCCAAGCGGCTCGACCGCATCGCCTTCGAGGAAATGCTGGAGATGGCCTCGCTGGGCGCCAAGGTGCTCCAGGTCCGCTCCGTGGAACTCGCCATGGTGCATCAGGTGCGCACCTTCGTGCGCTCCAGCTTCGAGGATCCGGACGCGCCCCACATGGGCACGGTTGAATCCGCCGGCACCCTCATCTGCGACGAGGAGGAAATCGTGGCAAACCAGATGGAAGCTCGCGTTGTCACGGGCATCGCCTTCTCCAAGGACGAGGCCCAGGTGTCGATCCGCCGGGTCGAGGACAAGCCCGGCGTCGCCGCCGCCGTCTTCGTGCCGCTGGCCGACGCCCACATCAATGTGGACATGATCGTCCAGAACGTGTCGGCCGACGGCCGCACGACGGACATCACCTTCACCGTCCCCACCGCCGATTACGAGCGGGCCAAGGACGTGCTGAACAAGGCGCGCGACACCATCACCTTCGAGACCATCGAGGGCGCCACCGACGTCACCAAGGTGTCGGTGATCGGCATCGGCATGCGCTCCCACGCGGGCGTTGCCGCCGATGCCTTCAAGGCGCTGGCCGCCAAGGGCATCAACATTCGCGCCATCACCACGTCCGAGATCAAGATCTCCATCCTGATCGACGCCGCCTACACCGAACTTGCGGTGCGCACGCTGCATTCGCTATACGGCCTCGACAAGTGAGGCGCACTGCCGGTTCGCGCAAAACGCGAAACGGCTTGCGGACTGCGGTCGGGTTTTAGACAAAGACGAACCGGACGGATTGCGGCAATGTGGCCGCAGGCGTCCGGCCGATGCGTCGCTCAGCTCCCGTTCAGGAGCCGGGTGGGACATCGGGACATATATTCACGTTGCCGGGGGGCGCCGCCCGCAGACCCAATCCGGGGACGCGGTTCCCGGCCACCCGTTTTTGAGGATCGGTCGATGCGTGGCGCGCTCGGCGGTCCCCGCGTGCTCCTGAGGCGTCTCCGCGAAGTCATGGCGGAACCGATCAGCGCGCAGGACCGCCTGGACAAGATCGTTGTGCTGATCGCCGCCAACATGGTGGCGGAAGTCTGCTCGGTCTACGTGCTGCGCGTGGACGCCACCCTTGAGCTCTATGCCACCGAGGGCCTGAACCGCGACGCGGTGCATCTCACCGTCATGCGCACGGACGAGGGCCTCGTCGGTCACGTCGCACGCGAGGCCGAAAGCCTCGCCCTCTCCGACGCCCAGAATCATCCGGAATTCTCCTACCGGCCGGAAACGGGCGAGGAGATCTACAACTCCTTCCTCGGCGTGCCGATCCTGCGCGGCGGCAACACCCTCGGCGTGCTGGTGGTGCAGAACCGCGCCCGCCGCACCTATACGGACGAGGAGATCGAGGCGCTCCAGACCACCGCCATGGTGATGGCGGAGATGATCGCCTCCGGCGAACTCACCGCGCTCGCCAAGCCCGGTGCCGAGCCGGCCGCCCAGCGCCCGCTGCATCTGAAGGGCACGGCGCTCGCCGATGGCCTCGGCCTCGGCCACGTGGTGCTGCACGAGCCGCGCGTGGTGGTGACGAACGTCATCGCCGACGACGTGCACAAGGAGACGGCCCGGCTCGACGGCGCCATCGGCAAGCTGCGCGCCTCCATCGACCTGCTGCTGGAGGACGACGGCCTCTCCAAGGCCGGCGAGCATCGCGAGATCCTCGAAGCCTACCGCATGTTCGCCCATGACCGGGGCTGGATGCACAAGATGCGCGAGGCGGTGCAGACCGGCCTCACCGCCGAGGGCGCTGTGGAGCGGGTGCAGTCGGACACCCGCGCCCGGATCATGCGCGCCTCCGACCCCTATCTGCGCGAGCGTCTGCACGATCTCGATGATCTCGCCAACCGGCTGCTGCGCGAGCTGACCGGCCGCGGACGCCCTTCCGAGCGGGCGGACCTGCCGGAGAACGCCATTCTCATCGCCCGCAACATGAGCCCGGCGGCGCTGCTGGAATATGATCGCAGCCGCATCCGGGGCCTCGTGCTTGAAGAGGGAGGCACCACCAGCCACGTCACCATCGTCGCCCGCGCCCTCGGCATCGCCGCCGTGGGGCAGGTGGAGAACGCCACCAGCCTTGCGGAGACGGGCGATCCCGTCATCGTCGACGGACAGGCGGGTGAGGTGCACCTGCGCCCGCCGGGCGACGTGGAAGAAGCCTATGCGGAAAAGGTCCGCTTCCGCGCCAAGCGCCAGGCGCGCTACGCGGCGCTGCGCGACCTGCCCAATGTGACCAAGGACGGCGCGGCGGTGGATCTGCTGCTGAACGCCGGCCTGCTGGTGGATCTGCCCCACATCACCGAGACCGGAGCGGCGGGCATCGGCCTCTTCCGCACCGAACTCCAGTTCATGGTGGCCTCCACCTTCCCGCGCATCTCCGAGCAGCTGCGGCTCTATCGCGCCGTGCTCGATGCGGCTGGCGACCGGCCGGTGACCTTCCGCACGCTCGACATCGGCGGCGACAAAGTGCTGCCTTACATGCGCACCGTGGAAGAGGAGAACCCGGCGCTCGGCTGGCGGGCCATCCGCCTCGGCCTCGACCGGCCCGGCCTGCTGCGCAGCCAGATCCGTGCGCTGCTGCGGGCGGCAGCGGGCCGCGAGCTGCGCGTCATGTTCCCCATGGTGGCGGACGTGGCGGAGTTCGATCAGGCCCGCACCATTCTGGAGCGCGAGCTCACCCATCTGCGCAAGCACGGCCATAGCCTTCCCGAGAAGGTCTATGCCGGCGCCATGGTGGAGGTGCCCTCGCTGCTGTTCCAGCTCGACGAGATTCTCTCGCGCGCCGACTTCCTGTCGGTAGGCTCGAACGACCTCGTGCAGTTTCTCTTCGCCGCCGACCGCTCCAACGTTCGGGTGGCGGACCGCTTCGATCCGCTCTCCCCGGCGGCGCTGCGGGCCTTCCGCATGGTGGCGCAGGCCGGCGCCCGGCACGGCAAGCCGGTGACGCTGTGCGGCGAACTCGCCTCCCGCCCGCTGGAAGCCATTGCGCTCGCCGCCGTGGGCTTCCGCGCGCTGTCGCTCTCGCCGGCAGCCGTCGGCCCGGTGAAGTCGGTACTGCTGGACCTTGATCTCGGCGCCGCCCGCGCCCTCATCGAGCCGCTGCTGGCGGACACCACCGGAACCGCCGACATTCGCGCGCGGCTGAAGGACTTCGCCGAAACCAGCGGCCTGTCCTTCTAGCCGCCATGACACGCCTTGCCCCCCCTGGCGGCCGTGCCGCCGCTTCGGGCCCCGGAGGCCCGGCATGAGCATCGAGCTGCCCACCGCCAAGCTGGACCAGCTGGTGGCCCGCCACGCGGAAGTGGAAGCCCTGCTCGCGGCCGGTGCCGAGGGCGAGGAATATGTGCGGCTGGGGCGCGAATTCTCCGACCTCTCCCCTGTGGTGGAGCAGGTGCGCGCCCTGCGCGCCGCCGAGCGCGATCTGGCCGACGCCCGCGAGCTGCTGGCCGATCCCGAGATGCGCGACCTCGCCCAGAGCGAAGTGACGCGGCTCGAGGCGGAGCTGGAGACGCTTGCGAAGGAGGTGCGCCTCGCCCTCCTGCCCAAGGACGCCATGGACGAGCGCGGCGTCATTCTTGAAGTGCGCGCCGGCACCGGCGGCGACGAGGCGGCGCTGTTCGCCGGCGACCTGTTCCGCATGTATGCGCGCTATGCCGCCGAGAAGGGCTGGAGCGTCGAGCTCCTCTCCGAGAGCGAGGGCACGGTGGGCGGCTACAAGGAAGTGGTGGCCGCCGTGCACGGGCGCGGCGCCTATGCCCGCCTGAAGTTCGAATCCGGCGTCCATCGGGTGCAGCGGGTGCCCGACACGGAGACCTCCGGCCGCATCCACACCTCTGCCGCCACCGTGGCCGTGCTGCCCGAAGCGGAGGACGTGGACGTGGACATCAACGAGAGCGACCTGCGCATCGACGTCTATCGCGCCCAGGGCGCCGGCGGCCAGCACGTGAACAAGACCGAGAGCGCGGTGCGCATCACCCACATTCCCACCGGCATGGTGGTGGCGGTGCAGGACGAGCGTTCCCAGCACCGCAACAAGGCCCGTGCCATGGCGCTGCTGCGTTCGCGCATGCTGGACGAGGAGCGCCAGAAGGCGGACGCCAACCGCGCCGCCGACCGCAAGGGCCAAGTGGGCTCCGGCGACCGCTCCGAGCGCATCCGCACCTACAATTTCCCGCAGGGGCGCGTGACCGACCACCGCATCAACCTCACGCTCTACAAGCTGGACGAGGTGATGACCGGGCAGGCGCTCGACGAGATCATCGATCCGCTGCTCACGGAACATCAGGCGAGCCTGATGGCCGCCGCCGACGAGGCCTGAGACATGACCGCGCCGCCCCTCACCCTCGGCGGCCTCCGGCGCCAGCTCGCCACGCGCTTCAGCGCAGCCGGCATCGACAGTCCGGACCTCGACGCCGCCCTCCTCATCGCCCATGCGCTCGGTCTCACAACCGCGGACGTGCGCCTGCGCGGCGCCGATCCCGTTGCGCCGGAGGCCCTGCCCCGCATCGAAGCCTATGCGGCGCAGCGTCTGGCCGGCATGCCGGTGGCCCGGCTCGTCGGCGAAAAGGAGTTCTGGAGCCTCAGCTTCGCGCTCTCGCCAGAGACGCTGGTGCCGCGCCCTGACACCGAAACCGTGGTGGAGGCCGCGCTCGCGACCATCGCCGACCGGGCCGCGCCATTGCGCATCCTTGATCTCGGCACCGGCTCAGGCGCCATCCTCGCCGCTCTGCTGGTGGAACTGCCCGGCGCGACCGGTATCGGTGTGGACCAGTCGGAGGGGGCGGCCCGCACCGCCCGCGACAATCTCGCCCGCGCGGGATTGCAGGGCCGCGGCACCGTCATCGTCGGCGACTGGGCGAGCGCGCTCGGCGGGGGCTTCGACCTCGTGGTCTCCAACCCGCCCTATATCCCGAGCATCGACATCGTGGGCCTCGCTATCGAGGTGCGCGAGAACGACCCTCTGGCGGCCCTCGACGGCGGCACGGACGGCCTCTCCTCCTACCGTATCATTGCCGCCGAGGCGCCAAGGCTGCTGAAGGCCGGCGGGCATCTGGTGCTGGAGCTGGGGATCGGGCAGGAGGCGGAAGTCGCTGCCCTCGCAGGTGCAGCAGGGCTCGCCATAACCGGCCCCGCCCGGCGCGACCTTGGCGGCATTCCCCGCGCCCTTGTCGCCCGGCGATCCTGATCCGGCGAACCATGCGCTGGCCGCAGAGCTTGCCGCAAGGTCCCGTTGTCTCAAAAAAATCACTTGGAAGCAGGGGGCGAACTGGCTAGTGTCCGGACAGGTGTCGAACCGATGTGGCGGCCGAAGCGGCGGCTGCGAGCTTCCGAAATCTGGGCAGGATCTCTCGGACGCTGCGGAAGGCGGAACCCGACTGCGCGCGACCGGCGCGCTGCGGCGCACCTTCTCGGGACGGCTCAAGACGCCATTTCCTCGCGGTCACGCCTGTCCGTGTGACGTTGAGGTTTCACGTGGCTTGCCGCGCGTTGTCGCGCGGAGCGGGGCACATGGTCAGACAGATCCTGAAGTCATTTTGTCCGGAACACCCGTGACGGCCGAGCGCAACAAGCCTCAGGCCAGAGTGGCGCGGTGTGCTCGGATGATGATCCTCCGGCCGAAGCCGGTGCGCGCAGCGCATCTTCGCTTCGGAAGCCGGATGCAGGCAGCGGCGGCACAGCCGAGTGAGTAGAGAACGATCCGCATGAGAAATGGTCAGCAGAAGCGCATGCGCGGCCGCAACCGCCGAAGCTCCAACCCGATGACCCGGGTGTATGAGTCGAACGGACCGGACGTGAAGGTGCGCGGCACCGCCCACCATATTGCCGAGAAGTATCTGCAGCTCGCCCGCGATGCGCAGTCCTCCGGCGACCACGTGGCGGCCGAAAACTACTATCAGCACGCCGAGCACTATCAGCGCCTCATCGCCTCCCTCCAGGGCCAGTTCGGCCAGCCCGGCTTCGGCCGCGAGGACGAGATGGACGACGAGGACATGGACGAGGCCGGCTTCGACGGGCCGCAGCCCGGCTACCAGCCGCGCGAACAGAACTACCAGGGCCGCGACCGCGAGCAGAACTATCAGCCGCGCGAGAACCGCCAGCCCCGCGACAACCGGCAGAACGGCAACCAGCCGCGCCGCAATCGCGACGAGGACGGCGACGGCAACTACCAGCCGCGCGAATTCCGCTCCCGCCGGGACGATAACGAGGGCGGCTACCAGCCCCGCGAGAACCGGCAGCCGCGCGAGCCGCGTCAGCCCCGCGAGGAGGGTGAGGGTCATTACGGCCGCCAGCCGCGCATGCCCCGTGAGGAAGGCGAAGGCGGCTACGCCCCCCGCCCCCCGCGCCAGCCGCGCGAGGAGGGCGAGGGTTATGCGCCCCGCCCGGCCCGCGAGCCGCGCGAACCCCGTGAGCCCCGCGAGGAGGGCGAGGCGCCCTACGCCGCCCGCGCCCCGCGCGAGGAACGCGAGAGCGCCCCGGCGCCCCGCTCCCGCCGCAGCCGCGACGACAGCGAAGCCTATACCGCGCGCGAACCCCGCGAGCCGCGCCCCGCGCCGGTGAGCGAGGAGGCCGCGCCCGCCCCGGCGCCTGCGCCCACCCGCTCGCGCGCCCGCAAGGAGCGTGAGCCGGCGCAGCCCGAGCTCGGCCTGCCGTCCTTCATCACCGGCGGCACCAAGGAGCGCGCCGCGGCCGCTCCGGCCCCCGCCGCGAGCGAGGAACAGGGCGAGGAAGCCCCGCGCTTCGCCACCCGCCGCCGCCGCCGCTTCCGTACCACGGAAGAGGGCGCGGAGGCCGCACCGGCCGGCTCCACCGAGCCGCAGTTCGACAACTGAGCCCAGGGCGACCGCGTCGTCTTGGCAACGGACCGCGAGGGTAACGGCCGAAGCCTTTCCTCCTGACGGCCCGCAGAAACACAAACGGCCCCGGTCTCGCGACCGGGGCCGTTTTCCTTTGTCCGCAGCCTTGGCGCCGTCAGGCCACCTTCAGGTCACTCACGAAGGCTTCGACCACCTCGCGCAGGTCTGCCGCCTGATGGGACAGGCCTTCGGAGAGGGCCAGCAGTTCCGTGGAGGCCGAGCCGGTGAGTTCGGCCGCCTGACCGACACCCGAGATGTTGCTCGTCACCTGCTGCGTGCCGGAGGCCGCCTTCTGGCAGTTCTGGGCGATCTCGCCGGTGGCCGCGCCCTGCTCCTCCACCGCGCCCGCGATGGAGGCGGACATCTGCTTCAGGCTGGAGATCACCCGGATGATCTCCGCCATGGACGACACCGTGCCCTCCGTGGCCCGCTGGATCTCGCTGATCTTGCCGGATATCTCGTCCGTGGCCCGGCCGGTCTGGCTGGCCAGTTCCTTCACCTCGCTTGCCACTACGGCGAACCCCTTGCCGGCCTCGCCCGCGCGCGCTGCCTCGATGGTGGCGTTGAGGGCCAGCAGGTTGGTCTGGTCGGCGATGCCCTTGATGAGCGCCAGTACGTCGCCGATCGCCGCGGCGGCGGTGGCGAGCTCCGCGATGCGGGCGTTGGACGTTTCGGCCTCCTTGAAGGCGATATCGGCCACCTCGGCCGAATGGCTCACCTGGCTGGTAATCTCCCGCACCGAGGCGGCCAGCTCCTCGGAGGAGGCCGCCACCGTCTGGACATTCGTCGCCGCTTCCTCGGCCGCCGCCGCCACGGCCTGCGCCTGACGGGAGGTCTGCTCCGCCGTCGCGGAGAGATTGCGGGCCGAGCCGGCCACTTCACCGGACGAGGTCGCGAAGACGGAGGACAGCTCGCTCATGCGCGACACGAAGTTTTCCGCCAGAGCATTGCGGTGGGCGAGTTGTTCCCGCTCGGCCTCCGCGCGCTGCATCTGCGCCGCCCGGATCGCCTCCGCGTCCCGCAACTGGCCCTGGAGCACCTCGAGGGACGCGGCCATGGCGCCGATCTCGTCACGGCGCGTGGTACCGGTAATGGCGTCGTGCAGCCGGCCGGCACCAAGCGCTGCCATGGCCGCCATGAGCGCCCGCAACGGCGCCACGATGCCCCGGCGCACCAGAACCACGGCCACAGCAAAGACGATCAGCGTGCCGAGGACGATCGTCGCGAGCGTGACCATGCTGGTCCGGCCGGACGCTTCGCCCAGCGCGACGGCTTCCCCATCCACCCGCTTCTCGGCGAGGATGTTCATGGCGGAGAGCATCTTGCCCACGGTACGCAGGGCGGGCTCGCAGCTCTCGAGCATCAGCTTCTGGGCGCGGGCATTGCTCGCCGCATCGTCCGTGCCGTTGGCGAGACGCACCACTTCGGCGCAGGACTGCTCATAGGCCCGATGGAAGGCGGCTCCGATGCGGCGGAACTCGGCGGCATCGGGCGGTGCATGCTGGGCACCGGCCTCGATCTGCACGTCCCAATACTTGAGGCTGTTCGCCTGCGCCTGACGGGCAGCGGCGTCCGCCTCGGGCGAAGCGGCCGCGATGTTCTGGTAGATGGCGGCGACCACATCCGAAATGGCCCGGTTGGCGCGGGAATTGTCCCTGAGGCTCTTGGTTTCGCCGTTCACCAGAAGCGCATAAGCCGCGTCGATCCTCATCATGTTGGCCGCCGCGAACCAGGCGCCGCCCAGACTGATGATCGCCAGCGTACCCACGAGGGTGGCGACCTTCCAAAGCATCTTCAGGTTGTTGTACATCGCGGTCCCCTTCCCTGCATGGGACGAGGATCGCCTGCCGTTCCCAGATCCCGTCCGGAACAAGAGGAGGCATTATTATAAGGGAGAGCTTGCCGCTGGCTTTCGCCAAACCGTCATGCTTCCAGGCACCCAAAGGCGGAAGCTCGTCTCCGCAGGCAAGACCTGACACCAGCGACCACGGGAGCAGATCGGGCGGCGCAGCGCACCGCCCCGTTGCTCTGCCTACAGCTTGCGGAGCTGAACCTCGGCTACTTCGTGGTCGCCGGCCTTGCGCAGGATGAGGTTGGCGCGCTGGCGGGTGGGCAGGATGTTCTCCCGCAGGTTCGTCAGGTTGATCCGGTGCCAGATGGAGAGCGCCGTCTCCCGCGCTTCTTCTTCCGTGAGCTTGGAATAGCGATGGAAGTAGGACAGCGGATCCTTGAAGGCGGTCTCGCGCAGCCGCATGAAGCGCTGCACATACCAATGCTCCAGCACGTCCTCGTCGGCATCGATATAGACCGAGAAGTCGAAGAAGTCGGAGACGAAGGGAATGGCCTTGCCGTCGCGCGGCGGACGCCCCGTCTGGAGCACGTTCAGCCCCTCGACGATGAGGATGTCCGGCCGGTCCACCTCCACCATCTGGTCGGGCAGCACGTCATAGAAGAAGTGGGAATACAGCGGCGCCTTCACCGGCCGGCGGCCGGCCTTGATGTCGGTGAGGAAGCGCAGCAGCAGCGAGAGGTCGTAGCTCTCGGGAAAGCCCTTCTTCTCCATCAGCCCTTCGCGCTGGAGCACGGCATTGGGCAGGAGGAAGCCGTCGGTGGTCACGAGGTCCACCTTGGGCGTGTGGGGCCAGCGGGCGAGCAGCGCCTGAAGGACGCGCGCCGTGGTGGACTTGCCCACCGCCACCGATCCCGCAACGCCGATGATGTAGGGCATCTTGCCCTCGGCATTGTTGCGGTGGTCGAGGAACTGGCTCATGGCGCGGAAAAGCTTCTGCGTCGCGCCCACATACATGGAGAGCAGGCGCGAGAGCGGCAGGTAGATCTCTTCCACCTCACGGATGGACAGGCGGTCGTTGAGGCCCTGCAACCGCAGGATCTCCTCCGCCCCCAGCGTCATCGGCGTGTCTTCACGCAGTTGCGCCCATTCCGCGCGAGTGAAGGTGCGATAGGGCGAAAGCCCGGGGTCAAGCCGTTGATCCATGGGCCCAATATCCTCCCAACACCATCACCACTCAGCTCCGTTGTCTCGAAGCTTTTTCTTCGTGGCCGGACTGGCGGGTGCGCCGGGCGAGTTCCGCATGGACCTCGTCCAGTTCCACGCCCTTGGCGTGCAGCAGGACCGCCAGATGATAAAGCAGGTCCGCCGTTTCCGATATGACGGCAGCCTTGTCCGAGCCGACGGCGGCCAGCGCCGTCTCAACCGCTTCCTCGCCCAGCTTCTGGGCGCACTTGGAAATGCCCTTGTCGAGCAGCGAGCGGGTATAGGACGCCCCCGCATCCGCCTGCGCCCGCGCGGCGACGATGCGTTCCAGGTCCGCGAGGGTGACGCGATCTTCGCTCATCGTCCCAGCCTTGAGGTTGCGGCTCCCGCCCCGGAGCCGTGAGAGGGTGGCCCCTCAGGTATCCATGCGCACCGGCAGCCCGGCGGCGGCGAGCCGCTCCTTGGCCTGCCGGACGGTGAAGGTGCCGAAGTGGAAGATGGAGGCGGCGAGCACGGCGGTCGCCCCACCCTCGCGGATGCCGTCCACCATATGGTCGAGCGTGCCGACGCCCCCGGAGGCGATCACCGGCACCTGCACGGCGTCCGCCACCGCGCGGGTGAGCGCCGTGTCGAAGCCCTTGCCGGTGCCGTCCCGGTCCATGGAGGTGAGGAGGATCTCGCCGGCGCCGAGGTCCACCACCTCGCGGGCGTATTCCACCACGTCGAGGCCGGTGGGCTTGCGCCCCCCGTGGGTGAAGATTTCCCAGCGCGGCGTCTCGCCGGGGCCGGACACCTGCTTGGCGTCGATGGCCACCACGATGCACTGCTCGCCGAACTTCTCCGCCGCCTCGCCCACGAAGGCGCGGCGGTGCACGGCGGCGGTGTTGATGGACACCTTGTCGGCGCCCGCCTGGAGGAGCGCGCGCACATCCTCCACCGTGCGCACGCCGCCGCCCACGGTCAGCGGCATGAAGCACTGCTCGGCGGTGCGCCGCACCACATCGAGGATGGTGCCCCGGTTCTCGTGGCTGGCGGTGATGTCGAGGAAGGTCAGTTCGTCGGCGCCGGCCGCGTCATAGGCGCGGGCGGATTCCACCGGGTCGCCGGCATCGCGCAGATCGACGAACTGCACGCCCTTGACGACACGGCCGTCCTTCACATCGAGGCAGGGGATGACGCGGACCTTCAGCATGGGTCAGCTCCGTCCCGCCACCAGCGCGAGGGCCGCGCCGGGATCGAGCCGCCCGTCATAGAGCGCCCGGCCAGTGATGGCGCCGGCAAGCTTCTTCGCGCGCGGCTCCAGAAGCGCCTCCACGTCCGCCAGCGAGGCGAGGCCGCCGGAGGCGATGACGGGGATGGACACCGCATCCGCCAGCGCGATGGTGGCGTCCATGTTGAGGCCCTTCAGGAGGCCGTCGCGGGCGATGTCGGTGTAGATGATGGCGGAGACGCCGGCATCCTCGAAGCGGCGGGCAATGTCCACCGCCGGCAGGTTCGAGGTCTCGGCCCAGCCCTGCACGGCCACATTGCCGTCGCGGGCATCGAGCCCGACCACCACGCGGCCGGGATGGGCCTTGGCGGCGGCCTTCACGAAGTCCGGATCGCGCACGGCGGCGGTGCCGAGGATGACGCGGGTGACGCCCTTCTCCAGCCAGCCGTCCACCGTCTTCATGTCACGGATGCCGCCGCCGAGCTGCACCGGGATGGAGACCGTCTCAAGGATGCGGTCCACGGCGGCCGCATTCACCGGATGGCCGGCGAAGGCGCCGTTGAGATCCACGAGATGCAGATAGCGGAAGCCCAGCGCCTCGAACTCGCCGGCCTGGCTGGCGGGGTCGCGGTTGAACACGGTGGCCCGGTCCATGTCGCCCTGCTCCAGGCGCACGGCGAGGCCGTCCTTCAGATCGATGGCGGGAAAGAGGATCACGGGCGCCACTTCAGGAAATTGGCGAGAAGGGCAAGGCCGAGCTTCTGGCTCTTCTCGGGATGGAACTGGGTGCCGGCCACATTGTCGCGGGCGACGGCGGCGGTGATGGTGCCGGCATAGTCGGTGGTCGCGAGAAGGTCCGCCGGATCGGCGAGCTTGAAGGCATAGGAATGCACGAAATAGGCGTGCAGCCCGTCCGGTCCGAGCGGGATGCCCTCCAGCAGGGCATGCGCGCGGGCCGGCTGGAGCGTGTTCCAGCCCATGTGCGGGATCTTGAGACTGGGATCGGACGGGGTGATGCGGTCCACCTCGCCCTTGATCCAGCCGAGGCCGGGGGTCACGCCATGCTCCAGCCCGCGCTCGGCCAGCAATTGCAGGCCGACGCAGATGCCGAGGAATGGACGACCACGGCCATGCACCGTTTCCTCGAGCGCCGCCACCATGCCGGGCACGGCGTCGAGGCCGCGGCGGCAGTCGGCGAAGGCGCCGACACCCGGCAGCACCACCCGGTCGGCGGCGCGCACCACGTCCGGATCGCTGGTCACGACAATGCGCTCGCCCCCGGTGTCGAGGGCGGCGCGTTCAATGGCCTTGGCTGCGGAATGCAGGTTTCCGGAGCCGTAATCGACGATGGCAACAGTCATGGGGCATAAGGCTCCGAGAAGGAGCCGATCACCGGACCCGGCTGCGACGGCGCGCGCCCGGTCCTTGGGGTGGAAGGGGGAACAGCGGACGAGCCCGCGGCACAGGCGGCTGGCGGCGTCCACTCCGAGAAGAAGCGCAGCTCGGCTTCGGCCTGATCCCGGCCGACGACGCAGCCCGCTTCCTCATAGCCGAGCCACAGAAGCTTGCGGATGCGCATGGACGGCAGTTCCAGCGCGATGAGCACATGGAAACCGACCATCACCGCCGTCTCGACGCTCTCCCGCAGGCCGAAGCGCAGTTCGGCCACCGCGAGCATCACCGAGACGATCACGTAAGCAGCGAAAACGAGCCACAGCCGGTAGCGCAGCAGCACGAACGGCGCGAGGAAGAGCGCGGCCCAAGAGAAGCGCTCACGCACGAAGACGACGCGCTCGGCCGCGCGCAGGGGCGTATCGCCCGCGTCGGTCTTGGTCAGAACCGTCCAGCTGGCCATGCCGCCTCCTCAGCCGCCAAGGGCGCCCTTGGTGGAGGGGATTTCCCCCGCCGCCGCCGGATCGATGGCCACCGCGGCACGCAGCGCCCGGGCGAGGCCCTTGAAGCAGCTTTCCGCAATGTGGTGGGCGTTGTCGCCGTAGAGCGTCTCCACGTGCAGCGTCACGCCCGCGTTGGAGGCAAACGCCTGGAAGAACTCCCGCACCAGCTCGGTGTCGAACTCCCCGATCTTGCCCACCTTGAACTCGGTGCGGAACACGAGGAAGGGCCGGCCGGAAATGTCGAGCGCGACGCGGGTCAGCGTCTCGTCCATGGGCAGGTGCAGGTCCGCATAGCGGGTGATGCCGCGCATGTCGCCGAGCGCGCGCCGGAGCGCCTGCCCGAGCACGATGCCCACGTCTTCCGTGGTGTGGTGGAAATCCACATGCAGGTCGCCCTTGGCCTCCACTTCGAGATCGAAGCGGGCGTGGCGGGCGAGCAGATCGAGCATATGGTCGAAGAAACCGATGCCCGTGGCAATGCTGGCGCGGCCCGTGCCGTCCAGATTGACGGCAAGGCGCACCTTGGTTTCCTTGGTCTCGCGGACGATCTCGGCCTGACGCATGGAAGTCCTCTTGGAGACGGCCCCGCGCCGGAGGATCGCGCACTCGATCCAGAAGGCCGCCGGTCCATCCCGTCGCAAAGAGCTGGCGTGCGGTTCCCCGACCGGTCGGACGATCGCACCCCAAGGCCGCGCCTTCTAGCAGGTACGCTGCTGCAACGCCATATGGCGGCCATGTGACAGCCGCATGCGAGCGCCGCGCCCAGACGGCGTGCCAGCTGCGGATCACGAGGAGGGGAGTGACATGGCAGATTTCGCGACCGGCGGCGGGCTGAAGATCGCCTATGACATCGCCGGCAGCGGCGCGCCGCTGCTGCTAATCGGCGGGCTCTCGGCGGATCGGCCCTTCTGGGGCTTGGCCCGGCCACACCTCTCCGCCTTCCGCACGCTCGCCTTCGACAATCGCGACGTCGGCGCCAGCGACCGCGCCACCGGACCCTATACGCCCGCCGACATGGCGCGCGATGCGCTGGCGGTGATGGATGCGGCGGGGATCGCACGCGCCCACGTGCTCGGCCATTCGCTGGGGGGCGTCATCGCGCAGGAGCTGGCGCTGCTGGCGCCCGAGCGGGTGGACCGGCTGGTGCTCGCCTGCGCCTTCGCCCGTTGTGATCTCTATGTGCGCGAGCTCATCCGCCTGCTCAAACGGCTGCGGACAGAACTGGCGGATCCGGAGACCTATGTCGCGGCGCTCGCCACCTTCACCCTCGGGCGTACATTCCTGGAGGCCAACAGCCTCTGCGATATCGCCCGCGCCACCGTCGGGCTGGGTACCCTTCAGGAAGTGGCCGCCTTCAACCGGCAGGCGGACGCGAGCCTCCTCACCGACACGCTCGGCCGGCTCGGCGGCATCACCGCCCCGACGCTGGTGATCTCGACCCTGGATGACCGCTTCTTTGCGGACCCTTTCGCGCAGGAGATGGCAGCCGCCATTCCCGGCGCGGTGAAGCGCGACATGCCGGGCATCGGCCATTGCCCGATGATCGAGGCCCCTTCCGCCTTCGCCGCGCTGGTGCGGGACTTCCTCGCGGCTTGAGGCTCAGCGCCTCTGCCAGTGGCCGGGCGTATAGCTCCAGATGACCACGCCGCGGATGGCATAGGACGGCCCGACCCAGGTGGCGCCCGTATCGGCGGGTGCAGCGTTCGCAAGGCGGGTACGTTGCGGCGCCTTGGGCGGCGGTGGGCTCTTGGACGTGTCCGAGGCGGGCGTCGCCGGCTGGGTCTGCGTGGGCGGCGGCCCAGGATCGTCCGCATGCGCGGTCAAAGGCGCAACGGCGGGGATCGCAGCCAGCAGCGCGAGCCGGAACAGGCGGGTCGTCCGAGGGATCATCACGGCGCCTCCCCATATGGGATAAGCGCTCAGGCTAACGCCGATCGCGGCGCGCCTCAACGGGAGGTTTCGCGCACGCCCGCCAGCAGCACACCGCCGAGCGCGAAGAAGGCAAGCAGCACCGAAATGCCGGCCTTCTGGCTGGCGGCAAGCCCCGTCACCAGCGCCACCAGCGTCGGCGCGGCAAAGGAGGTGAGCCGTCCGGACAAAGCGAAGAGGCCGAAATATTCGCCCAGATGCTCCGGCGGGGCGAGGCGGGCCAGAACCGTGCGCGAGGCCGCCTGCAAGGGGCCGGCCACGAGGCCGATGAGGAGGCCGAGGCCCAGATAGAACTTTTCCGGGACGGTCCCGAAGAGCCCGCTGCCGGGAGCTGTCGGCACGAGGCCGAAAAAGAGCGCGTCCTTCGACAGGCTGAGGATGCCGAAGGCGGCAAGGAACAAAGCGCCGAGCGAGAGCAGCACCACCCGCCGCCCGCCGATGCGGTCATCGAGCCAGCCGCCGAGCAGCGCGCCGAAGATGCCGGTGACGAGGATGAGGATGCCGAAGGTGCCGATCTGCACCGAGCCCCAGCCGAAGGTGCCCGCCGCATAGATGCCGCCCAGCGAGAACAGCCCCACCATGCCGTCCGTATAGATCATGTTGGCGATGAGGAAGCGGGCGAGATTGGGCTGCCCCTTCAGGCGGCTGAAGAGGGTGCGCAGATCTTTCAGCCCGCCCCGGACGGCGGCGGCAAGCGGCAGGCCGCGCGGCCGGTCGGGCGTGAAGAGGAACATCGGCGTCACGAGGACGAGGAACCAGAGCGCGCAGAGCGGCCCGGTGATGCGGTCACCCTCACGGGCGGCAGCATCGAGCCCCAGCGCGGGCGGGCGGCCGGCGAGCGTCAGGCCGGTGTCCGGGCTGGTGGCGAAGAAGACGAGAACGAGCGCCAGCGCGATGAGGCCGCCCACATAGCCCGCCGCCCAGCCGAGGCCCGAGAGGCGGCCCAGCCGGTCGGGCGGCACGAGGCCCGGCATCATGGCATTGTTGAAAGTGATGGCGCACTCGGCGCCCACCGTCGCGAGCACGAAGGCTAAGAGGATGAAGGGCACACGGCTTTCGTCGCCCGGCGCCGCGAACCACAGCGCCGCACTGCCCGCCGCCAGCATGAGCCCGCAGATGGCGATCCATGGCTTGCGCCGCCCGCCCGCGTCCGCCACGGCGCCGAGGATGGGCGAGGCGAGCGCGATGATGAAGCCTGCGAGCCCGGTGGCAAAGCCCCACGCCTCCTGCCCCCGCGCCGGATCGCTCATCACCGCCGAGGCGAAATAGGGAGCGAAGATGAAGGTGGTGACGAGGCTGAAGAAGGGCTGGCAGGCGGGATCGAACAGCACCCATCCCGTGACGGCGAGGCTGGATGCGGGACGGACAGGGACGGAGGGGGAGAGCGGCGCGGTCATGGCGCGCGACACTGGCATTGCCGGCCGGCGGAGGGAAGCCGGTCCCGGCCGTCGTCCCCGCACCGAAGAAGGCGCGAGGACGACGATGAACCGGGATCGGAGCCGGGATCAGGCGCGGGCGAGATCGCCCAGCAGGTTCGCCGCCAGCGTGAGCTTGGAGAGCGAGAGGCCGGAGGTGGTGATGTCCTGCACCGTGGCGCGGATGCGTTCCACGTCGCGGCGCCGGCTGTCCACGAAGGCTTCGAGCCCCTCTGCCCCCGTGCCGCCGCCCACCAGCACCTCGCCGGTCATCTGGCGGATGAAGGTTTCGAGCTGCCCGAGCGCCCGGTCGAGGGCGAGGCGGTCGTAATAATCCGGCGCCGAGATGGCCTTGGCGGCGGTGACGATGTCGTCGATGGCGAAATAGCGGCCCACCGCGAAGAATGTGGGTGCGGCCTCATCCAGCGCCCGGCCGGTGCGCTCCGCCAGCAGCGCGATGTCGGAGGCCGCCGCCAGCGCGGGCAGCACGGCGATCTCGGCGGCCAGCGCCTCGGGCACGCCCTGCTGCACCAGTTCCGCAATGTGGCGGTCGCGGCCCGCCCGCCAGATCTCCGGCAGGCTGGTATCGAGCGCGCCGACGACGGAGGCGACCGCCTTGCCGTAGCGCTCCACCACGCTGGCGATGCCCACGGAAAGGTTGGCATAGCGCAGGAACCAGATGGTCCGACCGATCATGAGATCCTGGATGGCGCGGTAGAGGCCGAGCTGCACCTCGCCATCCACGTTGTTGTCGAGCGCATCGATGGCGGCATTGATGCGCGGCAGGCCGTAGATGTCGCGCACCGCCACGAAGGCGCGGGCGATGGCGGCGACATCCGCGCCCGTCTGGTCGGAGATGCGGGCAAGGCACGTCGGGCCGCCCTGATTGATCAGCGCGTTGGCAAGGCCGGTGGCGATGATCTCCCGCCGCAGGCGATGGGTGGCGATGGCCTGCGGGAAACGCGCCCGCAGGGCCGGCGGGAAATAGGTCATCAGTTCGTCGGCGAGATACGGATCGTCCGGCACCTCGGAGGCGAGCAGGTCGCTGTAGAGCGAGAGCTTGCCATAGGCGAGGAGCACGGCGAGTTCCGGCCGCGTCAGGCCCTCGTTGCGGTTGCGCCGCTCGCGCAGGTCGGCGTCGGAGGGCAGATACTCCACGGTGCGGTCGAGTTCGCCGCGCATTTCCAGCGTCTGCATCATGCGCTGCTGGAAGGCCATGTCCTCCGTGCCGCGCCGCTCGGCGAGAGAAATCGCGAGCGGTTGCAGATAGTTGTTGCGCAGCACGAGGTGCGAAACGTCGTCCGTCATGTCGGCGAGAAGCTGGGCGCGGTCGGGGGCGCTCAGCACGCCCTCGGCCACCGGGGTCGAGAGGGCGATCTTGATGTTCACCTCGACGTCCGAAGTGTTCACGCCCGCCGAATTGTCGATGGCGTCGGTATTGAGCTTCACGCCCCGCCGCGCCGCCTCGATGCGCCCGCGCTGGGTCATGCCGAGGTTGGCGCCCTCGCCCACCACCTTTGCCCGCAGGTCGGCGGCGCAGATGCGGATGGCGTCGTTGGCACGGTCGCCCACCTGCGCGTCCGTCTCGACGCTGGCGCGCACATAGGTGCCGATGCCGCCGAACCAGAGCAGGTCGACCTCCGCCTTCAGGATGGCGGTCATCACCTCGTTGGGGGCCGCTTCCGCCTTGTCGAGGCCGAGCACCGCCCGCACCTCGGGCGAGAGCGGAATGCGCTTGGCGCTGCGGGGGAAAACGCCGCCGCCGGCAGAGATCAGCTTGGCGTCATAATCCTCCCAGGAGGAGCGCGGCAGGTTGAACAGCCGCTGGCGCTCCGCATGGGCGACCGCCGGATCGGAATTGGGATCGAGGAAGATGTGGCGGTGGTCGAAGGCGGCCACCAGCTTGATGGCCTTCGACAGCAGCATGCCATTGCCGAACACGTCGCCGGACATGTCGCCGACGCCGGCCACCGTCACCGGCGTCGTCTGGATGTCCACGTTGCGCTCGCGGAAGTGGCGCTTCACCGCCTCCCAGGCGCCGCGTGCGGTAATGCCCATGGCCTTGTGGTCGTAGCCGACGGACCCGCCGGAGGCGAAGGCATCGTCCAGCCAGAAGCCGTGGCGCTGGGAGATGCCGTTGGCCGTATCGGAGAAGGTGGCCGTGCCCTTGTCGGCGGCGACCACGAGATAGGGGTCATCGCCATCAAGCCGCACCACCTGCGGCGGGTGGACGACCGCGCCACCCTTCAGGTTGTCGGTGAGGTCGAGCAGGCTGGAGACGAAGATCTCATAGGCCGCGACGCCCTCCGCCTGGATGGCATCGCGCGAGCCGCCCTGCGGCAGGAGCTTGGGCACGAAGCCGCCCTTGGCGCCTACCGGCACGATGACGGCGTTCTTCACCTGCTGCGCCTTCACAAGGCCGAGCACCTCGGTGCGGAAATCCTGCGGCCGGTCCGACCAGCGCAGGCCGCCGCGCGCCACCTGGCCGAAGCGCAGATGCACGCCTTCGACGCGGGGCGAATAGACGAACACCTCATAGAGCGGACGCGGCAGGGGCAGGCCCTCCACCTTCGCGCTCTCATATTTGATGGCGATGGCGGTCTTGGCCCGCCCCTCGGCATCGCGCTGGTAGAAGGTGGTGCGCAGCGCCGCGTCCACCAGATTGACGAAGCGGCGCAGGATGCGATCCTCGTCCAGACTGGAGACGTCAGCCAGCGCCACCTCGATGGCCTCGCGCAAGGGCGCCTCGCGGGCCTGCCGCGCCTCGGGGGAGGCGTCACGGGCGGGATCGAAACGCACGTGGAACAGGCGGACGATCTTTTCCGCGAGCGCCGCGTGGCGGTTCAGCGTGGTCCAGAGATAGTCCTGCGAGAAAGCGATGCCCGCCTGCCGCAGATAGCGCGCCAGCGCCCGCACCAGCGCCACGTCGCGCCAGTTGAGCGCGGTATCCAGCACGAGAGCGTTGAAGCCGTCATTCTCCGCCGTGCCGCGCAGCACGGCGGTGAGCAGGTCTTCCAGCCGCTCGCCGGAGCCGCCCATCTCGATGGCCCGGCCGTCCGAGCGCTCAAGGCTCATCTCATGGACCCAGCTGCGGGTGGCGGCGGAGGCGCCTGAACCGATGCGGGCGGTGGTCTCGATGCGATAGGTGCGCTCGTCGATCGCCTTGAGGCCCATGTTCTCCAGCGTCGGCACCCGCTGGGAGAGCGGCAGCGGCCGGCCGAAGGAGATGAGGCGCAGGGAGATACGCGTTTGGAGGTCGCCGGGGCGACGGAAGAAATCGAGGGCGATGGGCCGCTCGGCGGAGAGGCGCTCCAGTCGGGCGATGTCCTCCACCGCCGTCTGCACCGGATAGGCGGCCACATAGCCGGCATCGAAGGCCGAGCCGTAACGCTCGGCCAGGGCCTGCGCCTCGGCGCTGCCATGGGTGGCGCGCAGCGCCTCGCCGAGACGGTCGGACCAGGAAAGGGCAAGACGTGCGATCTCGCGCTCGAGGTCGACGCGGTTGATTTCTGGCGTGCGGCCTTCCTGACGGCCGATGATGTAGCGCACGCGGGTCAGCGGCAGGTCGGCGAGGAAGGTAGGCTCCACCTCCTCCACGGCGCCACCGAACACCTGGCTGAGATAGGCCCCCACGCTCTGGCGCAGCGCCGCGTCGAAGCGCTCGCGCGGCACATAGACCAGCACCGAAACGAAGCGGTCGAACGGATCGGAGCGCGGCAGCACCCGCACGCGCGGACGGTCATAGAGCGAGAGGATGACGACCGCATAGGCCTGAAGCGTATCGGCGTCGATCTGGAACAGTTCGTCGCGGGGATAGGTCTCCAGGACCGTCGCCAGCGCCTTGCCGGAATGGGTGTCGAGATCGAACCCAGCCCAGACCAGCACCGCCTCCGCCTTGTTACGCAGATAGGGGATCTGCATCACCGAATGGGTGTAGGCGGTGGCGGTGAAGAGGCCGATGATGCGCAGCTCGCCCGTGAGCTTGCCTTCGGCGTCGTGGATCTTCACGCCGATATAATCGAGCGGCGCCCGGCGATGGACGCGCGAGCGGATGCTGGACTTGGTGATGATGAGGGGCTGGCCGCCGGGCTGGAACTGCCGCATGTCCGGCGTCGTCACCACCGGATCGGCGCCGAGGCGCAGCTCATGCACCTGCGGATCGCGCAGCACGCCGAGGCCGCTGTCGGGAATGGCCTCAAGCCCGCCCTCGGCAGTGAGCGCATAGCCGCGCACGCCGAGGAAGATGAAATTGTCGGCCACCAGCCATTCGATGAGATCCGCCGCCTCCTCGCGGTCGATCTCCGAATAGGGCCACTTCTCCCGCCGGTAGGTCTTGGAGACATCGTGGACCCGCGCCCGCATGGCGAGGAAATCGCGATTGGCGGCGCGCACGTCGCTGAGGACGCCGAGCAGGGCCTCCTTCAGATCGGCCTCCGCCGCCGGACTGCCGAGGGCGGGAATATGCAGATGAATCAGGCTCTCGCGGGCCAGGCCCCGGGTGCCCGCCGCCACGAGATCGGTCTCGATCCCCGTGACGGCATCGCCGACGCCGCGCTCCAGCGCGAAGATGGGATGGACCGCGAGGCGCAGTTCCAGACCACGATCCGCCAGTTCGCAGGCCAGAGAATCGAACAGGAAGGTCATGTCGTCATTCACCGCCTCGATGACGGTGACCGGCGGATGGCCGGGCAGGCTCGGCGTGAAGACGTGGACGTCGCTGGTGCCGGGCTTGTGGGCGACGAGATGCGCCCAGGACGTGCGGGCGAGGGCCGCAAGCGCCTCGGGCAGCAGGGCTTCCACATCCTCCGGGGCGGCGGCGCCGAACAGCTGGCGGGTGAAGGCTTCCGGAATGCCCGCGCCCTCGGTCTTGAGCAGACTGACAGCGAGCGACAGACGCGCCTTGGACCCGAACGACGCATCCGAGCCCTGGCTTCCCTGGATATTCATCACGACACTCCCCGGGGGCTTTCGCCGGCCCCCTCTCTGCGCGATCCTCGTCCCCACCGGGAGGCTCCGGGTGTGACGCCGGGGAACGACGAAATCATGACGAGGTGGCCCCTCATGGCAAAAAAGACCACGACCGCCGCAAAACTAAGCACGCCTGACAAAGGCGTTGAAAAGCCAAACAACTTAAGCGCCACGCCC
Organism: Azorhizobium sp. AG788; assembly: GCF_004364705.1. Lineage (NCBI taxonomy): Bacteria > Pseudomonadati > Pseudomonadota > Alphaproteobacteria > Hyphomicrobiales > Xanthobacteraceae > Azorhizobium > Azorhizobium sp. AG788. Next base: position 83,571 of record NZ_SOBM01000007.1, read on the forward strand.
AAAAAAGCGTCAAGCGGGAAACGGTTCCAAAATACCGCAACGCAGCATCCGGAACGGAAGCAAGCCGCCTTGCGCGGCACCGCATCCAAGGCCGCCAGTGCCCCCGCCGCTGAGCCCGTGATCGCCCTCGACCTGCCCCTGGCGCCGCTCGACGCGCCGACCCAGGCCTATTTCGACAAGTGCGTGGAGAAGATCGGTTTCGTGCCGAACGTGCTGAAGGCCTATGCCTTCGATCTGGCCAAGCTCGGCGCCTTTTCGGCGATGTACAACGACCTCATGCTGGCGCCCTCCGGCCTCTCCAAACTGGAGCGGGAGATGATCGCGGTGGCGGTCTCGGCGGTGAACCGCTGCTATTACTGCCTCACCGCCCACGGCGCGGCAGTGCGTGTGCTCTCCGGAACACCGGAGCTGGGCGAGCAGATCCTCATGAACTACCGCGCCGCCCGTCTCGATGCCCGCCAGAGGGCGATCCTCGATTTCGCGGTGAAGCTCACCGAGACCCCGCATCTCGTGGAGGAGCCCGACCGCACCGCTCTGCGTGACGCCGGTCTGTCCGAGCGCGACATCTGGGACGTCGCGGCGGTGGCGGCCTTCTTCAACATGTCGAACCGGGTGGCCAGCGCCACCGACATGCGGCCGAACCCGGAATATCACGCGCAGGCCCGTTGAGTGCGACCGCGCGCCCTGCTGAGTTCCCTCTCAGGGAGGGCGCGCCGCAGGACGCGGGGGTGCGCGTCATGCTATATCGCTTTGAATATAGCTATGGACCTTCCGCCATGCGCGCCTTCTCCGCCGTCGCGATCTTCGCCCTGTTTCTGGCTTCACCATTCCGTGTCCCCGCCCACGCCGCAGGCGAAGGCTGCGCCGCAGCCGCCTGGTCGCTGGAGGCGGACGGCGCGCAACTCGGCGCCGCCGATCTTGCGCACATGCCCTCGGGCCGCCTGCTGGAGCAGCCCCTGCCGCTCGCCTTCGCGCTCGACCTCGCCCCGTCCGAACGCGCCGGGCTCCCCGTCGCCCCGGAGCGGACGGGCGAAGGCGGCGCGGCCGGCTATGTCCGCCTGCCGGCACCGACCGCTGACGGGCTGCTTCAGGTGACCCTCGACCAGCCGGCCTGGATCGACCTGATCGCCAGTGGCATGCCGCTCAAGGCGGCCGCTTTCACCGGCGTCCGCGACTGCCCGCTGGCGCGCAAGAGCGTGCGCTTTGCCGTCGCCACCGGTGCGCCACTGGTGCTCCAGATCAGCGGTACACAGGCCGCCAGTGTGAAGCTCTCCATTTCTCTGCTGCCTGCGATCAAATGAGAAGCGAGGCCCCGTAACGCACTGCGGCATCCACACGACGTGTGCGGCGCTCCGGAATCTATCAAACGTTCTTATTTCTGCCTTTGGTCTATTGACGAAGGCCGTTCTTACCGTGCTACGGTCGGCCCCTATAAGCGCCGCAAAAGGCGCACCGGAGGAAAACGCCAGACCCCGCTCACGGCAGTGCAACGTGGACGGCTGGCCGAACGCAAGAGAGGCGCCCGTGGCGATTGCGGACACTGTCTCAGACGTGCCCTATATCGTTGAAGCATCTGGTCTCACGAAAGAATTCAAGGGGTTCACGGCCGTCAAGAACGTGAACCTCAGGATCCGTCGCAACACCATTCACGCCCTCATCGGGCCGAATGGCGCCGGCAAGACCACCTGCTTCAACCTGATCACCAAATTCCTTGAGCCGACGCGCGGGACCATCCGGCTGAACGGCCGCGACATCACCCGCACCAAGCCCGCGGACGTGGCGCGGCTCGGCATGGTGCGCTCGTTCCAGATCTCCGCCACCTTCGGCCATCTCACGGTGCTGGAGAACGTGCGCGTGGCGCTGCAGCGCAAGCTCGGCACCTCCTTCCATTTCTGGGCGTCCGAGACCTCGCTCGACGCGCTGAACGACCGCGCCATGGAACTGCTGGAGGAGGTGGGCCTCTCCTCCTATGCCCGGCATCTGGCCGTGGAATTGCCCTATGGCCGCAAGCGTGCGCTGGAGATCGCCACCACGCTGGCGCTCGATCCGGAAATGCTGCTGCTGGACGAGCCCACCTCCGGCATGGGCCGCGAGGACATCGCCCGCACCGCCGACCTCATCAAGCGCGTGTCCGCCCAGCGCACGGTGCTGATGGTGGAGCACAATCTCTCCGTGGTCGCGGACCTCTCCGACACCATCACCGTGCTCGCCCGCGGCGAGATCCTGACCGAGGGGCCCTATTCGGAGGTCTCCAAGAATCCGCAGGTGGTGGAAGCCTACATGGGCACGGGACACGGACATGGCTGAGGCGCTGCTCAAGGTCGACGAACTGCACGGCCACTATGGCGAGAGCCATGTGCTGCACGGCATGAGCTTCGAGGTGCATCCGGGCGAAGTGGTGACGCTGCTTGGCCGCAACGGTGCCGGCAAGACCACCACCATGCGCGCCATCATGGGCCTCCTGCGCAAGCGCGCCGGCTCGATCGTCTATGAAGGCACCGAGACGGTGGGCCTCCAGCCCAACAAGATCGCCCGCCTCGGCATCGCGCTCTGCCCCGAGGAGCGCGGCATCTTCGCCAGCCTCAACGTGCGGGAAAACCTGCTGCTGCCACCGGTGGTGAAGCCCGGCGGCCTCTCCGTGGACGAGATCCACGAACTCTTCCCCCGCCTGCACGAGCGGCGCAACAGCCAGGGCACCAAGCTTTCCGGCGGCGAGCAGCAGATGCTGGCCATCGCCCGCATCCTGCGCACGGGGGCGAAATTCCTGCTGCTGGACGAGCCCACGGAAGGGCTCGCCCCGGTGATCGTGCAGCACATCGGTGAGATCATCCGTACGCTGAAGACACGCGGCTTCACCGTGCTTCTGGTGGAACAGAACTTCCACTTCGCCTCCACTGTCGCCGACCGCCACTATGTGGTCGAGCACGGGCGCGTGGTGGACATGGTGCCCAACGACAAGATCGCAGAGAACGCGGCACGTCTGGAAGCCTTCCTCGGCGTCTGAAGCCGGGGATTTCGTACAGCGACAAGCCGGGAAATTCCGGCAGGAGGAAACACAATGCGTCTTGCAGCCACGCTCCTGGCCGCCGGCAGCCTCTTGGCCGCCGGTGCGGCTCAGGCCCAGAGCCCCTCTGCTCCCCTCGCCGTCAAGATCGGCGTGCTCAACGACCAGTCGGGCCTCTATGCCGACCTCGGCGGCCCCGGCTCGGTCTGGGCCGCCAAGAAGGCGGTGTCCGACTTCATGGCGACGCCCGCCGGCAAGAACCTGAAGGTGGAGGTCGTGTTCGCCGATCACCAGAACAAGGCGGACGTCGGCACCGCCATCGCCCGCCAGTGGTTCGACGTGGACGGCGTGGACGTGATCCTCGACGTGCCGAACTCCGGCGTGGCGCTGGCCGTCAATCAGGTGGCCAAGGAAAAGAACAAGGTCTTCATCAATTCCGGCGCGGCGGCGTCCGACCTCACCGGCAAGGCCTGCACGCCCAACACCGTGCACTGGACCTATGACACCTGGGCGCTGGCCAACGGCACCGGCAAGGCCATCACCAAGAACGGCGGCGACACCTGGTTCTTCATCACCGCCGATTATGCCTTCGGCCATGCGCTGGAGCGCGACACCGCCGCGGTGGTGAACGCCAATGGCGGCAAGGTGCTGGGGCAGGTGCGCGTGCCGCTCAACAATGCGGACTTCTCGTCCTTCCTGCTGCAGGCCCAGTCCTCCAAGGCCAAGGTGATCGGTCTCGCCAATGCCGGCGGCGACACCATCAACTCCATCAAGCAGGCGGCGGAATACGGCATCGTCGAAGGCGGGCAGAAGCTCGCCGGCCTGCTGATCTTCCTCTCCGACGTCAATTCCCTGGGCCTCAAGACCGCGCAGGGCCTGACCCTGACGGAAGCCTGGTACTGGGACATGAATGACGACAACCGCGCCTTCGCGAAGGAGTTCGCTGCGGCGAACCGCGGCGTGCATCCCACCATGGTGCATGCGGGCGTCTATTCCGGCACGCTGCACTATCTGAAGGCCGTGGCCGCGCTCGGCGCGGACAAGGACGGCGCCGCCGTGGTGGCGAAGATGAAGGAAATCCCCACCGACGACAAACTGTTCGGCAAGGGCGAGATCCGCGCCGACGGCCGCCAGATCCACCCCATGTATCTGTTCGAGGTGAAGAAGCCGTCGGAGTCCAAGTACCCCTACGACTACTACACCCTGAAGGCGACCATCCCGGCCAACGAGGCCTTCCGCCCGCTCAGCGAGAGCGAGTGCCCGCTGGTCAAGAAGAGCTGACGCCCTGAAGGTGCCGGCCGCGCGCCGGCACCGCCCGGAAGGGTAATCACGGGATCAGCGGTCGCGTCACGCACCGCTCATTCCACCCCTCCGGCACTTTTTCGCGGGGCCGCATGCATGCGGCCCCATCCGACCGCACTCCGTGTCCGGATCTGAGACCGACCCCATGTTCGAGCTCCTCGGCATCGCGCCGCAAGCTTTGTTCGGCCAGCTGCTGCTGGGCCTCATCAATGGCGCCTTCTATGCCATTCTGAGCCTCGGCCTCGCGGTCATCTTCGGCTTGCTGAACGTCATCAATTTCACCCACGGCGCGCAGTACATGATGGGCGCCTTCGGCGCCTGGATGCTGCTGAACTATGTCGGCATACCCTTCTGGGGGGCGCTGGTCCTCGCCCCCATCGCGGTGGCGGCGATCGGCATGGTCATTGAGCGCACGCTGCTGCGGCGACTCTACCATCTCGATCACCTCTACGGCCTGCTGCTCACCTTCGGCCTCGCCCTCATCATCGAGGGGCTGTTCCGCCGGCAGTACGGCTCCTCGGGCCTGCCCTACAACAATCCCCTGCCCGGCGGCACCAATCTGGGCTTCATGTTCCTGCCGAACTACCGTGCCTTCGTGGTGGTGTTCTCGCTGGTGATCTGCCTCGTGACCTGGTTCGTCATCGAGCGCACCAAGCTCGGCTCCTACCTGCGCGCCGCCACCGAGCGGCCGGATCTGGTGCAGGCCTTCGGCATCGACGTGCCGCGCATGATCACGCTCACCTACGGCTTCGGCGTCGGTCTTGCCGCGCTCGCCGGCGTGCTGGCCGCCCCCGCCTATCAGGTGAGCCCCACCATGGGCTCCAATCTCATCATTGTGGTGTTCGCGGTGGTGGTGATCGGCGGCATGGGCTCGATCATGGGCGCCATCGTCACCGGCTTCGGCCTCGGCCTCGTGGAGGGCCTCACCAAGGTCTTCTATCCGGAGGCCTCGTCCACCGTCATCTTCGTCATCATGGCCATCGTGCTTCTCGTGAAGCCGGCCGGCCTGTTCGGCACGGTCAAGTGAGGGCGTCATGAGCACTTCTTCCGCACCCGCCGCCCTCCCCGGCACCGCAGCGCGCGGCGGGGCCGGCCGCGTGGTCTTCGCGCTCGTGGCCATCGCCGTGCTGCTGGTGGCCCCGCTGGTGGTCTATCCCGTCTTCCTCATGAAGGTGCTCTGCTTCGCGCTCTTCGCCTGCGCCTTCAACCTGCTGCTCGGCTATGTGGGCCTCCTGTCCTTCGGCCATGCCATGTTCTTCGGCGGAGCCGGCTACATCTGCGCCCATGCGGTGAAGGTGTGGGGTCTCTCGACGGAACTCGGCATCCTTTGCGGCGTGCTGTTCGCCGCGCTGCTGGGGCTGATCACCGGCGCGCTCGCCATCCGCCGCCTCGGCATCTACTTCGCCATGGTGACGCTGGCGCTGGCGCAGATGTTCTTCTTCTTCTGTCTCCAGGCCAAGTTCACCGGCGGCGAGGACGGCCTTCAGGGCGTGCCGCGCCGGGCGGTGTTCGGGCTCATCGACATCACCAAGGACATCAACCTCTATTATGTGGTTCTGGCCGTCTTCCTGATCGGCTTCGGCATCATCTACCGCACCATCCACTCGCCCTTCGGGCAGGTGCTGAAGGCCATCCGCGAGAACGAGCCCCGCGCCATCTCGCTGGGCTACCGGGTGAGCCAGTACAAGCTGCTCGCCTTCGTGCTCTCGGCCGCGCTCGCCGGCCTTGCGGGGGCCACCAAGGCCATCGTCTTCCAGCTCGCGTCCCTCACCGACGTCGCCTGGCAGATGTCCGGCGAGGTGGTGCTGATGACGCTGGTGGGCGGCATGGGCACCGTGCTCGGCCCGGTGGTCGGCGCCGGCATCATCGTGACGATGCAGAACTATCTCGCCGGCTTCGGCGAATGGGTGCTGGTCATCCAGGGCCTGATCTTCGTGCTGGTGGTCTCGGTGTTCCGGCGCGGCCTCGTGGGCGAGCTTCTGGCGCTGGTCAACCGCCAGAAGCCGGCCGCCGGAGGTGGCGGGCACTGAGCGCCCGCCGCACCGGTCACGGTGCGGGCGTCGGTACGGCCGCGGCCAGCGCGTCCATGCGCGCCCGCTCCTTGCGGAAGGCATCCGCAAGATCGCCCTGGAGAATTCGCCCGCCCGCGAGCTTCACGCGGGTGGGGTCCGCATAATGGCCATTGATCCGCAGTTCGTAATAAAGATGCGGGCCGGTGGACAGGCCGGTGGAGCCCACATAGGCGATCACCTGCCCCTGCCGCACCCGCTGGCCCACCTTCAGGCCTGAGGGAAAGCCCTCCACATGGGCATAGGTGGTCTCGTAGCCGCCATCGTGCCGCACGCGCACATATTTGCCGTAGCCCCACTCGTAATCGATCTTCTCGACCACGCCCGCCCCCGCCGCCACGATGGGTGAGCCGGCGGGACCGGTATAGTCCACGCCATTGTGGAAGCGGCGGTCGTGCAGGATGGGGTGGATGCGCCAGCCGAAGCCGTCATTGAGCCGGCCGGCCGCGAAGGGCTTGCGCAGCAGCATCTTCGTCACCGAGTGGCCGTCGGAATCATAATAGTCCGTCGCCCCGTCGTCCGCCGTGCGGAAGCGGTAGTAGCGGCGCTCCTTGCCGTCGGCCTTCAGGCGCACGAAGGCGATGTCCTGCTGGAAGGCCTCCGGCCGGTTGTCGTTGCGGTCCGGCGGACCATAGACGAGATCGATGCTGTCCTCCGCCCCGAGCGGCGCGTCGAGATCCACGTCGTGCTCCGCGAGGCGCAGGATGGCCTCCACCATGCCCTCGTCCACCACATGGGCGTCGGCCAGCTTGTAGAGCCCGTCGCGGATGGAGAGGCCATCGATGAGGGACGGGTCCACCTCGCCATCGGCCAGTGCGGAAGCGGCGACCGGAGGCGCATCCGGCATCGGCACATAGGCGCCCGCATCGGTGGCGATCAGCCGGGCCACCGGCTTGCCGGCGCGGGCGAGGCTCGCCTTGATCGGGCGCGGCGGACGGGCGCTTTCCTCCCCCTTCGGCTCGGAGAGCACCAGTTCCTCGCCGCCCGCAAAGGCCGGCTTGCCGGCCATGGCCGCCTTGCGCAGGGCGGTCGCCAGCACCTGCGCATCCTCGCTGTCGAGGCCCGCGGCGCGCAGCATGTCCTCGGGCGCATCGCCGGGCTTGGCGACGAGGACCCGGTCCACCGTCGCCGGCTCATGCGGATGCTTGGCGAGGACCGACACGTTCACCGGCTCGCCGATGGCGGTGAGATCGTCTTCGAACATGGCAAGGCTGGGGGCCGGAGGTCCTTCCTGGGGCGGCGGAGCAGGCGTCGGAGGCGGAGGCACCGAGGCGCCAGTGAGGATTTCGGGCGGCAGATGACTCGGCGGAGGCGGAGGCGGCGCGAAGCCGAGAGCGGTCGGCGGTGGCGGAGGCGCGGCATTCGGATGGCGGGCCATGGCCTCCAGCGCCGCCGCGGCGGCAGCCTGGGCTTCCGCCACCCGCGAATGGGCAGCCTTCAGCCCCGCGCGCCGCGCGCTGGCCACCGCATGGGCGGACATGTTGGCCGCCATGGGCGGCGGCACATCGGCGCCCGCATCGGGCATCTCGCCGTCTTCCGCCGGCAGGGGCGGGCGGGGACGGGGCGCTGGCGGCTGGTCGGCGGCGGCAGCCACCACCGTGGCAAGCTTGGTCGCCACATGGACGAAGGCGTGCATGCCCGAGGCGGTGAGCTGCTCCACTTTCACTTCGCGCTTCAGCGCCGAGGCGTCGGCCCGGGCTTGCTGGGTGTGCAGGCGGTCGCCGCGCGGCTTCTCGACGCCGGAGCGCCGGCCCGCCAGCACCGGCCGCACCACATGCCGGCTGTCGCGGGTGATGGAGGCGAAGAGGGCCCCGCACATGAGCGCCAGCGCCACCCCGCCCATGAGGCCGGTGGCGGAGAGCCAGCGCCGGTTGAAGCGCGCCCGCGCGGGACGCGAGCCGGCCTCGCCATGCTCCGCGCCATCGAGGCCGAGGGGCGGCGCCTCATAGGAGAGGTCGGCTTTCAGGAAGACGGCGGCTCTCACGCGGGCACGGCTCCTGGCACCGGCCGGCGATGGTCCAGGCCGGCAGGGCGCAGCATGCGCCGCCTCAGACGCTGGATGGATCGCGGCATGCCTCGGCGTCTCCCTTGCCAGCCCCCTTGCGCGGCGCGCGGACCGTCCTTTCGGATTTGCACGCCATGTACCGGACAGGCCATCGTAATGTGGCGGCCTTGGGGCTTCCGCAGCGGCTGCCGTAGCGGTACAACGCCTTGGAAATGAAGGAGAACGCCATGAGCTGGATGCCGTCATCGGACCCCGTGCTGGGCGATCCCCATTCCTGCGACAAGCTCGACCTCGTGATCGTGCCCCGCGTGCGCGACCTCGGCGACGGTTTCGCGGTCCGACGGGCCCTGCCGCACGGCAAGCGGCAGATGGTCGGCCCCTTCATCTTCTTCGACCAGATGGGCCCGGTGCAGTTCCTGCCCGGCCATGGGCTCGACGTGCGGCCGCACCCGCATATCGGCCTTGCCACCGTCACCTATCTGTTCGACGGCCGTATCCTGCACAAGGACAGCGAGGGCAACGCGCTTGAGATCACGCCCGGTGCGATGAACCTCATGACCGCCGGACGCGGCATCGCCCATTCCGAGCGCTCGCCGCTGGAGGCGCGCACGGGCACGCAGACCATGGCCGGCATCCAGAGCTGGATCGCCTTGCCGGCCGCGCAGGAGGAGACCGATCCCTCCTTCCAGCATTTTTCCGCCACGACCCTGCCCACGGTGGAAGATTGCGGCATCAGCGCCCGCATCATCGCCGGCTCCGCCTTCGGCGTGCGCTCGCCGGTGCGCACCGCCTCCGAATGGCTCTATGCCGAAGTCTGCCTCGATGCCGCCGCGCAGATCCCGCTTGATCCCGATACGGAGGAGCGGGCGGTCTATGTGGCGGAGGGCGAGGTGGAAGTGGCGGGCGACGTGTTCGAGGGGCCGCGCCTCCTCATCTTCCGCCCCGGCGACCGCATCACCATCCGCGCCACCCGCAATTCCCGCCTGATGCTGCTCGGCGGCACGGCGCTGGAGGGGCCGCGCTACATCTGGTGGAACTTCGTCTCCTCCCGCAAGGAGCGCATCGAGCAGGCCAAGGAGGACTGGAAACAGGGCCGCTTCGCCAAGGTGCCGGACGAGAGCGAGTTCATCCCCCTACCGGAATGAGCCGTGCATCCGGGGCGGGTGCTGTAGGCTGGTCTTCCCAAAGGAGAGACGGCCATGACCGAGACATCGAACGACGCCCAGCCCCCGGTGCCCGTCCATCCGGAGGAGCTGAAGGCCACGTGGGAGTTGAACCTCGGCAAGCTCCATATGGCGGCCAGCGCCCGCTGCACGCCCGCCGGCATCGTCGCGGCGGGCGTCGTCGCGACTGCCATTCTGCTGGCGACGCGGGCGCTCATCCGAGCCCACCGCTCCTGAGCGGTATCTGGCCAGCGTCACGGCGAGGTCTGAGGTGGCGATTTTGAGCCGCATTACCACCTGCGGTTGACTGACTGACGAGTCAGTCATAACGTAAAGGGCATGACTGAGCCCTCCTCCGTCCGCCGTTCCCCCGACAAGGCCGCCCGCCGCGCCGACATTCTCAAGGCCGCGCTGGAGGTGTTTGCTGCCAATGGCTACGCCAGCGCCCGACTCGACGACGTGGCGCGGGCAGCGGGTGTGGCAAAGGGTACGCTCTATCTCTATTTCGCCGACAAGCAGGCGCTGTTCGAAGGGCTCATCAAGGAGAACCTCGCGCCCATTCCCGACCTTGCGCTCGGGATGCTGAACGCCTTCGATGGGCCGACAGAGGACCTCATACGCGCCCTCTCCGGCGTACTGCTCGCCCGCATCCAGACGCCGCCGGTGCGGCAGGTGATGCAGCTCATGATCAGCGAGGGGCACCGCTTTCCGGAACTCGCCGCCTTCCATTATCGCGAGGTGGTCACCCAGGGGCTCGAGGTGGTCCGGGCCATCGTCAGGCGCGGCCAGACGCGCGGCGAGATTGAGGGCGACGGCCTGCTGCGCCATCCGCAGGTGCTGTTCGCGCCGGTCATCACCCTCGTGGTGTGGAACATGACCTTCGACAAGGTGGCACCGCTGGATGAACGCCGGTTCGCGGACGATTATATCGCGCTGCTGCTGGGCGGCCTGAAGGGGGAGAGCGCCTGATGCGCCGCCTTCGCCTCGCCCTCCCGCTGCTCCTCCTCGCGCTCGCGGGCTGCGACGGCTCCGGTCCGCGCGGCTATTCCGGCTATGTGGAGGGCGACCTTCTCTATATCGGGCCGGAGGAAGCCGGGCGCCTTGCCACGATCAAGGTGGCAGAGGGCAGCAAGGTATCGGCGGGCATGGCGCTCGCGAGCGTCGAGGACGACATCCAGAAGGCGGACCTCGCCGCTGCCGAGGCCGCCCTTGCGCAGGCCGAGGCCCGGCTCGCCAAGGCGAAGGCGGCGACCCAGCGGCCTGAGGAAATCGCCATCCTCAGCGCCGGCGAGCGGCGGGCAGCGGCGGCGCTCGATCTCGCGCGCATCGAACTGGAGCGGCAGAAGACTCTGGTGCCGAAGGGCGCCTCCTCGCAGGCCAATCTCGACACGGCCCAGCACACCTACGACCAGAATCAGGCGAGCCTCGACGAGATCCGCCGCCAGATCGACGTGGCCAGGATTGCCTCCCGCGACGAGGACATCGCCGCTGCAGAGGCCGCCGTGCGCAATGCCAAGGCGACGTCGGACGCCGCCGCCGTGCGGCTCAAACGCCGGGCCCTCCACGCCCCTCAGGACGGCACCGTGCAGACGCTCTATTACCGCGTGGGCGAACTGGTCCCGGAAGGGCGCCCCGTCCTCTCGCTTCTGCCGCCCGGGCAAGTGAAGGTGCGCTTCTTCATCCCCGAGGCTGACCTGCCCAAGGTGAGGATCGGCGCGCCGGTGAGCGTTTCCTGCGACGGCTGCCAGCCGATCACGGCCGACATCTCTTTCATCTCCGACAGCGCGGAATATACCCCGCCGGTCATCTACAGCCGCGAGGAGCGCTCCAAGCTCGTCTATCTCATCGAGGCGCGCCCGCGCGATCCCGCCCGCGCCCGGCCGGGCCAGCCCGTGACCGTAACGCTGGACGCCGCGCCATGACGGCGCCGGACACCTTCCGCCCGCCGGAGGTGGCCATCTCGGTGGAGGGGCTGAGCAAGAGGTTCGGCGAGCGCCTCGTGGTGGACAATCTCACCATGAGCGTGCGGCGAGGCCAGATCTACGGCTTCCTCGGCCCCAACGGCTCGGGCAAGACCACCACCATCCGTATGCTCTGCGGCCTGCTCACCCCGGACGCTGGGCAGGGCACCTGCCTCGGCCTCGACATCCGCACCCAGTCGCGCGAGATCCGCAAGCACGTGGGCTACATGACGCAGAAATTCTCGCTCTATACCGACCTCTCCGTGCGCGAGAATCTGGAGTTCGTGGCCCGGCTTTATGGCGTGCCGGCCCCTGAGGATGCCGCGCAGGAAGCGATCCGGCGCCTCGGTCTGGAAGGGCGGGGTAAGCAGCTGGCGGGCGAGCTCTCCGGTGGATGGAAACAGCGCCTCGCGCTCGGCGCCTGTATCCTGCCCCAGCCGCAACTGCTCCTGCTGGACGAGCCGACCGCCGGCGTCGACCCGCAGGCGCGGCGCGAGTTCTGGGCGCAGATCCATGATCTGGCCGCCGAAGGGCTCACCGTGCTCGTCTCCACCCATTACATGGACGAGGCCGAGCGCTGCCACGAGATCGCATATATCGCCTATGGCCACCTGCTGGCGCAGGGGACCGTCGCCGAGGTGATCGCCGGCTCCGGCCTCGTGACCTATGTGGTAGAGGCGACCCGCGAGGCGCCCGACCCTGCGGCCGCCATCGCCGCCATCGGCAAGGCGCTCGCCGCCGATCCGGCGGTGGAGATGGTGGCGCCCTTCGGCGTCAGCCTCCACGTCTCCGGCCATGACGCCGCCGCGCTGGAAGCCGCCATCACCCCGCACCGCGCGCGCGAGGGGATCGTCTGGCGGCGGGAGACGGCGACGCTGGAGGACGTGTTCATCGACCTGATGCTGCGCTCCAAGGACAATATGGAATGAGCGCGGGGGCCGACATCGCCGGCTTCCTGCGCCGGGTGGCCGCCATGGTGCGCAAGGAGTTCATCCAGCTCCGCCGCGACCGGGTGACCTTCGCCACCATGATCATGATTCCGCTGCTGCAGCTGATCCTGTTCGGCTATGCCATCAACACCACGCCGCGCCACCTGCCCACCGCCGTCTTCGCGCATGAGAATACGGAGGCGACGCGCGCCATCCTCGCGGCGCTGAAGAACACCGCCTTCTTCAATCTCACCCACGAGCCGCGCAGCGAGGCGGAGGCCGAACACCTGATCCGCAGCGGCGACGTGCTGTTCATGGTGGAAATCCCCGCCGGCTTCGAGCGCGCGCTGCGCCGTGGAGAGACGCCGCAATTGCTCGTCGCCGCCGATGCGACCGATCCCGTCGCGTCCGGCAATGCGCTCGGCGCGCTGTCCGGCGTCGTCACCTCCGCCCTCACCCGCGCCCGCTTCGTGGATGCGCCCGGGACCATGCCGTTCGAGATCGTGCAGCACCGGCGCTACAATCCCGCCGGCACCTCACAGCTCAACATCGTGCCCGGCCTGCTCGGCACCATCCTCACCATGACCATGCTCATCTTCACCGCGCTGTCCGTCACGCGCGAGGTGGAGCGGGGCACCATGGAGAGCCTGCTCTCCATGCCCATCCATCCGGTGGAGATCATGCTGGGCAAGATCATCCCCTATGTGCTGGTGGGTATCATGCAGGGGGTGCTCATCCTCGGCGCGGGCATGATCCTGTTCAACGTGCCGCTGGAGGGGAGCCTCGCACTGCTCAGCCTCGCCACGCTGCTCTTCATCACCGCCAACCTCGCCACCGGCTACACCTTCTCCACGCTGGCCCAGAACCAGCTGCAGGCGGTGCAGATGACCTTCATGTACTTCCTGCCCAACATCCTGCTGTCGGGCTTCATGTTCCCCTTCGCGGGCATGCCGGTGTGGGCGCAGTGGATCTCCGAATGCCTGCCGCTCACGCACTATCTGCGGATGGTGCGCGGCATCCTGCTGAAGGGCGCGACGCTGGTGGACGTGCAGAGCGACATGGGGATGCTGGCCCTGCTCATGCTGGCCGCCATGGCCATCGCGGTGCGACGTTTCCGCCAGACGCTGGACTGACGTTCCCTGGAGCGCGATCCGAACGGATTGGATCGATCCGCTCGGTGAAACGCCCTCTAAACTCAAGCAAGACAACGCATGGTCCCACGAGATGGCCATGCCATCTGATCGGCGCGTGCCCCAAGGCAAACCCTTCACGGCCAAGACTTAGCCTCAATCTGGTGCAAGGCTTGCGGGAGCGGGCCTGCGACAACCAAGACGCGCTCCAGACCCCTCTCCTTTGACTTGTATCAAGGTGAAACGACCCCCCTGCCGCAAGGTGCGGCCGAGGCTCGCGGGCGTGCGTCCGCCGCGCCGTAAGGGGTTGACCATGTCCATTGTCCAGACACCCGCCAAGCGGATGACCGGGGGCGAACTCGGACTGATCCTGGTGTTCGCAGCGCTGGGATTCTTTTCGATTGTCGTGGCCGCCAAGGCCTACACGCCCGAATATGCTTTCCACGCCTATCTGTTCGCTGCGGCGAGCATCGCCACGGTTTTCGTGATCGGAAACCGCTACATGGACCGTCCGGCGGAGCTGCCGCCGCAGACCATCGACGGCAAGCCCAACTACAATATGGCCCCGGTTAAGGTCGGCACGCTGCTGGCGGTCTTCTGGGGCATTGCGGGCTTCCTCATCGGCGTGATCATCGCGCTGCAGATGGCCTATCCCCTCTTCAATTTCGATCTGCCCTGGATCTCCTTCGGACGGCTGCGGCCCCTGCACACATCGGCGGTGATCTTCGCCTTCGGTGGCAACGTGCTCATCGCCACGTCCTTCTATGTGGTCCAGCGCACCAGCCATGCCCGCCTCGCCGGCTATCTGGCCCCGTGGTTCGTGGTCCTCGGCTACAACTTCTTCATCGTCATCGCCGGCACGGGCTATCTGCTCGGTATCACGCAGGGCAAGGAATACGCCGAGCCGGAATGGTACGCGGACCTGTGGCTGACCATTGTCTGGGTGACCTATTTCCTTGTCTTCCTCGGCACCGTGCTGAAGCGCAAGGAACCCCACATCTATGTGGCCAACTGGTTCTACCTCGCCTTCATCCTGACCATCGCCGTCCTGCATCTCGGCAACAATGCCGCGATCCCGGTCTCGGTCTTCTCGCCCAAGTCCTACATCGTGTGGTCCGGCGTTCAGGACGCGATGGTGCAGTGGTGGTACGGCCACAATGCGGTGGGCTTTTTCCTCACCGCCGGCTTCCTTGCCCTGATGTACTACTTCATCCCCAAGCGCGCCGATAAGCCAGTCTATTCCTACCGGCTCTCCATCGTGCACTTCTGGGCGCTGATCTTCCTCTACATCTGGGCCGGCCCGCACCACCTCCACTATACGGCGCTGCCCGACTGGGCGCAGACGCTGGGCATGACCTTCTCGATCATGCTGTGGATGCCCTCCTGGGGCGGCATGATCAACGGCCTCATGACCCTCTCCGGGGCCTGGGACAAGCTGCGCACCGACCCGATCATCCGCATGATGGTTGTGGCCGTCGCCTTCTACGGCATGGCGACCTTCGAAGGTCCGATGATGTCGGTGAAGAGCGTGAACTCGCTCAGCCACTACACCGAATGGGGCATCGGCCACGTGCATTCCGGCGCGCTCGGCTGGGTCGCCTACATCTCCTTCGGCGCCATCTACTGCCTGATCCCCTGGCTGTGGAACAAGCGCGAGATGTACTCCATGAAGGCCATCGAATGGCACTTCTGGGTCTCCACGCTCGGCATCGTGCTCTACATCTGCGCCATGTGGGTGGCGGGCATCCTGCAGGGCCTGATGTGGCGCGCCTACACCGCGCTGGGCTTCCTTGAGTACTCGTTCATCGAGACGGTGGAAGCGATGCACCCGCTGTACGTCATCCGGGCCATCGGCGGCATCCTGTTCCTCGCCGGCTCGCTGATCATGGCCTGGAACGTGTTCATGACCATCACCCGTGCCGAAACGGTGTCGCAGCCGAGCGGCGCCGCCCTCGCGCCCGCAGAATGAGGGAGGCCTGAATGTCCGCGACATCCATCTGGTCCAAGCACGCCATCTTCGAGAAGCACTCCATCCTGCTGCTTCTCGGCGTGCTGATCGTCATCTCCATCGGCGGTCTCGTGGAAATCGTGCCGCTGTTCTACCTGAAGAGCACCATCGAGAAGGTGGACGGGGTGCGCCCCTACACCCCGCTCGAGCTGGCGGGCCGCAACATCTATCTGCGCGAGGGCTGCTACCTCTGCCACAGCCAGATGATCCGCCCCCTGCGCGACGAGGTGGAACGCTACGGCCACTATTCGCTGGCGGCCGAGAGCATGTACGACCACCCCTTCCAGTGGGGCTCCAAGCGCACGGGGCCGGACCTTGCCCGCGTCGGCGGCAAGTATTCCGACCTGTGGCAGCTTGAACATCTCAACAACCCGCGCGCGGTCGTCCCGGCGTCCATCATGCCCGCCTATCCCTGGCTGGCGAAGACGCCGCTCCAGGCCAAGCACATCGCAGACGACATGAAGGTGCTGCGGGCCGAGGGCGTTCCCTACACCGACGAGATGATCGCGTCGGCGCAGGACGACCTGAAGCTCCAGGCCACGCCCGAAGCCGACGCGGATGCGCTCCAGAAGCGCTATCCGAAGGCGCAGGCGCGTGACTTCGACGGCAACCCCGGCGAGCTGACGGAGGCCGATGCGCTCATCGCCTACCTCCAGCAGCTGGGCACGCAGGTCGACTTCAAGCTCTACGACAACAAGGCGAACGTGAGGTGAGCCATGCGTGAGACCTACATGCAACTGGCCGGCTTCGCGCAGACCTGGGGCCTCGTCTATTTCGTCGGCGCCTTCCTCTGCGTGTGCGCCTATGCCTACTGGCCCTCGAAGAAGAAGAGCTTCAACGAGGCCGCGCAGATTCCCCTCAAGGAGGACTGATCGTGAGCACCTCGCACGAGAGCCATCACGCGCCCGTGGATGGGGCTGGCGGCCCCTCCACCACCGGCCATGAATGGGATGGCATTCAGGAACTCAACAATCCGCTGCCGCGCTGGTGGCTGTGGACCTTCTACGCCACCATCATCTGGGCCTTCGGCTACTGGGTGGCCTATCCCGCCTGGCCGCTGGTCTCCAACTACACGTCCGGCGTGCTGGGCTGGAACTCCCGCTCGGCCGTGGTGGAGCAGATTTCCGATCTGCAGAAGCTGCGGGCGGCTTCCTCCGCCAAGCTCGCCAACGTGCCGCTGGAAGACATCGAGAAGAACCCCGAACTCCTGTCCCTGGCCCGCGCCGAGGGCAAGGTGGCCTTCGCCGACAATTGCGCGCCGTGCCACGGGGCCGGCGGCGGCGGGGCCAAGGGCTTCCCGAACCTGAACGATGACGACTGGCTGTGGGGCGGCACGCTGGCCCAGATCCAGCAGACCATCACCCACGGCATCCGCTCCGGCGATGACGAGGGCCACCAGGGCAACATGCTGGCCTTCGGTTCCATCCTCTCCAAGGCGGACATCTCGAACGTGGCGGATTACGTCCGCTCGCTCTCCGGCGCCGCCCCCGGCGACACGCCGGCGGCCAAGAAGGGGGCGGAGATCTTCGCCGCCAACTGCGCCACCTGCCACGGCGAGAACGGCAAGGGCAATCAGGAGCTTGGCTCCAAGAACCTGACCGACGGCATCTGGCTCTACGGCGGCGACAAGGCCACCATCGTCCAGACGATCACCAACGGGCGCGGCGGCGTGATGCCCGCCTGGGGCCCCCGCCTCTCGCCCACCACCATCAAGGCACTGACCGTCTACGTCCACACCCTGGGTGGCGGCCAGTAAGACCTCAGGCGGCGGCGGCTCTCGGGCCTCCGCCGCCCGCTCAAGGCACAGGGGAGGCACGCCCCCCCTTTCACCCACCGGGCCCCTGCCCGGAAAGAGCATCCAATGACCTCCGCCGCCCTGAAGCCCGAAAAGTCCCCCAAGGCACCGGCCGTTCCCGACGAGGAGCCGCTCTACGCCGCCCGCCGCGCCATCTATCCCCAGAGCGTCCACGGCCGCCTGCGCACCACCAAGTGGGTCCTGCTCATCCTCACGCTGGGCATCTATTACCTGCTGCCCTTCGTGCGCTGGGACCGGGGGCCGAATGCGCCCGACCAGGCCGTGCTGATCGACTTCCCGACCCGGCGCTTCTATTTCTTCTTCATCGAGATCTGGCCGCAGGAATTCTATTACGTCGCAGGCCTGCTCATCCTCGCCGCGCTCATCCTGTTCCTGATGAATGCGGTCGCCGGACGCGTCTGGTGCGGCTACCTCTGCCCGCAGACCGTGTGGACCGACCTGTTCCTGACCGTCGAGCGCTGGATCGAAGGCGACCGGCGCGAGCACATGAAGTCCGACGCCGGGCCGTGGACGCTGGAAAAGGTCACCAAGAAGGTGCTGAAGCACAGCGTGTGGCTGCTCATCGCCTGGTGGACCGGCGGCGCCTGGGTGCTCTATTTCGCCGATGCCCCGACGCTGGTGAAGGAACTCGTCACCTTCCAGGGCTCCACCATCGCCTATGCCTCCATCGCGGTGCTGACCTTCACCACCTACACGCTGGCCGGCCACATGCGCGAGCAGGTGTGCACCTACATGTGCCCGTGGCCGCGCATCCAGGCGGCGCTGACCGATGAGTATGCCCTCAACGTCACCTATCGCTACGACCGTGGCGAGCCGCGCGGCTCGGTGAAGAAGGCGGCGCTGGCCCGCGAGGCCGGGCGCAAGGCCGGCGACTGCGTGGACTGC
Organism: Azorhizobium sp. AG788; assembly: GCF_004364705.1. Taxonomy (NCBI): domain Bacteria; kingdom Pseudomonadati; phylum Pseudomonadota; class Alphaproteobacteria; order Hyphomicrobiales; family Xanthobacteraceae; genus Azorhizobium; species Azorhizobium sp. AG788. The sequence goes on from NZ_SOBM01000007.1 coordinate 101,843, forward strand.
AACCAGTGCGTCAACGTCTGCCCCACGGGCGTGGACATCCGCGAGGGCATGCAGCTCGCCTGCATCCAGTGCGGCCTGTGCATCGACGCCTGCAACAACATCATGGACAAGATCAACCGCCCGCGCGGCCTGATCGCCTATGAATCGGAAGCCAATCTGGAAGCGCGGATCGCCGGCAAGCCGCCGGTGCGGCGCATCGTGCGCGCCCGCACTGTCCTCTATGCCGCGCTCATCGCCTTCATCGGCCTCGGCATGCTCTACACGCTGGTGGGGCGCAGCGACGAAGGCATCGCGGCCATCCACGACCGCAACCCGGTGTTCGTCCGCCTCTCGGACGGCTCGCTGCGCAACGCCTACACCATCCGCCTCATCAACAAGAAGCTGGAGGACCGGCGCTTCCAGCTCAGCGTGGACGGGCTGCCCGGCGCGCAGCTCTCGGTGGTCGGCGTCGAAAGCGGCACAGACGGCGAGGTCATCTCGATCGGGCCGGACCAGACCCGCGAGGTGCGTGTGCTGGTGACCCACCAGGGCAAGCTCGCCAGCGGCGCCTCCATCCCGGTCACCTTCCGCATCCGCGACATGGTGACGGGCGCCACCGCGTCCACCGCGGACCACTTCATCGGGCCCTGAGCGGTCCGCCCGCTCCCGGCCCCCGCCGGGACATAGGGTCGCAGATTTTGCGCCAAAACAAGGAAGCGGCCGGCCAGACCCCTCAGTCTGGCCGGCATTCGTTTGAACGGCGGCCGGAGCCGGCGCGATGGAACGCGCCTTCGACCGTGCCCGAGCCCGACAGCTTGAAGAGGAAGACGCCCATGGCCCAGGCCGGCCTTTCGGCAAAGCCGCGCGCGGCAGGACAGCTCACCGGCTGGCATGTGCTGGCCATCCTCCTCGCCTTCTTCGGGGCCATCATCACCGTCAATGTGGTGATGGCCCGCTACGCCATCGCCACCTTCGGCGGAGTTGAGACCGAAAGCTCCTACAAGGCCGGCCTCACCTTCAAATCGGAGGAGAATGCCGCCGCCGACCAGAACGCCCGCGGCTGGACGGTGAACCTCATCGTCGATCCCGGCGCGGATGGCGCGCGCACCGTCACCATCGAGGCGAAGGATGCCGCCGGGCGGCCGCTTGTCGGCTATGACGTGGACGCGCGCTTCGCCCACCCCGCCGATGCCCGCCAGGACGTCACCGTGGACCTGCATGAGATCGGCGGCGGCCGCTATCGCGGTGCGGCAAATGTGCATGCCGGCCAATGGGAACTGATCGTTGATCTGGCGCAAGGAGAGCAGCGCCAGTTCCGGTCTAAGAACAGAGTGCAGCTGCGCTAAGCCACACCCGTTCTCTGGGGGGAACAGGGCCTTACGGCGAACGCAGCGCCGGCCGAGGCGGTCGGGCGGACCGCTTCGGCCGGCACCCTTTTGGGGGCTGGCCCATCCGCCCAGGGCCACCGTTCCTGGGAGACGGCGCCGCCACCGGCCGGTTCACCGGCAGGATGACGACAGGCGCATTCAGGATGTCTCAGGCGGTCGACTATTCCATCTTCATGGCCAAGGACGCGGACGGGCGCTCGCAGATGAGCCTCGCCGTCGACGGCATCGACTGCGCCGCCTGCATCGCGGACATCGAGAATGGCGTCATGTCCCTGCCCGGCGTGGTGCATGCGCGGCTCAATTACAGCACCCATCGCCTCACCGTCGAATGGGAGGGCGAGGGCGAGCCGGACGCGCTGGTCCACCGGCTGGAAAACCTCGGCTATCGCGCTCACCCCTTCCTCGGCCGCGCCGAGGAGGCGGAAGCCAAGCGCGCCCAGTGGCTGCTGCGCTGCCTCGGCGTCGCGGGCTTTGCCATGATGAACGTGATGCTGCTCTCGGTCTCGGTCTGGGCCGGCAATGTCACGGACATCACGCCCGAGACCCGCGATCTCTTCCACTGGATCTCCGCCCTCATCGCGCTGCCTGCCGCCGCCTATGCCGGCCAGCCCTTCTTCCAGAGCGCCTGGCGGGCGTTGCGCACACGCTCGCTCAACATGGACGTGCCCATCTCGCTGGGCGTCATCCTGGCGCTCGGCATGTCGGTGGTGGAGACCATCCTCCACCAGGAGCATGCCTTCTTCGACAGCGCCGTCATGCTGCTCTTCTTCCTGCTGGCGGGGCGCTATCTCGACCACGAGGCCCGCCGCCGCACCCGCGCGGTCGCCGGCAATCTCGCGGCCCTGCGCGGCGAGATGGCCCAGCGGCTCGATGCGCAGGGCACGCCGGTCCTCGTGCCCGTGCAGGCGCTGAAGACGGACGACCTCATTCTCGTGCCCGCCGGCGAGCGCGTGGGCGCGGACGGCGTGGTGGTACGCGGCCGCTCGGCCATCGACGAAGCCCTCATCACCGGCGAGACGCTGCCCCGCGCCGTCGCCGCCGGGGACCGCCTCTATGCCGGCAGCCTCAACGGTGCCGGCGCGCTCACCGTGCGCGTGACCGCGGGCGGCGAGGGCACGCTCATCGACGACGTGCAGCGCCTCCTCGATGGCGCGCTCTCCCAACGCACCGGCTATGTGCGCCTCGCCGATCGCGTCGCGCGCCTCTATGCGCCGGTGGTGCATCTCACCGCGCTTCTCTCCGCCATCGGCTGGCTGGTGCTCGGCGCCAGCGCCCATGATGCGGTGATGATCGCAGTGGCCGTGCTCATCATCACCTGCCCCTGCGCGCTGGCGCTCGCCGTGCCGGCCGTCCAGGTGGTGGCGACCGGCCGCCTGTTCCGCGCCGGCCTCCTCATCAATGCCGGCGACATGCTGGAACGCCTTGCCAGCGTCGATACGGTGGTCTTCGACAAGACCGGCACCCTCACCTTGCCCGAGCCGGCGCTGCGCCTGCCGCCCGATGCCGATCCCGAGCTCGTGGCCCTCGCCGCGCGCCTTGCCCTCTCCAGCCACCATCCGCTCGCCGCCGCCCTGTCGCGCTATGCCAACGGCCCGGCCTTCGCCACCGTGGACGAGGTGGCGGGCATGGGCGTGACGACGACCTTGGACGGGATCGAACTGCGCCTCGGCAGCCTCGCCTTCTGCGATACTCATCTGCCCGAGGATTTCCCGCTCACCGCCACCCCCATCTCGCTGCGGGCGGGCACGCGCACGCTGGTGATCGGCATCGATCAGGCGCTGCGCGGCGACGCGGCGCAGATCGTCTCCGATCTGAAGCAGCGCGGGCTGGCGGTGCACATCTTCTCCGGCGACCGCTTCGGCCCGGTCGCAGCGGTCGCCGGCGCGCTTCACGTCACGGACTTCCGGGCCGAGATGCGGCCCGCCGACAAGATTGCGGAGCTGGAGCGCCTCCAGGCCGCCGGCCGGCGGGTGCTCATGGTAGGCGACGGCCTCAATGACGCCCCGGCGCTCGCCGCCGCCACGGTCTCGCTCTCACCTGCGAGCGGTGTTGCGGTGACGCAGGCGCAGGCGGATGCGGTCTTCATCGGCACGCGCCTGGCTCCCGTCCGCGCCGCCCTCGATGGCGCCCGCACCGCCGCCCGGCTCATGCGGCAGAACCTCGGCATCGCTGTCATCTACAATCTCATTGCCGTGCCGCTGGCGGTGCTGGGGCACGTGACGCCGCTGGTGGCGGCGCTGGCCATGTCTGGCTCCTCGCTGATCGTCACCCTCAATGCCTTGCGCGCCGCCCGCCCCGGACGCGATGATGCGGCCACGGACCTGAACGCGCTGCACCTCATCCCTGCGGAGGCCCGCCCGTGACCGTTCTGCTCTACCTCATTCCCGCCGCCCTCGGCCTCGGCTTCCTCGGCCTTGCCGGCTTCCTGTGGAGCCTCAAGAGCGGCCAGTATGACGATCTGGACGGCGCCGCCGTGCGCATCCTTTCCGATGAGGACGTGAAGAGATGAGCCGCCTCGCGCAGGCGGGGAGCCCGCGTGCGGGCATGCTGGCCTGCATCTGCGACCCGCAGTTCGACCTGCCGGCCAATGACAACAGCCACGGGCGCCCCAACGCCGTGCCGCTGGCCCTCGGGTTCGCCTTCGCCGTCCTCGCCCAGACGCTCGCGTCCGGCATCCTGCCCATCGCCGGTGCCATGCTCGCGCCGCGGCCGGTACTCGCCACTCTCCCCTTCGCGGCGATGATGCTGGGCGCCGCGCTCGCCTCCTTCCCCGCGTCCTTCCTGGGCGACGCCTTCGGGCGACGCACCGGCTTCGCCCTCGGAGCGTCGCTTGGCATTGCGGGCGGGGCGGTGCTTGCCCTCGGGCTCCTTCAGCGACAGTTCGCCTTCGCGTGCCTCGGCGCCCTGTGGCTGGGCATGGCGCAGGGCTTTTCCTTCTTCTACCGCCACGAGGCGGCGGCCTCCGCCGGCCGCCCGGCCGCCGCGACGGCCGGCGTGATGGCGGGCGGACTGCTCGCGGCGCTCGTTGGCCCGACGCTGGCGAGCTTCAGCGAGGCGCTGTTCTCGCCATTCCTGCTGGTCGGCTCGGCCGTGCTTGCAGCGCTCGCGCACACCGCCTCACTCGGGGTAGCCGTGCGCCTCGCGCCCGACGCCCGGCCATGGATCGACACCGGCGCGGCCGGCCCGCTGAAGGCCATCGTGGCGCCGACCCTGCTCGGGATGCTGGCGTGGTTCGGCATGAGCCTTGTCATGGCGAGCGCGCCGCTCGCCCTCATGGATTGCGGCGTGGCGGAAGGCGCCGTCTTCGGCTTCATCGCGCTCCATGTGGCGGCCATGTATGCCCCCGCCGTGCCGCTGGCGCTGCTGGGCCGCTACCTGAAGCCGCAGGCCGTCGCCGCAGGCGGCACGCTGCTGGTGCTCCTCGCCTATCCGCTCCAGCACACGGACGCCACAGGCCTCGTCACGGCGGCGCTCATTCTCGTCGGTGCCGGCTGGTCGGCGGCGACGGTCGGCTGCACGGCCTGGCTGCACCAGAGCGCGCGGCCGGGCCGCCTCGCCCTCGCGCTGCATGACGGCGCGCTGTTCTCCGCCGCCATCCTCGGCGCCGCGCTGGCGGGCCGTTTCTTCTGATCCCGAAAAGGAACGGCGCCGCGGGCTGGGCCGGCGGCGCCGTCTCGTTTATGGGACCGGAGTTCCGCGCCTCACAGGAAGCCGATGGAGAACCACGGCACCAGCGCCACCGCGATGAGGCCGACGAAGAGCGCCACCAGATAGCCGAGGATGGGCTTCATGCCCGCCACCGGGTCCACGCGGCCGATGGCGCAGGCAGCGTAATAGCCGACGCCGAAAGGCGGGGCGAAGAGGCCGATGCCCATGGCGAGGATGACCACCATGGCATAGTGCACCTCGTGGATGCCCACCGCGCGGGCGATGGGGAAGAGCAGCGGCCCGAACAGCACGATGGCCGGGATGCCCTCCAGCACGCTGCCGAGGATGATGAAGGCCACGATGGACACCGCCATGAAGGTCATGGCGCCGCCCGGCAACCCCGTCATGGCCGCCGCCAGCTCCCGGGAAAAGCCGGACTGGGTGAGGCCCCAGGCCATGCCCGTCGCCGTGCCGATGATGAGCAGGATGGCGCCGGAGAGGCTCGCCGTATCCACCAGCATCGGCATGAGCCGCCGGACGTCGAACTGCCGGTAGATGAGGATGCCGGCGGCGATGGCATAGACGATGCCGAGCGTGGACACCTCGGTCGCCGTGGCCACGCCCTCGATCACCGCCGCGCGGATGACGAAGGGCAGCGCGATCGCCGGAAAGGCGATCACGAAGCTGCGGAGGATCTCGCCGCCGGTCGCCCGCTTCACGTGGTCGAGCTTCTCGCCCCGGTAGCGCCACCAGACGACGGCACAGAGCGTCACGGCCAGCACGATGCCCGGCACCATGCCGCCGGTGAACAGGGCGGAAATGGAGACGCCGGTGACCGAGCCGATGGTGATGAGCACGAGGCTCGGCGGGATGGTCTCGGTCTGCGCGCCGGTGGCGGAGAGCAGCGCCACGAGATCGCCCTCCTTGGCGCCGCGCTGCTTCATCTCCGGAAACAGCACCGGCGCCACCGCCGCCATGTCGGCAGCCTTGGAGCCGGAAATGCCGGAGACGAGGTACATGGCGCCCACCAGCACATAATGCAGGCCGCCCCGCACGTGACCGAGCAGACTGGCGAGGAAGCGCACCATGGCCTTCGCCATGCCCGTCATCTCGATGAGCGCACCGAGGAAGACGAACAGCGGCACCGAGAGCAGGATGAGATGGCTCATGCCCTCGTCCATACGCCCCACCAGCACCATCATCGGCGTGCGCGTGGTGAGCGCGAGATAGCCGAAGGTGGCAAGGCCGAAGGCAAAGGCGATGGGCACGCCGGCAAACACGCAGGCCGCCACCACGCCGACGAAGAAGATCAGCAGGTTGGCGTTGCCGAGCGGGCGCAGGAACGGTCCGAGCAGCCAGAAGGCGGCGATCACCGCCACCGTCGTGAGCAGGGCCACGCCGACCACTTTCAGATCCGCATGGCGCACGAGGCGCAGCACGGCGAAGGCGATCATCAGCCCGAGGCCGACGGGCAGCGCCGCGGCGCGCACGGCGTTGGGGATCTCCAGCGCCGGTGTGAGGATGAAGACCTCCTCCTCGGCATATTCCAGCGCATGGGGGAAGACGAGCAGGATGAAGGCGAGCGCCGCCGTCATGGCGAGCACGTCGAGGAAGGCACGCAGCCCCGGATTCACCTTGGCGGCTACCGCCGTCATGCGCATGTGCTCACCGCGCCGGAAGGCGACGACCGCCCCCAGCATGGCGAGCCAGAGAAAGAGGATGGAGGCGAGCTCGTCCGACCAGACGATGGGCGTGTGGAAGACGTAGCGCGCCACCACGCCCATGAACAGGACGATGATTTCCGCCGCCACGAGGATGGCGACGGGAATTTCGACGAGCGCGCCGAGCACGCGCTCAACCGCCAGCGCCGCAGCGCCGACGCGGCTCAGCGGAGGGGACGCCGCGGACGGCGTCCCTCCATGGCCGTGCAGGGAGGGGGCGCCGGCCATTTCGGTCACGACAGCTTGCCGACCGCGCCCTCGAGGATGCCCCAGGCTTCCTCGCCGTACTTGTTCTTCCACTCGGTATAGAAGCCGGCCGCGCGCAGCTTCTCACGGAAGGGCGCCGGATCGGGCTTGTTGAACGCGAGGCCCTTGGCGGCGAGATCATCCTGCAGGCCGGCGTTGAGCTTGGCGACGTCCGCCCGCTCCTTCTCCGCCGCCGCGTTGATGTGCTTGGCGACGATGGTGCGGATGTTCTCCGGCAGAGCCTGCCAGGCGCGGCGGTTGGCGAGGAACCAGAAGCCGTCCCACATGTGGTTGGTGAGGGAGCAGTACTTCTGCACTTCGTAGAGCTTCGCCGTGGAGATGATGGCGAGGGGATTCTCCTGCCCGTCCACGATCTTGGTCTGGAGCGCCGAATAGACTTCCGCGAAGTTGATGGAGGCCGGGGCCGAGCCGAACGCCTTGTACATGGAGGTCCACAGCGGGGAGACCGGCACGCGGATCTTGAAGCCTTCGAGGTCCTTGGCGGTCTCGATCGGCTTGGTGGAGGAGGTCGTCTGGCGGAAGCCGTTGTCCCAGATCTTGTCCATGGCCACGAGGCCGAACTTGCCGATCTGGCCGCGCACATACTCGCCGAGGGGGCCGTCCATGGCCTTCCACACGGTGGCATAGTCCGGGAAGGCGAAGCCGATGCCGCTCAGCGAGGCATTTGGCACGAGGGTGGAGAGGATCAGCGGCGACAGGGTGAAGAACTCGACGCCGCCGGAGCGCAGCTGGCTCAGAACGTCGGTGTCGGAGCCGAGCTGGCTCGAGGGGAAGACCTGCAGATCGAACTTGCCGCCCGTTTCCTGCTTGATCGCCGCGGCCATCTCGCGGGCGCGGATGTTCATCGGGTGCGTGTCGGGCAGGTTGTTGGCGTACTTGTAGGTGAACTCGGCCTGCTGGGCGCGGGCGATGAAGGGCGCGAAGACGGCACCCGAAACGGCGGTAGCCGCCGTGGCCTTCAACAAGGCGCGACGAGACACGGACATGAAGCGCTTCCTCCTCGATCGGTCTTTGAGACCTGTTTCCCCGAATGGGTCCAGTATATGGACCTCTTGATTACGTCACCAATATTGACCCACTTGTAGGATCTCAACAAGCTGTCTATCATCCTATGTACAGTCGTCAATCTCATCGACGGCGATAAATAAGAAAACGGTCCACAATGTGGATCACGGGAGCGAAACGTGGCCAAGACAAGCGGCGACCCCTCCGGGGGCGGCACGCAAAGCATTGAGCGCGCCATATCCCTGCTGCTTCTGGTTGGACGGGCCGGCACCGACGGCATCCGCCTGTCCGATCTCGTCACGCGTTCCGGCCTGCCCAAGCCGACGGCCCGGCGCGTGCTGCTCGCCCTCGTGCGCGCCGGACTGCTCGACCAGGACGACGTGACACGCCGGTATCATATCGGCCCGGAAACCTATGTTCTAGGAACATTGGCGAGCGAGCGCTTCGGCATCCATGCGCTCTCCCTCGACAGTCTTTCGCGGCTTGCGCAGGAGAGCGGCGACACCGCTTTCCTCTCCGTGCCGCGCGACGCCTCCGTGGTGTGCCTGCACCGCGAGGAAGGCCCCTTCCCCATCCGCACCCATGTGCTCAATGCGGGCGACCGCCACCCCATGGGCATCGGCGCCGGGAGCCTCGCCATCCTCGCCGCCCTGCCGGATGCGGAGATCGACCGCATCTTCGCCGCCAATGCGGACATCCTTGCCCGCGACTATCCCGCCTATTCGGAAGACCTGCTGCGCCGCTGCGTCGCGGATACCCGGAGCCGGGGCTATGCGCTCAATCCCGGCATCCTCATGCCCGGCTCGTGGGGCATAGGCCTGCCGGTCATGGGCCTCGACGGGACGCCCGTGGGCGCCCTGTCCATCGCCGCCATCGAAAGCCGCCTCGGCGAGGAGCGGCGGCGTGAACTCGTACCCCTGCTGCGCCGCGAGACGCAGGCCCTCGAGGCGGCGCTACGGCGCCCCTCCCCCCGCCAGGACACCCAGTCCCCTTCCCCCCGCGCCCGCATTGCCGCGCCGCGCACAGCCCTGAAGGTGAAGTCATGACCCGCGCCTGCATCGTGGGCTACGCCCACACCCCGTTCGGCAAGCTGGAAGATCCCGATACCGAGAGCCTGATGGCCCGCGTCTCGGGCGCGGCCCTGGAACATGCCGGCATCACGCCCGACAAGGTGGACGGCATCTTCGTCGGCGTCATGAACTCCGGCTTCCAGAAGCAGGATTTCCAGGGCGCCCTCGTCGCCATGGCCGACGAGCGGCTCGCCTATGTGCCGGCGATGCGCGTGGAAAACGCCTGCGCCACGGGATCGGCCGCCATCTATACGGCGCTCGACTTCATCGAGAGCGGGCGCGGGCGCATCGCCCTCGTGGTGGGCGCGGAGAAGATGACCGCCAAGCCCACGGCCGAGGTGGGTGACATCCTGCTCAATGCGTCCTACCGCAAGGAGGAGGCAGACATCGAGGGCGGCTTCGCCGGCCAGTTCGGCCGCATCGCCCAGAATTATTTCCAGCGCTATGGCGAACGCTCCGAGGAGCTCGCCATGATCGCCGCCAAGAACCATGCGAACGGCGTCGGCAATCCCTATGCCCAGATGCGCAAGGACCTCGGCTTCGACTTCTGCAACACGGTCTCGGAGAAGAACCCCCGCGTCGCCGGCCCGCTGCGCCGCACCGACTGCTCGCTCGTCTCCGACGGCGCCGCGGCGCTCGTGCTGGCGGATGAGGAGATCGCCCGCGACCTGTCGCGCGCCATCGCCTTCCGCGCCCGCACCCACCGCAACGACATCCTCGCCATGTCGCGCCGCGATCCCACGGCCTTCGAGGGCGGCCGCCGCGCCTGGGCGGGATCGCTCGCCGACGCAGAGATGACGCTGGACGATCTCGATTTCGTCGAGACCCACGACTGCTTCACCATCGCCGAGATGATCGAATACGAGATCATGGGCCTCGCCAAGCCCGGCGAGGGCTACAAGGTGGTCCGCGAAGGCATCACCCGCAAGGACGGGCGCCTGCCCGTGAACCCCTCCGGCGGCCTCAAGGCCAAGGGCCATCCCATCGGCGCCACGGGCGTATCCATGCACGTGCTCTCCGCCATGCAGCTCCTGGGCGAGGCCGGCGACATGCAGGTGAAGGATGCGGCGGTCGCCGGCATCTTCAACATGGGCGGCGTCGCCGTCGCGAACTACTGCTCGATCCTGGAGCGGCTGAAGTGAGCGCCCCGACCTCCGCGACGGCCGGCGCCCCCAAGGGGGGCGTCGCCCCCGCCACAAAGCGGGTGATGAACCTCTCGCACATCCTGCGGCAGGCGGCCCGCCGCTTCCCGCAGGAAATCGGCTTCGTGCACGGCCCGCTCTCCGTCACCTGGGCGGAGATGGACGCGCGGGTGGACGCCATGGCCGTGGCGCTGGCGGGCAAAGGGCTCGGCAAGGGCGACCGCGTGCTCGTGCAGTCCAAGAACTGCCTCCAGATGTTCGAGAGCATGTTCGCCTGCTTTCGCATCGGCGCGGTGTGGGTGCCGACCAACTTCCGCCAGACGCCGGACGAAGTGGCCTATCTGGCGCAGGCGTCCGGCGCCGTCGCCATGATCTGCCATGCCGACTTCCCGGATCACGAGCGCATCGTGCGGGAACAGGCGCCGGGCATCGCGACCGTCATCGGCATCGGCGATGCTCCCTTCGGCGAGGATTACGACGCCCTCGTCGCCGCCCATCTCGGCCGGAAAGGGCCGGTGGCGGATGTGGAGCATGACGATCCCTGCTGGTTCTTCTTCACCTCCGGTACCACCGGACGGCCGAAGGCGGCGGTGCTCACCCACGGCCAGATGGCCTTCGTCATCACCAACCATCTGTGCGACCTGATGCCCGGCACCACGCAGGCGGATGCCTCCCTCGTGGTGGCCCCGCTGTCCCACGGCGCCGGCATCCACCAACTGGTGCAGGCCGCCCGCGCGGTGAAGACCATCCTCCTGCCCTCCGAGCGCTTCGATGTGGCGGAGGCCTGGGGCCTGGTTGAAAAGTGGAAGGTCACCAACATCTTCACCGTGCCCACCATCACCAAGATGCTCGTGGAGCACCCGTCCGTCGACCAGTTCGACCATTCCTCGCTGCGCTACGTCATCTATGCCGGCGCGCCCATGTATCGCGAGGACCAGAAGCGGGCGCTGGCCAAGCTCGGCAGGGTGCTGGTGCAGTATTTCGGCCTCGGCGAAGTCACCGGCAACATCACCGTCCTGCCCCCCGCGCTGCATGAGCCGGAGGACGGCCCGCACGTGAAGATCGGCACCTGCGGCTTCGAGCGCACGGGCATGCAGGTGCAGATCCAGGACGATCAGGGCCGGGAAGTGAGCGCCTTCGAGACCGGCGAGATCTGCGTCTGCGGGCCGGCGGTGTTCGCGGGCTATTACGAGAATCCGGAAGCCAACGCCAAGTCGTTCCGCAACGGCTGGTTCCGCACCGGCGATCTCGGCCACATGGATGCGGAAGGCTTCGTCTACATCACCGGCCGGGCCTCGGACATGTACATTTCCGGCGGCTCGAACGTCTATCCGCGCGAGGTGGAGGAGAAGCTCCTCCAGCATCCCGCGCTGGTGGAGGTGGCCATTCTGGGCGTGCCCGACCCCATGTGGGGCGAGGTGGGCGTCGCCGTCTGCGTCACCCGCGACGGGGCGCCGGTCAACGAGGCCGAGATCATCGCCTTTCTGGACGGCAAGGTCTCCCGCTACAAGCTGCCGAAGCGTGTCTTCTTCTGGGAGGCGCTGCCCAAGTCGGCCTATGGCAAGATCACCAAGAAGATGGTGCGCGAGGCGCTGGAGGAGCGCGGCCTGCTGCCCCTCGACAAGCCGCTGGAGCGCAGCGCATGAGCCCGCCCGGCGAGGTACCGGTCCGACTTCTCCGCCACCCCGGACCCATGGCGGCCCGGCGGTGGGACAGCCTCTCCTGCGAGAAGGCCCGCGCCTTCCGCTTCTCGCTCATCCCCGGCCGCTCCCTCTATGAGGGCATCGTCAACGCCATGACGGCGGCCAAGGTCTCTGCGGCGGCGCTGACCCTCACCGGCGGCACCTTCGCGCGGGTGGACTACTGCCTCGCCGCCCCGCGCCCGGGCAGGCCGCAGGTGGCGGGCTATACGGACCCCGAGCGCATGGGCGGGCCCATCGGCCTCATCGGCGCCAGCGCGACGCTGGGGCTCGATGTGAACGGCGCCCCCATGGTGCATTGCCATGCCCTGCTGTCGGATGCCGAGGGCCAGCTCTTCGGCGGCCACATCATCCCGGACGCCAGCATGGTGGGCGCGGTGCCGCCCGTGGTCTTCGCCCGCGCCTTCGAGGGCGAAGCCATCCGCCAGCGCTATGACCCCGAGACCATCATGTCGCTCTTCCATCCGGCCGACGACGGCCCCCATGCGGGAGACATCCATGCCGGCTGATCCTCAGGACACCCCCGCCTCAGATCCCCTCCTTCCCGAGAGCGGGCGCACCGGGCGCATCCTCTATGCCCGCGTGCGGCCGAACGAGGATCTCGTCCACACCATCGAGAAGCTCTGCCTCCAGCACGGCTTTTCGGACGCGGTGGTGCGGGGCAGCCTCGGCAGCCTGAGCCAGTGCTGCCTCGAAACCCATACCGGTGCCCGCATCGAGGTGCCCGGCCCGGCGGTGGAGATGCTCACCCTCATGGGCGAGGTGCGCAGCACCGGCGGGGCTTTGGAGGCCCGACTCAGCGGCACGGTGGCGGACCCGCAGGGCCGCATCTTCGCCGGCCGCTTCGCGGCGGGGCGCAATCCCGTGTGCATCACCTTCGAAATCACCCTCGAGGAATGGCTGGCGGACGCCCGCGCCGCCTGATCCGTCACGGCCCACCGACCAAGAAACGCGGCGAATGCCGCAGCGGGCTTCAGGCCCAAAGGGAGCAGACATGTCCAAGGAAAATGGCAGCGTGATCGTCACCGGCGGTGCGTCGGGCATCGGCCTCGCGCTCGTGGAGGCGCTTCTGACCGAAGGCTGGCGCGTGGTGGCTGCGGACGTGGTGGCCGAGAACATCGCCAGCGCACGCGAGAGCCTCGCCCGCTTCGGCAACCAGGTGCGCTTCGCGCAGATCGACGTGTCGGACGAAGCCGGCGTCAGCCACATGGTGCAGGAGATCGACGCCGAGTTCGGCCCGCTCTGGGGCGTCGTCAACTCCGCCGGCATCGGCAAGGACGTGCCGGTGTTCGAGACGTCCGTGGACTATTTCCGCAAGATCCTCGACGTGAACCTCATCGGCACCTTCCTCGTCGCCCGCGAAGGCGCGAAGGCCATGAAGGCGCACGGGGGCGGATCCATCGTGAACATCGCCTCGGTCTCCGGCCTGCGCGGCAATCTCGGGCGCGCGGCCTATGGCTCGTCCAAGGCGGGCGTCGTCATGCTCACCCAGATCATGGCGGTGGAGCTGGCGCCGGAGAAGATCCGCGTCAATGCCATCGCCCCCGGCCCCATCGAGACGCCGCTGGTGAAGCGCATGCACACGGACGAGGCGCGCGCCGGCTGGATGAAGGAAGTGCCCATGCGCCGCTATGCGGACCCGAGCGAGGTCTCCGGCGCCATCTCCTTCCTGCTGGACGAACAGAAGTCGAGCTTCGTTACCGGCCAGACGCTGGCGGTGGACGGCGGCTTCATGGCCGGCGGCCTCATCGGGCTGTAAGTCACGCTGCGGGGACGGGGGGGGGCGATGCTCCCCCTCACGCCGGATCGAGGGCGCGCAGACGCTCCGCGATCACCGCATCGCTCTCCGCCGCGAGAAAATCCGCCATGTGCTCGGCGGACATGGGGTGGGCGTAGAGGAAGCCCTGCGCCACCTCGCAGCCCCGCGCCGCGAGGAAGCGGGCCTGGCCGATGGTCTCCACGCCTTCGGCCACCACCTGGAGACCGAGATTGCGCCCCAGCTCGATCACCGAGCAGACGATGGCGGCATCGAAGCGGTCCGCCTCCACGTCCAGCACGAAGCTCTGGTCGATCTTCAGCGTGTCGATGGGCAATTGCTTGAGATGGCTCAGCGCCGCATAGCCGGTGCCGAAATCGTCGAGCGCGATATGCATGCCGGCGCCGCAGATCTCGTCGAGGATCGGGCGCACATGGTCGGCCCGGCGCCCGAGGAACACGGTCTCCGTGACCTCCACGTCGAAATGCTCGGCGCCCACCCGCGCCTCGTCGAACCGCTCGAGCAGGTGGCGGCCGACATCGGTGTGCGTGAACTGCGCCGGGGACAGGTTGAGGGCGATGCGCCCGAGCACCACCCCGCGATCCAGAAGCTGGCGCACATCCGCTGCCACGCGCTGGATCATGGCATCTCCCACCAGCACCGCCAGTTCCGGGTCCTGAAAGGCCGAGGCGAAGGCGGCGGGCGCGAGGAAGGCCTGCGGGCCGCGCCGCCAGCGCATGAGCGCCTCGAAGCCCACCACGCGCCCCGTCACCAGCGACACCTTGGGCTGGTAGAAGGGCACGATGGCGCGGCTGGAGGCGGCTTCCGTGAGCGCGGAATGCAGCGCCACGCGCTCCTGCATCGCCCAGCGCATCTGCGGCGCGTAGACCACCGCCCGGTTCCGCCCCTGACTCTTGGCGGCATAAAGGGCGAGATCGGCGTTCTTCATCAGTTCGCCGGAGGTCTGCGTCTCGCCCATGCGCTCGGCAACCCCGACGCTGGCGCGGGCGATCAGCGAGCGGCCGCCGTACCAAATCGGCGCCCGCAGCCCGGCGATGAGCGTCTCGGCCATGTCGATGGCTTCGGGCAGCCGCACGCCGGCGAGGAGGACCACGAATTCGTCGCCGCCGAGCCGCGCGACGAAGCCGCGTCCGCCCACACGCTCCTCCACCTGCTGGCCGAGGCGCCGGGCGGTCTCCACCAGCAGCGCGTCGCCTGCATCATGGCCATAGGTGTCGTTGACGTCCTTCAGGCTGTCGAGGTCCACCAGCAGCAGGCAGACGCTGTTGAAGGCGGCGCAGGCAGCCTCCAGGGAGAGCTGGAAGGCCGCGCGATTCGACAGGCCGGTGAGGGCGTCATGCAGCGCCGCCTGCCGCACCTTGTCCTCGGCCATGAGGCGGTCGGTGATGTCCATGAGGCCGGCGACCACCGCCGGCCGGCCGTTCACCTCCAGCATGGAGCCGCCGATGAGCGCGGTGCGGGCCGGTGCGTCGCCCTGCCCGATGCGCGCCTCGAAATTGGAGATTTCCCCCGTCCGGCGCAGGTTCTCCATCATCTGCTTCTGGACGTCGGGCTCCAGATGCAGGTCGCCGAGGGTCGTCGGGGCGTCCTCCGGACCCTGCTGGAAATAACGCTGGCCCGCCTCGTTCATCCGCAGGATGCGGCCGCTCTCGATGTCCGCCACCACCATGGGGATGGGCGCCGCAAGGAAGGTCTTCTCCACCATCTCGTGGCTGCGGGCGGTGCTTGCGAGGGCGGCGCGCTCCGCCTCGATGGCACACCAGCTCAGGCGTGCCATCCGGTTGTCGCGAAGCACCAGCAGGATCAGCACCGCATTGAGCACCAGCACCCAGATGCCCATGGACAGCAGGCTGAGGGGATCGTCGGGATCGGTGGCGTAGGCGAGCAGCAGCAGCAGGCTGCCGACGAAGCCGTTGAGCACGCGCCAGCGGAACGAGACGGGCACCGCCAGATAGAAGATCACCGGCAGCACGAGGCTGATGGGCAGCGAGATGTTGCTTTTCAGATAGACGATCAGCGCGATGATGCTGCCCGTGAGCCATTGCCAGGCGACGATGAGCCGCTCCAGCCGCGGGAAGTCGACCATGCGTGCGGCCCAGCGGAAGCTGGCCACGGTATAGGCGAGGAGGCTCAGGCGCAGCGCCAGCACAACCGGGAAGATCGGTTCGCCGATGATGCGCAGGTCATTGAGGAGCAGAAGAACGCCGGCGCCGAAGGCAACACCGAGCACCAGGCGGGCGTGGCGGACGGTTTCGGGGAAGCGCTGCCGCTGGAAGGCGGCTTCGTCCTCGACCCGTATGAACTCGCCGGTCATCGGCCGCAACCGAGACGCGCTCATCCCGACCCCTCATTCCATCCCGGGGCCCTCCGGCCGCCCCCTGTCTCCCTTCTATAGCGGTATTTGAGAAATGTCGCAGATTTCAGCGCCCTTGCGGACGCTTCGTCAGGTGGGCCTCAGCGCAGCTTTAGCGTGGCGAGGCCGAGGAGCGCGAGCACAACCGCGATGATCCAGAAACGGATCACCACCTGGCTCTCCGTCCAGCCCAGTTGCTCGAAATGGTGGTGGATGGGCGCCATCCGGAACACGCGCTTGCCGGTGAGGCGGAAGGAGATGACCTGCACGATCACCGACACCGCCTCCAGCACGAACAGGCCGCCGATGACGGCCAGCACGATCTCGTGCTTGGTGGCGACCGCGATGCTGCCGAGCAGGCCGCCCAGCGCCAGCGACCCTGTGTCGCCCATGAAGATCTGCGCCGGCGGGGCGTTGAACCACAGGAAGCCGAGGCCGGCGCCGATGATGGCGCCGCAGATCACCGCCAGTTCGCCCACGCCCGCCACATAGTGGATCTGCAGATAATCCGCGAAGACCACGTTGCCGGAGAGATACGAGATCATGCCGAAGGAGGCGGCGGCGATCATCACCGGCACGATGGCGAGGCCGTCGAGGCCGTCGGTGAGGTTCACCGCATTGCCCGCCGCAACGATGACGAAGGCTCCGAACACCACGAAGAACCAGCCGAGATCGAGCAGCAGGTCCTTGAAGAAGGGGAAGGCGACGGAGCTCGAAAGTCCCGCGCGGCCGGCATTGATCATGAGCACGACGGCGATGCCGGCGATCAGCGCCTCGATGGCGAGGCGCGCCTTGCCCGAGAAGCCGGCATGCGACTGGCGGGTCACCTTCAGATAGTCGTCATAGAAACCGATGAGCCCGAAGCCGGTGGTGACGAAGAGCACCACCCAGACATAGAGGTTCGACAGGTTCGCCCACAGCAGCGTCGCGACGATGAGGCCCGAGAAGATCATCAGCCCGCCCATGGTGGGCGTGCCCTTCTTGGTCAGCAGGTGCGACTGCGGCCCATCGGCGCGGATCGGCTGTCCCTTGCCCTGCTTCAGGCGCAGCGTGGAAATGATGCCCGGCCCGAACAGGAACACGAACAGCACGGCGGTGACGATGGCGCCGCCGGTGCGGAAGGTGATGTAACGGAAAACGTTGAAAGCCGGAAACGTATCGTGCAGCTGCGCGAGCCACTGGAGCATAGATCTATCCTTCGAGCAGCGCGTCGCCGGGCAAGCGGAAGCGTTCGGCGAGCGCCTTGACCAGCGGCCCCATGCGGCTGCCGTTCGAGCCTTTCACCATGAGGGTGTCGCCGGCCCGGATGGCCGCGGAAATCAGCGGTTCGAGGTGCGAGGCGTGCACCGCATAGCCGCCCTTGCGCGAGGAGGGCAAGACCTCCCACAGCGCATGCATCAGCGGGCCGGCACAGAACACCCGGTCGATCTTGCCCGCTTCCAGCGCCTCGGCCAGTTCGCGGTGATGCTGCGCGCCCTCGGTGCCCAGTTCCAGCATGTCGCCCAGAACGGCGATGCGCCGCCCGCGCGGGCCGACCGGAGTCCGGCTCAGCACGTCGATGGCGGCGCGCATGGAGGCCGGATTGGCGTTGTAGCTCTCGTCCAGCAGGGTCGCGGTGCCGCCGGACACCGACAGCGAGACCGGCACGCCACGGCCCGGCGGCGGGCGAAGCCGGGCCAGCGCGACGGCGGCCAGTGCCAGATCCCCGCCCAGCAGGCGGACGGCGGCGAGCACGGCGAGCGCGTTCTGCACGATGTGGCGGCCCGGCATGCCGAGCTTGAAGGTGACCGGCGTCCCCAGCACGTCCGCCACCACCGTGGAGCAGGCCGGATGGAGCACCACGTCTTTCAGCCGCACCTCGCAGGCCGGGTCGGCGCCGAAGGAGACGATATTCTTGACGCCCTTGGCACGGGCCGAGGCGACGAGGCGGTCGAACAGCGGATTGTCGCGGTTGAGCACCGCCGTGCCGCCTGGCTCAAGACCGTCGAAGATCTCCGCCTTGGCGTCGGCGATCTCCTCGATGCCGGAGAACTGGGCGATGTGCACCGCCTCCACCGTGGTGATGACCGCCACATGGGGCCGGACCATGCGCACCAGCGGCGTGATCTCGCCCGGATGGTTCATGCCCACCTCGAACACGCCGTAGCGGGCCGAGCGGGGGAAGCGCGCCAGCGACAGCGGGACGCCCCAGTGATTGTTGTAGGACGCCGCCGAGGCATGGGTCTCGCCATCGGCGGACAGCGCGAGACGCAGCGCCTCCTTGGTGGTGGTCTTCCCCACCGAGCCCGTGACCGCGACGATGCGTGCCTCCGAGCGGGCACGGGCCGCCTTGCCGAGATCGGTCAGCGCGCCAAGCACGTCGGGCACCACCACGAGCGGACCGTCCGGCAGGCCCTGTACGCGGTCGGCCGCCACCACGGCGAGCGACGCGCCGTTCTCCAGCGCCTTGGCGACATAGGCATGGCCGTCGCTGTTCTCGCCGGTGATGGCGAAGAAGGCGTCGCCCGGCTCCAGCGTGCGGGTGTCGATGGAGATGCCGGTCACGTCCGCAAGAGTGCCGCGCGCGGTCCCGCCGGTGGCGGCAAGGATCTCTTCCGGCGTGTACAAAGCGCGGGTCGTCATGCGCCCACCTCTCCCAAGGCGGCGAGAACGGCCGCGGTGTCCGAGAACGGATACGTCCGGTCGCCTATGATTTGGCCCGTTTCGTGGCCTTTGCCGGCAACAAGCAGCACATCCCCAGCCCCCATCATGGCAACACCGGCCCGGATGGCCTCCTCGCGCGCACCAATCTCCAGCGCGCCGGGGGCGGCGGCGAGGATCTCGGCGCGGATGGCGGCGGGGTCTTCCGAGCGCGGATTGTCGTCCGTCACGATGACGACATCGGCCTTGGCGGCGGCAATGGCGCCCATCAGCGGCCGCTTGCCCCGGTCGCGGTCGCCGCCGCAGCCGAACAGCGCGATCAGCCGGCTGGAGGTCGCCGCCCGCAGCGTGTCGAGCACGGTCTCCAGGGCTTCGGGCTTGTGGGCATAGTCCACGAAGACGGGACGGGCAGGATCATGGCCGATCCGCTCCAACCGCCCCGGCACGCCTTTGAGATGCGGCAAGGCGGAGAGCGCGTCATCGAGCGGCACGCCACCTGCGGCAACGAGGCTTGCGGCGAGCAGCGCATTGTCCGCCTGGAAACGCCCGACCAGCGGCAGCAGGATCTCCGGGCGATCGGCGAAGCGGATACGCTGGCTGGTTCCCTCTGCCACCACCTCGGTCACCTTGAGGTCGCCTGTCGCGCCGATGGCGAAGGTGGGCAGGCCGCGCGTGCGGGCGAAGGCGAGCGTCGTCGCGCCATAGGGCGCATCGAGCGCCGCGATGGCGGGCGCCCCGTCCGGCATCAGTTCGGTAAAGAGCCGCAGCTTGGCGTGGAAATAGGCCTCCACCGTCGGGTGATAGTCGAGATGGTCTCGGCCGAGATTGGTGAAGCCGCCGGCGGCCAGACGCACGCCCTCGAGCCGGCGCTGGTCGAGGCCGTGGGACGAGGCCTCCAGCGCCATGTGGGTGATGCCCGCCCCGGCGAGGCGATCGAGCGTCGCGTGCAGGTCCACCGGATCGGGGGAAGTGAGTCCTCCGTAACTGCTCTCGCCCGGCGCGATGAGGCCGAGCGTGCCCATGTAGGCGGCCGGAATACCGAGGTGGGTCCAGATCTGGCGGACGAACTCGGCCACCGAGGTCTTTCCCGCCGTGCCGGTCACCGCGACGATGGTCGCCGGCTGGCGGGGGTGCAGGCGGGCCGCGACAAGTGCCAGCGAGCGGCGCACGTCGAGGGAGAAGACCAGCGGCACGTCCATGTCCGGCGGCGCGCCGGTGGGCTCCATCAGCACGGCGGCGGCGCCCTTGGCGAGCGCATCGGGAATGAAGCGGGCGCCGTCGGCCTTCGTTCCGGGCACGGCCACGAACAGCGTCCCCGGCGCCACCTTGCGGCTGTCGCTGGTGATCGCGGCAATGGGAACGCTGCCGCCCCGTTCAAGGCGCGCGTGCCCGGCGATCAGTGCGAGGAGATCCGCCATGGTGCCAGCCTCAAGCTCCCTCATGCGCACACCCGCCCCGAGGCGGGTGCCTGTCAGCGGCGATCCGCCACCTTCTGCCCGATGTCCCGCAGGAGCTGGTCCGCCGAGAGCGGCGCGCGGGGCGCCACGTTCAGCATCGGCGCGATGCGCTCCACGATCTTTCCGGCCACCGGTGCGGCATTCCAGCCGGAGGTGGCATAGCCATGGGTTTCCGGCGTCGGCTGCGGCTCGTCCAGCATCACCAGCAGGAGATACTGCGGCCGGTCCATGGGGAAGACGGCGGTGAAGGAGGTGAGCAGCTTGTTCTTGGCATAGCGCCCGCCCACCACCTTCTCGGCGGTGCCCGTCTTGGCGCCCACGTTGTAGCCCACCATGTCGGCCTTCTTGCCCGAGCCCTTCTCCACGTTGAGGCGCAGCAGGTAGCGCATCTTGTCGGAGGTCTCGGGCTTCAGCACGCGGGTCGCCACCTTCATGGCGTCGTCTTCCGTGCGCTTCAGGAAGGTGGGCGGGATGAGATAGCCGCCGTTCACCATGGAATTCACCGCCATCACCGCCTGGAGCGGGGCGACCGCGATGCCGTGGCCGAAGGCGATGGTGGCCGAGTTCAGCTCGCCCCAGCGCTTGGGCACGATGGGCTCGGCGCTCTCCGGCAGCTCGGTGCGCAGGCGGTCCATCTGGCCCATCTTCTTGAGAAAGGCCTTGTGGGCGTCCACGCCGAGGCTCAGCACCATCTTCGCCGTGCCGATGTTGGACGAATAGATGAAGATCTCGGGCAGGCTCAGCACCCGGCCTTCCGGATGGAAATCATGGATGGCGAAGCGGCCGAAGGAGAGCGGCGCGCGGGCGTCGAAGGAGTTGCTGAGGGAGATCTTCCCCGAATCCAGCGCCATGGCGAAGGACAGGGACTTGAAGGTGGAGCCCATCTCGAACACGCCCGTGGTCAGGCGGTTGAGGTAGGCGTCGCTGCGCGGATCGCCATTGAGGTTGGGGTCGAAGTCCGGCAGCGAGACCATGGCCACGATCTCGCCCGTGCGGACATTGGTGACGAGCCCCATGGCCGCCTTGGCCTTGAACTTCTCGCGGGCCTTCAGCAGTTCGTCGCGCAGCGTGTGCTGGACGCGCACGTCCATGGACAGCGCCACCGGCTCCTGCTGCCGGTCGGTGGCAAGGCCCGCCAGATGCAGCTCGGCGAGGCCGCGGCCGTCGATATACTTCTCGAGGCCGGCGATGCCCTGGTTGTCCACGTTCACGTTGCCGACCACGTGGGAGAAGGACGGGCCGTCCGGATAGATGCGCCGGTTCTCGCGCACGAAGCCGATGCCCGGGAAGCCGAGACGATAGATGGCCCGCTGCTGGGCCGGCGTGATCTCGCGCTTCAGCCAGGCGAAGCCCTTCTTGGAGTTGAGACGGTTGCGCACCTCGTTCACGTCGAGGTCGGGCAGCACCTTCAGCAGGCCTTCCAGCGTCTCGTCGGGATCGATGAGGCGCTTGGGCTCGGCGAAGAGCGAGGGGGACTTCACGTCGATGGCGATGATCTCGCCATTGCGGTCCACGATGTCCGGCCGGGCGGAAGCGACCGCCTCCGAGCCGCCGCCGCGCACGCCGTTCGGGTCGGACGTGACACCGAGGAAGGCGAGGCGCAGGGCGATGGCGAGGAAGACAAAGGAGAAAGCGGCGATGATGAGCTTGAGGCGCGCCCGCGTCACTGTTTCCTGATCGGCCCGGTCGAGGCCCAGCATGCCGCGCACGATGATGATCGAGGCGCGGTAGGTGAAGCGCACGAGCCCGATGATCCGCATCACGAACCAGCGGCACAGGCGGTAGATGCGCAGCACCACCCAGCGGATCATGCCGTAGATGGTCATGAGGATGAAGCGCACCACCTGCCACAGCAGGTTGAGGACGAAGCGCCCCACCGAGCCGCCGGCGCGGCCCAGCACGCTGCCCGTGGCGCTGCCGGCCCGGCCGAGGCCCTGCGCGGAGGTCTTGAGGAAAGCCGGCACCTTGAACGAGGGGATCATGTCTCAGGCCTCGTCAGTGCGTGCCAAGGAAGCCGGGCGGCAGGAGCGCGCCCAGCGCGGCGAAGGGGTTCTGCGGCTGCTGCGGCGGCGCGGCGGGCGCCTGCTGCGGCATCGCCTGCGCCACCGGCAGCGGGGCGGGTGCCTGCCGGGCGGCGGAGGGCACGCCAGAGCGGGGTGCGGCGGGCTTGGGCGTCGCGTTCGGAGCGGGATTGGAGGGCGAACGCAGCGCCGAGGCGGCGGGCGGGGCGGAGCTGCCCTGCGTCGCACGCTCGCCGGACGCGGGCTTCGGCGGAACGGACGAGGTGGTCAGCGGGGCATCCACCAGCGCCTCGATCATGCCGCCGATGCCGTCCGTGTTGCGGGCGGGCTTCTCGGGCAGATCGTCCAGCATGGAGATGTTGTCAGGGGCGAGCGGCTGCATGTCGAGGTGCCGCTGCACCAGCCCCTGCACATAGATAGGCGCCGTGCGGCGCGCCCATTCGGCGCGCAGGATCGAGATCTGATCCCGTTCGGTGCGAATCGCGGCACGCAGATGGGCGAGGCGTTCCGCCTCCGCCGTGGAAGCGTACTTGACCTTGTAAACCACACCAGCGGTCACGAGCAGCGCCAGAACCATCAACAGGTTGGCGATGCGAAACATCAGCTGCGTCTCCGCCCTCGGCGTTGTGACAGGTCGGCGGGCAGCAGGCCCGCCAGGTCCCCATCCGGATGCGCCGGGGCGTCCGTGCGTTCGGCCGCGCGAAGCTTCGCGGACCTTGCGCGCGGATTGCCTGCCACTTCGTCGGAGCCGGGCTCCACCGCCCCCTTGGCGACCAGCCGGAAGGAGGGAGCCGGCCCCTCCGCTTGCGGCATGTGACGCGAGGCGGATGGTGCCTTGCTTCGGTGTGACAGAAAATTCTTAACGATCCTGTCCTCCAGCGAGTGAAAGGTGACGACCACCAGCCGGCCACCCGGCTTCAGCACCCGCTCGGCGGCCGCGAGGGCCCCGACAAGCTCTTGCAATTCCTCATTCACCGCGATGCGCAGCGCTTGGAAGGTGCGGGTCGCGGGATGCATTTCGCCGGGCTTCGCCCACACCACTTTCGAGACGATGTCGGCAAGTTGGGTCGTGCGGGTAATGGGCGATTCAGCACGTGCATTAACGATGGCGCGGGCGATCTGGCGCGAGAAACGCTCCTCGCCGAGCGTCCAGATGACGTGGGCGAGTTCCACCTCGTCGAGGTCCGCCACGAGATCGGCGGCGGAGGGCCCATCATTGGCCATGCGCATGTCGAGCGGGCCGTCGCGGCGGAAGGAGAAGCCCCGGTCCGCCTCGTCGAGCTGCATGGAGGAGACGCCGATGTCGAGCACCACGCCGTCGAGCGGCGCGGCACCGAGGTCCTGCGCCACCTGATCGAGATGGGAGAAGCGCTCGTGCACGAGCGTCAGCCGGCCGCCGGCCTCCTCGACCAGCGCCTGACCGCCGGCAATGGCGGTGGGGTCGCGGTCGATGGCGATGACGCGGCCATGCGCCGCTTCAAGAATGGCGCGGGTGTAACCGCCCGCGCCGAAGGTGCCGTCCAGACAGGTGCCGGCATCCTTCGGCGCGAGGTGAGCGAGAACCTCGGTGAGCATCACCGGAAGATGACGGGCCGGTCCGCCAGCGGCGTCGGTGGGCCCGACCCCGCGGCCCGTCTTCATCCCGAGATGCTCCCCTCGTTCCCGGAGCCGGATCCGAGGGAGCGGCGGAGCTGCCGCACCTTCTCGCGGGCCTCTGCGAGATGGGCGCGGAACCGCTCCGGCTCCCAGATCCGGAACTTGTGGCCAAGACCCACGAACGTCACCTGATCTGCGATGGCCGCGTGGGTCTTGAGGCTTTCCGTCAGGACGACCCGGCCCTCCGGATCGATCCGCAACATTTCCGTCGTGCCATAGAGCGCCGCCGCCAGTTCCTCCCGCGCTTCCGAATAGGGCGGATAACGGGCGATGAGGGCTTCGATCTCGGCCATCAGGCTGGTGCCGCCCGCGTCCAGCGCCGGTTCGGCGAGGCTCGGATGGCAGTGCAGAAGGTCGGTGCCATCCTTGGCCAGAACGGTGCGGTAAGGCGCGGGGATGGAAACCCGGCCCTTGGCGTCCAGGCGCATCGTGTAGGTGGACACGAAGCGGTCCATGTCGCCCGCAACCCCCAGCGATCGGATGACGCCCCATCCGCGGATTTGATCCGCTGCCTCGACACGGCCGGAGGCGTGGCGGAACACGCCGGCCTCCGGATGGGCTGATTTGGGTTAACATGGGAGGATATGGGCGTCAATGGAATCGCGCGGGCAAAGCCTGTCTGCACGCGGGTTCGCGCCCGGTGATGCCGGTGAAAACGGGTTGGGGACAGGTCGCGGGCGTGGCCGCATTCTTTAAGGATGCATTAACCTTAATCGCGGCTTAATTTTCAGCACATGATCGGTGCTGATTGCACCGCGCGAGGCGCAAGCCTCGGCTTTCCTCGCACGGCGCACGCAAGCCCCGCGCAGGGATGGTGGTTCGGGATCATGGTTAAAGCGTTGTTGCGTACCGCGTTGTTGCCCTGTGGCGTTTCCGGACGTCCGAGGGTCTTGGGGACGGGGGTTCCGTGTCGTTGGTAGGGATGATCGGCGGTGCCGGGCTGGGCTTTGCCCTCGGCGGCCCGCTCGGAGGTCTGCTCGGTGGCCTCGCCGGCCACGTGGTGCAGCGCCTTCTCGCCCCCGCTCCGAAACCGGCCGCCTTCTCCATCGCCCTCATCGCACTCTGCGCCAAGATGGCGAAAGCCGATGGCGTGGTGGTGCCGCTGGAAGTCGCCGCGTTCCGTGAAGTCTTCGACATTCCTCCCGAGGAACTTGCAGGAGTGGCTCGCGTGTTCGACCTTGCCAGCCAGGATACCGCAGGCTTCGAAGCCTACGCCCGCCAGATCGGCGTCCTCTTCGCCGACGAACCGCAGACCCGCGAGGATCTGCTGGATGCCCTCTTCCACGTGGCCAAGGCCGACCATGCGCTGCATCCGAGCGAGCTCGGCTTCATGCACAAGGTGGCCGGGCTGCTCGGCTTCGATGATGTGGCCTATGCCCGCATAGAGGCCCGCCACGTCCACCGGCCGGACGACCCTTATGCCGTGCTCGACCTGCCCCATGACGCCTCGAACGCGGCAGTGAAGACGCGCTATCGGCTGCTGGTGCGCGAGCATCATCCGGACCGCCTCCAGGCCCGCGGCCTGCCGCCGGCGGCGATCAAGCTCGCCAATGACCGGGTGGCTGCGCTAAATGCGGCCTACGCCCGGATCATGGAACAACGGGAGACACGGTGAGCCCCGAGCCCCTGCCCTTCGCCCCCGACAGCGAACTCGTCAGCCTTCTTGCCCCCTCCCCCAACCACGGGGAGCGCCGCGCCGCCATCGACATGCTGGTGCTGCACTATACCGGCATGCAGAGCGCGCAGGCCGCCATCGACCTCCTGCGCAGCGCCACCGCCGAGGTCTCCTGCCACTATGTGGTGCTGGAGGACGGCGGCATCGTGCAGATGGTACCCGAGGCCCGGCGCGCCTGGCACGCGGGCGTCTCGTCCTGGGAAGGGCAGGCCGACACCAATTCCCGCTCCATCGGCATCGAAATCGTCAATCCCGGCCACGGGCAGGGCTATCCGGACTTCCCCGACCGCCAGATGCGTTCCGTGGCCGCGCTCTGCCGCGAGATCGTCGAGCGGCACGGCATCCGGGCCGACCGCGTACTCGCCCATTCCGACGTCGCTCCCGGCCGCAAACAGGACCCCGGCGAGAAATTCCCATGGGAGTTCCTCCACCACGCTGGCGTCGGCCATTACGTGCACGAGGCGCCCAAGGGCGGCGGCCGCTTCCTGATGATGGGCGACAGCGGCCAACCCATTGCCGCGCTTCAGGCCATGCTCGCCCTCTATGGCTACGGCATCGAGGTGACGGGCCTCTATGACGAGGCCACCCGCGACGTGGTGATGGCCTTCCAGCGCCACTTCCGCCGCTCGCAGGTGGACGGGGTGGCCGACGGCTCCACCATTCTCACCCTGCGCAATCTCATCGGCGCCCGCCCGGCGGACGGGGATGCCGGGCACGACCACCATCATGATCATGACCATGATCACGGCGGCTGCGCCCACAGCTGAAGCCGACTCTCATCGCCTCAAGGCTTGAGCGCGACGGCCTCGCCGTCTTCCTTCGTGAAGCTGTCGGGCTTGCGCTCCAGAAGATCGAGCACCCGCTCGGATGGCCGGCACAGGCGCGTGGCGAGCGGTGTGACCACGATGGGCCGGTTGACCAGGATCGGATGCGCCACCATGGCCGCGAGCAGATCCGCCTCGCTCACCTCCGGCACCAGCAGCCCGAGTTCGGCGGCGGGCGTGCCCTTCTGCCGCAGGATGTCGCGGGCGGTCCCGCCCATGGCGGTGATGAGGCCCTTGAGCTGGTCCTGCGTCCAGCCGGTCTTCAGATACTCAACTACGGTCGGCGCATAGCCGGCGGCCTTGATCATCGCCAGCGCGTTGCGGGACGTCCCGCAGGCGGGGTTGTGATAGATGGTGACGGGAAAATCGCTCATGGTGCTGCCAACCTCCCAGGCATCCTGCATCCCCTGACGCACAGCCGAAATCTCATCGAGCGTGACCTATGGCACAGCCGGCCCGATCCTGCTGAACCTACCCTCATCCTTGCGCCAGAAAACGGCGCGTTCCGGCGAGGAGCAAGGACCGATGATTGCCTCATATCGCAAGGCGCTGGCCGTTGCCGCATTGGCGGCGGCCGCGATCTGCACGGCCGCGGCATCCGCCGAGGCCGCCTGCCTGAATCCCGACACCCTCAACATCAGCAGCGCATGGCGGCGGCGCACCGCCAACGCCGACAACCAGACGCTGCGCGACGCTTATGCCAACGGCACCTGCACCTGGATCGCCGCGCCCCATGAGGGCGGTCACAGGCCGGCCTGTGCCGCGGGCACGCTGCACGTCACGGTGTCGAACGGCGTGCGGACCTGCCATGTGTTCCGCAAGCAGAACACGCCCGCCTGCCGGGACATGGATTATTTCCCGGCGACCTGCCTCTAGGCCGACGGCCCACCGGTATTCACCCTCCAAGCCTTGACGCCCGGCCCGCGAACGCCCATTGGGAGGCGACCAGCCGGCCGGGCGGCCGCGGTGCCTTGTGCATCGAGGAAAGTCCGGGCTCCACGGAGACACGGTGCCGGATAACGTCCGGCGGGGGCGACCCTAGGGAAAGTGCCACAGAAATCAGACCGCCCGCGCGTGCGCGGGTAAGGGTGAAACGGTGGGGTAAGAGCCCACCGCGCGACCGGCAACGGAAGCGGCACGGCAAACCCCACCGGGAGCAAGGTCGAATAGGGACGGCACGGGCGCGCAAGCGCCCAATCCGGTCTTCGGATCGTCGTCCGGGTTGACTGCCAGAGGCGCCGGGTAACCGGCGTCCCAGAGGAATGGCCGCCACGTGGGAGAAATCCCGCCATACAGAACCCGGCTTACAGGCCGGCTGGTGCTCACCCCTTAACCCTGCCTGCATTCCGTGCATGGAAACGGCCCGCTTTCGCCAAGGCGGCGCTTCCCTCCGCCGGCGCGGCCGCTATCTTCCCCAGCGTGGTGGGTGCCGTCGCCCAGTTTCCCGCAGGGGTCTTCCCATGATTTCTCGTCGCTCGTGCCTGGCCGGCCTCGCCGGGCTCGCCCTTCCTGCCGTGTCGCGCACCGGATGGGCGCAGACCGCTCCGGCGCCGGCCGCAGCGTCCGCAGGCCTGCCCATGAACGGCCGCCTGACCCATCTCGCCTATTCCGACCAGGGCGGGCATCCCGACGGCGTGCAGGTCATGGTGAGCCGCAAGACGCTCTATGTGGGCCACATGTTCTCGAACGGCTTCACCGTCATGGACGTGGCGGACCCCACCAAGCCCACGCCGATCCAGTTCGTGGCCGCGCCGGCCAACACGCGCACCCATCACCTTCAGACCAATGGCGACCTGATGCTGCTCGCCTGCGGCGCGGACATCCCGACCATCGGCAAGTACAATCCGGGCCTGTC
The DNA here is from genome assembly GCF_004364705.1 of Azorhizobium sp. AG788. NCBI lineage: Bacteria > Pseudomonadati > Pseudomonadota > Alphaproteobacteria > Hyphomicrobiales > Xanthobacteraceae > Azorhizobium > Azorhizobium sp. AG788. The sequence goes on from NZ_SOBM01000007.1 coordinate 130,021, forward strand.
CTATTACCAGCAGTCCTTCGGCGGCAGCATGGCCGGCAAGGCGGACTTCGCCGCCGGCGTGAAGATCTATGACATCTCCAAGCCCGCCGCCCCGCGCGAGATCGGCTTCCTCAACATCCCCGGCATCGGCGTGAACCGCCTGTGGTATGCGGGCGGGCGCTACGCTTATATCGCCGCCCATATGGACGGCTTCACCGACCATTTCCTGGTCATTGCCGACATCAACGATCCCACCAAGCCTGAGATCATCGGCAAGTGGTGGATCCCCGGCATGTGGAAGGAAGGTGGCGAGACCCCGAGCTGGAGCGGCAAGCGCGTCGCCCTGCATCACATGATCGTCGCTGGCGATACGGGTTACGCGGCCTGGCGCGACGGCGGCTTCACCATTCTCGACCTGACGGACAAGACCAAGCCCAAGCTCGTCTCGCACGTGAACACCGCCCCGCCCTATCCGGGCGGCACGCACACCCCGCTGCCCTTGCCCGGCCGCAAGCTCGCGGTGATCGCGGACGAAAGCTCCAGCCTCAACTGCGCCAAGGGCCTCAGCTACACGTGGATCTATGACGTGCGGGCGCCGCAGAACCCGGTGTCCATCTCCTCCCTGCCGACGCCGAAAGAGGAGAATTTCTGCCGGACGGGCGAGAATTTCGGCCCGCACAACCTGCATGAGAACCGGCCAGAGACCTTCCAGAGCGAGGAGCTGATCTTCGCCACCTATCACAATGCGGGCCTGCGGGTGTTCGACATCCGCGATGCCTATGCCCCGCGCGAGGTTGCCCGCTTCGTGCCCCCGCCGCCCAAGCGCATCCTCGATCCGCGCCCCGGCAATGCACTGGCGCCGCAGACCTGCGATGTGAACGTGCAGACCGATGGCATCATCTATCTCAGCGACTGGAACGCCGGCCTGCACGTCCTGCGCTACGAGGGCTGAAGACTGCGGGGCGGTCGAGCCGCCCCGCTTGCCGCTTCAGATGAAACTCAGCGCCAGCCGAGCGCCGGCGCCACATGCTTCAGGATCGCCTCGATCACATGGGCGTTGTAGTCGACGCCCAGTTGGTTCGGCACGGTGAGGAGCAGGGTATCGGCCTCGGCGATCGCCTCGTCCTTGCGCAGTTCCTCGATCAGCACATCCGGCGTCGCCGCATAGCTGCGGCCGAAGATGGCGCGGGTCTTCTCGTCCAGAAAGCCGATCTGGTCGGCGCTTTCATTGCCCCGGCCGAAATAGGCGCGGTCCCGCTCGTCCACCAGCGCGAAGATGCTGCGGCTCACCGACACGCGCGGCTCCCGCGCATGGCCCGCCGCCTTCCAGGCCTCCCGATAGGCGCGGATCTGCTTGGCCTGCTGGATGTGGAAGGGCTCGCCCGTCTCGTCATCCTTCAGCGTCGAGCTTTGCAGGTTCATGCCCCGCTCCGCCGCCCAGACGGCGGTGGCGTTGGAGCCCGCGCCCCACCAGATACGCTCGCGCAGGCCTTCCGAATAAGGCTCAAGGCGCAACAGACCCGGCGGATTGGGGAACATGGGGCGCGGATTGGGCTTCGCGAAGCCTTCGCCCTTCAGGACGTCCAGCAGCACCTCGGCATGGCGCCGGCCCATGTCCGCATCGCTCTGCCCCTCGGCCGGCTGGTAGCCGAAATAGCGCCAGCCATCGATCACCTGCTCCGGCGAGCCCCGGCTGATGCCGAGCTGGAGGCGGCCTCCGGCGATGAGGTCCGCCGCCCCGGCATCCTCCGCCATGTAGAGCGGGTTCTCATAGCGCATGTCGATGACGGCGGTGCCGATCTCGATGCGGCTGGTCCTGGCCCCCACCGCTGCCAGCAGCGGGAAGGGCGACGCCAGCTGGCGCGCGAAATGGTGGACACGGAAATAGGCGCCGTCCGCGCCCAGTTCCTCCGCCGCCACCGCAAGGTCGATGGATTGCAGCAGCGCATCGCCCGCGGAGCGGGTTCCGGAATTGGGCGAGGGCGTCCAGTGGCCGAACGAGAGAAAACCGATCTTCTTCAAGGGTCACACGGGGATTTCGTGAAAGTTGGCCGGACGCTACGCCCCAAAGCGCGGCAGCGCCACTCACGCGCTCGTAAAGGCTGCCATGCCGCAGGCGCGCGGTCCTTAATCCGCCGTCAACCAAGTCCGCCCCATGGTGTCCGGCAGTTTCCGCCGGAGTGTTTTCGAGATGATGTCGCGCGCCGACCGCACCGTGCTGAGCGAGTGGTGGTGGACGGTGGACCGCCTGCTGCTCGGCAGCCTGCTGGTCCTGATGATGGTGGGCATCGTCCTGTGCCTCGCCGCCTCCCCGCCGGTCGCCGCGCGCCTCGGCATCAACGATCCCTTCCACTTCGTGGACCGGCAGATCTTCTTCCTGCTGCCGGCCATCGGCGTGCTGTTCGGCACGTCCTTCCTCCAGCCGCGCACCATCCGGCGCATCTGCGTCGTGGTGTTCGCGGTCTTTCTGGTGCTGCTGTTCGCCACGCTGGTGATCGGCCCGGAAGTGAAGGGCGCCCGGCGCTGGCTGAACCTCGCCGGCATCACCGTGCAGCCCTCCGAATTCCTGAAGCCCGCTTTCGTGGTGCTGGCCGCCTGGCTGTTCTCCGAAAGCGGCAAGCGGCCGGAAATGCCGGCCCAGTTCCTCGCCGTGGTGCTGCTCGGCTCCGTGCTGCTGCCCCTCGTGATGCAGCCGGACTTCGGCCAGACCACCCTCATCTGCCTCGTCTGGGGCGCCCTGTTTTTCCTCGCGGGCCTCAGGTGGATCTGGATGGTGGGCCTCGGCGGCGTCGGCGCGGCGGGCCTCTTCCTCGCCTATAAATTCGTGCCGCACGTGACCAAGCGCATCGACCGCTTCCTCGATCCGGCGAGCGGCGACACCTATCAGGTGGATACAGCGCTGGAGAGCTTCCGCCATGGCGGGTGGCTGGGACAGGGACCGGGCGAGGGCACGGTGAAGCGCATCCTCCCCGACGGCCACACGGACTTCGTGTTTTCCGTGGCGGCGGAGGAGTTCGGCATCATCCTGTGCCTCATCCTGCTGGCCTTGTTCGCCTTCATCATCCTGCGCAGCCTGAACCGGGCCGTGAAGGAGCAGGACCCCTTCTCCCGCTTCGCCGCCACCGGCCTTGCCATGCTGTTTGGCCTTCAGGCCTGCATCAACATGGCGGTGAACGTGCACCTGATGCCCGCCAAGGGCATGACCCTGCCCTTCATCTCCTATGGCGGCTCCTCGCTGATCTCCATCGCCTTCGGCATGGGCATGCTGCTCGCCTTCTGCCGCGCCAAGCCCGGCGCTTCGGCCATGGCGGCGCTGAGCGAGCCCATGTCGCTCCCCAAGGGCGCGGTGCTCGCCACCCCCATCGACCCGACGCACGCCGAAGACCACGCCGGCGGCCCCACGGCGGTGCCGGCGTGAGCAAGCTCGTCCTCCTCGCCGCCGGCGGCACCGGCGGCCATCTCTTCCCCGCCGAGGCGCTGGCCGCCGCGCTGGCCGCACGCGGCTTCACCATCGACCTTGCGACCGATTCCCGCGCCGCCCGCTATGCCGGCCACTTCCCGGCGCGCGAACTCCACGTGCTCTCCGCCGACACGGTGCGCGGGCGCTCGCCCGTGGCGCTTGCGAAGACCGCCTTGGCACTCGGTGGCGGCTTCCTTTCGGCGTTAATGCTGCTCCGGCGTATCAAGCCTGCCGTGGTGGTGGGCTTCGGCGGTTATCCCACCGTGCCGCCGTTGATGGCCGCCAGCCTCACTGGCGTGCCGAGCCTCGTGCATGAGGCGAACGGCGTGATGGGTCGCGCCAACCGCCTGCTGGCTGGGCGGGTGAAGGCCATCGCCACCGGATTTCCCGGCATTCTGGACAACGACCCGGCCCTCAAGGCCAAGGCAGTGTGGACCGGAAATCCCCTGCGCCCCGCCGTGCTGGAAGCGACCCGCATTCCCTATGCGCCGCCCACCGCCGACGGGCCGCTGAACCTCTTGGTGTTTGGCGGCAGCCAGGGCGCGCGGGTGATGTCCGACATCGTGCCGGACGGCCTCGCAAGGCTCGATCCCACGTTGCGAGCCCGCCTCAGGGTTGTGCAGCAGGCCCGCGCGGAAGACCTCGACCGCGTGCAGGGCACCTATGCGCAGGCCGGCATCACCGCCGAGGTGGCGCCCTTCTTTAACGATCTGCCTGCCCGCATGGCGGCGGCCCAGCTTGTCATCTCGCGTTCCGGCGCCTCCACGGTGGCCGAGCTCTCCGCCCTTGGCCGGCCAAGCCTTCTCGTGCCACTGCCGGGCGCGATCGATCAGGATCAGGCCGCCAATGCCAAGGCACTTGCCGCCACCGGCGGGGCGCTGCCCATCCCGCAGGCCGAGTTCACGCCCGAGCGCGTGGCGCGGGAGATCACGCGGCTTGCCGCCGCGCCCCAGACATTGACGCAGATGGCCGATGCGGCCAGAAGCGCGGGCGTGCTCGACGCCGCCGAACGGCTGGCGGACCTCGTCGCGCGCCTCGCCGGCTCGCCCTCGGCCTGATCAGACCTTTCGCGGCACCGCGCCCGGCGGCGCCGCCCGCAAACTGGACGACACCGCCATGAAGCTTCCCGAGGCCCTCGGCTCCATTCATTTCGTCGGCATCGGCGGCATCGGCATGAGCGGCATCGCGGAGGTGCTGAACAACCTCGGCTATACGGTGCAGGGCTCGGACGTGGCAGAGAACGCCAATGTGAAGCGCCTGCGCGAGAATGGCATCGCGGTCACCGTGGGCCACAAGGCGGAGAATATCGACGGCGCCGAGGTGGTGGTGGTCTCCTCCGCCATCAAGCGCGACAATCCCGAGCTGCTCGCCGCCCGCGCGAAGCGCCTGCCGGTGGTGCGCCGGGCCGAGATGCTGGCCGAGCTGATGCGCCTCAAGAGCTGCGTCGCCATCGCCGGCACCCATGGCAAGACCACCACCACCTCACTGGTGGCGACCCTCCTGGACAAGGGCGGTTTCGACCCCACCGTCATCAATGGCGGCATCATCAATGCCTATGGCACCAACGCCCGCCTCGGCGCCGGTGACTGGATGGTGGTGGAGGCGGACGAGAGCGACGGCACCTTCCTGAAGCTGCCGGCGGAAGTCGCCATCATCACCAATATCGACCCCGAGCACCTCGACCATTTCAAGACCTTCGACAAGGTGCAGGAGGCCTTCCGCACCTTCGTGGAGAACGTGCCCTTCTACGGCTTCGCGGTGATGTGCATCGACCATCCGGTGGTGCAGGCCCTCGTTGGCCGCATCGAGGACCGGCGCATCATCACCTATGGCGAGAACCCGCAGGCGGACGTGCGCCTCGTGGACGTGGACCTGCGCGGCGGCATCACCCGCTTCGGCGTCGTGTTCCGCGACCGGGCCGGCACCGCCGAGCACCGCATCGACGGGCTGAAGCTGCCCATGCCCGGCAAGCACAATGCGCTCAACGCCACCGCCGCCATTGCGGTCGCCCGTGAGCTGCGGGTGCCGGACGACCGCATCATCGAGGCCATCGGCGGCTTCGGCGGCGTGAAGCGGCGCTTCACCCGCACCGGCGAATGGAAGGGCGTGACCGTCTTCGACGATTACGGCCACCATCCGGTGGAGATTTCCGCCGTGCTGCGCGCCGCCCGCGCCGCCACGGACGGACAGGTGATCGCCGTGGTGCAGCCCCACCGCTACACCCGCCTCGCCTCGCTGTTCGATGAATTCTGCACCTGCTTCAACGACGCCGACCATGTGATCGTCGCCCCTGTCTATGCGGCGGGCGAGAGCCCGGTGCCGGGCGCCGACAGCGAGCATCTGGTGCAGGGCCTGCGCGCCCGCGGCCACCGCTCGGTGACGCCGTTGAAAGGGCCGGAGGAACTGGCCGGCCTCGTCGCGGGTCTCGCCAAGCCCGGCGACTTCGTCATCTGCCTCGGCGCCGGCACCATCACCCAATGGGCCTATGCCCTGCCGGGCGAACTGGAGAAGCTGGGCTGAGGAGCCATCGGGCGCATTGTGCTATGATCCTCCCATGTCCCTCTCGCGCGACGAGCTGATCGAAGCCCTCATCGCCCTTGAGCCGCAGTTGCGGGCCGAGGGCGTGACCGGGCTTGCGCTGTTCGGCTCCCGCGCCCGCGGCGACCACCGCCCGGACAGCGATGTAGACGTCGCCATCGATGTTGCGGCCAATTCGCGCTTTTCGCTGATCGATCTCGTGGGTGTCGCGCACCACATCGAAGACCGGGTCGGCGTTCCAGCCAATATTTTCATGCGGCGCAGCCTGGATGACAGCTTCCGCCGCACGTTGGCGCGGGACGGCATCGAGGTCTTCTGATGGGCGAGCGAGAGATGTTCCGCCTGCGCGACATGCAGGAGAGCATCCGGGACATCCGCGCGCTGCTGGAAGGCCGTGCCTTCCAAATCCTGCTCACCGACCGGGCGGTTCGTGCCGCCTACGAACGCTTCCTTGAAATCCTGAGCGAAGCGTCTCGCCACGTGCCGGAGGCCTGGAAGGCGGAAGCACCGGAAATTCCGTGGCGCCGTATCGCGGACCTCGGCAACCACATCCGCCACGCTTACAATCGGATCGATCTGGAAATCCTTTGGGACATCTACGCCCGGCAATTGGACGAGCTGGAGCAGGCGGTCGACCGCCTGCTGGAACGTTTTGGCGGAGAGAGCCCACCCTTTGCCCGCTAAGCACAGGCGGCCTGCAAAGGGTACGGTTGCGTTGCGGGAGGGGACGGGCTAGGCATCCCCCCATCCACCGGTCGAGCCTCGGAGACGCCCATGAGCCGCAACCTTCAGGTGGCAGCCGCAAGCGTCTTGATCGGGGCCATCGTCCTGGCCCTCAAGGGCGCGGCCTATTGGGTCACCGGCTCCATCGCCCTTCTGTCCGACGCGCTGGAAAGCATCATCAATGTCGCGGCCTCGCTCGCGGCCTTCTTCGCGCTCCAGATCAGCGGCCGGCCGGCCGACGACAACCATCCCTACGGGCACCACAAGGCCGAGTATTTCTCCGCCGTGCTCGAAGGCGTGCTGATCGTCGTCGCCTCCCTCTCCATCCTGCGGGAGGCCTATTACGGCTTCCTCGATCCGCATTTCCCCGAGCAGCCGCTGAACGGCATGCTGCTGAACGGCGCCGCCACCATCATCAACGCCGTGTGGTGCGTGGTGCTGCTGCGCATCGGCAAGGCGCGCCGCTCGCCGGCCCTCATCGCCGACGGCAAGCACCTCATGACCGACGTGGTCACCTCGGTCGGCGTGCTGTGCGGCTTCATCCTCGTGCCGGTCACGGGCTGGCCGCAGCTCGATCCCATCCTCGCCGGCCTCGTCGCCATCAACATCCTCTGGACCGGCTGGGGCCTGATGCGCGAGTCGGTAGGCGGGCTCATGGACGCCGCTCCGCCGCCGGACGTGGTGGGCCGCATCCGCGAACTCGTCTCCACCCATGCCGCTGGCGCCATCGAGGCGCACGACCTGCGCACCCGCCATGCCGGCCGCATGACTTTCGTGGAATTCCACCTCGTGGTGCCCGGCGACATGACGGTCGCCGCCGCCCATGTGATCTGCGACCGCATCGAGCGGGCGCTGGAGGAGGAGATGGACGACACCATCATCACCATCCATGTGGAACCCGAAGGCGAGGCCAAGCATCGGGGCGTGGTGGTGCTCTGAAGCGGGCCGCGACCCGACGCGCGGCCACACCCCGCATTGGCAGCCGGTGCTGGAGGGGCTAAAGCCCCGCCCATGACTTCGCCTGCCGCCGCGCCCGCCTTTCCCGATCTCGTGCCCGACCTTGCCGCTGCACTTCCCGAGCTGCGCGGCAAGCTCACCGCCAATGCCCCCATCGCCGATGTGACCTGGTTCCGCGTCGGCGGACCGGCGCAGGTGCTGTTCCAGCCGGCGGACGAGGCGGACCTCGCCTATGCGCTGGCGCACCTGCCGGCGGAGATCCCGGTCACGGTCATCGGCCTCGGCTCCAACCTCATCGTGCGCGACGGCGGGGTGCCCGGCATGGTGATCCGGCTGGGGCGAGGCTTCACCGACATTGCGGTGGACGGCACCACGATCCTCGCGGGTGCGGGCGTGCCGGACGTGAAGGTGGCGCGGGCGGCGGCGGATGCAGGGCTCGCGGGCCTTGCCTTCCTGCGCGGCATTCCCGGCGCCATCGGCGGCGCCCTGCGCATGAATGGCGGCGCCTATGGCGGCGAGACCAAGGACGCCCTCGTCAGCGCCCGCGCCGTGGACCGGGCCGGGCGCATCCATGTCCTCTCGCTGGCGGACATGGGCTTCACCTATCGCCACAGCGCCGCGCCGGAGGACTTCATCTTCACGCAGGCGACCTTCCGCGGCACGCCGGGCAACGTGGCCGAAATTCAGGCGGAGATGGAGCGCATCACCTCCTCCCGCGAGGCGACCCAGCCCATCAAGAGCCGCACCGGCGGATCCACCTTCAAGAACCCGCCTGGACAGAAGGCCTGGCAGCTCGTGGACGCCGCCGGCTGCCGCGGCCTCGTCATGGGCCGCGCGCAAGTGTCGGAGATGCACACCAACTTCCTCATCAATCTCGGCGGCGCCACCGCCGCCGAGATCGAAGGCCTCGGTGAGGAAGTCCGCCGCCGGGTGCTGGAAACCAGCGGCGTAACGCTGGAGTGGGAAATCAAGCGGATCGGCCTTCCGGCCTGACACTCGCGGCTCTGCGCCCGGATCAGACACGCCGCGTCCCCGCCACGTCTCAGCCTCACGCCCGCCCTTAGGAAATTACACACCGCCCTGAGGTTAACTGTGCCGATGCGGGCGCCCGTGCGGGGTGCACCGCGGGCGTAGGTCGGGAGTTCGGGCGAGATGGCGAAGCATGTGGCTGTGCTGATGGGCGGATGGTCTCCGGAACGGGAGGTCTCGCTCCGGTCCGGCGCCGGCTGCGCCAAGGCGCTGGAAGAGGTCGGCTACCGCGTCACCCGCGTGGATGTGGACCGCAACGTCGCCGAGGTGCTCGCCCGCCTCAAGCCAGACGTGGCGCTGAACCTGCTGCACGGCTGCCCCGGCGAGGACGGGACCATCCAGGGCATCCTCGAAATCCTGCGCATTCCCTATTCCCATTCCGGCGTGCTCGCCTCCGCGCTCGCCATGGACAAGGCCCGCGCCAAGGTGGTGATGGCGGCGGCCGGCATTCCCGTGCCCGGCGGCCATCTCGTCACGCGGGCGGAAGCGGCGAAGGGCCACGTCCTGCCCCCGCCTTATGTGCTCAAGCCCAATACCGGCGGCTCCAGCGTCGGCGTCTTCATCGTCAAGGAAGACCAGCCGCATCCGCCGCAGGAGCTGTTCCGCGCCGACTGGACGTTCGGCGAATCACTGATGGCCGAGCCCTTCATCAAGGGCCTCGAACTCACCTGCGGCGTGATGGGCGACCACGCGCTGGACGTGATCGAGGTGGAAGCTGTGCACGGCTTCTACGATTATGAGTCCAAATACGCCGCCGGCGGCTCCCGCCACATCCTTCCGGCGCGCGTTTTACCCCAAATTTACCAACAGGTCCGGATGCTGGCCCTTGAAGCGCACCGCGCGCTCGGCTGCCGGGGGATCTCCCGTGCTGACTTCCGCTATGACGACACCCTTCCCGATGGAAAGGGGCTCGTGTGCCTGGAGGTCAACACACAGCCCGGCATGACCGAGACGTCTCTGGTGCCGGACATGGCGGCCCATGCGGGCATTTCCTTCGGCGAGCTTGTGACATGGATGGTCGAGGACGCGACGCTGGATCGCTGAGGCAGGAGGCCCCGATGGCCAACCCCAGCCCGGCCCGGCCGCGCCCGGCCGGCGAACCCACCCAGACCCGCCGCCCGGCCCCGCCGCAGGCGGCTGCGGCGCGGCGCCACAAGCCGCGCCCCATCAGCGACTTCCGGCCGCCCAGCCGGCTCTCCCTGCTGCTGCACCGGCTCTCGGTGCGCATGGGTGCCTCCAGCATCGGGCGGCGCAGCGGCGGTGTGCTGGCTTGGCTGGTGATCGGCGGCTTCGTCGCCTATGGCACCGTGCTCGGCGGCCATGTGGAGGAAGCCCGCTCGCTCGCCGTGGACGTGGGCGACTTGGCCGCCAATGTCGCCGGCTTCCGCATCAAGCAGGTGGACCTCTCCGGCCAGAACCACGTCACCCCCGCCGAGATCCTGGCGGCGGCCGGCATCAAGCAGACCACCTCGCTGCTGCTGGTGGACGCCGATGCCACCCGCCAGAAGCTGGAGGAGATGCCGTGGATCGCCAGCGCCACCGTGCGCAAGCTCTATCCTGACAAGATCCAGATCGCGGTGGTGGAGCGTCAGGCCTATGCCCTCTGGCAGGTGAATGGCGAGCTCAAGGTCATCGCCCGCGACGGCACGCCCATCGCCCCCTATTCGGATGATCCGCGCTACATCAGCCTGCCCATCGTGGTGGGAGAGGGCGCGCAGAAGCAGGTTCAGGACATCGTCGATGCCCTCGGCCGCGTGCCGGCGGTGCGTGACCAGGTGCGCGCCTCCATTCTGGTCGCCGGTCGGCGCTGGACGCTGAAGCTGCGAAACGGCATCGACGTGCGCCTGCCCGAGCAGGGGCTCGACGGCGCCCTCACCGAACTCGCCGATCTCGATCGCGACAAGAAACTGCTCACCCGCGACATCACCATCGTGGACCTGCGACTGCCCGACCGGGTCGTCGTCCGCCTGTCCGACGCTGCCGCAGATGCCCGGATGCAGATGCTCAAAGCCCGTGCCAAGGCCAAGAAGGTAGGCGCCACATGAGGTCTCGCCTCGCTCAGGGCTTCGCCCCGAAGATGCGCCCGCTGCCGCCCAAGAAGAGCGGCATCGTCGGCGTGCTGGATATCGGCACCAGCAAGATCGTGTGCATGATCGCCCGCCTGAAGCCGCGACCGGCCTCCGACGTGCTGCGGCGGCGCACCCACTCCATCGACGTGCTCGGCATCGGCCACACCCGCGCCCATGGCGTGAAGGGCGGCGCGGTGGTGGACATGGCCCGCGCGGAGGCCGCGATCCGGCAGGCTGTGGACATGGCCGAGCGCGCCTCGGGCGTGCAGATCGCCTCCGTCATTCTCGGCGTCTCCGGCGCCCGCCTGTCCTCGCAGCATTACGAGGCGCAGGTGCGCATCACCGCCTCGGCGGTGGAGGAGTTCGACATCCGCCGCGTGCTGGAAGCCGCCTCCACTTATGCGGTGGGCGACGGGCGCGCAGTGATGCATGCGCTTCCCGTGGGCTACACGCTCGACAGCCGGCGCGGCATCGGCGAGCCGTGCGGCATGCTGGGCAAGGAGCTCGGCGTCGACATGCATGTGGTGACGGGCGACCTCACCTCACTGAAGAATCTCGTGCTGTGCGTGGAGCGCTGCCATCTCGGCATCGAGGCCATGGTGGCCGCGCCCTATGCGGCGGCGCTCTCCTCGCTTACCGACGACGAGATGGAACTCGGCGTCACGCTCATCGACATGGGCGCCGGCACCACCACCTTCTCGGTGGTCTCGGGCGGACACTGCATCCATGTGGACGGCATCGCGGTGGGCGGCCAGCACATCACCAATGACGTGGCGCGCGGCCTGCCGGCCCGCCTCGCCGACGCCGAGCGCCTGAAGGCGCTGCACGGCGCGGTGGTCGCGGTCTCGTCCGACGAGCACGACATGCTGACCATCCCGCCGCTTTCGGGCGACGAGCGGGACCAGCCCAACCTCGTGCCGAAGTCGCGTCTGGTGACGATTGTGAAACCACGTGCGGAAGAAATCGTGGAGCTGATTCGCGATCGCCTGAAGGCCTCCGGCCACGTGGGCGATGCGGCGCGCCGCCTCGTGCTCACGGGCGGGGCCGCGCAGCTCCAGGGCCTGCCGGACCTCATGGCCCGTGTCATCGGCCCGCAGGTGCGAATCGGCCGCCCGCTTGGGGTTTCCCGCCTGCCGGAAGCGGCGCGAGGCACGGCCTTTGCCGTGGCGGCGGGCCTGCTCGTCTATCCGCAGGTGGCGGGCCTCGAACATTTCGAGCCGCGGCGGCGTCAAGCCGTCGGGGCGGAGAGCGGCTCTTATTTCGGCCGCGTTGGTCAATGGCTGCGTGACAGCTTTTAGAGATGGTTAACCGTGAGCCGCTTAACTAGGGGCAGACCACGGATTCGGAACCGTCGGGACGGCGCTTCGGGCGCAACGGAGTGAGGACATGTCGATCAACCTTCAGATGCCCGACATTCGGGAGTTGCGGCCCAGGATCACGGTGTTTGGATGCGGCGGTGCCGGTGGCAACGCGGTGAACAACATGATCAGCGCCGGCCTGTCCGGCGTGGAGTTCGTGGTTGCGAACACCGATGCCCAGGCGCTCTCGCTCTCCAAGGCCGACCGGCTCGTCCAGATGGGCGTCGCCGTCACCGAAGGCCTCGGCGCCGGTTCGCAGCCGGAAGTCGGCCGCGCCGCCGCCGAAGAAGTCATTGACGAGATCCGCGACCACCTGTCCGGCTCGCACATGGTGTTCATCACCGCCGGCATGGGCGGTGGCACCGGCACCGGCGCTGCCCCCGTGGTGGCCCGCGCCGCCCGCGAGCTCGGCATCCTGACCGTCGGCGTCGTGACCAAGCCCTTCCACTTCGAGGGCCAGCGCCGCATGCGCGTTGCCGAACACGGCATCAACGAGCTGCAGAAGACGGTCGATACGCTGATCGTCATCCCGAACCAGAACCTGTTCCGGGTGGCCAACGAGAAGACCACCTTCGCCGACGCCTTCGCGATGGCCGACCAGGTGCTCTATTCCGGCGTCGCCTGCATCACCGACCTCATGGTGAAGGAAGGCCTCATCAACCTCGACTTCGCCGACGTCCGCGCCGTGATGCGCGACATGGGCAAGGCGATGATGGGCACCGGCGAGGCTTCGGGCGACAAGCGCGCCCTCCAGGCGGCGGAAGCCGCCATCGCCAACCCGCTGCTGGACGAAATCTCCATGCGCGGCGCCGGCGGCCTGCTCATCTCCATCACCGGCGGCAACGACATGACGCTGTTCGAGGTGGACGAGGCGGCGACCCGCATCCGCGAGGAAGTGGATCCCGACGCCAACATCATCCTCGGCGCGACCTTCGACCAGTCGCTGGACGGCATCATCCGCGTGTCGGTGGTCGCCACCGGGATCGACCCGGCGGTGGTTCCCGAGCAGATCCAGACCAGCACGACGCTGGGCGAGTTCCAGGGCCGCAAGATGTCCAACGCCGGCCGCGCCGCCGTGGAGCAGGCCCGCGAGGCCCAGATCCGCAGCGCGGTGGCTTCCATCTCCGCCGAGGACCTGATGGACCTCGAGCCGGCGGCCCCGCCTGCCCCGCCGGTGGCCCAGCAGCCGCTGCCCCAGCCGACCGCCTATCGTGAGCCTGCCCCGCAGCAGGCTCCGGCGCCCCAGCCGGCGCCCCGGCAGTCCTTTCCCGAGCGCACCACCCAGCCGGCGCAGGTGGTGGACGAAGTGACCATCCGCGCCGCCACGCCGAAGCCCTCCTTCTTCGTGGAGCCCGAGCAGCCCCCGGCGCCCCCGCCGGTGGTCGAGGACGAGTTCGCGCCTTACATCCCGCCGCAGACCCAGCGTCCGCGTGCGCCCCGCATGCCCCGCGTGGATGAACTCCCCGTGCCGGCGCAGAACCAGATCCGCGCCCAGCGCGGCGAGGCTCCGGTGGAGCAGAAGCGCATGACGCTGCTCCAGCGCCTTGCCAGCGTCGGCGGCCTCGGCCGCAGCCATGACGAGCCGGAAGCTCCTCCGGCCCGCCGCGAGCAGCCGAGCATGCGGGCTCCCGAGCCCCGTGGCGCCGATCCCCGCATGGGCGGCCGTCCCGGCGATCCTGTCTCCGAATTCGCCAAGCGCCCGGCCACCCGGCCGCAGGCGGAAGTGCCCAGCCGTCAGGCGCCCCAGCAGGGCCATGACGACGACCAGCTGGACATCCCGGCCTTCCTGCGCCGTCAGGCGAACTGAGCCAAGAGACGACCCCGGCAGGCGATGGGCCCCGCTCATCGCCTCCGGAGACCACGGTACCTGAACGATTCAAGGCGCGGATGCCTGTCATCCCAGCGCCTTGGCAAGAGGTCCGCCGCGACGCCGGCTTTGTCCGAATCTGCGCCGCGACGCACCCGGGGCGAACAGCCCCGGAGGGACACGACCTTCCGAATCCGGTCCCTTCCGTTGTAACAAACCTGATGCGCCCGGCGGCAACGTCGGGCGCAACTTTTTGATAATCATAAGGAATTTGGCAACCATCCACCGTAACAGGCGGTAAGCAAGCGTGATTTGTGGCAGCGCACCCCTGCGACTAGGGTGCAGCCCATCCGAAGCGATCACGCGCCGCGCCCAGTGCAGACTGTGAGCATGGCGAAACTGGCGCCGCAGGATGTTGGTTGAGGGGCGAAGTGATGGCAGGGCGGACTGCCAGCGCCTTCGAGACGGATGGGTAGAAGATGCAGACCACTCTGGCCGATACGGTGATGCTCACGGGCGTCGGAGTTCACGGCGGCATCGAAGCCCGTCTCCAGATCCATCCCGCATCTCCCGACACCGGCATCGTCTTCCAGCGCACCTTCTCGGATCAGGCTCCCCGCAAGATTTCCGTTTCCCGCCAGTCGGTGCAGGCCACCGACCTTGCGACCGTGCTCGGTGACAAGACCGGCATCCTCGTTTCCACCGTCGAGCACATGCTCTCGGCGCTGTCGGGCCTCGGCATCGACAATGCGCTGATCGAGATCGACGGCCCCGAGGTTCCGATCCTCGACGGCAGCGCCGCCCCCATCGTCGCCGCCATCGACGCGGTCGGCACGGTGAAGCAGAAGGCCCGCCGCAAGTTCCTCAAGGTGCTGAAGCCGGTCCGGGTCGAGAACGGTTCCTCCTTCGGCGAGCTGCGTCCCTACGATGCCGGCTTCCGACTCGAAGTCGAGATCGAGTTCGATCACCAACGCATCGGCCGCCAGCGCTTCGCGGCGACCATGACGCCCTCCGTCTTCCGCCGTGAACTCGCCTTCGCCCGCACCTTCGGCTTCCTGAAGGATGTGGAACGCCTGCGGTCCGCCGGTTATGCCCGCGGCGCCTCGCTGGACAACACCGTCTGCCTCGCGGACGACGGCATCCTGAACGACGGCGGCCTGCGCGCCAGCGACGAATTCGTCCGCCACAAGGCGCTGGACGCGCTGGGCGACCTCGCCCTCGCCGGCCTGCCGCTGCTCGGCCGCTATTCGTCCTTCCGGGGCGGCCACAAGCTGAACTTCCAGGTGGTGGACGCCCTGCTCGCCGACCGCACCGCCTATGCGGTTGTGGAAGCCACCGAGATGGGCCGCCGCGACGCCGCCGAGATCGTGTTCGGCCAGCCCGTCGCCGCGTACGCGCCGGAGCGCTGAGCCTGGGTTGCCGGCCGCTCAGGCCGGCGTCAGTCGGAAGCCGTCGCCTTCCGCCGCAACCTTCTGAAATCCTGTGATGTGCCCGCCCGCGACGGTCCAGCCTTCGCGGGCGGCTTGCGTCAGCGCCTCTCGCCGGGAGGCGGCGGCCAGCGACGGATCGAGATCATAGATCACGCCCACATCGGGATCCGGCGCCTGCACTTCCCCCACATGCAGCGCGTCGCCCCATATGAGCAGCCCCTCCCCCTCGCCGGCGACGAGGTAGCCCGTATGGCCCGGCGTGTGCCCCGGCAGCGGCAGGGCCGTGATGCCCGGCAGCACGTCGCCCAAAGGGATGCCCCGCACCCGGTCGCCATAGGCCTCGAGCACCGCAGCCGTCACATCGAAGCCACCCCGGCGCGCCGGCGGCGTGCGCGCGCGTGCCGCATCGGACGTGAAGAAGGCGAGTTCCGCGTCCGGCACGAGGATCTCGGCCCGCGGAAAATAGGCGGCCCCGTCCGCAACGAGGCCGAGGGCGTGATCACCATGGAGATGCGTGATGAGCACCCGCGCGATCTCATCCGGAGCCACACCCTCGCCCGCCAGGGCCTGACGGGCATGGCCGAAGTTCGCGCCCCAGGCGGGGCCCGTGCCCGCGTCCACCAGCATGGCGCCGGAGGGGCCGCGCAGCAGGAAGCAGTTGACGTCCACCGCCACCGTGGGCTGCCCCTCGCGCAACGGGAGGCCAGCGCGTGCGCGCGCCACCGCAGCCTCGCCGCCCGGATGGGTCAGCACGTCTCCGGGGGCGGAGAAGAAGCCGTCCCGCAGCAGAGTGACGGTGTACGCGCCGAACCGGCGGGAAACGCTGGACATGGCAAACTCGGGGTAAATGGACCTCGCCCGATCATGCCCCACCGCGCTCGCCGGGCCACCGGCCCCCGGTTGCAGGCTTGCCGCCAGTCCACAGCCGCGATATTTCCACTGCCTGACACGACGTTTGCGGTCTGTTCACGACCGGCCGCCACAATGCCGGCGGAAAGCGCCTTTAGCGCCGGAAGCGGTGACCCCTTTGCGCCAGCGTAGGCGTGCGCCTTCAACGGGATCTGAACGTATGCGCCTTTTCATTGACGCGGCTGTGTTTCGCGCCGGGACGTCCCGCGCTGCGGCTCTGCTGGGAGTTGTCCTCGTTTCCGCCACGCTGGCGGGCTGCGCCAATGACAAGGATGTCATGGCGCCCGATGAGCCGGCCGAGAAGATCTATAACGAAGGCCTGACGCTGCTGAACAAGGGTGACCTCGACGGCGCCGCCAAGCGCTTCGAGGACATCGACAAGACGCACCCCTATTCCGAGTGGGCCCGCAAGGCCCTGCTTATGGACACCTATGTCTATTACGAGGCCGGCAAGTACGACGACGCCATCTCGGCCGGCAAGCGCTACCTCGCCCTGCATCCGGGCTCGCAGGACGCGCCCTACGTCTCCTATCTCGTCGCCTCCTCGCTGTATGACAGCATTCCGGACATCAGCCGCGACCAGCGCCGCACCCGCCAGGCGCTCGACGCTCTGGACGACGTGATTCGCAAGTATCCCAACACCGAGTATGCGGCCGGCGCCAAGCGCAAGGTCGAGGTGGCCCGCGACCAGCTCGCCGGCAAGGAGATGCTGATCGGCCGCTACTATCTGGAGCAGCGCAACTACACGGGCGCGATCAACCGCTTCAAGGTGGTCATCACCCAGTACCAGACGACCCGCCAGACCGAGGAAGCCCTCTTCCGCATCACGGAAGCCTATATGGCGCTCGGCATCGTCAACGAGGCGCAGACCGCCGCCGCCGTTCTGGGCTACAACTATCCAGACAGCCAGTGGTATAAGGACGCCTTCAAGCTGGTCCAGTCCAAGGGTCTCCTGCCGCAGGAGAACAAGGCGTCCTGGATCAGTCAGGCCTTCAAGAAGTTGGGCGTCGGCTGACCTGCCATGATCTCGTCCCTCTCGATCCGGGACATCGTTCTTATCGAGAGGCTTGATCTCGCCCTGAACGGCGGGCTCACCGTCCTCACGGGCGAAACGGGCGCGGGCAAATCCATCCTGCTGGATGCGCTGTCCCTCGCTCTGGGCGGGCGGGGCGACGGCTCGCTGGTCCGCCATGGCGCGGACAAGGGCCAGATCACCGCCGTCTTCGACATCGCCCTCGACCATCCCGCCCGCGCCCTGCTGCAGGGCGCCGACATCGCCGACGAGGGCGAGATCGTCGTGCGCCGGGTGCAGATGGCCGACGGGCGCACCCGCGCCACCATCAACGAACAGCCGGTCTCGGTGCAGACCCTGCGCGCGCTGGGCGCACTGCTGGTGGAACTGCACGGCCAGCATGACGACCGCGCACTGGTGGACCCCGCGACCCACCGCGCCCTTCTGGACGCCTTCGGCGGCCTTGGCGCCGACGTGCGCAAGGTCTCCGAACTCTGGCGCGCCTGGCGCGCCGTGCTGGCGGATGCCGATGCCGAGCGCGCCCGTCTGGAAGCCGCCGCGCGGGAAGCCGACTACATCCGCCACGCGGTGGACGAACTCGCCAAGCTCGCGCCCGAGGAGGGCGAGGAAACTGCACTCTCCGAGCGCCGCACCTTCATGATGCGGTCCGAGAAGATCGCCGGCGATCTTTCCGAAGCGCTGGACGCGGTGGGCGGCCATGGCTCACCCGTGCCGACACTCGCCGCCGCCGTGCGCCGTCTGGAGCGGCGGGCGGGCGAATCGCAGGATCTCGTGCAGCCGGCGGTGGAGGCCATCGACATCGCGCTCGACGCTCTGGAGACCGCCCGCGCGCATCTGGAAGCCGCGCTCTCGGCCACGGCCTTCAACCCGCGCGAACTGGAGCAGATCGAGGAGCGGCTGTTCGCTTTGCGCGCCGCCGCCCGCAAGTATGGCGGCGCGGTGGACGACCTGCCGAAGGTGCAGGCGAAGTTCGAGGCGGACCTCGCCGCGCTCGACCGGAGCGCGGCCACCCTCGCCGGCCTCGAGGAGCGCACCGCCGCCGCCGAGGCCGCCTATCGCGCCGCCGCCGCGAAGCTCGCCCAGCGCCGCGCCAAGGCCGCCGCCAGCCTCGACAAGGCGGTGGATGCCGAACTGCCGCCGCTGAAGCTGGAGCGCGCGCATTTCACCGCCCGCATCGACAGCGACCCGGCGCAGGCGGGACCAGAGGGCTACGACCGCGTGGAATTCTGGGTGCAGACCAACCCCGGCACCCGCCCCGGCCCGATGATGAAGGTGGCGTCCGGCGGCGAGCTTTCCCGCTTCCTGCTGGCGCTCAAGGTGGTACTGGCCGATCGCGGCTCGGCCCCGACCCTGATCTTCGACGAGATCGACAGTGGCGTCGGCGGCGCGGTGGCCGCGGCCATCGGCCAGCGCCTCGCGCGGTTGGCGGGCAAGGTCCAGGTGCTGGCCGTGACGCATGCCCCGCAGGTGGCCGCGCGCGCCGGCCAGCATCTGCTCATCTCCAAGGCGAGCGCGCCGGGGGCCAAGAAGGACGCGCCCGTGACCACCCGCGTCGCCCCCCTCACCGACGAGCACCGCCGCGAGGAAATCGCCCGCATGCTCGCCGGCGCCACCGTCACCGCCGAAGCCCGCGCCGCTGCCGAGCGTCTGCTGGGAGCGGAAGGGTAGGCGCCCTCAGCCGGCGATCAGGCCGTCCCAGCCCTGCATGGTGAGGCGGGCGACCGCTTCCAGATCGTCCCGCGTGGCGCCGTCCCGCGCCTGAATGGACATGCCGGCCTGCACCGACACCAGCAGGCGGGCCAGTGCAGCAAGGTCTACGGAGGCCGGAATCTCGCCCTCTGCCACGGCCCGGGCGAGCCGCACCTCCAGAAACCGACATCCGGCGGCACGCGCTTGGCGGACCATGTCTCCAAGCTCGGCATGGCCCTCGCTGCCCACCGCCGAGAGCGCCACCATGCAACCGAGCGGCTCCTGACGGCCGCAGAAGGCCGTCAGGGCGGCGGCGGAATCCATCAGATAGGCAGCGACCGCAGCGCGGGCCGTGGGCGCCGCCCGGAAATTCCCCCAGACCCAATCCTCATATCGCCTCTGGTAACAGGCCAGCGCCTCCGCATACAGCGCCTCCTTGGAGCCGAAGGCCGCGTAAAGGCTCGGCGATCCGATCCCCATGGCCTGCGTGAGGTCGGCGATGGACGTGGCGGCAAATCCCTTCTGCCAGAACAGCCGCATGGCCGCCGTCAGAGCCGCGTCGCGATCAAAGGCCCGCGGCCGGCCACGCCCCCGCCCCGGCGCGGCGGAGGTGGGTGAAGGGGTGTCGTCCGAATTCTGCATCGATCGATAAATAAATCCCTTGACCACGTGCCGCAACCGCCCTAGCCATTTATGTATCGATTGATACAAAAATGGTGGTGACATGAGTGAACTCGCCGGAAAGCGCGCCCTTGTGACGGGTGCCTCACGGGGAATCGGCGCTGCGATCGCCCTGGCGCTTGCTGAGAAGGGAGCGGATGTGGCGATCACCTACGAGCGATCCGCCGACAAGGCCGCCGAGGTGGTGCGTGCCATCGAGGCCAAGGGGCGGCGCGGCATCGCTTTGCAGGCCGACAGCGCCGATCCCGCCGCCGTGAAGCGCTCGGTGGATGATGCAGCGACCGCGCTCGGCGGGCTCGACATCCTCGTGAACAATGCGGGCATCGCCCGTGGCGGCGCGCTGGCGGACATGAGCCTTGCGGACATCGACGCCCTGCTGAACGTGAATGTGCGCGCAGTGGTGCTGGCCTCGCAGGCGGCGCTCGGCCATCTCAAGGAGGGCGGGCGCATCATCTCCATCGGCTCGTGCCTCGCGGAGCGCGTCCCCTTCGGGGGCGTCACCGTCTATTCCGCCACCAAATCCGCCCTGCTGGCCCTTACCCGCGGGCTGGCGCGCGAACTGGGGCCCAGCGGCATCACCGTGAACCTCGTGCATCCAGGCTCCACCGACACCGACATGAACCCCGCCGACGGCGAGCTGGCGGAGGGACAGCGGGCGCTCACGCCGCTCGGCCGCTTCGGCCGCCCGGAGGACGTGGCCGCCGCAGTCGCCTTCCTGGCGAGCCCCGCCGCCGGCCAGATCACCGGCACCGGTCTCGTGGTGGACGGTGGCATCAACGCCTGACCTGGCGCCTGCGGGCAGTTGCGAGGATGGGCACCCATCCTCGCCGGCCCTGCGTCACACGCTGCGCATCAGCCCGCCATCCACCTTGATGTTCTGCCCCGTGATGTATCCCGCGCCCTCGGAGGCGAGGAAGGCGATGGTGGCGGCGATTTCTTCCGACTTGCCATAGCGGCCCAGCGGCACGCTGGCGCGGCGTTCCTCCGTGGCGGGAAGGCTGTCGATCCAGCCGGGCAGCACGTTGTTCATGCGCACATTATGGGGCGCGTACTGGTCCGCGAACAGCTTGGTGTAGGCGGCGAGCCCGGCGCGGAACACTGCCGAGGTGGGAAAGTTGGCCGCCGGCTCGAACGCCCAGGCGGTGGAGATGTTGATGATCGCCCCGCCCTTCTGGTCCGCCATGATGGGGGCGATGAGGCGCGTGGGGCGGATGACGTTCATGAGATAGACGTCGAGGCCCGTGTGCCACTGCGCATCGGTGATCTCGAGGATGGGGGCGCGCGGGCCGTGGCCCGCGCTGTTCACCAGCACGTCGATGCGACCGAAGCGCGCCATGGTGGCGGAAACGAGTTGCTCAAGATCCTCCACCTTCTGGTTGGAGCCGGTGATGCCGAGCCCACCCAGCTCCTGCGCCAGCGCCTCGCCCTTGCCGGAGGACGAGAGGATGGCGACCTTGAAGCCGTCCGCCGCCAGCCGCCGGGCCGCCGCCGCACCCATGCCGCTGCCGCCCGCCGTCACCACCGCCACCCTGTCCGTCATGCCGCCGCTCCGTTGCGCCACCGCGAATCGATCGTCGCGCCAGAGTGGCCCAAGCCCGGCGCGCACGCCATAGGACGCCGCCGGCCAGCGCCCGAAGGGTTGCGCAGAGGCTTTTCCTGTCTAAATTCAGTGAAGCGGGGGCAGAGCCATTATTTCGACCTCCTATCCGGAGTTCCCGCGCCCATGCCGATTGATCATTACTATCGTAGCGCTCCGGAGTTTGGTTTTTCTGATCCACTGTCGCCGGATTTTGCGAAGACTGCCGCAGGTCCGCTCCCGGACATCTTCACCGGAAAAGCCAAGCTCAAGATTCAGCTTCGCTTCATCACAACATTCCGCTGAAGCCCGACGGCCTGATGGACATCGGCATGGATCGCCCCAACCCCGCCACCGGCGCGATGGACCGGCGCACGCTGTTGTGCGGGGCCGGCGCCGTGCTCGCCCTGTCCCTCGCCGCATGTACGGAGAAACGCGAGATGACCGACGCCCTCTGGCAGCAGTGGCAGGCCGACTGGCGGCGCATGGAGGAGATCGCCCGCCGGCGGGGCTGGGACGTGACGCCCGTGGTCATCGGCCCCCCCGCGCGGGAGGGCGAGGTACGGATGCTGGAGCAGCGCCACGGCCTGAAGGTGCCGCCGCAGCTGCGCGAGGTGCTCACCCTCTATTCGGGCCGCGTGGGCTTCGGCTGGTACATCCCCATCCACCTCCAGCCGCTGGAGCGGGAGAACCTGCCCACCATGAGCGCCAACCGCATGGCGCTCTGGGATCTCGACCATATTGCCAATTCGGCCATTCCCAACTTCCTCAACTGGAAGCGCGATCTCGCCAGCGTCGATCTCTCCGAGGCCCCGAACCGGCCGGAGATGTGGGAGCATCAGTTTCCCTTCTATGACCTCGTCAATGGCGACATGCTCACCATCGACATGTCAAAGCCAGAGGGGCCGCACCCGGTGCGCTACTTCAGCCACGAGCTGGAGATGCTGCACGGCCTCGCGCTCGCCCCCGATTTCCTCACCTTCGTGACGCAGATGTCCAAGATCGGCTTTGCCGGGACGGAGTGGGCGTCCTTCATGCCCTTCGGCACGCTCGATGAGGCGGCGGGCACCTATTATCTGCGCGCCGATGGCGCGGGGGCCAAGCGCTGGCTGGCCTATCTTGAGAAAGATCCGGCGAAGGTCGACCCCGACGAGCCACCGCCCGCCATCGTGGCGAAGACGCCGGCGGAGGAAGCCCTGCTCACCGCCGCCCGCGCCGGCAGCATCGAGGGCGTGCGCCTCGCGCTCAAGGCCGGCGCGCGCCCCGACGTTGTGCCCGATCCCGCATGGATGATGGAAACGGTCGGCTGGGACCAGGAATTCGCCACCGCCCTCACCTATGCGGTACGGGCGAACAACATCCCCCTCGCCGAGGTGCTGCTGGAGGGCGGCGCAACGCTCGACACCCGGCGCCTGCTGCTGGGAGACGCCGTTCAGGTCAGCTCATTGGAGACCATCCGCTGGCTGGTGGCGAAGGGCGTCCGCGTCAACGGCTGGAAGCAGGATCGCCACTGGCCGCTGCATCTGCTGGTGACCCGGCGCAGCGAGGTCAGCGCGCCCTCGCGCGCGGCACTGGAGGCGCGGCTGCGGGCGGAAAGCCGGCGCGCCCGCGGATCGCGCGACGACGAACTGCCGGAAATGAAGGCCTGGGAAGAGCAGCATCTGCGCGAACGCCTCGCGCTCTGGCTGGATCGCGCGACCTATCTCGCCATGCTGGACACGCTGCTGAAGGCCGGAGCAACGCCCGACGCGCGTTGGGACAACGGCATCACCATGCTCATGTGGGCGGATGCGGATGACGGCGAGGTGCTGATCAAGGCCGGCGCGGACGTGAACGCCCGCGACATCCACGGCAGCACCGCCCTCCACCGCGCCCGCACGGCGGCGAAGATCCGCATGCTGGTCGCTCACGGTGCCGACATCGACGCGCTGGAACAGCCGGCGGCGGAGGAGGATGGCGGGTATCATTCCACGCCCCTGCAAACCGCCCTGCTCCTCGCCCGCCTCGGCGGACTGGAGCTCGTGGAGACCCTGCTGGAGCTGGGCGCCGATCCGAAGAAGCGCGACTGCGCCGGGCGCAGTGCCCTGTGCTACTGCACGCTGGCCGACACCTTCCGGCTGATGATCGCGCGCGGGCTCGATCCCCATGAGCGCATGCCCGACGGTGGCACGCTGCTGCACAATCTGCAGCGCATCACCAGCGTGCGGGCGAGCTGGCCGGAGGAGGTGGCGAGCCTCGATTTCCTGCTCGGCCTCGGCCTGCCCATCAATGGCGTCGATGATGACGGCCGCACCCTGCTCCATGTGGCGGCGGAGCAGGTGCAGACGCCGGCGGACATCTCCCTTCTGCTGGAGCGTGGCGCCGACAAGACGGTCCGTGACAAGACGGGCAAGCGCCCCGTGGACCTGGTGCCCAAGTCGCTCAAGGACATCCGGGCGCTGCTCGCCTGAGGCGACCTGTCCCAAGGAGAGGACACCATGTGCGTGACGGATGATGCCGCGAACCCGGACCCGGTGACGCCGGTCCGGATCGCCCACCACGTGGACGAGATCTGGGAGGACCACCCCGGCGGCACGCTCCAGGAATTCTACAATTTCCTCATCTATGAGTTCGAGGTGGCGGGCGCCGTCTTTCGTGCCCGCGCCTATGCGGATGATTTCAACCGCGTCACCCTCTACGGCCCCTTCGCCCGCGCGGACGAAGCGCCGGCCGCCACCAATCCGGAAGCGGAAGCGCAGGTGACGGCCTATCTCGAACGCCGCTTCGGAGAGGTGCGTCGCCAGCCGCCGGTGTGAGGCGCCGTGCTCAGTCCACGTCCGGCTTGCCGCGCCTGAGGCTCTTCACGCTGCCGCGCCGCTCCTTCGCCGCGAGCCGGCGCTCCTTGGAGGCGAGCGTCGGGCGGGTGGGGCGGCGCTTGGGGGCGACGATCGTCGCTGCCCGCAGCAGTTCGACCAGCCGCTCGATGGCGTCTTCCCGGTTGCGCTCCTGCGTGCGGAAGCGCTGGGCCTGAAGCACCAGCACACCGTCCTTGGTGAGGCGGCTGCCGGCGAGTGTCGCCGCGCGCAGCTTCACGCCCTCGGGCAGCGAGGGCGAGCCCATGAGGTCGAACCGCAGTTGCACGGCGGTCGACACCTTGTTGACGTTCTGCCCGCCGGGGCCCGAGGCGCGCACGAAGGAGAGGAGGATTTCCTCCTCGGCAATGCGGATGCGGGCGGTGATCTCGATCATGTCGGGGCAGGGATCTGGCGGACGGCAGGTTCGGCGGGCGACATGCCCGCCCCCTCAATCGGCCAGTTCGAGCTTCAGGTCCAGCGTGCTCCGGGTGCCGATGTCACCCATATGCGCGGCGAGGAAGGCATCGGCGCTCTCCCGGCCAAGGTCGCGCAGGTGCTGGAGGAAGGCCCATTCGGGGTTGAGCTTGGAGGACAGGTCGAAGCCCGCAAGCTGGTCCTCGCCACCGATGCGATGCAGGCGGACGCGCCGGAAGCTGGAATCGCCCAGGAGCTTGCGCTTCAGCAGCCCGCCTTCCACCAGCCGGCCCATGTAGTCGATGGCCCGGAGCTGCGCGAGAAGCGAGGCGTTGAAGGTGATCTCGTTGATGCGGTTCTGGATCTCGGCCGCCGTGCGGGGCGTCTCCTCCCGCAGCACCGGATTGATCTGGACGAGAACGATGTCCTCCGCCTCCACCTTCTCATAGAGCGGAAAGAGCGGCGGGTTGCCCATATAGCCGCCGTCCCAATAGGGCACGCCGTCGATCTCCACCGCCTGGAAGAGCTGCGGCAGGCAGGCGGAGGCCATCACCGCCTCGGCGCTCATCTCGTCATGCCCGAAGATGCGGGCCCGCCCCGTGCGCACGTTGGTGGCCGAGACGAACACCTGCACATCCGAGGCGCGGATGGCGTCGAAATCCACGTGCGCGGTGAGGATGTCCTTGAGCGGATTGATGTTGAGCGGGTTGAAATCGTAAGGCGAGAGGAAGCGCGAGGCGACCTCGAAGGCCAGATAGGCCGGGTTCTTGGCCAGCGACCACGACCCGAGCAACCGATCGAAGGCCGAGCGCTGGATGGGCGAGAGATGGCCCTCGCGGGAGACGTCGCGCCAGAATTGAGAAAGGGCCGAACGGGCCTCCTCCGGCCCGCCCTTGGCGAGGCCGGAGGCCAGCACGACCGCATTCATCGCCCCGGCGCTGGTCCCGGAGATGCCCGAGACCACGAGCCCGTCCTCCTGCAACAGGCGGTCGAGCACACCCCAGGTGAAGGCGCCGTGGGCGCCTCCCCCCTGCAGTGCGAGGCTGATGCCCTTGGCCGTGCGGCGGGCCATGCCGGATGGCTTACTCAGCGACCCAGCCGCCGTCGATCTGGTGCATGGCGCCGGTGATGGAACGGGCGTTGTCGGAGGCCAGGAAGACCGCGAGCGCTGCCACTTCCTCGACCGTCACGAACTCCTTCGTGGGCTGGGCGGCGAGCAGCACCTCCTTCTTCACCTGCTCCTCGGTCATGCCGCGGGCCTTGGCTGTGTCGGGGATCTGCTTCTCCACCAGGGGCGTCCAGACATAGCCGGGGCAGATGGCGTTGCAGGTGATGCCGAAGGTGGCCGTCTCGAGGGCGATGGTCTTGGTGAGGCCGGCGATGCCGTGCTTGGCCGAGACGTAGGCCGACTTGAAGGGCGAGGCCACGAGAGCGTGGGCGGACGCCGTGTTGATGATGCGTCCCCACTTCTTCGCCTTCATGCCGGGGATCGCCGCCTTGGAGGCAATGAACGCGGACGTCAGGTTGATGGCGATGATCGTGTTCCAGGTGTCGATCGGGAAATCCTCGACCGGGGCCACGTGCTGGATGCCGGCGTTGTTCACGAGGATGTCGCACGCACCGAGCTCGGTCTCGGCCAGCTTCACCATGCCGGTGATTTCCTCGGCCTTGAGCATGTTGGCGTCGGAATAGAGCGCCTTCACGCCGAAGTCGGCCTCGATCTTGGCGCGCTCGGCCTCGATGGCGGCGGCATCGCCGAGACCATTGATGACCACGTTGGCGCCTTCCGCCGCAAAGGCGCGCGCATAGGCGAGACCGATGCCGCTGGTGGATCCGGTGACGACGGCAACCTTGCCCTTGATCGACATGATTGAGCTTCCCTGACTCTGCGGGACGAACGTCCCGGATCGCTTCTATAGCGAACGGGTGTGACGGGAACGTCATACCCTGCGAAGGATTTTCGCGCTCAGACCTTGCGACGGATGCGGCCATTGTGCAACGCCGTCATGGCGCAACGGCCGCGCTTTCCGGCCGCTGCCGACAGCAACGCTTGTTCCGCGAAAGAGGGCTGCGCGGAACAAGCACGTTTTCGAGAGTGGACATCAGGTTCGGGTCCAGCTCTTGAGATCGGGACCGCGGATCACTCCACGTCCGGATCGAAGGCGGGGCCCCAGTGCGGGTCGGCCGGCGCGATCAGCGAACCGGTGGCGTTGTTGGCCTGGACCTTGGGCGCGGCGGTCTTGGTGGTGGCCGGCGCCTGCTCGAGATTGAAGAAGGTCTGGAAGAAGGGCTTCTCCTGCCGCTGCACGGCATATTCCTGCTTCACTTCGCGGGTCGTGTACTCATCAGCAGAAGCGGTGACGATGCTGCCCGCCAGAACGGTGGAAGCGGCGGCGAGAGCGATGATGGTGCGCTTGATGTTCATGTCTCATCTCCTGTGTTCGAGACAAGATCATCATAGCCATGGCCTCTAAACTCGAAATCATGCCTGAAGCTCGCGCGCTCCCCACATCGTCTGAGACTCCTATACGTCAGTATGAGATCTGTATTTGGGGGAGGCGACCGTGCACGCCGCCGCGAAGAAGAGCACGGCGGCACCCGAGGACCATGGAAAGGCGGCACGCGGATCGCTACATTGGGGCCATGACGACGGATGCCTCCCACCCGGCCAGTCCGCCCGCCGCCGCTCCGGCCGCCGGACATGGACACGACCATGACCACGGCGCCTGCATCAGCGGAGCGCTGGCGCGGGTGGAGAAGATCTGCGCCGACAAGGGCCTGCGGCTCACGCCGCTGCGCCGGGGCGTGATGCAGGTGCTGGCCGAGAGCCACGCCCCGCTCGGCGCCTATGAGATCGTCGAGCGCCTCGGCCCCGAGGGCGACCGGCCCCCGCCCATGTCGGTCTATCGCGTGCTCGACTTCCTGGTCTCCGAAGGGCTCGCCCACCGCATCGAGAGCCGCAACGCCTTTCTCGCCTGCGGCCATCCCCACGAACCGGGGGACGTGGTGGTGTTCCTCATCTGCGAACAGTGCGGCGCGACGCGGGAGGTGAACTCGCACGCGGTGGGCCGTGATCTCGCCTGGGCAGCCCGCTCCGCCGGCTTCACCCCACGCCAGCGGGTATTGGAAGTGGCCGGCGTGTGCGCGAACTGCCGCGAGCCCACCTGACCCTTGATCCCGCGCCGCCGATCGGCCACCTGTGACCAGCGGATGGACGTCCGGATCATCCATCCGCCACGGACTTGGGGAGAGGACCTGCGGGCCGGTCGATGCCATCCGGCCGCGAGGCGGCTGGCCGCAGGGAACGGGTTTCGGATGCTGGAATGTTCGATCTGCGGGGGCACGCAATTCTCCTCCCGCGAGATCCTGTGGGACGAGCTGATCGCCGCCTGGGGCCTCTCCCGCGAGGAAGTGGAGTACATCAACCGGCAGCAGGGCTGCTTCTGCGTCGCCTGCCGCGCGAACCTGCGGGTGGTGGCGCTGGGCGAAGCGGTGCGGGACGCGCTGGGCGTTGAGGGTCCCATGACCGCCTGGACGGCCGATCCCCGTCTCGCCGGCCTGCGCGTGCTCGACGTCAACGGCGCGACCGCCATTTCCAACGCCCTGTCGCACCTGCCCGGCTACGTGCGAGGCAATTTTCCCGAGGTAAATATGGAGGCGCTGCCCTATCCGGCGGCGGCGTTCGATCTCGTGGTCCATTCCGACACGCTGGAGCACGTGCCCCATCCGCTGCGCGGCCTCGAGGAGTGCCGCCGGGTGCTGCGCCCCGGCGGGCACCTCTGTTTCACAATACCGGTCGTCGTGGGACGCCTGACCCGCAGCAGGGATGGCCTGCCGCCGAGCTGGCATGGTAATTCATCGCAGAACAGCGACGACTATCTGGTCCAGACCGAATACGGCGCCGATATGTGGACGCAGGTGATGCGGGCGGGTTTCACGCGCGTCACGCTCCATCAGGTATCGTACCCGGCCGCGATCGCCATAACCGCGTGGACCCCGCCCGCGCGCAACTGACAGGGCCGGCCTCTGGCCGCCTGCTTCCCTTCCCCGGCCCAAGCGGCAGCCGGAGACGGGGCGGGCGCCGGAGACGGCGGAACAGAGACACCGAGATGAGCATGGTCCCCGTGGTGCCCGACGAGCTTCTGGAAGCTGGCCCCGCCGCCCGGCGGCCGACGGTGCCGGTGCCGGTCGGCAAGGTGATCGTGGGCGGTGATGCGCCCGTCGTGGTCCAGTCCATGACCAACACCGACACTGCCGACATCGACGGCACCGTGCGCCAAGTGGCGGCGCTGGCCCGCGCCGGCTCCGAGATCGTGCGCATAACCGTGGACCGGGACGAGAGCGCTGCCGCCGTACCACGCATCAAGGAGCGCCTGCTGCGGCAGGGCATCGACGTGCCGCTGGTGGGCGATTTCCATTACATCGGCCACAAGCTGCTGGCGGACCACCCCGCCTGCGCGCAGGCGCTGGACAAATACCGCATCAATCCCGGCAATGTGGGTTTCGGCGCCAAGAAGGACCGGCAGTTCTCCGCCATCGTCGAGACCGCGGTGCGCCACGACAAGGCGGTGCGCATCGGCGCCAACTGGGGCTCGCTGGACCAGGAGCTCCTCACCGCCCTCATGGACGAGAACGCCAAGCTGCCCAAGCCCGCCGAGGCGCGGGCGGTGACGCGCGAGGCGCTCATCCGCTCGGCCCTCATGTCGGCGGCGCTGGCGGAGGAGATCGGCCTGCCCCGCAGCCGCATCATACTCTCCGCCAAGGTCTCGGCGGTGCAGGATCTCATCGCCGTCTATACCGAACTCTCCCGCCGCTCCGACTATGCGCTCCACCTCGGCCTCACCGAGGCGGGCATGGGCTCCAAGGGCATCGTCGCCTCCACCGCCGCCATGGGCTATGTGCTCCAGCAGGGCATTGGCGACACCATCCGCGTCTCTCTGACCCCCGAGCCCAATGGCGACCGCACCCGTGAGGTGCAGGTGGCGCAGGAAATCCTCCAGACCATGGGCCTGCGCACCTTCGTGCCGCTGGTGGCCGCCTGCCCCGGCTGCGGGCGCACCACCTCCACCACCTTCCAGGAGCTCGCCAAGAGCGTTCAGGACATGATCCGCGAGCGCATGCCGGAGTGGAAGAAGTCCTATCCGGGCGTCGAGGCGCTCAACGTGGCGGTGATGGGCTGCATCGTGAACGGCCCGGGCGAGAGCAAGCATGCCGATATCGGGATCTCGCTGCCTGGTACCGGCGAGATCCCGAGCGCGCCCGTCTATATGGACGGCAAGAAGGTGGGCACGCTGCGCGGGCCTAACCTTCAGGTGGAATTCCGCAAGATGGTGGAAGACTATGTGGCGAAGCGCTTCGGCGTCGGCGCCGCGGGCGAAGCTGCGGCCCCCGCGCCGGTGGACGCAGCGGAATAAGCGTGATGAATGATGCGCATGGCCCTGACGCAGCGCGAGCTGCGCCGGGGCGATGCGTTGAGGACATCACTCATGCCAGCCTTTGCTTCCCGCGCGTTCTTCCTCGCCTTTCTTGCGCTCTCAGCCACCCCGCTTGCCGCCCAGACGCCTGACACCACGGACCCCAAGGCCGTGCGCCCCGGCACCTATGCCCTTGATGCCGGCCATACGCGGGTGGTGTGGAGCCTCAGCCATCGCGGCTTTTCCACCTATAGCGGCCTCCTGCCCGCCGCCTCCGGCACGCTGGTGCTCGACCCCGAGAAGCCCGAGGCCAGCCGGGTGGAGGTGACGCTGAACAGCGCCGATGTCGCCACAGCTGATCCGCGTTTCGATCCGAGGCTGAAGGGGCCGGACTATTTCAACGCCGCAGCCTTTCCCACCCTCACCTTCGCCTCCAGCGCGGTGAAAGTGGAGGGGAGCAGGGCGCAGGTGACGGGCACCCTCACCCTTCTCGGCCAGAGCCGTCCGGTGACGTTGGACGTGACCTTCCACAAGGCGGGCATCAACCCCACGGACAAGCTCTATCACGTGGGCTTCGACGCCACCGGCACCCTCACGCGCTCCGACTTCGGCCTGAAGACCGGCTTGCCGGGCATCGGCGATGCGGTGAAGCTCCAGATCGAAGCGGAATTCACGCAGAAGGAGTGACGCCTCTCACCCCACCGGCCGGCGGTCCTCGATGGTCTTGGCGTCCGCCGGCAGCGTGCCGGGGGGAAGCGGCACCAGACGGCCGCGCAGCTTGGTGGAGGCGCGCAGATCATCCAGGAGGCGCTCCTGCGGCACGGCGGCAAGGTCCGCCGTCTCGATTTCGAGGATCATGTCGTCCTGATCGCCCGCACGCTCCACCACGAGGCGGGCACGGGTGACGGCGGGGTGCTTCTTCACCGCGCTCGTCACCTGCACCGGATGCACGAACATGCCCCGGATCTTCGTCACCTGATCCGCCCGCCCCAGCCAGCCGCGCAGCCGCGTGTTGGTGCGCCCGCAGGGGCTCACACCGGGCAGAACGGCAGAGAGATCGCCGGTGGCGAAACGCACGAGGGGGTAATCCTCCTCCAGCAGCGTCACCACCACCTCGCCGACCTCGCCCACTTCCTCCACCGGATCGCCGGTGCCGGGGCGCAGGATCTCGATGATGAGATGCTCATCGGCGATCATGCCTTCTTCGGCCTCGCTCTCATAGGCGACGAGGCCGAGGTCCGCCGTTCCGTAGCACTGGCGCGCGGCAATGCCGGCGGCGCGGAATTCCGCCCGCTGCGCCGGCAGGAAGGCCTCGCCCGAGACCAGCGCCTTGGTGAGGGAGGAGATGTCCGCCCCTTCCTCCCGCGCGCGATCCACGAGGATCTTCAGGAAAGAGGGCGTGCCGCCATAGCCTTGCGGACGGATGTCGGCGATGGCGCGCAATTGCAGGTCGGTCTGACCGACGCCGCCCGGCACCACGGCGCAGCCGAGCGCGTGGGCGCCGCTCTCCACCATCGAGCCCGCTGGGGTGAGGTGGTAGGAGAAGGAATTGTGCACGATGTCGCCGGCACGGAAGCCGGCGGCGAACAGCGCACGCGCAAAGCGCCAGTAGTCCGCCCGGCGACCCTCGGGATCATAGATGGGGCCGGGCGACATGAAGATGCGGGCGAGGCCGCCCGGCGCCGTGCCATTCAGGCCGCCGAAGGGCAGGCTTTTCGGCTGAAGTTCCAGCAGCTCGGACTTGCGGGTGACGGGCAGCTGCGCCAGCGCGGCGCGGCTGTTGACCGCCTGCGCATCCACATCCTTGAGCAGCATGCCGAAATAGGCCGAGCGCCCCTTGGCGCAGGCGATCTGCCCCGGCAGCGCCGCCATGAGCGCCGCCTCCCGCGCCTGCGGATCGCGGGTTTCCAGGCCATCGAAATAGCGGCTCTCGGTCATGGATGCTCTCTTTGCCTCGATGCTCTCATGTACAGCGGTTGTGGGGACCCCCGGCCGTTCTACCCCCCTCCCTGCCCTCCCCCGCAACGGGGGAGGGTTCCCCCGCTCAAAACCGGAGGGCGGTGCAAGCCCGCGTGACATCCCCCTTCCCCCCTTGAGGGGGAGTGCGGGTGAGGGGGTAAGGCGCCATCCGCAAAAGGCGAACCGCAGACGAGCGCCTTGCTGAAGCCTTCTCGATCAACAGCCTGCCCTACCCCCCTCACAGCCACCTTTTCCGGCGCTTGAAGGACTTCAGATTCTTGAAGGACTTCCGCTCCTCGCCACCGCCCTGCCCCAGATAGAATTCCTTCACGTCCTCGTTGGACTGGAGCTGCTCGGCCGTGCCGTCCAGCACGATCTTGCCCTGCTCCATGATGTAGCCCGTGTCCGCCACCGAGAGCGCCACGCGCGCATTCTGCTCCACCAGCAGGATGGTGACGCCGAGGTCGCGGTTGAGCTGCTTGATGATGGCGAACACCTCCTTCACCAGCAGCGGCGAGAGGCCCATGGAGGGCTCGTCCATGAGGATGAGCTTGGGGCGGGCCATGATGGCGCGGCCGATGGCCAGCATCTGCTGCTCGCCGCCGGAGAGATAGCCGGCGAGGCCCGTGCGCTCCTTGAGGCGCGGGAAATAGTGATAGACGCGCTCGATATCCTCCTTCACCCCATTGTCGCGGCGGGTGAAGGCGCCGAGGCGCAGGTTTTCGAGCACGGTCATGTCGGCGATGATGCGGCGGCCCTCCATCACCTGGAAGATGCCCCGCCGCACGATGCGGTCCGGCTCGATGCCCTTGATGTTCTGTCCCTCGAAGAAGATGTCGCCCCGCGTGACCTCGCCATCCTCCGATTTCAATAGACCGGAGATGGCCTTGAGCGTCGTGGACTTGCCGGCGCCGTTGGAGCCGAGCAGCGCCACGATTTGCCCCTTGGGCACCTTCAGCGAGAGGCCGCGCAGCACGAGGATGACGTCGTTATAGACCACCTCGATATTCTCTACCGCCAGCAGCGGCTGGGCCGCCGCAGTCGCGGGCGAGGCGTCCATCTTCAGCGCAGCTTCGGCCATGGCGGGGCTCCGATGATCGGGTGGTCAAAAGGTGGGGGCGCGCCGGGCGCGCCCCCGTGCCGGTCAGGTGGCGGGGCTCACCAACCCAGCAGCTCGGACTTGCGGGGCAGGTTGATGGTGGCAACCTTCTCCAGCTTGATGGTGCCGCTCTTCACGAGGTCGGCCAGCGGCGCATCGGTGGGTCCGCTCACCACGGAGCGATAGAGATCCACCGTCATGGTCGGCCGGTGGTCCGTGGCGGTCCAGGTGGAAGGGTTGCACACGCCCTCGGTGCCCTTCGGCACCCAGTCCTTCTTCTGGTACATGCCCTCGGCGATCTTCGGCCCGGTGACGCCGCCATTCTTGTCGGCCCAGTCCATGGCCTCCTTCATGTAGAGCACGGTGCAGACCGCCGTCATGTAATGCACGGAGCGGTAGGCATTGCCCGAAGGGTCGGACTGCTTGGAGATGTCCTTGAAGGTGGCAAGGCCGGGCGCGCTGCCCTCCCAGGTGACGGCGGTGCGCACGGGGAAGACGACGCCATTGGCGGCAGTGCCCGCGGCCTTCATGGCCTCCTCGCCCATGCCCCACACATTGCCGAGGAACTGCACCTTCACGCCCGCCGCCTCGCAGGCCTTGAGCACGGAGATGTTGGAGCCGGCGGTATTGCCGAGATAGGCGTAATTGGCGCCCGCCTGCTTCAGCGTCAGGCACTGGGCGGTGTAGTCGCCGGGCGTGAGAGCGAAGGTGATGGGCTCCAGCACCTCGAAGCCCAGTTCCTTGGCATAGGCTTCCGCCGCCGCCTTGGGCGAATTCGGATAGGGGTGGTTGGCGCCCATGTGCACCCACTTGGGCTTGCCTTGCCCACCCTTGGCCTTCCAGTCATCCGCCGCCCACTGGACCATGGCGCGCGCGGCATCCGAATAGGACGGGCCGTAGAAGAAGTTATAAGGCGCGGCGCGCTCGCTCTTGGGGCCGCCCTTGCCGGTGGGGTCGGTCAGCGTCGCCGAGTAGGAGCCGGAATAATAGGGGATCTGCTCCTTGGTCACGAGCGCCACCAGCGCCTCGGTGTCCGCCGTGCCCCAGCCCTGGATGGCCACCACCTTGTCTGAGCCGGACGTCCACTTCTTGAAGGCAGCCAGCGCGCGCGGCACCTGATAGCCATATTCATTGAAGTCGGAATTGATGGTCTTGCCGTTCACCCCGCCATTCTTGTTGATCCAGGCGATGGTGTCCTGCACGCCCTGCCCATAGGGCTGGCCCACGTCCGACGTGCCGCCGGAATAGTCCGCCAGATGGCCGATGTTGATGGTCTGCTGGGCGAGCGCTGGCGCTGCGACGGTGAGGGCCAGCGCGGAGACGAGCGATAAAGCGGCGATCCTCATGGGGTGGTTCCTCTCTGTGGCGTTTCCTCGTGCCGGCCCGGTGGTCTGTTGGCGCCCCGGTGCCGGCTCACTCTCATGATGCACGGATCAGTAGGAGAAGGGATAGAGCTTCCAGTAAGCCTTGATCTGCCGCCAGCGGTGGGCGAGCCCATCCGGCTCGAAGATCAGGAACAGGATGATGACGGCGCCGATGAGCATCTCGCGCAGATAGGTGATGCCGTCCTTGAGATGCAGCGCCTTGTCGATGGCGCTGCCCTGAAGCGCACCGGCGAGCGCACCGGTCAGCTCCGGCAGCAGCACCATGAAGATGGTGCCGAGCAGCGATCCCATCACCGAGCCCAGCCCGCCGATGATGATCATGGCCAGGAACTGGATGGAGAAGAGGATGTCGAGCCCCTCCACCGACATGTAGCCGATGTAGTGCGCATAGAGCGCGCCCGCGATGCCGGCATAGAAGGAGGAGATGCCGAAGGCCATGGTGCGGTATTTGGTGAGGTTCACGCCCATCATCTCGGCGGAGAGATAATGGTCCCGCACGGCAATGAGCGCGCGCCCGTCGCGGCTGCGCATCAGGTTCGAGGCGCCGAGATAGAGCACCACGAAAAAGACGAGCACCACGTAGAAATAGCGATGGTCGCCCGACATGTCGAAGCCGAGGATTGTGAAGGGTGCCGCCACCGCCCCGGCCGAGCCGCCGGTGAACCAGGTGGCGCGCACGAAGAAGTCCTGCAGGATGAACTGGGCCGCCAGCGTCGCGATGGCGAGATAGAGCCCCTTCACCCGCGCCGCGGGCACGCCGAACAGCAGGCCCACCACCGTGGTCCAGAGGCCCGCGAGGATGATGGCCAGCGGCACCGGCACCCCATGCTCGGCGAGGAAGGCGGAGGCAAAGCCGCCGAAGCCGTAAAAGACGGCGTGTCCGATGGAGATTTGGCCGGAAAAGCCCACCAGGATGTTGAGCCCCAGCGCGGCGATGCCAAGATAGCCGATCTGGATCAGGAGGCTCAGCAGATAGCTGGAGAGCACCAGCGGCGCGCAGGCGAGCGCCACCACGCCGGCCACGCAGAACAGCATGGAGAGGCGGGTGTCGAACAGCGTCTGGTCGGCGCGATAGCTGGAGCGGTAGTCGCCGCAGGGGCGCAGGCTTGTGGTCGCCATCAGACCCTCTCGATGTCGCGGGTGCCGAACAGGCCGTAGGGCTTGATCATGAGAATGACGATCAGCGCATAGAAGGGCGCGATCTCATAGAGATTGCCCCACTTCAGGAACTGGCTGTCGAAATAGTGGGCGATGTTCTCCAGCAGGCCGATGATGAGCCCGCCCACCACCGCGCCGAGGATGGAATCGAGCCCGCCGAGGATCACCGCCGGAAACACCTTGATGCCGAAGTAGGACAGCGCCGACGACACGCCGTTGACGATGCCCACGACGACACCCGCCACGGCCGAGACCGAGGCCGAGATGCCCCAGGAGAGCGCAAACATCTGGCGCACAGAGATACCCAGAGACTGCGCCACCTGCTGGGAGAAGGCGGTGGCCCGCATGGCAAGGCCGATGCGGGAATATTTGAAGAACCAGGCAAATCCCACCATGATCGCGAGGCTAACGCCCGTGGACATGAGATAGGCGCTCTGCACCTGCAGCCCGAGGATTTCCACTTTCGCAACCGGAAAGATGGGCGGGAAGGGCTGGGCGAAGGTGCCGAACATCCATTTCATCAGCGCCTGGAAGAAGATGGACAGGCCGATGGTGACCATGATCACCGAAATGATCGGCTCACCGATGAGCGGGCGCAGCACCAGCACCTGAAGGGCGAGGCCGAACACCATCATGAAGGCGATCGAGATGAGGAAGCCCCAGATGAAGGGGATCTGCCAGTAGGTGAGCAGCCACCAACAGGCCCAGGCGCCGATGAGCAGGAATTCACCTTGTGCGAAATTCACCACCTGCGAGGCTTTGTAGATGAGCACGAAGCACATGCCCACCACGCCATAGAGCGTGCCGATGATGAGGCCGTTGATGATGAGCTGGAGCAGCAGCGGAGACGTCATCGGGCAGGCTCCATGAAGTCGGTGTCAAGCGCGCGGAAGCGGCCAAAGACGAGGCGCGGCCGCACGGGGCGCACGAGATTCCCGCCCCCCATCATGCCGCCCTCCTCTTGCCCGCGCCCGCCGGAGGCGCGTCGGTGAGGTGGGTCACGTTCAGCACCGTGCGGATGCGCTGCTTGGTGCCATCCTGGAAGGCGATGGTGGTGTCCACGTCGATCTTGCGGTCGCCGCGATACATGGCGTCGATGATCTCGCCATAGCGCTCGTTG
Source organism: Azorhizobium sp. AG788 (assembly GCF_004364705.1). Taxonomy (NCBI): domain Bacteria; kingdom Pseudomonadati; phylum Pseudomonadota; class Alphaproteobacteria; order Hyphomicrobiales; family Xanthobacteraceae; genus Azorhizobium; species Azorhizobium sp. AG788. Next base: position 166,642 of record NZ_SOBM01000007.1, read on the forward strand.
ATGACGCCGCGTCGCACCTTGCGGGTGCGGGTCAGTTCGCCGTCGTCCGCATCCAGTTCCTTGTAGAGCAGCACGAAGCGCGAGAGGCGCTGCTTCTCCGCCAGCGTGCGGTTCACCTGCTCCACCTCGGCGCGGATCAGTTCCGTCACCTCCGGGCGGGAGGAGAGGTCGGTATAGGTGGTAAACGAGATGCGGTTCTTCTCGGCCCATTTGGAGACGATGGGGAAGCGGATGCAGATGATGGCCGCGAGGCTCTCGCGCCCATCGCCCAGCACCACCGCCTCGGCCACGTAAGGCGAGAATTTCAGCTTGTTCTCGATGTACTGCGGAGAGAAGCGGTCGCCCTGCGCCGTGCGGGCGAGATCGCGCACCCGGTCGATGACGACGAGATGCCCGCGCTTGTCGAAATAGCCGGCGTCCCCGGTGCGCAGCCAGCCTTCCGCATCGAGCGACTTAGCGGTCTCCTCATCATTGAGATAATAGCCCGCAAAGGCATTGCCGTGCCGGGTCACGATCTCGCCGAGGCCGTTGGGGTCGGGATCGTCGATGCGCAGTTCCACGCCCTCGAAGGGCTTGCCCACCGTGTCGAAATCCACGTCGTCCGCCGTGTGCAGCGTGTAGGCGCCGAGCAGCTCCGTCTGGCCATAGAGCTGGCGCATGGGCACGCCGAGGGCGAGGAAGAAGCGGAACGTATCCGGGCCCAGCGCCGCGCCCCCGGTGGCGGCGGAGGTGAGATGGGAGAAGCCGAGCCGGTCGCGCAGGGCGCGGAACAGCAGGAAGTCTGCAACCGGCGAGCGGCGCCCTTCGTCCAGTGCCTTGAGGCCGAGCTTCATGCCGTAATCGAACATGGCGCGCTTGAAGGGCGAGGCATCCATGATGCGGGCGCGCACATCGGCGGCGATCTGCTCCCACACGCGGGGGGCAAAGAGCACGAAGGTTGGGCCGATCTCCCGCATGTCGGCCATGGTGGTCTCGGGCTCCTCCACGAAGTTCACCTTCATACGGGAGATGAGCGCCTGACCAAAGGCGTAGATCTGCTCCATGATCCAGGGCATCTGGAGCACGGAGACATATTCGTCCAGCGGGCCGCGCGGGTCCGCCTTCAGATAGGCCGCGCAATGGCGCACCAGAGCCCCGCCGGTGAGCATGGCGAGCTTCGGATGGGACGTGGTGCCCGACGTGGTGCAGAGGATGGAGACGTCGGTGCCCTGCCCCGCTGCCACCAGTTCGCCGTAGCGTCCCGGCTCCCGTTTGGCGTGCTCCGCGCCGCGCGCCTCGATCTCGGAGAGCGCCACAAGGCGCGGATCGTCATATTTGCGCAGGCCGCGCGGATCGGAATAGACGATGTGCCGCACGGTCGGGATCTGCTCGCCCAGTTGGAGCAGCTTGTCCACCTGCTCCTCATCCTCGGCAAAGATCACCCGCACGCCGGCATAGGTGATGAGATAGGCCACCTCTTCGGCCAGCGCGTCGCGGTAGATGCCGAGCGACATCCCCCGCACCGCATGGGCGGCGATCTCGCCCATCAGCCATTCGGGCCGGTTGTCACCGATGAGTGCCACCACGTCGCCAGGGCCGACGCCCAGTTCCGCGAGGCCGAGTGCCATGTGGCGCACGCGCGCCTCGACTTCGGCCCAGGTGAAGGCGTTCCAGATGCCGAACTTCTTCTCCCGGAGCCACACATCACCGCCATGGCCCGCGGCATTGTGGGCGAGCAGCTTCGGAAAAGTGTCGAGAACGGAGACATCCGGATAGGCCTGTGTCAGGGCGTGTGCCGTGGTCATGGCCGGCCTCACGCGGACAGGGCCTGAGGGGTGGCGGGCTCAATCTCGGGGTCTTCCTCGCCGAGATAGGCCTTGCGCACATGCGGGTCCGCCAGCACGTCGGCGGGCTGGCCGTGGGCGATCTTGCGGCCGAAATCCAGCACCATCACGCGGTGCGAAATGTCCATCACCACCCCCATGTCGTGCTCGATCATGATGATGGTCATGCCCCATTCCTCGTTGAGGTCCACGATGTAGCGGGCCATGTCCTCCTTCTCCTCGAGATTCATGCCCGCCATGGGCTCGTCGAGGAGGATGAGTTCGGGCTCAAGAGCCACCGCGCGCGCCAGCTCCACCCGCTTGCGCAGACCGTAGGAGAGCGTGCCGGCGGTCGCCTTGCGCACATGCTGAATGTCAAGGAAATCAATGACATTCTCCACCTTGCGGCGGTGCTCCAGCTCTTCCTTCTGCGCCCCGCCAAACCAGTAGAGCGCGCCGGTGAGGAAATTGTTCTTCAGGAGGTGGTGGCGGCCGACCATGATGTTGTCGAGCACGCTCATATGGTGGAACAGGGCCAGGTTCTGGAACGTGCGGCCGATCCCGATGGCGGCCCGCCGGTTGGGCTTCAGGCGCGTAATGTCGCGTCCGCCGAAGAAGATCTTCCCCTCGCTCGGCGAATAGCGCCCGGAAATGCAGTTCAGCAGCGATGTCTTGCCGGCGCCATTGGGGCCGATGATGGAGAAGAGCTCGCCCTTCTCCACGGAAAACGAGACGTCGCTCAGCGCCCTGAGGCCGCCAAAGCGCAGCGAGACGTCACGCACGTCGAGTAGCGTGGTGCCCAAGCCGTCCTCCCTGTGTCGGAGGTGCGCCGGCCATTTTTGCCGTGCGTCTCCCCCGTTTTGGCGCCCGTTCAAGTTGGCGTTGGGCGCCTTGGCCCGGTCATGCGCCGGGCTTTGATTGAAACAATCGAACGTTCTTTTTTTGATCGGGTCAAGCCCGAAACCGCACCGTCATGTCTTGCACTGCGGCGTTCCGGCGCGCACTGTAGCATCCACCTGCGACGCTGACGCGCAGGCCTATCCAATACCCGCGCGCCTGACGCCGCAAGCAGGCGGAGCGGCGGGCCGGGGTCCAAAGCAAGGACGGACAGTCCCTTCACGGGACGAACCGCCGGGGCGAAAGGCGCGATGGCGCGGACAGTGGGTTCAAACGGGGCACGCACGGCGCAGGCCATAAGGCAGGCGGGCGTGAAGCTCATCTACCAGCATGGCTATGAGGCCATGAGCCTGCGCCAGCTCGCCGCCGAGGTGGGGCTGCAATCGGGCTCGCTCTACAAATATTTCGACAACAAGCAGAGCCTGCTGTTCGACATCGTCCGCGACCATATGGAGGATCTGCTCAGCAAGGTCTCCGAGGCGCTGGACGGCCTCAGCGATCCCATGGATCGCCTCAGGGCCTATGTGGGCTTCCACCTGCGCTACCATATGACGCGGATGGCCCACGTCTTCATTGCCAACATGGAGATCCGCAGCCTCGAGGCCGAGCACCGGGCGGAAATCGTCGCCATGCGCCGGCGCTATGAGGGCCTGCTCGACGCCATCCTGCGCGAGGGCGCGGAACGGGGCCTGTTCAAGGTCACCGATTCGCGGGTCTCCACCTATGCCATCATCTCCATGCTCACCGGCATCTGTATGTGGTACCGGCCCGACGGCCGGCTCAGCCAGGATGAGCTCGTGACCATCTATACGGACCTCGTCACCGGAGGCGTCGCCCTCACCGGCCTGCCCGCTGCCGTGCCGGACGCGCGGCGCCGGCGCGCCTGAGCCTCCGGCACACCCCTAGATGCCCCTTGCGGGGCGATGAAAAAAACGTACGATCGTTTCTCATGCCGGCGACAGATCGGCACCGGAGGAGACAGGACCCCGAGGCACCGGCAGCAACCCTGCCGGTGGCTATGTCCGTCTTCTGCGCAACGACATCAGGGCGAGGACGCGCATGGCGATCATCGAGGATGCGGTGGACCGCCGCTCGGAGGCCTATCGGCGCAATCGCGAGGCGCTCGCCGCCAGCGTCGCGGACCTGCGCGCCACGGTGGATCGCATTGCCGAGGGCGGCGGAGCGGTGGCCCGTGAGCGGCACCTGAAGCGCGGCAAGCTCCTGCCGCGCGATCGCATCCGCACCCTGCTCGACACCGGCTCGCCTTTCCTCGAACTCTCCCAGCTCGCCGCCCACGGCATGTATGAGGACGAGGTGCCCGCCGCCGGCCTCATCACCGGCATCGGCCGCGTGTCGGGGCGCGAATGCCTGATCGTCGCCAATGACGCCACGGTGAAGGGCGGCACCTACTTCCCCATGACGGTGAAGAAGCACCTGCGCGCCCAGTCCATTGCGCGGGAGAACCACCTGCCCTGCCTCTATCTGGTGGATTCCGGCGGCGCCAACCTGCCCAATCAGGACGAGGTGTTCCCGGACCGCGAGCATTTCGGCCGCATCTTCTTCAATCAGGCCAACATGTCGGCAGAAGGCATCGCCCAGATCGCCGTGGTCATGGGCTCGTGCACGGCGGGCGGCGCCTATGTGCCCGCCATGGCCGACCAGTCCATCATGGTGAAGAACCAGGCCACGATCTTCCTCGGCGGCCCGCCGCTGGTGAAGGCGGCCACCGGCGAAGTGGTGACGGCGGAGGAACTGGGCGGCGCCGACGTGCACACCCGCACCTCGGGCGTCGCCGACCACATGGCGGAGAACGATGCCCACGCGCTCGGCATCGCCCGCACCATCGTCGCCGGGCTCAACCGCCGCAAATCCCATGGGCTGGAGATCCGCCCGCCGCGCCCCCCGCTCTACGATGCGGAGGAGATCTACGGCATCGTCTCGCAGGACCCGAAGAAGCCGTTCGACGTGCGCCAGATCATCGCCCGCATCGTCGATGCCTCCGAATTCGACGAGTTCAAGCCGCTCTATGGCCAGACGCTGGTGACGGGCTTTGCCCACATCTTCGGCTATCCGGTCGGCATCATCGCCAACAACGGCATCCTCTTCTCGGAGAGCGCGCTGAAGGGGGCCCATTTTGTGGAATTGTGCTGCCAGCGGAACATCCCGCTCGTCTTCCTGCAGAACATCACCGGCTTCATGGTGGGCCGGAAATATGAAGCTGGCGGCATCGCCAAGGATGGTGCCAAGCTCGTCACCGCCGTCTCCTGCGCCAGCGTGCCGAAGTTCACGGTGGTGATCGGCAATTCCTTCGGCGCAGGCAATTACGGCATGTGCGGCCGGGCCTATGATCCCCGCTTCCTCTGGATGTGGCCCAACGCCCGCATCTCGGTGATGGGCGGCGAGCAGGCCGCCAACGTGCTGGCGCAGGTGAAGCGCGATGGCATCGAGGGACGCGGCGGCAGCTGGAGCCCGGAGGAGGAAGCCGCCTTCAAGGCCCCCATCCAGGCGCAATACGAGGTGCAGGGCCATCCCTATTATTCCTCGGCGCGCCTGTGGGACGATGGCGTCATCGACCCCGCCGACACCCGCATGGTTCTGGCGCTCGCCCTCTCCGCCTCCCTCAACGCCCCGGAGCGCGACACCCGCTTCGGCGTGTTCCGCATGTGAGGGGCAGCGTTGAACGCTCGCCCGTCCTCCGGCCTGCCGCCGGCCCCCTCCCAGCCCTCCGCCGCAAGCGGGAGAGGGCTTTTCCGGCCCGCAACCGGCGCTGTCTGTCTTCTACCCGCCGCTTCTCCCCGCTCGCGAGACAGGCTCCCTCTCCCGCTTGCGGGGGAGGGTTGGGGAGGGGGGTATGACGCTCTCCGCCTGATGAACGATCGCGGGCCATGCGGCTATGACGCTCTCCCTCCAGCCTCCCATCCATCGCCTCTCGCTCCCGCTCACGAAAGAGGCGCCCCATGAGCCTCCTCACTGCCCTCGAAGACGGCGTTGCCGTCCTCACCCTCAACCGGCCGGAGGTGCACAACGCCTTCGATGACGCGCTCATCGCCGCGCTGACGCAGGCCTATGAAAGCGCCATCGCGGACCCGGCGGTGCGCGCCATCCTGCTCGCCGCCAACGGCCCCTCCTTCTGCTCCGGCGGCGATCTCAACTGGATGCGCCGCATGGCCGGCTATTCCCATGATGAGAATCTGGCGGACGCCGAAAAGCTCGGCCGGCTCATGCAGATCATCGACACCGCGCCCAAGCCGACGCTGGCCCGCGTCCACGGCTCGGCCTTCGCCGGCGCCATCGGGCTCATTGCCTGCTCGGACATCGCGGTGGCGGTGCCCGAGGCCGAGTTTGCGGTCACGGAAGTGCGCATCGGCCTCATCCCGGCTGTCATCAGCCCCTATCTGGCGCGGGCCATGGGGGTCCGGCAGGCGCGGCGTTATTTCCTCACCGCCGAACGCTTTTCGGCCGAAGCCGCCCGCACGCTCGGTCTCATCCATGAGGTGGTGCCGGCCGCTGATCTTGATACCGCAATTGCCCGCCACCTGAAGGCACTGAAGGCGGCGAGCCCCGCCGCGCTCACCGCCACGAAGGCGCTGGTGGCGGCGGTGGATCAACCCTTGTCTGAAGCGGTCATCGCCGACACCGCCCGCCGCATCGCCGATCAGCGCGCCAGCGCGGACGGGCGCGAGGGCCTCTCCGCCTTCCTCGAAAAACGCAAGCCGAACTGGGGACAGGCATGAGCCTGCGCAAGCTTCTCATCGCCAACCGGGGCGAGATCGCCGTCCGCGTCATGCGCACCGCGCGGGCCATGGGCATCGCCACCGTGGCCGTCTATTCGGAAGCGGACGCCCACGCGCTCCATGTGGAGACGGCGGATGAGGCCTGGCCCATCGGCCCCGCCCCGGCCCGCGAGAGTTATCTGAGGATCGATGCCATCATCGCCGCCGCGCAGGCGAGCGGGGCGGATGCCATTCACCCCGGCTACGGCTTTCTCTCCGAGAACGCCGCCTTTGCGGAGGCGTGCGCTGAGGCCGGGATCACCTTCGTCGGCCCGCCCGCATCCGCCATCCGCGCCATGGGCTCCAAGAGCGCGGCCAAGGCGCTGATGGAGAAGGCCGGCGTGCCGCTGGTGCCCGGCTATCACGGTGAGGATCAGGACCCGGCCCTGCTCGCCGCCGAGGCGGCGCGCATCGGCTATCCCGTGCTCATCAAGGCCTCCGCTGGCGGTGGCGGCAAGGGCATGAAGGTGGTGGCCTCGGCGGGGGAATTCGCTGACGCCCTCGCCTCCGCCCAGCGCGAGGCCCGCAACGCCTTCGGCGACGACCGGGTGCTGATCGAGAAGTATCTCACCCGCCCCCGCCACATCGAGGTGCAGGTGTTTGCCGACAGCCATGGCAACGCCGTCTATCTCAACGAGCGCGACTGCTCCATCCAGCGCCGGCATCAGAAGGTGGTGGAGGAAGCCCCCGCCCCCGGCCTCTCGCCCGAACGGCGGGCGGCCATGGGCCAGGCGGCGGTGGATGCGGCGCGCGCCGTCGGCTACGTGGGCGCGGGCACGGTGGAGTTCATCGCCGAGGGCGAGGACTTCTTCTTCATGGAGATGAACACCCGCCTGCAGGTGGAACATCCCGTCACCGAGGCCATCACCGGGCAGGATCTCGTGGAATGGCAGTTGCGTGTGGCGCGCGGCGAAAGGCTGCCGCTCACGCAGGCGGACGTCCCGCTGGAAGGCGCCGCCATCGAGGTGCGGCTTTATGCGGAAGACCCGCAGAAGGATTTCCTGCCGCAGGTGGGCCGGCTCGATCATCTGCGCCTGCCCGATGATCTGCCCGGCGTGCGCGTCGACACCGGCGTGCGGGCGGGGGATACGGTATCCATCCATTACGATCCGATGATCGCCAAGATCATCGCCCGCGGCGCCGACCGGGCGGAGGCGGTGGGACGGCTGGCCGCCGCGCTGGCCGCGACCGAAGTGGTGGGCCTACCCACCAACCGCGCCTTCCTCGCCGCCATCGCCAATCATCCCGCCTTCGCGGCGGCGGATCTCGATACGGGCTTCATCGGCCGCTTCGGGGCTGACCTCCTGCCCGCGCCCGAGCCGGTGGACGACCGCACGCTGGCGCTCGCCGCCCTCTCCATCCTGCTGGAGGAGGCGCGCGTCTCCGCCACGGCTACGGACCCGGCCGATCCCTTCTCACCCTGGGGCCTCGCCCCCGGCTGGCGGCTCAACCGCGCGGCCTATGTGGACCTCACCTTTTCCGATGGCGGCGCCCGCCTCGTGGTGCGGGCGCATTATCGCGCGCGGGGCTTTGCGCTCGATCTGCCCGGCGGCACGCTGGAGGTGGAAGGCCGGCTCGAGGCCGACGGCACCATGGAAGCGCGCCTCGCGGGCGTGAAGCTGCGGGCGCGCGTGGTGCGCTCCGGCATGAAGCTCACGGTCTTCGCTGGCGGAACCGAGCGCCTGATCGAGTTCGTGGACCCCCGCCGCGCCTCCATCGACGCCACCGGCACCGCCGGCCGCCTCGTCGCGCCCATGCCGGGCACGGTCATCCGCGTGGCGGTGGAGCCCGGCCAGAGCGTCCAGAAGGGCGCCGCTCTGGTGGTGGTGGAGGCCATGAAGATGGAACACACCGTCACCGCCCCCCGTGACGGCACCGTCGCCCGCGTGCTGTTCGCCGCCGGCGATCTGGTGGACGAAGGCGCGGAACTGCTGGTGCTGGAAGAGGCGATCTGAGGAGACGAGACGGGCGGGAGTCTATGCGCGCTTTGCGTGGGCCCCCTCCCTATCCCTCCCCCGCAAGCGGGAGAGGGGACCTGTCCCATAGCTGACAGGTCGTGCCGGAAGATCGTTCGGCTTCCTCATGCGAGCCAGAAAAGCCCTCTCCCGCTTGCGGGGGAAGGTTAGGAGCGGGCAGGCCGGGCGTTGCGCGCTTGAACGCAGCCCGAATGCCTCACGCCCGGCCGCGACGCGCCCGTTCAGGAAGCACGAGGTGGGCGATCCAGTTGCGGATCTCGGCGGTGCGCAGTTCCTTGGAGATGACAGCCCCGTCCACGCCATGGCGCCAGATGAGCGCGGCATTGGCGGGATCGCGCTCCAGCTTTTCGAGGTCGCCGATGAAGGCGCTTTCCTCGTCCTCGTCGAGGAAGAAGCCCTCGGCCACCAGCGAGGGGCTGAGGCGGCGGAAGATGGCCGCCATTTCCCGGAAGGGATATTCGGGGTGGTACTGCACGCCCCAAGCGGTGCTGGCGCCCACCTTGAACTCGGCCGCCTGCACCTGAGAGTGGTCGTTGGTGGCGAGCAGCCGCGCGCCGTGGGGCAGCGTCTCCACCTCGTCCAGATGCACGGTCATGGCCTCGAACACCTCGGGCTTGCCGTCATACATGTGATGGTCGCGCCCGGCGTCGGTGACGCGGATGCGGCGGCCGAAGCCGACCTCGCGACCGCGCGGGTTCTTGCGCACGGCGCCGCCGGCGGCGGTGGTGATGAGCTGAAGGCCCCAGCAACTGCCGAAGACCGGCGTGCCGGTGGTGAAGGCGGCGCGCAGGAGGTCGATCTGCTTCTGGATCTCCTCGCCGCCATTGTAGATGTTCAGCGAGGAGCCGGTGATGGCGATGCCGTCATAGCCCTCGAGGCCGCCGCTGTCGGGCAGGTTGGCACCCGGATCGGCCGGATAGCAGATGTCCACCACGGCGGTGGGCAGGATTTCCCGCAGCAGCCGCGCATAGCCCTCGCTCGCCGCTTCGCCTCCGAACCGCACCTGACGGGCGCGGGCTTCGGCGACATTGCCTTCGACAACGAGCAGACGGGGAGCGGACATGATGGACAGGAACCTGTTGGAGCTTGGAAAGCGCGGCGGGAACCGGCACGCCAGTCCCTCACCATAGGCGGCATTTTGACCAAAGCGAGGTGCGCGAGGCTTGCGTGCCTCAGTCCCCCAGCGTCGCCTCCAGCGTCTCGCGCGCCCGCTCCCGCCGCTCGTTCAGGAGCAGATAGACGCCCGACGCGATGACGATGGCCGCCCCCGCCAGCGTCCAGAGGCTCGGCACCTGATGGAACAGCGCCCAGCCGAGGATGATCATGCCGATGATCTGCACATAGAGGAAAGGCGCCAGCACCGCCGCGGGCGCATGGCGGTGGGCGATGATGAGCAGCATGTGCCCGCCGCCGGCCACGAGGCCAATCAGCAGCAGCACCAAGAGAACGGCCGGCTCCTGCGGCGTCTCCCACGCGAAGGGCAGCGGCAGCGAAGCGACCACCGAGCCGACCAGCGACGTGTAGAACAGGGTGGTCGGCGTCTTGTCCGTGTCCGCCAGCATGCGGGTCAGGATGGCGTAGAGCGCATAGCAGCCGGCCGAGAAGAGCGAGAGCAGGGCGGCGGGATGGATGCCGCCCGCCCCCGGCTGGGCCACGAGGAGAATGCCGGCAAATCCCGCCGAAATGGCCGCCCAGTGCCGCGCGCCCACCCACTCCCCCAGCATCGGCCCGGCAAAGAGGGCGACGAAGAAGGGGGCGGAGAACATGATGGAGACGGTCTGGTCCAGTTGCAGGAACTGAAGCGCCGTGAAGTTGAGGATGGTGCAGCCGAAGAGGAGGGCCGAGCGGGTCACCTGAAGCACGGGTCGGCGGGTGGAGAGCAGGCCGGGCACCGTCCAGGGATTGAAGACCACCAGCGCGATGACGAAGTGCACCACATAGCGCGCCCACACCACCATGAAGACATTGATGTGGGCGCCGAGCCATTTCGCCATGGCGTCCGAGATGGCGAAGGTGGAGACCGCAAGACACATGAGCAGGATGCCGAACAGGCGGCGGCCGGCGGGCTTGGTGGCGGCTGACATGGCAGGTCTCAAGCCTCCGCCGCGAAACGGCGGGCACGCGGCTGCACCGCTGCAGCGCAGGCGAACGAACGGCGGATGTCGGGCATCGATCCCCCAGCGGCCGGCAGCTGCGGCGCAGTCTTAATCGTTTCAACAACCGATACCGGGCAGGGCGCCGGGGCAAAACCGCAAATCCTGCATGCAGATGCGCGCCCGCATGCACATGGCGCGGGTCCGGCAGGTCCGCTTCCCGCCCGGCCGTGCTATCTGGAGCGGATCCCCACCCTGTCCGGTTGTTCCATGTCCCAGGCCGCCCGTTCCGAACCGCCCGTCTCGCCGCTTGCCGCGCGCCTGCTCCATCGCGACGGCATGGTGCTGGTGCTGGACAAGCCGGCGGGCCTGCCCGTGCATCCCGGCCCCAAGGGCGGGGAGACGCTGCACGACCATCTGAACGGCCTGCGCTTCGGCCTGCCCCGCGCGCCCGAGCTGGCCCATCGGCTCGACAAGGACACCTCCGGCTGCCTCGTGCTCGGCCGCCACGGCAAGGCTCTGGCGCTGCTCAACCGCCTGTTCGCGGAGGGCCAGGCGGACAAGACCTATGTGGCTGTGACGCGCGGCGCGCCCGCCGAGGAGACGGGGCGCATCGACCAGCCGCTCGCCAAGCGCTCGCCCCACCGGGGCTGGTGGATGCAGGCGGTGCCGAAGGGCACGCCTGGTGGCCTTGAGGCGGTGACGGACTGGCGGGTGCTCGCCCGCGCGGAAGGTCTCGCGGTGATGGCGCTCTCCCCGGTGACGGGACGCACCCATCAGTTGCGCGCCCACCTCTCCCATCTCGGCTTTCCCATTCTCGGCGACAGCATCTATGGCGGCGCCTCTCGCCTGCCCGGCGGGCCGATGCTGCACCTGCATTCCCGCCGCATCGTGCTGCCGGTGGCGAAGAACGGCCCGCCCATCGACGCCCGCGCGCCCCTGCCGCCGCACATGGTCGAGACGCTGACAGCGCTGGGGCTGGAGAGCGCCGCGATCGAGGCCGCTGCCGATACGGCGTTCGACTGAAACTTATCGCGTCACCAGCCAGATGCCGGCGGCGATGGGCACGACGCCGAGGAAGTCCAGCGGCGGCACGTGTTCGCCCAGCACCACCCAGCCGAAGAACAGGCCGAGCGGCGGCATGAGGAAGTGCAGCGCCGTCGCCTCGGTGGCGCTGGAGCGGTTGAGGATGAAGTACCAGAGGCTGTAGCCGCCGATGGACACCGCCACCACCAGATAGGCGAAGGCCCAGAGGAACGGGCCGGTGACATGGATGGCGGACAGGGGCTCGGTGGCGAGGGCCACGGGGAACAGCACCACCCCGCCGGCGAGGCACTGGATGCCGCTCGCCTGCCAGAGCCCCGCCGAGGTGCGCAGCCTTTTGTAGACGAGCGTGCCGGCGGTGAGGGCGAAGAGGCCCCCGACCACGAACAGCGTGCCGACGAGGCTCTCATGCCCGCTGCCGAGCCGCGAGCGCAGCACAATGGCGACGCCCGCCATGCCGAGCAGCAGCCCCGCGAGCTTGCGAAGGGTGAGCCGCTCGCCCAGCACCGGCCCGGCGACCAGCGCGGTCAGGAGCGGGTTGGCGGAGATGATGACCGCCGTAAAGCCGGACGAGACCGTGGTCATGCCGGTGAAGCTGAGTCCCAGATACAGCCCATTGTTCAGCGCTCCGGCGAGGATCAGCGCCGCCCATTCCCGCGCCGCCAGCCGCCGGAAGCCGCCCAGCGCCGCGCACAGGCCGAGGATGATGGCCCCAGCGATCAGGAAGCGGATGCTGAGCAGCAACAGCGGCGGACATTCGGCGAGCGCGATCTTTCCGGCGGCGAAGGCCGAACTCCACAGCACGCAGAAGAGCGCGATCAGCAGCGGCGTCGCGCCGAGCGGGGATGTGGCGGCGCGGCTTGGCGTCAGTCTGGCCGTGGGCATTGGGGCGTCTCCTCGCGCCCACCAAGCCACATTGGCGATGAATTGAAAAATTCGATGTTTTCATGCCTCATAGTGGAAATCTAAATGGAGTCCACATGCTGGACCTCGACCTGCTGCATGCCTTCGTGAGCGTCGTGGATGCTGGAGGATTTACCCGCGCTGGCGAGCGGGTCCACCGCACGCAATCCACCGTCAGCCAGCAGATCCGGCGGCTGGAGCAGGCGGCCGGCAAGCCCCTGTTCGACCGCGGCGGCCGACAAGTGCGCCTCACCGAGGATGGCGAGCGGCTGCTCGGCTATGCCCGCCGCATCCTCGCACTCTCGGCGGAGGCGAAAGCGGCGCTCGCGTCCGCGCCGCCTGCGCAGGTGCTGCGACTGGGCATGCCGGACGACATTGCGGTTGCCGCCCTCACGCGCATGGTGGCGGCCTTCGCGGCGGCCCATCCGCAGGTGCGGCTCGCGGTGCGCTGCGGGCTCAGCGTCGATCTCGACGCGAGCCTGACCCAAGGCGATCTCGACGTGGCGCTGATGAAGCGCGAGCCGGGCCGGGGCGGTGCGCGCAATACCTGGCCCGAGCAATTGGTCTGGGCCGTGCGCGCCGATGCGCCGCTCCCCGTGCTGGACCCGGTGCCGCTCGCCGCCTTTCCGCAGGGTTGCCTCTATCGCAACCGCGCCATCGGCGCGCTGGAGCGGGCAGGACGCGCCTGGCGCATCGCCTATGACTGCCCGAACCTCGTCGGCATCCTTGCGGCGGTGGAGAGCGGCCTTGCGGTCTCGGTGCTGGAGCGGCGGGCCCTCACGCCGGCGCTTCGGCCGCTGCCCGAGGGCCTCCTGCCGCCGCTGGGGCCGTCGGAACTCGCCTTGTGCGTGCGGGAGGGCGCTCCACCGCTGGCGGACGCCCTCGCCGCCGTGGTGGCGGACTTCTGCGCCGACCCGGCCGCCCTGCGCACGGCAGCCTGAGGACCGCGCACCAAAGAATCGGAGGGCTCCGGCTCTAGGTGGCTGCGAGCAGGCGCTGGGCGATGGCCGCTGCCCCCGCAAGGCCGGGGGTCGGATGCACCACCACATGAGTCGGCACCGTGGCGAGGCGGGCCGTATAGGGCGGATGGTCCTCGAAGGCCGCCCGGAAGGGCGAGCCCGCGAACAGCGGTGCCAGAGCTGCGGCGACGCCGCCGGGAATGAAGACGCCGCCGCGCGCATCGAACAGCAGCGCATAATCCCCGAGGATGCGGCCGAGGATGCGCAGGAAGACGTTGCAGCTCTCAAGCTCGGCGCCGCTGCCGGTCAGCGCGGACCGGATGATGTGCTGCGAGGTGCACTGCTCGCCGGAAAGCACCGCGTGCAGCCGCACGAGGCCGGAGCCGGACAGCACCGCCTCCACGCTCACCGAGCCGAGATCGCGGACCAGATGGGCGAGGATGCGCGCCTCATCCGCCATCACCGCGCCGAAGCGGGCATGGCCGCCCTCGCTGGGCAACACGCGGTAGCCGGCCTCCTGCGGCAGCAGTAAGGCGGTGCCGAGGCCCGTGCCGGGGCCGCACACCAGAATGGGCGCGCGTTCCACGGCCTTGCCGGTGCCCACCTGCACGAGGTCGGCGCGGCCGAGGGTCGGCACACCCTCCGCCAGCGCGACGAAATCATTGAACACGGCGAGCTGGCCGAGACCCAGTGCCGCAGCAAGCGCCGGCCGCTGGAAGCGCCAGTCGCGGTTGGTCAGGCGCACGTCATCGCCATCCACCGGTCCGGCCACGGCGAAGACGCCGACATCGGGACGGGTGCCGCCGGTCTGTTCGAAATAATGCCCGAACAGGGCTTCCAGATTGGGAAAGTCCTCCCCGGCGAGCACGCGGATGTCATACGGCTGGCCGCCGGCATCGACGCGCGCGATGCGGGCCGAGGTGCCCCCGATGTCTGCAAGCAATGCGGTCGATACCATCCAGGATACTCCACCATACGGGGGCAAACTAACGCTGCCGGGCGCGATGTCCAAAGCGGGGCTCACGGCACCGACTGCGCCTTAGCCGCTGTGGTGGCAATCAAACGCTTGGTCCCGTAAGGTGAGTTCCCTCGCGTGTTTCGCAGGGCGGGGGCTGGCGTTTGCGCCCGCCGCGCGTACATATGGAGGGGCAATGCTTGCCGGCCGTGCGCGGCGGGAAAGCAACGCTGGCGGAGACAATACCGGTCGCGCGTCCGCGCAGCGGCTGGAAGGCATGGCGGAACGCAGTGCTCGACATCTATACGATTATCTTCCTGGCCCTCGCGGTCTTCATCTTCGTCCGGCTGCGCAGCGTGCTCGGCCAGCGGACCGGGAAGGAACGCCCGCCGTACGATCCCTTCACGCCGCGCCCGCCGGCCGCGCCTTCGTCTGACAATGTCGTGAGCCTGCCCGAGCGGGTTGGCGATGCCCCGCAGCGCCCCACGGCGCCGGTGTCCCAGCCCCTGCCCGGCACCTTCCGCTGGAAGGGCGTGACGGAGGAAGGCTCTCCGCTCGCCGAAGCGCTGGACCAGATCGCCGCCATCGAGCCGGACTTCGACGCCAAGCATTTCGTGGAAGGCGCCAAGTCCGCCTATGAGATGATCGTGCTCGCCTTTGCCGCCGGCGACCGCCGCACGCTGAAGGACCTGCTCTCCAAGGACGTGTTCGACGGCTTCGTCGCCGCCATCTCCGAGCGGGAAGGCCGCGGCGAGACGATGGAATCGCGCTTCGTCGCCATCGAGAAGGCGGAGATCATCGAGGCGAGCGTGCGCGGCCGCACTGGCCAGGTGACCCTGCGCTTCGTCTCCAAGATCATCTCCGCCACCCGCTCCCGCGACGGCGCGGTGGTGGACGGCAGCGCCGACACCGTGGCCGATGTGACCGACGTGTGGACCTTCGCCCGCGAGCTTGGTGCGCGCGACCCGAACTGGAAGCTCGTCGCCACCGAAGCCGCGCAGTAAAGGGCCATGGACCGGAGCGGTGCAGCCTTTCGGCGCGGCCGTCTCCGGCTGGCCCACCTTGTCCGGCTGGCCCCGGTCCTCGGCTTTTTGACGGGCGTGCCCGCCGGGGCCGCGCCCCTCGCGCCGACGCCGGTGCCGGACCTGGCCGGCGCAACCCTTCAGCCGGTGGCCTATGGCGCCCTGCCCGGCTGGTCGGCCGACGACCAGGCAGCGGCCTTTGCCACCTTCCTCGCCTCCTGCCGGGCGCTGGCCAAGGCGCCCGCGGAAGTCGGTCCCGCCTCGCGGTCCCGCCTCCAGCCCGCCTTGCGGCAGGCGTGCGCCGCCGCCCGCCGGCTCGGCACCGCAACGCCGACCCCAGCCCTCGCGCGGCTGTTCTTCGAAGCCAATTTCCGTCCCTTCGCCATCACCCCCACCGCCAGCCCGCGCGGCTTCCTCACCGGCTATTACGAGCCGGAGGTGGAAGGATCGCTCATCCCCAGCGCGGACTATGCCGTCCCCGTCTATGCCCGCCCGCCGGACCTCATCAGCGACGCGCCAGGCAGCAACAAGGGCCCGGCCTACCGGATGCAGAATGGCGCCCGCGTGCCCTACTGGAACCGCGCCGAGATCGAGGACGGGGCGCTCGCCGGGCGCGGCCTCGAAATCTGCTGGCTGAAGGATCCCGTCGATCTCTTCTTCATGCAGATCCAGGGCTCGGCCCGCGTGCGCCTGCCGGACGGGCGGGTGATCCGGCTGAATTACGACGGCCATAACGGACAGCCTTATGTGCCGGTCGGCCGCCTGCTCATCGAGCGCGGGATCGTGCCGCGCAACGAGATGTCCATGGACCGCATCCGCGCCTTCATGGAAGCCGACCCCGCCGCTGGAAAGGCGCTGCGGCGGGAGAGCCCGTCCTTCGTCTTCTTCAAGGCGGTGCCGCTCAAGGACGGCGAGGGGGCACTGGGCGCGCAGGGCATCGGCCTCACCCCTGGCCGTTCCATCGCCGTGGACCGGGCGCTGCACACCTATGGCACGCCTGTCTTCATCAGCGCCCGTCTTCCCATCGCGAGCCCGGCCCCCGAGACGCCCTTCCAGCGCCTGATGATCGCGCAGGACACGGGCTCGGCCATCGTCGGGCCGGCGCGGGCGGACCTTTTCTTCGGCGCTGGGGCGGAAGCCGGACGCATCGCCGGGCGCATCCGCGATCCGGGCGACTTCTTCCTGCTGCTGCCGCGCTTCGAGCCCCGCGAGGCGGCACCGTGACCCCGCGGCGGCGCAAGCGCGTGCTGCGCGAGGACGAACGCGCCCTGTGGGAGCATGTCTCCCGCTCGGTGGCGCCGCTGCGCCCGCGCCCGGCGCTGCCCGCCAAGCCCGAGACGCCGCCTCCCGAGGAACCGGCGCCCCCCGCCGAGACGGAGGGCCGTGCGCCCAAGGGCCTGGTGCTCCACCCGCGCAAGCGGCCGCTGGCGCCGGCGGCACCACCGCCGCCCCCGCTGACCAAGATCGAGCCCAAGGTCCGCCGCAAGCTCAACCGGGGCGCAGATGTGGATGCGCGGCTCGACCTGCACGGCCTCACCCAGGCCGCCGCCCATCGGCGGCTGCACCTCTTCATCATGGACGCGCAGGCCGCCGGCCACAGCCTCGTGCTCGTCATCACCGGCAAGGGCGACAGCGAGGGCTTGGGGCTCGGGCTGGGCCTTGGCTGGCTGCGCGGCGGGGAGGCCGGACGCGGCGTGCTGCGCCGGGCGGTGCCGCAATGGCTCTCGGACCACGCGCTGCGGCCCTATGTGGTGGGGTTCGAGAATGCCGCCCGCCACCATGGGGGCGAAGGCGCGCTCTATGTGCGCATCCGTCGGCGGCGGGAGCGGAGCTGAAGCATGACGCCGTTCGGACGCCGGATGCGGGAGCTGCGCGCCGCCCGCGGGGCGACCCTCACCGAGATGGCCACCGCCATCGGGGTTTCGCCCACCTATCTCTCCGCGCTGGAAACCGGCAAGCGCGGCAAGCCGACCTGGGCCCTCGTCCAGCGCATCATCGCCTATTTCAACGTGATCTGGGACGAGGCGGAGGACCTGCAGCGCCTCGCGGAAGTCTCCCATCCCCGCGTGACCGTGGACACGGCCGGCCTCTCCCCCGAGGCGACGGAACTCGCCAACCTGCTGGCGGTGGAGATCGCCCACCTGCCGCCCGAGGCGGTGGCCGAACTGTTGGGCCGGCTCAAGATCCTGCGCAAGCGCGCGTGAACGCACCGCGCGGGAACAGTCCGCGCCGCCCGAGGTTGACCCTTGGAGAGCCGCAAGCGGGACCCGACGTCCCGCCGCGGAGCCAGGGAGGGCCGTCATGGAACCCCACGACGAAACCAAGGCGCTGATCTCGGCCAGCACCCTCAAGGGCACCGATGTCTTCGACACCGAAGGCAACCATGTGGGCAGCCTGCAGGATGTGATGATCGACAAGCGCACGGGCGTGCTCGCGAGCGCCGTCATCACCTTCGGCGGCGTGCTCGGCATCGGCGGCGAGGATCGGCCCGTCCCCTGGAATGCCCTGCGCTATGACGCCCGGCAGGGCGGCTTCGTCATCGGCATTCCCATCCCGACTGCCGAGGAAACACCTGCTCCCGTCGTTTCCGTCGCTTTCTGACGGACCGGGAGCCCAACACCAAAGAGGAGAACGCCATGGTCGCGACCGACGAAACCCATAACCTCATTGCCGGCGACAAGGTGTCCGGCACGAACGTCTACAACACCACGGGCGACAAGATCGGCTCGATCTACGACGTGATGATCGACAAGCGCTCCGGCAAGGTGGCCTATGCCGTCATGTCCTTCGGCGGCTTCCTGGGCATGGGGGAGGACTATCATCCCTTGCCGTGGTCCACGCTGAATTACGATACCGGTATGGGCGGCTATGTGGTGCCCATGTCCCGCGAGCAGCTCGAGGGCGGCCCGCATTATGGCACCAAGGACACGCCGCAGTGGGATCGCGACTACGAGACCCGCGTGCACGATTATTACAAGACACCCTATTACTGGAGCTGACCTCCCGCGGCCCGGACCTCGACGGTCCGGGCCGCTTGGCTTGGGCCGCGTGCCCTTCTCTGGCGTTGCGGAAACGGCCTTGTGACCCGCTTCCGCAGCGCCCGCGCTGGCCTCCCGGCCGTCCCGTGCTAAACTCCCCGTCTTTGAGAGGCCCCGGGTGCGGGAGGCTGTGTGACGGCGACACCGGACGGAAAGACCCCGCGAACCGTTGAGGCTCAGGCCGCCCGCGCGCTGGAGCAGGCTCTGGTCCGCGCCCGCCATGTGGTGTTCTGGGAGCGGGCCTGGCCGCCGCTCGTGCTGGTCGCGGTTGCGGTGGCGCTGTTTCTCGTCGCCTCCTGGGCCGGCCTCTGGGTCGCCCTGCCGCCGCTCGGCCGGATCATCGGCCTCATTCTCTTTGCTCTTCTTGGCCTCGCCGCTCTGGTGCCGCTGGCTCGCATCCAGCGCCCCACGCGCGCCGAGGCGCTGGCACGCCTTGATGTGGCGAGCGGCCTGCCCCACCGGCCCGCGACCGCGCTGGGCGATGCCCTCGCGACCCGTCCCGATGATCCGGTGGGCGCCGCCCTGTGGCGGGCGCACGTCGCCCGCGCGGTGGGTGCCGCCCGGCGGCTGCGCGCCGGCCTGCCCGCGCCGCGTCTTGCGGAGCGTGATCCCTATGCCCTCCGGGCGCTGGCGCTGCTCGGTGTGGTCTCCGCCTTCTTCCTGACGCCCGGCGACCACTGGAGCCGCATCCGCACCGCCTTCGACTGGCGCGGGGCCGTGACCCCGCTCGCCTATCGGCTCGATGCCTGGATCGATCCGCCCGCTTATACGGGACGGCCGCCGGTGGTGCTGCCGGGCCTGAGGTCCGAGGACACGATCACAGCGCAGGCCGCTGCCGTGACCGTACCCGCCGGCAGCGTGCTCGTGGTGCGCAGCGCCGGCGTCCCGCTCGATGCGTTGAAGGTGGAGAGCGGCTTCGAGGAAGTGAAGCCGGCCGAGACCGCCGATGCCGCGAAGGACGGCCCCAAGACCGAAGGCGGCAAAACCGCCCCCGCGCGCGCCGATGCGCCTCAGCCGGGCGAGCGCCGCTTCACCATCGTGCGCGGCGGCGCCGTGTCCTTCAGTGGCCCCGACCAGCGCACCGCGAGCTGGCGCATTGCGGCAACGCCCGACCAGAAGCCGACCATCAGCTTCACCCGCGACCCACAGACCGGACCGCGCAACACCTTCGTTCTCTCCTACCGGGTCGAGGACGATTACGGCGTCAAGGAAGCCAGGGCGATCCTGAAGGCGCTGCCGCCCGAGCGCGGCCTCTATCCCCGGCCCGGCGCTCCCGTGCCCGTCGCCGGCCAGCCGCTGGTGCCGCCCCCGGACCTGCCCCTCTCCCTGCCGCAGGGCGGGCGCAGCGGCGCGGCGCAGACCTCCAAGGATCTCGTCACCCATCCCTGGGCTGGCGCCCGCGTGGAAGTGACGCTCGTCGCGAAGGACGAGGCCGGCAACGAGGGCACCAGCGACACCCGCGTGGTGCGCCTGCCGGCCCGGGCCTTCTCGAAGCCCGTCGCTCGGGCCCTCATCGAGGAGCGCCGCCGCCTCGCGCTGGATGTGGGCGCGCGCAGCCGGGTGCAGGACGTGCTGGCGGCACTGACGCTGGCGCCCGACAAGTTCGCGCTGCCGGCCAATGAATATCTCGGCCTCCGCACGGCCTATTACCGGCTGAAGAACGCCCGCTCCGACGACGATCTCAAGGGCGTGGTGGACTATCTGTGGGACGTGGCGGTGCTGATCGAGGACGGCACGCTGAGCGCCGCTGAGCGGGAGTTGCGCGCGGCGCAGGAGGCCCTGCGCGAAGCCCTCGAACGCGGCGCCAGCGACGAGGAGATCCAGCGCCTCGCGCAGGATTTGCGGCAGGCCATGGAAAAGATGATGCGCCAGCTCGCCGAGCAGGCGCAACGCGGTGACGGCACCGACCGGCCGCTGGACCAGAACACCCGCGTGATCCGCCCGCAGGATCTCCAGCGCATGGTGGACCGGATCGAGAATCTCGCCCGCTCCGGCTCGCGCGATGCCGCCCGCCAGCTGCTGGACGAGCTTCAGGCCATGATGGACGGGATGAAGCCCGGCAACCGTCAGGCCGGCGGCCAGCAGGGGCAGCAGCAGAGCGAACTGGGCAACATGATCCAGGAGCAGCAGCGCCTGCGCGACCGCACCTACCAGCAGGGCCGTCCCGGCCAGCGGGGGCAACAGGGCCAGCGCGGCCAGCAGGGTCAGCCCGGCCAACAGGGACAGCAGGGCCAGCCGGGAGAAGGCCAGCAGGAGGGCGACAACGGCTATGGCGGCCTGCAGCAGGGCCAGCAGGAGCTGCGCCGCCGCCTCGGCCAGATGCTGGAGCAGTTCCGCCAGCAGCAACAGCAGGGCCGCGGACAGGGGCAGGGCCAAGGACAAGGCCAGGGCCAGGGGGATCCGAGCGATCCCGCCAACCGCGCCGGTGAAGCCTTCGGCCGCGCCGAACAGGCCATGCGCGACGCGGAAGGCGCGCTCGGCGAGGGCAACGGGCAGGGCGCGCTCGACGCACAGGGCCGCGCCCTTCAGGCAATGCGGCAGGGCGCGCAGGCGCTGGCCGATGGCCAGCAGGGCGACCAGAACGGCCCCGGCCCCGGCGGCCCCTCCGGCGAGCAGGCCCAGCGCACGGACCCCCTCGGCCGGCCCATGCGCTCGCAGGATTATGGCGACGACTTCACCGTGAAGGTGCCGGACGAGGTGGACGCCCAGCGCGCCCGCCGCGTGCTGGAAGAACTGCGCCGCCGCCTCGAGCAGACCGACCGTCCCCAGCAGGAGCTGGACTATATCGAACGCCTGCTGCGGAACTTCTGACAGCGGGCGCGGGAAGGCGCGGGCACGCCTCCCATCCGGCGGCCCAGCCGAAAGCGCCGACCGGCCCGTCCATTGGGCAGGCTTAGGCCTCTGCCTAACCGGGCCCAGCGGCGCGGATGCAGCAGACGCGTGGACCCTCCGGGATGAGGGGCGAAGACCCGCTGCCCCGATCGGTCGCCGGGTCGTGCCCAGCGGTGGCGCACATGACGCAGCTTCAGGCCGGGCCCTCGGGCAAGCCCGGCAGCGGGCCGTAACCGGCCATCCGCGTGAAGGCATCCACGTGATGCAGCAGCGCCCAATAGTCACCAAACGCGAAGGTCGCCTCCAGATAAGGCGCCATCTCCGCCTCGGTCATCGGGATTTCAGTCCTCCTCGCCGGTTCGCCCTCGCGCCGATCCGTGATTTCCAACACGCCCGAACGCGACCGCAATGCGGCACACCAGGCCTCCGGCGATGATCTCTGCGGCGAGATCTCCACATTCAGGTCCCCGAGCCATCCTTGCCGATCCAAGTCCCCACGAAGCGTTGCTTGGACATGCCACCCCCGGACGTCCAGCGAGAGCCAGATGGAAAGAGACGGGAGGAAATCCGGATCTTTGGGGTCGTGGGGCGATTTGGGCCGCTTTCCCAGGTAATGGACGGTCAGCCGGCCCTTTTCCATCGGGCGCACCGTGAGCTGGTAATCCTCGCGTGCGTGATGCCGCCGCTCCGCCTCCTCACGCGTGAGGGGAAGGAGCAGCATGTTGCGGCCCGCCCGCACCCGCCGATCGTGTGAGAAGACGGGCGTGTTCGTTTCTGCCGGCTCGTCCGCGAACAGGCCCTCCGGCGTCGGCACCCAGGGACGGATGGAAAACGGCGCCTCATCGCAGCGCCTCGCGTGGCTCGCTTTCGGTTCCTCCACCGGAAAGGGCGAGGGCTCCCAGACGCTCTGCAGCTTCAGCGCGGCCACCATCTCGGCTTCACGCGCATGGGCCTCGGCACAAAGCTCGGCAATGTCGCGGTCGAGTTCGCTCCGCAGCTCCTGGATCGCCCGCAACATGTGCGGTCGGTCGGCATTGTCCCGCGCGAGATCATCAAGATAGGCCTCGGCCCGCTCCGGCGCGCCCGCGAGGATGAAGGCCCGCACGGGCGCCTTGAAAAGGGCGTTGCCCCCGCCTTGGCTCCTGAATGTTCCGGCCAAACGTTCCGCAACGGCGGACAGGGTGGTCACCTGACCGGCCGGTGCGAAGACATGTTCCGCCAGCTGGTCCAGAAGGAGCATCTGGAAATGTTGCTCCCAGACATCCCGTCCGGCGCCGCGCAACCTGTCCCGCAAGAAGATGTCGAAGTGCGCATCGTACAGAGGCACCAGGATTCGAGAGACGCTAAACGAATAGGGGTCTCCGGTCCGGTCGAAGAAGGCCCCGCGCAGCACATGGCGCACCGGGCGGATCACCAGAGCGCGGTCCGCCACGGCCAGATCCGGCCGCAGGGCGAGCAGCGGCTTCAGATAGCGCTTGATGTCGGCCGGGCGCGTGCCCGGCACCCGGCCCTTCGCCTTCTCCGCGTCCCTGCGGGCCTGGACGGCATCGAGGCTGCGACGGGCCATTTCCACGGCCCGATCGGCGGAGAATGGCCGGTCCTCTTCCTCATCCAGCACCACGGCCCCGAGCAATTTGGCGAGCGCGGCGGCGGTGCAGAGCGCCGCCAGCATCTCATCCTCGTCGCCGCCCCAGCGGAAGCTCGCCGAGCGATCGAAACCCGGATCCACCTCGCCTGCGAACTGCGCGATCATCTCCTGATCGTCGAACACGTCGAACTCGACGCCCGTTTCCTCCCGCCGCAGCTTCATGGGCAGGAAGCCCCGGTGCCCCTCCAACGTCCCCCGGCCGGAGAGGGAGAAGGGAAAGGTCAGCTCCCTGAACATGGCGTTCACAGCCGCGCGGGCCGGCAAGGCGCCGCGAAAAAAGACATGCAGCTCCATCGACATGCGCCATCCTCCCGCAAAGATCACGGCCCAAGCGGCCCGTCCGCGAGCAGTCCCGCGGGCCCGCCGCGTGCTGAAAGCGCTGCGCCGGCGCCTTGAACGGACCGACGGGCGTCAGCAGGGGCTCACTTTCACCGAGCGCCTTCGACGGCATGTCTGACGGCCGGCCGGGAAAGTGTCGTCCGGCATCCGGATGCCGCGCGCCGGCCGGGCGCGTCACCGCTCCTCAGGAGGCGAGCGGCGGCACGCCGGGCAGCGGCCCATGGCCGGCAAGGCGGGCGCAGGCCTCGATCCGGCGCAGCAGGGTCCAGTAGTCGCCGAACGGGAAAACCGGCGTGAGCCACGGCGCCATCTCCGTGTCGCTCATGGGCGTTTCCATCTCGGATTTCCCCCGCCGCTGGTCTTTGGTGACCCGCACGCCCTTCGCCGCATCGAGACGGGTCTGCCAGACGTGGATATGCCGTTCGAGGTCGTGCACTATGATCTCAAGGCGCCCCATCCGCCCTAGATCCCGCTGCTCGTCCTTGAAGGAGGCATGAAGGCCCCATCCCGGCGTGCGCAGGTTCACGAACACATCGAGCGGCGCGAGCATACCGGCATCTCTGCGGTCGCCCGGATTCGCCTGATCCCACACGCCATAATGGATGGTGAGAAGGTTCGCGGGAGACAGCCGGACCACCATGCAATAGCGGTCATGCGCCTCATGCCTCTGTTCGGCGTCCTCCCGCGACAACGGCACGAGGCGAATGAATGCGTCGCCTTGGTCCTGAAGCCGCTTCGAGAAGACGGGTACGTCCAGCTCTTCCGGTAGGGCACCATAGAGGTCGTCCGGCAGCGGCGCCCATGGCGCCAGCGGGAAGGGCGCCTCGTCGGTGCGGGCGGCACGGCTCGCCTTTGGCAATTCCACCGGAAACGGCGTCGGCTCCCAGATGGCCTTGAGCTTCAGGACCGACGCCATGTCCGCCTCGCGCCGGTGGTGGTCGGCGCACATGTCGGCGATGTCCCGGTCCAGATCGCCGCGCAGCTTACGCATGAGCTCAGCCTCATGCTCGCTCGTCACGGTGCGCTCGCCCTCCTCCACGAAGGCGGCGGCCTGTTCTGCCTCCCCGGCGAGGATGAGCGCGCGCACAAGCGCGATGATGTGCTCGCCATTGGGATGCTTGCGCACGCGCGTGACCCGAGCGAAATCGGAAAGGCTCGTCACGCTGGCGAGCGGCGTGAAAACCTGCTCGCGCAACTGGTCCAGCAGCAGCGGCTGGAAGTGCGGCTCCCAGATCTCCCATGCGCCGGGCAGTTGATCGTAGCTGGTGCAGGCCACGGTCGGGTCATACATGGGCATGAGCAGGCGATGGATGTCGACCGCGTAGCGGTCATAGCGACCGAGCGCGGCACCTCGCAGGACGTGGCGGACAGGCCGCATCACCAGGTAGCGGTCCACCAGCACCAGATCCTTCCGGGACTCCAGGAGGGGTCTGAGATACTCCCGCAGATGGATGGGGCTGGTGCCCCCCTTAAATCCAATTGCCCGCTCGCCCTCGAGCTGCGGCACGATCCATTTGAGCATGCCCCGCGCCTTCTCCACCGCCTCCTCGGCGGAGAACGGGCTCACGGCCTCGTCGTCCAGGACCACCGCACCGAGCATCGTCGCCAGCGCGGCAGCCGTGCAGAGGGCGGCCAGCCGTTCTTCGTCATCGCCACTCCAGCGAAATGTGACGGAGCGGTCGAAGGCCGGGTCCATGGCGCCGGCCATCAGCGCCAGCATCTCCGCATTGTCGAAGACGTCGAACTCGAACCCCGTGTCCACATGCTGGAGACGCATGGGCATGAAGCCCCGGTGCCCTTCCAGCGCGCCCTGCCCCGGAAGCGCGAAGGGAAAGTGCAATGCGTTGAACATCGCATTGACGGCCGTGCGCTCGGGCAACGGGCCGCTGAAAAAGACGTGGATCTCCGGAAACATGTGTCACCCCCGGCAATTGCCCATGGCCAAAAAGGCCGGCAGCCGGAGAATAGAACAAAATAGGAACAAAGCAACCAAAAGTTGAAATGGTGGCGCGGCGGCGCGGTTCCGCCCCACACGCCAATCACGCTGAACGATGGCAAGCGATAAACCGCTGCAACCTAAGCGCGGCGGAACGGCGCCGGCTCCCTCAGCCGGCGCCCGCGAGGCTCAGTCGAGCTGCTCGATATGGCCGATGAAGGGAAGCTGGCGGAACGCGTGGGCGACATCCATGCCGTAGCCGACCACGAACACGTCCGGCGTCATGAAGCCCACGTAGTCGGCGTCGATCTGCACCGCCCGCTTGCCGGGCTTCTCCAAGAGCACGCACACCTTCACCGTGCGGGCGCCGCGTGCCATCAGCAGGTCTTTCGCGAAGGCCAGCGTGCGACCGGATTCCAGAATGTCGTCCACCAGCAGCACGTCGCGGCCACGCACGTCGCTTTCCACATCCCGCAGGATGGTCACCTGGCCAGAGGAGACCTGCGCATCGCGATAGCTGGAGAGGTGCACGAACTCCATTTCCGGCGCCATGCCGGAGGCATGCATCGCCCGCAGAAGGTCGGCGGCGAACACGAACGAGCCTTTCAGCACCGCGACCACGAGCAGATTCTCGAAGCCCGCGCCGGCGATTTCGCTCGCCAGTTCCTTGTTGCGGGCGGCAATGCGGTTCTCGTCGAACAGAACTTTAACGGGTGGTAGGGACATGGTTCCTCCGTGACGGCCGAGCATGCCGCGCCGGACACCGATCGTCCAGCGCACCGCGCGCAGCCCTCCCATGGGCACGGCATGGCATGCTCATGCTTGATTCACCCTCTGGCCTTGCCGCTCTATGGTGGCGCGCGACGGCTTGGACGATTCGAGGAAGGTGCAGGGGTGGTCCGGTTCGAGAATGTGGGCCTGAGGTACGGCATGGGGCCGGAGGTGCTGAAGGACGTGACCTTCAGCATCGAGCCGAACTCGTTCCAGTTCCTCACCGGTCCCTCGGGCGCGGGCAAGACCACGCTGCTGCGCCTGCTCTTCCTCTCCATGAAGCCGACGCGTGGCCTCATCACCATGTTCGGCCGCGATGTCTCCTCGCTCGATCCGGACGAGGTGGCGGTCATCCGCCGCCGCATCGGCATCGTGTTCCAGGATTTCCGCCTGCTCGACCACTTCACGACCTATGAGAACGTGGCACTGCCGCTGCGCGTGCTCGGCAAGGAGGAGGCGAGCTACCGGGCGGAGGTGACGGAGCTCCTGCATTGGGTGGGCCTCGGCGACCGGATGCACGTGCTGCCCCCGGTGCTCTCGGGCGGCGAGAAGCAGCGCGCGGCCATCGCCCGCGCCCTCATTGGCCGGCCGGAATTCCTGCTGGCGGACGAGCCCACCGGCAATGTGGACCCGACGCTGGCCCGCCGCCTGCTGCGCCTTTTCGTGGAACTGAACCGCTCCGGCACCTCGGTTCTGCTCGCCACCCACGACATCGCGCTCATGGATCAGTTCGACGCGCGCCGGCTCGTGATCGCGGATGGACGGCTCTATGTCTATGACTGAGCCCCCCACCCCCCCGATCCCGGTGGCCGAGACGCCGCCAACCAAGGCCAAGGCCGCGCCCAAGCCCAAGGTGCCGCCGCCCACCCCCATCGTGCCCCGCGCGACCGTGGCGGGCCGTGCGCTGGTGGCGGTGGTCGCCATCATGACGTTTCTCGCCGCCATCACGGTGGGCGCGGTCATGGCCGTGCGCAGCACCGCCGAGGTCTGGCGCGCGGATGTCACGCGCGAGGTCACGATCCAGATCCGCGCCGGCGACAAGGCGGTGACGGACGCGCAGGTGAAGACCGCCGTGGACCTCGCCCGCCAGACGCCCGGCATCACCGAGGCCCATGTGCTGACCGAGCCGGAGACCGGCCGCCTGCTGGAGCCGTGGCTAGGCTCGGGCCTCGATTATTCGGACCTGCCGGTGCCGCGCATCGTGGTGCTGCGGCTCGACACCTCCTCGCCGCCTGATCTCGCGCGCCTGCGCCGCACGCTGACCGACCGCATCCCCACCGCCGCGCTGGACGACCACCGCACCTGGTCCCGCCGGCTGGGCGCCATGGCGGAAGGCGTCATGTTCACGGGCTTCGGCCTGCTGGCGCTGGTGGGCGCGGCCACCGTGCTCTCCGTGGTCTTCGCCACCCGCGCGGCGGTGGCCACGAACCGGGCGGTGGTGGAGGTGCTGCATTTCGTCGGCGCGCGGGACGGCTTCATCGCCGCCCAGTTCCAGCGCCACTTCCTCAAGGTGGGCACGCAGGGCGGCCTGCTCGGCGGGCTCTCCGCGGCGGCGCTGTTCGGCGGGCTCATGAGCCTGCCGCGCCTCGGCATCGGTGCCGATCCGGAAAGCCCCGGCATCCTCTCCTGGTTCGATCCCGGCTGGCTGGGCTTTGCCGGCATGGCCGTGGTGGTCGTGCTGATCGCGCTGGTGACGGCACTCACCTCCCGCGTCACCGTTTACCGGACGTTGAGGACGATCACCTGAGGCTTCACCGCCTCGGGCGCGGCACCGCGGCTCCTCGCGCCTGCCGCATTTATCGGGCATTCTGAACATCATGAGCGTGACGCAGCCGGCCTGTCACCAGAGCAGGCCAGACGACAAGGCCAAGGCGGGATCACGGCGCGGACCGACATTCTGGCTGCGCCGCGCGGCCCTGAGCCTTGCCTTCGTCTCCGGCACGCTGGCGCTGCTGTTCGTCGGCGGCTTCGTGGTCTTCACCACTGCCATCGCCCCGCGCGAGCCCGCCGGGCTCAAGCCGGCGGACGGCATCGTCGTGCTCACCGGCGGGGCTTCGCGCATCGCGGATGGCGTGCAACTGCTCGCTTCCGGCCACGGCCAGCGGCTTCTCATCAGCGGCGTCAACCGCACCACCTCGCAGGACGAGATCCGCCGCACCCTGCCCGACAACGAACACCTGCTGGACTGCTGCGTCGACCTCGGCCACCGGGCGCTCAACACCTTCGGCAACGCCATCGAGGCCGCCGAGTGGACGCGGGCGCAGGGCTTCCGCTCCCTCGTGGTGGTCACCTCCGCCTGGCACATGCCCCGCGCTTTGGTGGAACTCGGCCGCGCGCTGCCGGAAGTCGAGCTCGTCGCCTATCCTGTGGTGACGGACCGCATGCAGTCCGGCGGCTGGTGGACCGATCCCCAGACCGTGAAGCTCCTCCTCAAGGAGTATTTGAAGTACATGATGGCCATGGCGAAGATCCGCCCCGCCCAGGCGGTCGCGCCCAAGGCCACCGTGTCCACCTCCGCCGCCACGCCCGGCGGCCGGCAGGCGTCGGTGTCCGCACCGGTCCATGGGGGCGACGGGAAGCCCGAGTGATCCTGCTGCGTTCGCTGCTGTTCCAGTTTCTGTTCTACAGCTTCACCATCCTCTACATGCTGGTGTTCCTGCCGGCCCTGCCCTTCGTCACGCGCCGGCAGATGTGGCGCCTCGTGGTGCTGCCGTGGTCGCGCGGCACGGGCTGGCTGCTGCGGACGATCGCCGGAACGCACGTGGAGATCACGGGACGCGAGAACATCCCCGACGGGCCGCTGCTCATCGCCTCCAAGCACCAGTCGGCGTGGGAGACCATCGCCCTGCTGCCGCTGTTCTCGGACGCCACCTTCATCCTCAAACGGGAACTGATGTGGCTGCCGGTCTTCGGCTGGTACGCCGCCAAGGGCGACGTCATTCCCATCAACCGGGGCGCCCGCGCCGCCGCGCTGAAGGCCATGACCGTCCGCGCCCGCGAGGAACTCGCCAAGGGCCGGCAGATCATCATCTTTCCCGAGGGTACCCGCCGCCCGCCGGGCGCGCCGCCGGCCTACAAATTCGGCGTCGCCCATCTCTATGCGGCCTTCGGCGTGCCCTGCCTGCCGGTGGCGCTCAATTCCGGCCTTTACTGGCCGCGCAACGCCCTCGTGCGCCGGCCCGGCACCATCCGTGTCGAGATATTGCCGCCTATCCCGCCCGGCCTGAAGCGTGAAGCCTTCTTCGAGCGACTGCAGGCGGACATCGAACCCGCCAGCGACCGCCTGCTGGCGCTGGGTCGTGCCGAACTGGGCATGACCGCGCCGGAAATGCCTCCGCAGGCGGAATTATCCCCGTAACCATACCTTGTGGAAAACTCTTGCCGAGGGCCAGAGAAGCGTTCTAGTTTCGTTCTCATGAACGCCACTGATTCGCTCCTCATCCCCCTGATTGATGCCGGTCCGCTGACCGGCCTGAGCGAAGCTGCGCTTGGTGCGCGCTATCGTTTCTGGCGCGATCAGGACGGCGTCCGGCACGTGTTCTCCGTCTATCCGACCGAAGAGGCCCCCGATTATCCGGAGGCGCTGGCCATTGCCGTGCGGCGCACGCCGGCGGGTTCCATCGCGGTGTGGGCGGGCAAGCCGGGCGAGGCGGCGGTGCGCGCCGCCAAGCGCAATCTGGCGGAAGAAATCCACATCCATGTCTTCGGCGAAGGCGGCGCGGACACGCTGCGCACGCTTCTCAACCGCCGCACCCTGTCCACCGATCCGCTGGCGCTCCCGCCGCCGGTCGCCGCCCATGCCGTAGCAGCAGGACGCCGCCAGGCCGCCTGAGGCGTAACGGCGGGGGGAGGGGCTAGGCCTGACCGCCGCGCAGGTGGTGGGCGATCCAGCTCAGGCCCCGGTCCTCGATGCCCATGGTGGCAAGCGCATCCACGGTCGCCAGCACATAATCGCGGTTCGGCCCCGAACGGCCGTGCGAGCGGCGCACCAGATGCAACTGGTCCTCCAGCGAGAGGCCGCGGGCATATTGCGGATGCGCCCGGTTCGCCACATAGGCCACCGCCGAGGCGGCGAGATCCTCGTGCCCTTTCAGCCGCACGCGGCGCGACGTCTCCCGATAGACGCCGGAAATCTGTTCCCGCTCCGTGAGATAGGCATGCACCTGCGGCCAGTCCGCCGCCGCCACGCGATAGGCCACGCCCTTGCACGAGCCGCCGAGATCGAGCCCCAGCACGAGGCCGGGATGCTCCGGCGTGCCGCGATGGTGGAAGGAATAGATGCAGAGCGCGCGGTGCGCCCCGAGCAAGGTCGCCTCCACCCGCTCGGCGAAAGGAAAGCCGGGGTTCCAGATCAGCGAGCCATAGCCGAACACCCACGGATCATGCGCCGGAACCGGCA
This sequence comes from Azorhizobium sp. AG788, assembly GCF_004364705.1. NCBI lineage: Bacteria > Pseudomonadati > Pseudomonadota > Alphaproteobacteria > Hyphomicrobiales > Xanthobacteraceae > Azorhizobium > Azorhizobium sp. AG788. The sequence continues at coordinate 197,029 of NZ_SOBM01000007.1, forward strand.
CTGGGGGATGCGACATACGCGGCGAGGGCGAATCGGCGGACATGACGGGATGGAACTCGGGGCTGTTACCGCAAAGGCGAAGCAGGCTTCTCGCCTGATTGATCCGGCGATTATGCGGCGAAAGCAACGCCCGCCTGCGGAAAGTCGCGGGTTTGTCCCGTGGCAGGACGGCGCGCGCCATCAAAGGTGCGGCAACGGGGGCGGCTTGGGCCTTCAACTGGCCTTCAACATGTTCTAGAGCCTGAGTTCATCCTGCCTGCCCGTCGCCTGCCGGCAGCCCGACGCATCGACACGAAGGGAAAGCATGACTGTCTCCGAACCCGCGCCCCGGCGCCGGCGACCCTGGATCATCGCCCTCCCCCTGGTGCTGCTGCTCCTCATTGCCGCCGGCTGGTCCGGCCTGTGGGTCTATGCCGCCCGCACCGCGGACGGCGAGATCGACGCCTGGCTTGCCCGCGAGAAGCTGCTCGGCCGGGAATGGTCCTGCTCCGAGCGGGCGCTGGAGGGCTTTCCCTTCCGCTTCGAGCTGATGTGCCGCGATCCCGTTCTCGTGACCAAGGGCGGCGACAGCTTCCGCATTTCCGCCGCCGGCGCGCGCGCCGTGGCGCAGATCTGGGACCCGAGCCATATCGTCGCCGAGTTCGCCTCGCCCGCCCGGATCGAGGATCAGGTGACGGGGCAGGTCTACACGGCCTCCTGGTCGCTGCTGCAGATGAGCGGCATCGGCAATTCCACCGGGCAGCCGCAGCGGCTCGACATCGTGGTCAACAATCCGCTGGTGGAACAGGCCCCCGGAAACGCCGCCACCAACCCCATGTTCTCCGCCAAGCAGCTGGAGGCCCATGCCCGCCGCCGCCCCGGTGAGAACGGCGCGCGCGACGGCATCGACCTCGCCTTCTCCCTCGCCGGCGCGGAAAGCCCGATGATGGCGGGCGCCGGCAGCTCCGGCCCGGTGGATGTGGCGCTCCAGATGACCGTCACGGCCGCGGACGACCTGCGCCCCATGTCGGTGAAGGACCGGCTGCGGGCCTGGGCCATGTCCGGCGGCGTGGTGCAGCTCCAGGGCTTTGCGGTCACAACGCCGAAGGCCGCCGCCAACGCCACCGGCGCACTGCTGGTGGATGCGCAGGGCCGCCTCAACGGGCAGCTGGCGCTCGGCTTCTCGGGTATCGAGGAAGTGCTGCGGAACCTGAGCAAGACCGGCTTCATCTCGCCGGAGATCGTGCCCATCGTCGGCGCCCTGGCCATGGCCGGCAAGCCGGGCGAAGTCGCCGGCCGCAAGGGCGTGACCTTCAACATCAATTTCGATCAGGGCGCGCTGAAGCTCGGCAAGATCCCCGTCGGCATCGTCCCGCCGCTGTTCTGAGGTGGCGGAACGGGGGCCCGGGTGAACGCCCGGGGCCACTGAGCCGTCCCTTTAAGCATTGGACTGGCGCCCTCCCCTCACGCGTAACGCGCCCCCTCCCCCCTTGCGGGGGAGGGTGGTCGCGCGTGTGGGGAAGCGGACACCCGGAAGAAGGGCGAACGGAGAAGGAGTTGACGCTGGAGGGCGTTGCGTCGGCACCGACCGGAACGCCCCGGCCGTCCTACTTCTTCGCCGCCACCAGATGGCGGCCGAAGTCCGGCGCCGCCGTTTCCTGGCCCTGCTCGATGATGGAGCGGCGGATGGCGCGGGTGCGGGTGAAGTGGTCGAACAGCGTCTGGCCGTCGCCATAGCGGATCGCCCGCTGGAGGGCCGTGAGGTCCTCCGTGAAGCGGCCGAGCATCTCCAGCACCGCCTCGCGATTGTAGAGGAACACGTCGCGCCACATGGTCGGATCGGACGCCGCGATGCGCGTGAAGTCGCGGAAGCCGCCGGCCGAGAACTTGATGACCTCGGAGGTCAGCGTCTGTTCGAGGTCCGCCGCCGTGCCCACGATGTTGTAGGCGATGAGGTGCGGCAGGTGGGAGGTGATGGCCAGCACCAGATCATGGTGCTGCGGCGACATGGTCTCCACATTCGCGCCCATGCCGCTCCACAGCGCGGAGAGCCGCTCCACCGCCGCCGGATCGGCATCCGCCACCGGCGTCACGATGCACCAGCGGTTCTCAAACAGACTGGCAAAGCCCGCATCGGGGCCGGAGAATTCCGTGCCGGCCACCGGATGGGCGGGCACCAGATGGGCGTGGGCGGGCACGTGGGGAGCCATCTGCTCCACCACCGCCGCCTTCACCGAGCCGACGTCGGAGAGGATGGCACCCGGCTTCAGCGCCGGGCCGATCTCCGCCGCCACGGCGCCGGACGCACCGACCGGCACGCAGACGATGACGATGTCCGCATCCGCGACGGCTTCCGCCGCCGTCTCCGGCACCTCGTCCGCAAAGCCCAGTTCACGAACGCGGGCCCGCACGCCCGCATCGCGGTCGGCCACGACAACGGTGCCGGCCAGCCCCTTCTCGCGCACGGCGCGGGCGACGGACGAGCCGATCAGTCCCGCGCCGATGATCGCCAGGCGCCCGACGAGAGGTGCGCTCACCGCTCCGCCCCGGAGAGGAAGTCGGAGAGGGCCTGCACCACGAGGCGGTTGGCTTCCTCGGTGCCGATGGTCATGCGCAGGGAATCCGGCAGGCCATAGGAGGCGACCGCGCGCAGGATGAGGCCGCGCCGGGTGAGGAAGGCATCCGCCTCTGCTGCCGTGCGGCCGGGCGTCTTCGGGAAATGGATGAGCACGAAGTTGCCGACGCTGGGCGTGACCGTGAGGCCGAGCGCGGTGAGCTCGGTGGTCAGCCAGGACAGCCACTGGTCGTTGTGGGCGATGGAACGCTCCACATGCTCGGCGTCCAGAATAGCCGCCGCGCCCGCCGCAATGGCCGGGGCGTTCATGTTGAACGGGCCACGGATGCGGTTGAGGGCGTCGATCACCGCCTCGGACGCCACCGCCCAGCCGATGCGCAGCGCGGCGAGGCCGTGGATCTTGGAGAAGGTGCGGCACATGATGACGTTCTCGGCGGAGAGCGCGAGTTCAAGGCCGGTCTCGTAATCGTTGCGGCGGACGTATTCGCTATAGGCGGCGTCGAGCACCAGCAGCACGTTCGGCGGCAGCGCGGCATGCAGGCGGCGCACCTCGTTGAACGGCAGGTAGGTGCCGGTGGGGTTGTTGGGATTGGCGAGGAAGATCACGCGGGTGCGCTCGGTCACCGCACCGATGATGGCATCCACGTCCATCTGGAGATCTTCGCGGTCCGGCACGACGACCGGTACGCCGCCGGCACCCAGCGTCGCGATCTTGTAGACGAGGAAGCCGTGGGCGCAGTGGATCGCCTCGTCACCGGGGCCGACATAGGCGTGGGCGATGAGGTTCAGGATCTCGTCGGAGCCGGCACCGCAGATGATGCGGTCCGGGTCGATGCCCATGGCCTTGCCGATGGCCTCGCGCAGCGCCGTGGAGGAGCCGTCGGGATAATCCTGCAGGTTCGTGCCGGCGCTCTGGAAGGCGGCGATGGCCTTCGGGCTCGGGCCGAGCGGCGTCTCGTTGGAAGAGAGCTTGAACACCTTCTCCACACCCGCCGCATGGCTCTTGCCCGGCACATAGGCCGAAATGGCCAGCACGCCGGGGCGCGGCTCGGGACGGGCGGGGTGACGCGGGGTCTCTTTGGCGGAAACGGACATAACCTGCTCCAGATCAGGGCCGGGCGATGCCGGCGCTGTCCATGCCGAAACGATAGGGGGCGGCATGGCTCCCCACGGGAATGAAGGATCGGACGCTGGCGCCGCTCTGGCGCAGCACATCCTGCACGGTGCCGCCGTCCGTGCCCCGCACGGAGACGAGCAGGGCCGCGCCGTCGAGCGCGCCGTCGGCCACCGCCAGCACTTCGGCGTGGGTCGCCACCGCAGCGGCCGCGCGGGCGCTCCAGCCGGCGACGCGCACGCTGAAGGTGGACACCTCGGTCACCGCCGCATCGGCGATGGGATGGGAGACCACGAACACCGGGAGGCCGGCGGGATGGTCCGCCCGCTCCACGAAGGGCAGGCGGGCGATGATCTTGGGCGCCGTCACGCCCTCGAGGGCGGTCCACCAGGCATCAGAGCCCGGAACCATGGCGGCGGGCAGGAGGCCGAGGTCGCCGCGCGAGGCGGCCACCGCCTCCACCACCGCCCGCGCGCCCATGTGCGGCACGAAAGGCGCGGTGAAGCCGAAGTGGAAGCGCGCGCTGTCGCGCATCAGAGGCTCGCCCACCGAGAGGTCGGCGTGCACGGAATAGGGCGCCTGCACATAGGTGAAGGTGGCGATGATGACGCGCCAGATGCTCTCCACCGTGTCGAGCGGCAGCAGGCCGTGATGACGCTCCACGAGGCTGCGCATCATCGACGCCTCGCGCGCCGGGCGGAAGGCGGAACCCTCGGTCTGGGTGCGCTTCACCTGCACCAGCCGGTCGATGATCTCGCTCCGCTCCATGAGCAGGCGATGCATCGTCTCGTCGATGCGGTCGATCTCGGCGCGGAGGTCGGCGAGGGAAGGGGTCTTCGCTGCGTCAGTCATGGGAACCCACGGAAACGCCGCGACCTGTAGCGTCAGACGGCCGTCGAATCAAAGCATTGTTTCGGGAGGGCACCCGTGCGCGCGGCGCACGGCGCGGTCGGGGCGCTGGTATCGACATGGACTTCCGCGTCCGGATCGGCCATGCGGGGGAGGAAGCGGGAGGCATCACGTGGCGGGCGCCATACGCGAGACGCTCTATTACACGGTCGGGCTGGTGGTGCTGCGGGCCATCGGCCTCGTCATGCTCCCGGTCAACACCTACTTCCTCTCCAGCGCTGAATACGGCCGACTGGAGGTGCTGCTCTCCTTCATCGACGTGGGCGCGCTGTTCTTCAGCCTCGCCTTGCCCTCGGCCCTCGCCCGCTTCGTCGGCGACGAGCAGACCTGGGAGGCGCGCAAGGCCGTGTGCGCCGAATATACCGGCCTCGCCCTTATCGTCAGCGGCGTGCTGGTGGCGTTGGGCGCGGCCTTCTCCCATCCCATCACCGGCCTGCTGCCCGAAAAGGTGAGCCAGACCGAATTCCTGCTGCTGCTCGCCGCCATCTGCCTCGAAGGCGTGCTCGGCGTCGGGCTCACCTGGATGCGCATCCGGGGAGCGGCGGGCACCTTCCTCGCCATGTCGCTCAGCCGCGCGCTGGGACAAGCGGCGCTCTCGGCCACGCTGCTGGTGCTGGGCTTCGGCGTGGAGGGCGTGCTCATCGCCTCGGCCACTGCGGCGCTGGCGCAGGGCGCGGCCATGATGGTCTATCTCGCCCGCGACTGCGGCATCTCGCTGCGCTTCGCCCGCTGGCGGGAGATGCTCATCTATTGCGGCCCGCTGCTGCTCTCCGCCCTCGCCGCCTTCGTGCTCGGCTCCTATGACCGCTGGGTGCTGGCCGGACATGTGAGCCCGGAGGACATCGCGCTCTATGGCGTCGCCGGACGGCTCGGCGCGCTGACGGCGGTGCTGCTCCAGCCCTTCCACATGTGGTGGTTCCCCAAGCGCTTCATCGTGCTGGCGGAAGAGAACGGCGCCGAACGCAGCGCCGACATCGTGTCGCTGGGCCTGCTCATCGTGCTCGGCGCCTTCGTGGGGGTAAGTCTGGGCGGGCCGTTTGCGGTGCATGTGCTGACGCGCGAGGCTTATTGGGGGGCGAGCGCCTTCATCGCCTTCATCGCCCTCAACTATGCCATTCAGGAGACCGGCAGCCTGCTGGAGATCGGCTGTTATCTGAGGAAGGACGGCTTTGCGCCGCTCCTCATCAACCTGATCGGCGCGGGCCTCGCCATCCTGTTCTATTTCACACTGATCCCACGCTATGGCGTGCCGGGCGCCATCGCCGCGACGCTGATCGCCCAGAGCGTGCGCGTGGTCCTCACCTGGGCGGTCTCGCGCCATTACGCGCCCATCCCTTATCGCTTCGCCCGGCTCGGCCTCGTGAGCGCGGTGGCGCTCGCCCTCACAGCGCTCGCCGCTTTGACCCTGCACCCGCTGGTGATGCCGCTCGGCGCGCTGGTGATCCTGCCGCTCATCGGCTGGATGGCGGTGCGGCTCAAGCTGCTGCCCCGCCTCGACCCCGCCGAACTGCCCGAACCACTGCGCCGCCGGCTCAAGCTGGGGTAGCGTCCCTCGACAGAGGTCATGCCTGGGCTCGTCCGGCGGCGTGCTTCTTGCTTCGGGGGCGGGAGAATGGGACACCGGAGGCAACCGGTCCCGCAGCGCGAAGGCCCATGGATCTCAACACCGTCACCGCCCTCCACCGGCCCCGGACCCGTGACGAGATCGGCCCCTTTCGGGCGGGCGATGCCTTTCTTGCGGGCGGAACCGCCCTGTTTGCGGCACCCGATCCCGCGCTCTCCCGCCTCATCGACCTGCCGGCGCTGAACTGGCCGCCGGTCACGCTGACGACGGATGGCGTCGAGATCGCCGCCACCTGCACTTTCGCGGAACTGGAAGAGGCGTCGCTGCCCCCTCGCCTCTCGGCGCTGGCGGCGCGCTGCTGCGGCGCGCTGTACGGGTCGTTCAAGGTGCGCGCGGCGGCGACCATTGGCGGAAATCTGTGCACCGCGCTCGCCGCCGCACCCATGGCGGCCTTCGCGGTGGCGCTCGACGCGGAGCTGCTGATCTGGCGGCCAGAGGGCGGCGGCCGCACGCTGCCGGCGCGCAATTTCATCCTCGGCCCCACAAGCACGCGGCTGGAAAAAGGCGAATTGCTGCGCAGCATTCTCGTGCCGGCTTGCAATATGGATGTCCGCTGGGCCTTCCGCCGCATCGCGCTGAATGAGCTTGGCCGCTCCGCCGCGCTGGTCATCGGGACGCAGGACGGGGCGGGCCGCTTCGCCCTTACCATCACCGCGTCCACGCCCCGGCCGGTCCGCCTCGACTTCCCCGCCTTGCCAGACGCCGAGACGCTTCTCGACGCCCTCGACGCCGCCGTTTCGCCCGTCGGCTGGTATGACGACGTGCATGGCGATCCGCTCTGGCGGGCCCACATGACGCGGCTTTTTGCGCAGCAAATCCGCAGCGAGCTGGCGGGAGAGGCGGCATGAGCGGCCTCCTGCTCAATGGCCGGAACATCGAGGCCGCCCCGCGCGCCGGCCAGTGCCTTCGCACCTTCCTGCGCGATCTCGGCGCCTTCGGCGTCAAGCGCGGCTGCGATGTGGGCGATTGCGGCGCCTGCACCGTGCTGCTCGACGGCGCGCCGGTGCACAGCTGCATCACGCCCGCCTTCCGGGCGCTGGGGCGCAGCGTCACCACCATCGAGGGGCTTGCGGACGGCAATGATCTCCATCCCGTGCAGCAGGCCTTTCTCGACGCGCAGGGCTTCCAGTGCGGCTATTGCACGGCGGGGCAGGTGCTCACGGTGGCCGCGCTCAATCAGTCCCAGCGGCAGGACCTGCCCGCCGCGCTGAAGGGCAATCTCTGCCGCTGCACGGGCTATCGCGCGATTGCTGACGCGGTCGCCGGCACCGCCCACGCGGAACATCCCGAGGCGGGCGCCGCCTGCGGGCGCAGCATCAACGCCCCGGCGGCGCGGGCCATCCTCACCGGCGCGGCGCGCTATACGCTGGATGTCGAGGTGCCCGGCCTCACCCACCTGAAGCTCGTCCGCTCGCCCCATGCCCATGCCCGCATCCGCGCCATCGACACGGCGGCCGCGCTGGCGGTGCCGGGCGTGGTCGCCGTGCTGACCCATAAGGATGCGCCGCCCGTCCTCTATTCCTCGGCCCGGCATGAGATCGCCACCGACGACGTGGACGACACCCGCATCCTCGACGATGTGGTGCGCCATGTGGGCCAGCGCGTCGCCGCCGTGATCGCGGAGACGGTCGCTGCCGCCGAGGAGGCCTGCCGGCGGATCGTCGTCGATTACGAGGTGCTTCCCGCCGTCTTCGATCCCGAGGCCGCCCGCAAGCCCGGCGCGCCGCTGGTGCATGGGGAGAAGGGCGCTGAGAGCCGCATCTTCGATCCCGCCCGCAACATCGTCGCGCATCTGGAAGGCGAGGTGGGCGATGTGGCGGCGGGCTTTGCGGCGGCAGACGTGGTGGTGGAGGAGACGCTGGAAAGCCAGCGCCTCCAGCACGCGCATCTCGAAACCCACTGCGCCATCGGCTGGCGTGATGAGGACGGCCGGCTCGTCATCCGCTCGTCCACGCAGGTGCCTTTCCTCACCCGCGATGCGCTCGCCACCGTGCTCGGCCTGCCGCGCGAAGCCGTGCGCGTGTTCACCGGGCAGGTGGGCGGCGGCTTCGGCGGCAAGCAGGAAATGCTGGTGGAGGACATCGTCGGTCTCGCCGTGCTGAAGACGGGGCGGCCGGTGCAACTGGAACTCACCCGCGAAGAACAGTTCGCCGCCACCACCTCCCGCCACCCCATGAGGGTGCGGGTGAAGCTGGGCGCGAGGTCGGACGGCACGCTCACCGCCTTCGAGATGGACGTGCTCTCGAACACGGGGGCCTATGGGAATCACGGCGTCGGCACGCTGTTTCACGGCTGCAACGAATCGGTGCAGGTCTATCGCTGCCCCAACAAGAAGGTCACGGGCGAGGCGGTCTATACCCACACGCTGCCCTCCGGCGCCTTCCGGGGCTATGGCCTCAGCCAGACCATCTTCGCCATTGAGAGCGCCATGGACGAACTGGCGCGCCGGCTCGATCTCGACCCGTTCGAGCTCAGGCGGCGGAACGTCATCCGGCCGGGCGATCCGATGGTGGCCTGGAGCCTCCATCCGCACGACATCGAATATGGCAGCTACGGCCTCGACCAGTGCCTGAACCTCGTGGAAGCGGCGCTCGCCGGCCCACACGATCCCCCGCCCGAAGGGCCGGACTGGCAGGTGGGCCGGGGCATGGCGCTCGCCATGATCGACACCATCCCCCCGCGCGGCCACCACGCCCATGCCCGCCTGAGGCTGGCGGCGGATGGCGCTTATGAGCTGGCGGTCGGCACGGTGGAGTTCGGCAACGGCAGCCACACGGTCCACGCCCAGATCGTCGCCGAGGCGATGGGCACCCGCCCCGAGGCCATCCGCCTCGTCACCTCTGACACGGATGCGGTGGCCCATGACACGGGCGCCTATGGCAGCACCGGCATCGTGGTGGCCGGCCGCGCGGCGCTGGATGCGGCGGAAAAGCTCAAGGCCGCCGTTCTCTCTTTCGCTGCCGGTCGGGCCGGCATTGCGGCGGACGCCTGCCGGCTGACAGCGGAGGGTGTGGTGCTGCCGGATGGCGGGCTCCTTCCCCTTGCCGATCTCGCCCGGGCGGCGGAGGCGGCGGGCGTGCCGCTCGCGGCGGAAGGCGTCAGCAACGGCTCGCCCCGCTCCATCGCCTTCAACGTCCATGGCTTCGTGGTAGCGGTGAACGGCGAGACGGGCGAAGTGCGCATCCTCCAAAGCGTGCAGGCGGCGGATGCGGGGCGGGTGCTGAACCCCATGCAGTGCCGGGGGCAGGTGGAGGGCGGCGTGGCGCAGGCTTTGGGCGCCGCGCTGTTCGAGGACCTCGTCATCGACAACGCCGGGTCGGTGGTGAACCCCGCCTTCCGCCACTATCACATCCCCGCCTTCGCCGATGTGCCGTGCACGGACGTGCTGTTCGCGGACACCCAGGACCGGCTGGGGCCCTTCGGGGCCAAATCCATGAGCGAGAGCCCGTTCAATCCGGTGGCGGCGGCGCTGGGCAACGCCATCCGCGATGCGACGGGCGTGCGTCTGCGGGCGACGCCCTTCGCGCGGGATCGCGTGTTCCGGGCGCTGAAGGCGGCGCGGGAGGCTGGGACGGAGAGGGTGTGATTTTCGGAGGGGGCGTCAGGGCGGAGGGGGCATTACCCCCCTCCCCGGCCCTCCCCCGCAAGGGGGGAGGGAGCAGCCCGACCGAAGAGGTCGCGCGCAGAGCCGCGCTCGGGAAAAGCCCTCCCCCCTTGCGGGGGAGGGTTGGGAGGGGGGTAATGCCCTCAGGGGTAGAGATGATCACCTCGCCCATGCGATCAGGCAGAGCCGCTCGCAGGCGAGGGCTGGGAACTTAAACGGGGGACTGGGCTGATGCTGGAGCGGCTCTTCAAGCTGAAGGACAACGGCACCACGGTGCGCACGGAGATCATGGCGGGGTTCACCACCTTCCTCACCATGGCCTACATCATCTTCATCAACCCGAAGATCCTGGCCGATGCGGGCATGCCGCACGGCTCGGTGTTCGTGGCCACCTGCCTCATCGCGGCGCTGGGCAGCCTCGCCATGGGGCTCTATGCCAACTATCCCATCGCGATCGCCCCCGGCATGGGCCTCAACGCCTACTTCGCCTATGTGGTCGTGCTCGGCATGGGCTACACGTGGCAGATCGCGCTGGGCGCGGTCTTCATCTCCGGCGTGTGCTTCGTGCTGGTGACGCTGTTCCGCATCCGCGAGGCCATCGTCAACGGCATCCCCCATTCCATCCGCATCGCCATCACGGTGGGCATCGGGCTCTTCCTCGCCATCATCTCGCTGAAGAGCGCCGGCATCGTCGCTGCGAGCCCCGCCACCTTCGTCACTTTGGGCAATCTGCATGAACCCACGGTCATCCTCTCGGTGATCGGCTTCTTCGCGGTGGCGGTGCTCTCCGTGCTGCGCTTCAAGGGGGCGCTGCTCATCGGCATACTCGGCGTCACGGCGCTGAGCTTCTTCTTCGCGGGCAACAAGCTCTCCAGCCTCGTCTCGCTGCCGCCCTCCCTCTCGCCCACTTTGTTCGCCCTCGATATTCCGGGCGCGCTGCACGCCGGCATTCTCAATGTGGTGCTGGTGTTCTTCCTGGTGGAATTGTTCGACGCCACCGGCACGCTGATGGGCGTCGCCCGCCGCGCGGGCCTGCTCAAGGACGGCAAGATGGAGCGCCTCAACAAGGCGCTGCTCGCGGACAGCACTTCCATCCTCGCCGGTTCCATGCTCGGCACCTCCAGCTCCACCGCCTATCTCGAAAGCGCCTCCGGCGTGCAGGAGGGCGGGCGCACCGGCCTCGTGGCGGTGACGGTCGGCGTGCTGTTCCTCGCCTGCCTGTTCTTCGCCCCGCTGGCCGGCTCGGTGCCCGCCTATGCCACGGCCCCGGCACTGTTCTTCGTCGCCTGCCTGATGCTGCGCGATCTGACCGAGCTGGACTGGGAGGACATCACCGAGGTCATCCCGGCGGCGGTGACGGCGCTGCTCATGCCCTTCACCTATTCCATCGCCACGGGCGTGGCCTTCGGCTTCATCTCCTATGCGGGGCTGAAGCTCTTCACCGGCCGGGCGAAGGAGGTGAACTGGATCGTCTGGATCATCGCCGCCGTCTTCCTGTTCAAATATGCCTATGAAGGTTCCGCCGGGTGACGGGCGCCCCCCGCATCGCGCTGCGCGCCGGCGCCATCAGCTTCCGGGGCAATCCCTTCCTCGCCCCGGAGGCCGAGACGTTCGTTTACGAGAGCGATGCGCTGCTGGTGATGGAGGCCGGGCGCATCACCGCCTTCGGCCCCTATGAGGCCCTCCGGCCGAGCCTGGCGGAGGGGACGGAGATCCGGTCCTTTCCCGACGCCCTGCTCTGCCCCGGCTTCATCGACACCCATGTCCATTATCCGCAGACGGGGATGATCGCCTCCTTCGCGGGCGAGCTGCTGGAATGGCTGGAGCGCTACACCTTCCCCACCGAGCTCGCCTTCGCCGATCCCGCTCATGCGCAGGCCATGGCACGTGTGTTTTTACGCCAGTTGCTGCGCAACGGCACCACGACCGCCATGGTCTATTGCACGGTGCATCCCCATTCGGCGGAGGCGCTGTTCGCGGAAAGCCACCGCTTCGACACCCGCATGATCGCCGGCAAGGTGCTCATGGACCGCAACGCCCCCGAGGGCCTGCTGGATGAGAGCGTCGCCCGCAGCATCGCGGAGAGCGAGGCGCTGATCGCCCGCTGGCACGGCACCGGCCGCCAGCTCTATGCGGTGACACCGCGCTTCGCCGGCACCTCGACGCCGGAGCAGCTTGAAGCCGCCGGCCATCTGCTGAAGCGCCACGCGGGCCTGTTCCTCCAGACCCACCTCTCCGAGAACCGCAAGGAGATCGAATGGATCGCCGGCCTCTTCCCGGAGCGGGCGGATTATCTCGATGTCTATGCCCATGCCGGGCTCGTCGGCCCGCGCGCCGTGTTCGGGCACGGGGTGCATGTGAGCGAGGGCAATCTGTGCACCTGCCACGAGACCGGGGCGGCGCTCGCCCATTGCCCCACCTCCAACCTCTTCCTCGGCTCGGGGCTCTTCCGCCTGTTCGATGCGCTCGATCCGCGCCGGCCGGTGCGCGTCGGCCTCGGCACGGACGTGGGGGCGGGCACCAGCTTCTCCCAGCTCGCAAGCCTGAACGAGGCCTACAAGGTCGCGGCCCTCCAAGGCGGGCGGCTCGATGCGGTGAAGGGCTTCTATCTCGCGACGCTGGGCGGCGCCCATGCGCTGCATCTGGACGACCGGCTGGGGCGTCTCGCGCCGGGCTATGAGGCGGATGTGTGCGTGCTGGACCTCAAGGCCACCGAGCTGCTGGCCCTGCGTACCACCCGCAGCGACGACATCAGCGACCAGCTCTTCGCCCTCATGACGCTGGGCGATGATCGCGCCATCCGCGCCACCTATGTGGCCGGCCGCTGCGCCTATGACCGCGACCGGGCCGAGCCGTTCCAATACGCCTGAGGCTACTGCCCCTTCCCCAGCACCATCACCGCCGCCGTGCGGAAGATGATGGCAAGGTCAGTCTTGATCCAGTCCCACGGGTCCAGCAGGCGCATGGCGTAAGCGTGGTCGTAGCCGACCTTGGAGCGCACGTCCTCGATGGAGCCGTCATAGCCCTGGTTCACCTGCGCGAGGCCGGTGATGCCGGGGCGGAGGCCGTGGGTGCGCTCCACATAGAAGGGAATTTCCTTCTCCAGCTTCAGGAAGAAGGCGGGCCGCTCCGGGCGCGGGCCGACAATGGACATATCGCCCTTCAGCACATTGATGGCCTGCGGCAGCTCGTCAATGCGGGTCTTGCGCATGAAGCGGCCGATGGGGGTGATGCGCGGATCGTTCGCTGTCGCCCACACCGGGCCGGTTCGCGCCTCCGCATCCACATACATGGTGCGGAACTTGAAGAGATAGAACAGGTCCGTGCGCGTCTCCGTGGAGCGGCCGACACGGATCTGGCGATAGAAGATCGGCCCCTTCGAGGTGAGCTTGATGGCGAGCGCCACCGGCAGGAACACCAGCGCCAGCACGAGAAAGGCGATGGCGCCCACCACGATGTCGAAGGCGCGCTTGCCCACCCGCACCACCGGGTGAACGTAATCGAGTTCCGGCTCGCCCGCAGCGCTCATGCCCGCCTTGCTCTCCGCGGCGCGGCCCCAGCGTCCCCGGTCCTTGCCGGTGAGCTGGCGCAGCGCGCCGATCAGCCCCGCTCCGTGCCCTTCCACGAAATAACCCGCGAACCGCAGCACGCGCGGCAGAGGCGCGGCGGATTTCGCGATGGCGAACAGGGCGAGCCCGTAGAAGGCCACCTGCCCGACCAATAGCAGGCGGTAGAGTGTTAGCGGATAGAAGGCAAGGAGGAGATTGAAGACAAACAGGGTTACCAGAAGGAAGGGCACGAAGGCCCGCAACGCCTTGCCGGAGAGGAAGATGAAGGCGAGGCCCGGCCGGCGCGGATCACCCAGCCGCCACAGCCACAGCGCCTGCTGCACATTGCCGGAGGCGATGCGCACCCGGCGGCGGAACTCCTGCGCCCGGTGGGTGCGCTCCTCCTCCGTCGCCACGATGGCGCGGTCATAGACGGCCCCCGCCCCTGCCGCGACCATGCGCATGGGCAGGATGACATCGTCATTGATGGTGTGCGGCGGCAGCGGCGCCCAGAGTTCCCGCCGGAACATGTAGAAGGCGCCGTGGCAGCCGATGGGCGCGGCGAGCGCCGCCTCGTCCGCCTTGATGGCGGTCTGGTAGCGCCAGTAGCCCGCCTCCCCGGCGCTGCCCGCCGCCCGCAGGGCATAGGTGCCCGCCACCACGCCGATGCGCGGCTCGGCGAAATGCGCCGCCGCCCGGCGCAGGGCATCGGGCGAGAGGCTGGCGGAGACGTCCGAGAGCGCGACAAGGCCGGGCGGCAGACCGGCGATCACCTCGTTCAGCACCGCCACCTTGCCCCGGTTGACCGGGAAATCGCGCACCTCGGCATTGAGGCCAGCGCAGGCCTCCGAGGCCAGAGCCGCGCGCGCCGCCTCGGGCGTGCCGTCGGTGCAGCCGTCGCAGGCGACGATCACCTTCAGCCGGTCGCGGGGATAATCGAGGGCCGCGCAGTCCTTCAGCTTGGCGGCGATGAAGGCCGCTTCCTGATAGGCCGGCACCACCAGCGTGATGACGGGCAGGCCGGCCTCCGGCACCGGCGGCGGCACCGGGCGCGGACCGCGCCTCCGGGCCAGCGCGCGCAACAAGGCCGGGAACACCGCATGGTGATAGGCGACGAGCGCAAGGCTGAGCCAGAACAGCAGTTCCAGCGCGATCATGCCGCCTCCGGAGTGAGCAGCCTCCTGTAGTCCGCCACCATGCGGTCCCAGGAGAAATGGCCGGTGACGAAGGCGCGCGGATCACCCGCCGGGGGATGATCGAGGCGCAGGTTGAGGGCCGCCGCCAGTGCCGGCGGGTCTTCGGGCGGCACGGCAAGGCTCACATCCGGGCACAGCCCCTCGCGCACCGAGCCGACGTCGCTTGCCACCACCGGAATGCCGCAGGCCTGCGCCTCCAGCACCGAGAGCGGCAGGCCCTCCGCGCGCGAGGGCAGGGCCACCACGTCGAAGGCGGGATAGAGCGCCTCCATGTCGGCGCGATAGCCGAGGAAGATCACCCGGTCGGCAATGCCGAGTTCCGTCGCCAGGGTGCGGAACATGCGCTCATGCGACCCCTGCCCGGCGAGCACCGCGACCGCCCCCGGCACCTGCGCGAAGGCGCGCAGGAAGACATCCTGCCCCTTCACATGCTCCAGCCGCCCCGACACGCCGACGATGCGGGCCTCCACGGGCAGGTCAAAGCGGCGCCGGGCCTCGGCGCGGTCCTGCGGCCGGAAGCGGTCCGTATCCACCGCATTGCGGATCACCGTCACCGGGCAGCCCGGCATGACGGTGGCCATCTCGTCCGCCACGGCCTGCGAGACCGCCACCACGCGCGGCCGCACCAGACGCGCCACCATGCCGGCGATCCAGCGGTGGCGGGGGTCGTCATAGTGCCAGACGTCGTGCTCCACATGCGCGATCACCGGCACGCCGGCGAGGCGGGCGGCGAGCGTGCCGTAGAGCAGCGGGCCCACATGATGGGTCAGGACGGCGCGGGGCCGCAGCGCCCGCAGGTGGCGGGCGAGCTTGGGGATGAGACCGGGCGTCAGCCCCTGCGCCTTGCCCATGCCGATCATCGCATCGGGCGGCAGCGGAATGTCCGGCCAGGCGGCGAGGATCGCTTCGGCCGTCAGTTCCAGGCTGACGATGGGATTGTCCCCCCCGAGGCGGCGCGACAGATCGATGGCCAGAACCTCGAGGCCACCCGGTGTCAGGCGCTGGACGATCTGAACAATTCCACCCGGCACGGACGACTCCCGCACGGCGCGCCACGCCCATGCTTGCAATGCTTTACCGGTTATTAAGGTAAATCGATTGTTCTGGCGATGGATAACACCGCTCTGCGTCGGTCGGTTCTCTCTTCCCGGAAGGAGAAATTTGGCCGCACCCGTCAGACGCGGTGCGAAGACTATGCATAAGCCGCGATGATGAGAGCGGGGGCTCCATGCCGAAGGTGGTCGAGATCGCGGGAGACATGGATGCCGCCGCCATGGCCGAACTCAAGGCAACGTTCGAGACCTTGGGCGGCACGGCGGACGATGTGGTGCTGGATCTGGCGCAGGTGGAATTCATGGATTCCTCGGGCGTCGGCGGCATCGTGTTTCTCTACAAGCGCCTGAAGATGAACGGCCACCGGCTCAGCCTGGTGGGCGCCGGCGGGCAGCCGCTCCAGCTTCTCACCCATTTGCGGATGGCCGACCTCATCGCGGAGCAAAGACCGTGAGCCAGCACCGGGCACCGGGCGTCCTGAAGATGGCAGCGCTGGCCGCCGCCTGCCTCGCGCTCGCGGGCTGCGAGGCCAGCACCTTCCTGCCATGGCCCGACGAGGGCCGGGGCGGCCTCGCCGAACGCCGCCCGTCCACCGATGCGCGCATCGACAACCTCTCCGACCAGTTGGTCGTGCTCATCTCGCGGAACGCCCGTTACTACGCCGCCGCCGACACGGCGGACGCCGAGCGTCTCCTGATCCAGATCCGGCGGCAGTCGGAGGGAGGCTTCCCCGAGGATACCGAAATCGACATCGCCCGCTTCAAGCAGAAGCTGGCGATGATCGAACGCCAGTTGCCGCGGCGCGCCGCACAGAGCGGGAGCCGCTGATGGGCCGCCTCCCCGTCCCTCTGCTCGCTGCCATCCTGGCCTTTCTCGCGTTCGCGCTGCCCGGCGTCCTGCACGCCCAGCAGCCTGCGGCGGCGGATCGGGCCATTCGGCTGCGCGTTGGCGACGTGCTGGCCATCACGCTGCCGGGCGA
The DNA here is from genome assembly GCF_004364705.1 of Azorhizobium sp. AG788. Classification (NCBI taxonomy): domain Bacteria; kingdom Pseudomonadati; phylum Pseudomonadota; class Alphaproteobacteria; order Hyphomicrobiales; family Xanthobacteraceae; genus Azorhizobium; species Azorhizobium sp. AG788. The sequence continues at coordinate 213,610 of NZ_SOBM01000007.1, forward strand.
GTCCGTCTTCAACAAGGATTTCGCGGTGGACCGCAACGGTCGCATCACCTTGCCGGAAGTCGGCGAGGTGGACGTGGCCGGGCGCACCATGCCCGAAGCCATCACCATCGTGCGCAACGCCCTCGCCCGCGCCTATCGCGACCTCTCCCGCCTCCAGGTGGGCCTGAAGGAGCGCCGGCTGGTGGTGACGGTGCTGGGTTATGTGGTCAATCCGGGCGAGGTGAACCTGCCCGTGGACGCCGGCATCCAGCAGGCGATCGGCGCCTCCGGCGGGCTCCAGCAGGGCGCCCAGCTGGACAAGCTCCAGCTGCGCCGCGACGGCAAGACCTCGACCTTCGACTACAAGAAATATCTCGACACCGGCGATGTGACGCTGATCCCCCAGCTCCAGCCGCTGGACGAGATCTTCGTGCCTTCGTCTCCCGCCACCGGCAACGTGCAGATCAACTTCGATGCCCGCACCCTCGCCGACCAGGGCGACGCGGCCGACGCGACCTCGGCGGTGAAGGTGTTCGGGGAGGTCACGCGCGCCGGCTCGTTCGGCTACAAGCCCGGCCTCACGGTCGTGGACATGATCCTGCGCGCGGGCGGCATCACCCAATATGCCTCCGTCGAGCAGATCCGCGTGATGAACGGCGGCGAACCGATCATCTTCAACATGAAGAAATATCTGGACACGGGCGACGAGAAGCTGCTGCCGCCGCTCAGCCCCGGCGCCATCATCTTCGTGCCGAAGCAGGCGGACGAGATCCGCCGCTCCGTGCGCACCGTCTATGTGATCGGCGAGGTGAACCGCCCCGGCCCCATCGAGGCGCCCCCGGATTCCCGGCTGATGGAAATCCTCGCCAATGCCGGCGGCCCGACCCGCTATGCGGAAACCCGCAACATCCGGGTGCTCAAGGCCGACGGCGGCGTGGAACCCTTCGATCTCGTGGCCTACACGGAGGGCACCTCCACCCGGCTGCCGCTGATCCTGCCGGGTGACGCCATCTTCGTTCCGGAGAAGATCGAGACCTCGGACCGCCCCTCGTGGCTGAAGGTGGCGCCGAACCGCGCCGTCCAGGTGATGGGCGAGGTGAACCGCCCCGGCCGCTATGAATGGTCGGACGAGATGAGCCTGCTCGACCTCCTCGGCGAGGCCGGCGGCCCCAACCAGCGCGCCGACATCGCCCATCTCCAGATCCTCCAGTCGGAGAAGGATACGGCGACCCCCGTCACCTTCGACCTCCAGGCCTTCCTCAGCAATGGCGGCAGCCTGAACCAGCTTCCCAAGATCCGGGCGGGCAACGTCATCCGCATGCCCTCGCTGCCGGAATCGCCCATCGACAACAAGGCGAAGTGGGTGCAGCTGGCGAAGGAGGACGTGATCTACATCATGGGCCAGGTGCAGATCCCCGGCCGCTACGCCTTCAACAAGAACATGTCCTTCCTGGACATCCTGTCCGCCGCAAACGGCCCGACCCAGACCGCCGACCTGCGCAACGTGCGTGTGTCGCACCGCGGCCTGCCGGGATCGAAGGTCACGCAGGTGAACCTCGCCCAGTATTTCGCGACGGGTGACGACAAGCTGCTGCCGCGGGTGAAGACCGGCGACGTCATCTTCATCCCGGACCGGGCGAACAAGGAGTGGTTCGACGACAGCAAGGAGAGCACCGTGCGCGTGCTCGGCGCCGTCGCCCGTCCCGGACGTTACCGCTTCGATAACAGCATGACGCTGCTCGATCTGCTGGCGGAAGCCGGCGGCCCCACCAGCGACGCCTACCAGCAGAAGATCGTGGTGGTGAACCTCGGCTGCTGCCGCGAACAGGCCCGGATCTTCGATCTGATCCAGTTCGCCAAGACCGGCGACATCCGCCTCTTGCCGGTGGTACAGGCGGGTGACACGGTCTATGTGCCGACCACGGCGCAGAGCGGCTGGAAGATATTCATGGACGGCGTGCAGAATGTCCTGCCCATCGTCTCGCTGATCGCCTTCCTCTCGGGAGGCTAGGACCCGGCGCATGCGGTCCGGCGGGAGCGGTGTGACCCACTCCTGCGGACGGGTTACGATCCGGCGTGCCGGCGGCCATCGGATGGGAACCGGGAGACAGGACGCACGGGCAGCCGCTCCGGCTGTCCGGGACGGGAGAGGGTTCATGTGGGGCAGAGGCCTTCGCGAGGTCGAATCCGTCTACCTCGCCACGTTCGGACAGGGCGTGCGGGTGGTCGGCGTGACCGGCGTGGTCAGCGGCAGCGGCGTCTCCACGCTCGCGGCAGCGCTCGCGGAGCGCGCCAAGCGGCGGAACCGCACGCTGCTCATCGGCCTCTCGGATCCCACCGCCGCGGTTCCCGCACAGGCCACCCGCTGGTCGCCGGAGGACGCGGACCTCACCCCCTACATCGAGGAAGACCCGCGCGGCTTCGACCGGCTCCAGGCCTCGCCTTTGCCCGAGGCCAGCTTCGCCTTCCGCAATGCGCTCGCCATCCGCAACATGCTGGACGGGCTGATGCGCTCCTATGACGCCATCGTGCTCGATCTCGCCGCCGTGGAGCCGAGCGAACGCGTCGCCGTACCGGTCACCGCCATCGCCTCGGCCTGCGAGAGCATCGTGGTGGTGTGCCTCGCCGGCCGGGTCACGCGCGCCATGCTGAACCGTGCCGCCAGTGCGCTGCGCCAGGCGAATGCGCCCATCCAGGGCATCGTGGTGAACGACCGCTTCAATCCCACCCCGGGCGAAGAGCTGGCGGCCGAGGCCGAGCGCCTCATGCCCTTCGCGCCGGATCTCGTGCAGCGCTTCATCTCCGCCGTGCGCGGCAGCCGGATGCTCAATACCAAGCTGTGAGCGGGCGCCGCGAAGGCGGCCCGTCCTCAGGCGGCGTAGGGGCGCGGCTGGGCTTCCTGTGGCGAGATGCGCGGCACACGGGCGATGACCGGCACGCCGAGGATGCGGGCAAAATCCGCCGGCCGCCGCAGGCGGGTGTCGAGCAGCTCGCTCGCCGCCGCAAGGGCCCCGCCCACCGCAAAGCCCGAGATGATCCCCGCCAGCACATAGAGCGCATAGCCGGGGGTGACCTTGGATGCCGGATCGGACGGGGTTTCCAGCACCTTCACGCGCTCGGGCGCCTCGAACACGCCGAGCGCACCGGTGACGCGCGCCATCTCGTAGCGCTTGGCCAGCGATTCATAATTATCCCGCGCGAAGGACACTTGGCGCTCCAGCTGCTGCTGCTGCTGGTCGATGGGGCCGAACTCGGCAATATCCCTCTGGAGCACCGCGATGACCTTGCGCAGCTGGTCCACCTCGCTCTCGATGGCGGTGCGCTTGCTCTGCTGCTCCTGCAGGCGCTGGAGCTGAGAGACGAGGAGCGGGGTCGCATTGCGGTCGCTGTCATTGCCGCGCTGGTCGCCGGCCGGCGCAGTGCCGACGCCGGCGGCGATGTTCCACAGCCGATCGAGATCGGTGGTGGAGATGGCGTGGCTGTCGTTCAGGAGGTGGCGCCGCTCCTCCTCCAGCCGCTGGAGGCGCCATTCGGCCGCCTGCACGAGGCTGTGCTCGTCGGTGTAGCGGGCGCGCAGGGAAGCCAGTTCGGCCGAGGCCTGGACGATGTTCTCCTCGATCCGGCCGATGAGCGGGTTGGTGCTGGCGAGCCGCTTGCGCAGTTCCTCCATGGTGGCCCCGGCGATGCTGAGGTCCATCTCCTTGGACTGGAGCTGCTGCTCCAGCGTGGCGAGGCGCTGAACCGTGCTGTTGTAGAGCGCCGGGAGCTTGTCGGCATTGGCCGTGCGGAAATCGAGCAGCGCCTTCTCGGCACCATCGAGGGCACGCCGCCGCTCGGACATCTGGTCCTTCAGGAAGCGCTCGCTGTCCTGCACCGCCGTGCGCTCGGGCGACACGAGGCGCTCCACGAAGCGGCGGGACAGGGCCTGGAGGGTCTGGGCGGGGGAATTGGGATCCATGCTGCGGACCCGCATCTCGATGATGTCGGAGCCGACGAGCTGGATGGTCACCGCCTCGGAGAGCGCCTTCACCAGATCATCCCGCTGCTTGGGCGGGGTCTCGGGCGTCACCCGGTGGAGGTCTTCCAGCACCTTGCCCAGCACCACCTCGGAATGGGCGAGCGCGATGAGCGCCGACATGCGCTCCTTGAGGTTCGGATTGACCGCGATGTCGTTGAGGATCGGGTTGAGCTTGGAGGGCTCCTGCACCAGCAGCGTCATCCGCGCCTCATAGCGGGCGGGCGCGATGGCAGCGGCGACGAGCGCCAGCGGCGGCAGCAGCAGGATCGGGATGATGGCCAGAAACCGCCGGCGCCAGGCGACCTGGGCGACATAGGCAAACGTATCCGAAGCGGTCTCGAACATCTCGTCTTCAGTCCATCGCTCCAACCACGATCCGCACCGTATCCGGCACGAATTCGGGATCGTAATGCTGGCGCGCATTCACGGTGGCTGGCAGCAGCGATCTTACCGTGCGCAGCCGCCGGTTCGCCAGCAGGGCCTGATCAAAAGCGCTGCCGCTCCCGCCCGGACCTGCGGTTATCATTACCTGGGTCTTATCGCTCACCTTCGCCGCCTTCCAGGCCTTCTGGAACGCGGCCAGCTCCCGCTCGGGCGGCTGGTCGGTGGTGCCCTCGAACACGATCTCGAACTCGCGCGGCACCGGGGCCGTCCGCGCCGGCTTTCCGGCGGCCGATGCGGCGATGCCGGCCGGGGCCGGCGCCGCGGGTGCGCCACCGGTTGCGGGCCCTCCAGCCGGGGCGGGAGCCTGCGCGCCATCGCCCCCCTGGGCGGGCGCAGCTCCCTCGGCGCGGGCGCGGGCCAGGATGTCCTGCACCGATGTGGAGCGGGCCGCCGGATCGCCGGCATTGGCCTGCTCGCGGGCCTCGCGGAGCTTTTCCTCCGCGACCACGGTCGCCTGCACATTGGGGGGGATCATGGAGATGGGATCGGCCGGCGTGGTCGTGCAGCCGGCCAAAACGGCCGCGAGCGGCGCCAGCACGCAGCCGGCCCGCATCCACCGCCCTCCCAGACCACCTGACCCGATCATTCTCACGCCCGTCTTCCGCCGCACACCGAATCGCCAGTCTTCACTGTCGCCCAAAGCCGGTCATTTTGCGACCGAACACAATACCTTGTTACCGCCAGAGAAACGGTTGGCGTTGGCGGTGAAACATGCTTTTCATCACCGGCGCGCCAGCGGGGTGGTTCATGCAACGGCAGTCTTTTTCTGATCTTTCCGCGTCCGGGGAGGACCGGACGCGCCTGCCGGCGTCGATGATGCTCGTCCTCGCGGGGCTGATCCTCACCTCCTACGCAGCCAAGCTCGTGGTGTTCTGGCTGGCGCCGAACATGAGCTATGCGGACGTGACCTTCCAGTATCTGGAGCAGGCGCACCGGCTCATGTACGGGCGGGGCCTGCTGCCGTGGGAGTTCGTCTCCGGCGCGCGGCCCTGGCTGGTGCCCGGCCTCATCTGGCCCGGCATGGAGGCGGCCCGTCTTCTGGGCGGTCAGGCGCAGGCGCAGATCTTCGGCGCAACGGCCGTGTGCAGCCTCATGTCCCTGCTGGTGATCCCGCCCGCCTTCCTGTGGGGCTGGCGCCATGCGGGCAGCGTGGGCGCCGTGGTCTGCGGGGCGCTCGCCGCCTACTGGTTCGAGACGGTCTACTACGCCGGCCAGCCCTTGCAGGACACCATCGCCACCTTCCTGCTCGTTCCCGGCGTCTATCTCGCCTATCCGGACGGGCCGGCGCGCAGCTTCCGGCGCCTCGTCCATGCGGGCCTCTGGCTCGGCGCGGCGCTCGCCTTCCGGATCCAGCTCGGGCCCATCGTGCTGCTGGTGGGCGTGTGGGTGGCCCGGCTCGACATCCGCCGCTACGCCGCCTTCGTGCTCGGCGGCATCGGGCCGCTGCTCTTCCTGGGGCTGCTGGACTGGGCCACCTGGGGCATGCCCTTCCAGTCCATCATCAAATACGTGAAATACCAGAGCTCCAGCATCGGCGAGACCGGCGAGGGCCGCTTCGGCTTCGTGCCCTGGTATCACTACCCCGGCTGGATCCTCGCCTACTGGTCGGGCGCCTTCGCCCTCATCGTCCTGACCGCGCTTGCGGCCGTGAAGCGCCTGCCGCTGCTGCTGGCCATTCCGCTCTTCAATCTGGCGGTGCTCGAAACCATCGCCATGAAGCACCCGCGCTATCTTTATCCCGGCGTACCCTTCGTGCTGGTGCTCGCCGGCATCGGCGGATCGCTGCTGGCGCTCCGGCTGTGGGAGGGGCGCGTGCCGCGCTGGCGCATCGGCGCCATCGGCGCCGTGTTCGTGGCGCTCACCTCCGGCCTGCTCGGGGGCTTCGGCTATTTCGCCGCCACCTTCTCGCTGGGGCGCGGCACCATCCTCGCCACCCGCGCGGTGAATGCGGACCCGCAAAGCTGCGGCCTCGCCATCGCGCCGGGCAGTTCCTGGTGGCTGAGCGGCGGCTATGTCTATCTCAATGCCGACAAGGGCCTCTACGGCATCACCGCCGCCGATCCCGACTTCAAGGCGAAGAGTGCTGCCTTCAATTATATCCTCACCACCACCGAACTGCCGGGCGAGCCCATGGAGGACTTCACCGGCACCGGTTATGAGAAGATCGCCTGCTATGCCAACGGCACGCGCGGCCCGGCGTGCTTCTGGCGCCGTCCGGGCACGTGCGACGCCAAGGCGGCCCCGCCCTTGAAGGCAAGCCTGCCGCCATGGCTCGATGAGGCAAAGGGCCGGCCCTGATCCGGCGCGAGGAGACAGCCGCGCCCATGCGCATCGTCACGAATTGGCCGGCGATCCCGGAGCGCTGGCAGGCGGCCAACGGGCGCAGCGGCAGCGCCGTTCACGCGCGCACGCTGGCCGACCTGCGCGACGCAGCGGAATCACAGGACAGCGTCTATCTCGTCAATTGCGATCCCGGCCTCACCATGGGCGTCGCGCTGGCGAACCTGCGCCCCGGCGCCCGGCGCCCGCTCGTTGCTTCCGACATGGTGCTGCGGCGGCCGGAGGGGCTGAAGGGCCACCTGCTGCATCCGCTGAAGCGGGCGCTGCTCTCGCGGGCGGACCTCTACATCAATCTGTTCCGCGACGTGCGGGGCCTGACGGAAGTCTTCGGCATCCCTGCCGAGCGCTGCGCCTTCGTGCCCTTCAAGGTCAACCTGACCGAGGCGGAGATGGCCGCATCTCCGGTGGCGGAGGACTACGTGCTCTGCTTCGGGCGCTCCATGCGCGACTTCGACACCTTCTTCGCCGCCATGGAACGGCTGCCCTGGCCGGGCGCGATCGCCCGCGCGCGGCCCGCGGACCTCGCCGCCCACGGGGCACGTTTCACGTGGAACCCTGACCATCTGCCCGCCAATGTTCTCCAGCTCGACGATGACGGCACGCCGGCGGCGCAGGCCCGGATGCTGGCGCGGGCGAAGCTGGTGGTCATCCCCGTGCTGAAGTCCTCCATTGTCGCCTCGGGCATCTCCACAGCCCTCAACGCCATGCGGCTGGGCAAGTGCGTCATCGGCAGCGAGGGGCCGGGCATGTCCGACGTCTTCGCAAGCGAAGCCCTGACCGTTCCGGCCGAAGACCCTGCCGCGCTCGCCGCGATGATCGACCGCGCCTGGCGGGACGATGACCTGCGCCACCGCACCGCCGCAGCCGGCCTCGCCTATGCCGCGGCACAGGGCGGCGAGGGGGATCTTGCCCAGCGCATCGTCGACATGATGGCCGAACGCATTCCCTAGCGGAAATCACATCGGTTCCCCGCTGGAACCGCCGCTCCGGCCCGCTCGTTGACTCGGTCATGGAGGACGGAGCGATGAAAAAGCAGATGATGGTGGCCCTTCTGGGCTTCGGACTGGTCGCCTCGCCCGTGGCGGCGCAGGGCGTGGTGCGCGGCGCGCAGGAAGGCGCGGCGGTCGGCAACAATGCGGCCGGCCCCGTGGGCGGCGCGGTCGGCGGTGTCGTGGGTGGCGTGGCTGGCGGTGTCGCGGGCGGCGTGAAGGGCGTGCTCGGCATTCCCCAGAACACCCGCACCCACAAGGCCCGCACGACCAAGAAGGCCGGCACCTCGACCGTGGCCAAGACCACCAAATCGGACAAGGGTGACCGGGTGACCCAGGAGCCGTCCACGCCGCAGGGCCAAGGCGTCAATCCGGCCGACGCGGGCACGGCGACCGCCCGCTCGAACGCGCCGTCACCAACGACGGCCACCACCACGACCACGGCGGCACCGAATACGACGCCGCCCGCCGCTCAGGCCCAGCCGGCCCCGCAGCCGCAGCCCGCGCAGGCCGCCCCGGCCCCGAGCACCGGCACGGCGCAGTAACGCGCGCTCACAGCGCGTCGAGGGCGGCGGAAAGCCTCGCTGCCCTCGCATCCCAGCCCTCCGCAGCGACGGCCGCCTTCCGGGCGGTGCCGTTGTGGTCCTGTGCCGCGCCACGGATGGCAGGCGTGAGGTCGCCACCGGGATCGATGGCATGGACCAGCCCCTCATACGGCGTGAGAGCGGGAAAGCGCGTGGCCGCGACGGGGGTCCCGCTGGCCAGATATTCTCGCAGCTTCAGAGGATTGCAGGCGCGGATCTGGGGTGTGTCGCGGAAGGGAATGAGCGCCACATCCCAATGCTGCACATATCCCGGCAATGCGGTGTGCGGACGCGGCCCGAGGAAGCGCACATTCGGCAGCCCGGCCAGTGGTGACACGTCCGTCTGGACCGGCCCGATGAAGACGAAGCGCCAATCCGGAAGCGCCTGCGCCGCCCGCACCAGCATGCCGATGTCCAGCCAGTCCGACACACTGCCGTAGAAGCCCGCAACCCGACCTTCCGGGAGATCGGCCGGGCGGGCGCACGGCGTCGCGAACAGATCATAGTCCACGCCATGGGGCAGGAGGAGCACGTTGCGGCCGGCGAAGCGCTCGGCCAAGGGCGCGCTGGCAGCCACGATCAGGTCCGCGCACGCCGCGAGCCGGGCCTCCATCTCCAGCACGGGTGCATGATCGACGCCGGTGAGGGCGCCGAAGTCGTCGCCGCAATAATAGACGACCGCCCGCTCGCCCAGCGCCCCCACCACGCTCACCGCGCTCGGGAGCGAGGCCCACAGGATGGGGCGCTCCATGCCCATCTCCGCCATCACCTGCCGCACCTGCCGACCGATGAGGCGGCGATTGACCGCCTCCGCCAGATGGCTGCCCGGCCAGGGAATGGCGAGGGGCGAGAGAATGCGGGCGGGACGGGGCCCCTCAGGTTCGGGCATGGACGCCGGACGGGGCGGGGCGCGTCCGGCGATGGCGCGGGCCTTGGCGAGGAGGCGCGCGAGATCGCGGGCATCGAGGCGCGGGCGGCGCAGGCCGATGGAGTTCACCCAGAGCACGGACCGTTCGGCCGCAAGGCGCGAGACGAGATGCTGGGTCGAGGACGGATGGGCGCCCCAATCCTCGCCGAACACCACGAGCGGAGCGCTCATGCGCGCTCGCCGATGCCGGTCGCGACCGGCAGGAAGGGACCGGCCACCGGCACCTCGCTGCCTGGGTCGCGCGGCTCGGACAGGGCGCGGGCCAGCGCCACCGTCAGCGCGAGGGTGACATAGATGGGCCAGGACAGGCCTTGCGTGAGGAAGGTGCCGGACACGCAGAAGCCGGCGAGGCCCGAGGTCAGCGCGAGCGCGGCGGTGGAGAAGCGCGGGTCGACGCCATGGCCCTGCGCCACGCTGAGACAGCGCAGGCTGAGGCGGATCAGCATGCCGATCATGGTGATGAAGGAGGTGAAGCCGAGGAAACCCGTCTCGGCCAGCACGCCGAACCATGTGGAATGGACCGCATGCTCATGCCCGTCCCATTCCGGCGTGTAGAAATAATAGTTGAGCGGGAAGGTGTTGAGACCGACGCCGAGCAGCGGATGGGCCTTCACCATGTTCCAGGCCGTGCGCCACGCGATGAGGCGGCCCTCGGACGATTCGTCGATGCCCTGCTCCGCCGCACCGCCGGACGAGCGCCCGGAAATGCCCGCCACCGCATAGAGCAGCACCATGGCGCAAACGCCGATGATGCCCACCAGCATCTTGTTCTTCACATAGCGGCTGCCGATCACCGCCGTCACGGTCGCAAGGCCCAGAAGGCCGCCGCGGCTCTGGGTGCAGATGATTGCCGCCACCACGAAGCCGAAGCCGACAAGGCCGTAGAAGCGGTTGAGGAGATTGGTGCGAGCCACCACCAGCGCACCGGCAAAGCTCAGGGGGAAGAGCAGCGCCAGGGCAAGGTCGTTGGGATCGCCCAGCACCGAGCCCACGTCGCGGCCGATGGTGACGCGGGTGCCCTCCACGAGCCCGATGCCGTGCATCTTGTTGTAGATGGCGACACAGGAGACCGCGATGCCCGCCAGCACGATGGTCTGGCCGGCGAGCTGGAAGTCCGCCGCCTTGCGCGTGCACCAGGCGATCAGCAGGGTCATCAGGGCGACCTTGCTGAAGGAATCCGACCAGAACAGGAAGGACGTGTCCCGCCCGCTGGAGGTGAAGATGGACGCGGTGCAGAAGGTGAAGAAGACCGCGAAGGCGGTCAGTTCGCGCGACCAGTAGGGCCGGATGGAGCGCATCAGCACCAGGTGCCAGAAGGTGACGATCAGGATCAATTGCGCCAGCAATTGCGGGATGCGCAGCGGGCTCAGGACCGGAAACGCCTCGTGGATGCGCAGGAACGAGAAGCAGACGAACATGATGCAGGGCACGGAGGGGCGCTTGAAGGCCAGCACCACCACCACGAAGCCCGCGGAGATCAGCAGCGGCATCTCGAGGCCCGGCTGCTTCATCCAGGAATAGAAGACCAGCGCGACGCACAGCAGCGCGATCACGATTTCCCAGATGTGCCCGTCCCCCGTCGGGAAAGGACGGCGCGGGGCGGCACGCTGAAAGCTTTCGTCTGTCACGAATCGACCCGGCAGGCGTCGGAGGATCGCGCCATTCTATACCGCCATCCCCGCGGCTACGAGCCCGACGCTAGGTGCCGGCGGGTGCGGAGGGCGGCACTACGCCGGCAGCCGCATAGACGGCACAGACCTTGGGCAGCAGCACGTCCACCGCATAACCCTGCCGCGCGGCCTGCCATGCAGCCTGCACGAACGCCGCCCGTGCGTCCGGGGAAAGACCGGCGAAGGCCCGCACCGCTCCAGCGGCGGCCTCGATGTCCCCGGGCGGAAACAGCCAGCCGTTCCCGCCCGGCGTGACCACGTCCGGCAGAGCCCCCACCGCGCTCGCGGCCACCGGAATGCCGGCGGCCATGGCCTCGATGGCGGCAAGCGGCAGGCCCTCGGCCCGCGAGGGCATCAGCAGCAGGCCGAGGCGCGGCCAGATGCGCGAGGGGTCGGTGACGAGGCCGTTAAAGGTCACGATCCCGCGATAACGCACCTCCAGTTCGGCCCGCATCGGCCCGTCGCCGAAGGCCTCGAAGGCAAGGCCGGTGTCGCGGCACCGTTCGGCGATGGCGCAGAAGAGGTCCGGCCCCTTTTCCGGGCTGAAGCGGCCCACGAAGCCCACCACATCCGGCCGTGCGCCCGCAGGCGGCGGCGCGGCGGGCACCGGCACGAAATTGCCGATGACCTCGGCCCCGAAGGGCAGGTTCCGGGCGATGGGGGCGCTCACCGCGATGCGGGGCGCCAGAACGGACGTCCAGGCATCGAGCGTCTGATAGAGCGAGACCGGGAACGGGCCCCGCTCTCCCGCATGGAAGGTGGACACGCACGGCGTACCGGAGAGCCGTGCCGCCAGCCGGCCGAGGATGCCCGCCTTATAGCCGTGGGTGTGCAGCAAAGCCGGCCGCTCGCGACGCAGCACGGCCAGCAGTCCGCCCAGCCCGCCCGCGAGAACCGTATGCGGCACGCCGCGCGCGTCGAGTTGCGCCAGCCAGGGATTGGGCCCGTGGTCCGCCAGCAGCACCACCTGCGCATCCCATCCGGCGCGCCGCAAGGCCGCAGCGAGCACGCCCACATGGGTCTCGATGCCGCCGATGGTGGAGGAATCCACCAGTTGCCAGACCTGATCCCCCACGCCTTGCCCCTTCCGGCGTCGATTTCGCCGCTTTCGCGCCCCGCGCAGCCCTTCTATGCCGCGCATGGGCCTTTTTCCCGCCGCCGGCTCTGTTATATGCGCGCAGCAGCAGTTTGAACGAAGGGTCGCCCGCCATGTCCACCGTCACCGCATTCACCGACAAGGCCACAGTGGCGCAGCTTACCGCCCGCATGCTGCTGGAAGTGGAAGCGGTGCGCTTCTCCTCGGGCGAGCCCTTCATCTTCACGTCCGGCTGGGCGAGCCCGGTCTATATCGACTGCCGCCGCCTCATCTCCTTCCCCCGCGTGCGCCAGACGCTGGTGGACTTCGCCATCTCCACCATCTACCGCAACATCGGCTTCGAGCAGTTCGACACGGTGGCGGGCGGCGAGACGGCGGGCATTCCCTTCTCGGCCTGGATCGCCGACCGGCTGATGCTGCCCATGCAGTATGTGCGCAAGAAGCCCAAGGGCTTCGGCCGCAACGCGCAGATCGAAGGCCATCTCGACGAAGGCTCGCGCGTGCTGCTGGTGGAAGATCTCACCACGGACGGCCGCAGCAAGGTGAACTTCGTGCACGCTTTGCGCAATGCGGGCGCCACCTGCGACCACTGCTTCGTCTTCTTCTATTACGACATCTTCAAGGAATCGAAGTCGATCCTTCAGGATGCCGGCCTTGAGCTGCACCACCTGTGCACCTGGTGGGACATCCTCGCGGCGGTGAAGACCATGAACCGCTTCGAGCCGGCGCAGGTGAACGAGATCGAGGCCTTCCTCAACGATCCCCACGGCTGGTCCAAGGCCCATGGCGGCGCCTCGCAGCTGAGCGAGTGACGCGCGGACCATGGATCTCTATCCGCTCGTCCGTCCCTTCCTGCCCCTCTTCACGCCGGAGCAGGCCCACGGCCTGTCCATCCGCGCGCTGAAGAAGGGCCTCGTGCCCGCCGACCGTTCGCCGGCCGACCCGGTGCTGCGCACCCGCGTCTGGAACATCGATTTCCCCAATCCGGTCGGGCTCGCGGCCGGCTTCGACAAGGATGCGGAGATCATCGATCCGCTGCTGTCGCTGGGCTTCGGCTTCGTGGAAGCCGGCTCCGTGACGCCGCGCCCGCAGCCGGGCAATCCCAAGCCGCGCCTGTTCCGCCTCGATGAGGACGAAGGGGTCATCAACCGCTTCGGCTTCAATTCGCAGGGCCTTGCCCCCTTCATCTACCAGCTCGGCAAGAGGAAGGCCGCCGGCCTGCCCGGCATCGTCGGCGCGAACGTGGGGAAGAACAAGGAAACCGAGGACGCGAGCGAGGACTATGTGGCGGGCGTCTCCGCCACCTGCCGGCTCGCCGATTACATCGTCTGCAACGTCTCCTCGCCCAACACGCCCGGCCTGCGGCTGCTCCAGGCGCGCACCGAGATGTCGGCCCTCATCGGCGCGGCGCTGTCTGCCCGCAACGACAGCCTTCCGGATGCCGCCACCCGCCCGCCCTTGCTGGTGAAGGTGGCGCCCGACCTCGACGACGCCGGTCTCGAAGCCGTCGCGGAGGTGACGCTCGAGCTCGGCGTCGACGGCATCATCATGGGCAACACCACCATCTCGCGCCCCGACAGCCTGCGCAGCCGCCACAAGGGCGAGACCGGCGGTCTCTCCGGCGCGCCGCTCTTTACCCTCTCCACCGAGCGGCTCGGCGCGCTCTACCGGCTGGTGCGCGGGCGCATCCCGCTCGTGGGCGCCGGCGGCATCGCCTCGGGGGCGGATGCCTATGCCAAGATCCGCGCCGGCGCGAGCCTCGTGCAACTTTATTCCGCGCTCGTCTTCCACGGCCCGGCGCTGGTGCCGCGCATCAAGGCGGACCTCGCCGCCCGCCTGAAGGCGGACGGCTTCCGCTCGGTGGCCGACGCGGTGGGCGCCGATATCCGCTGATCAGGCGGGGCCCGTCGGGGACTTGCTGGCGACGTCCTTCGCCAGCAGGTCGCGGATTTCCTCCAGCAGCACTTCGGAGCGCGGCGGTGCCGCATCCTTCTTCTCCTCGTGCTTCAGCGAGTTGATGGCCCGCACGATGAAGAACAGGATCGCTGCGATGATGATGAAGTTGATGGCGATGGTGATGAAGTTGCCATAGGCCAGCACCGCGCCCTGCTTCTTGGCATCCGCGAGATTTTCGGCGGTGACGGCCGAGGAGAGCGGCAGGAAGTAGTTCGAGAAATCGAGCCCGCCGGTGACCGAGCCGATCACCGGCATGAAGATGTCACCGACCAGCGAGGACACGATATTGCCGAAGGCGGCGCCGATGATGACGCCGACCGCAAGGTCCACCACATTGCCTCGCATCGCAAACTGCCGGAACTGCCTCAGCATCCGTCTCTCCTCCCGTTCTGCAAACCGCTGACCCACGGACAACGCCGCGCCGGCGGATTCGTGCCAACCTCAAGCTTGCAGGTGCCGCGGCAGGCGGCCAAGGGGTGCGCTGCGACACAAGGCGGCGGGGCCAAAAATCTTTCCGTCACATTCCCTCCCGTGACGCTTTCATGACTTTGAGCGCGATGGCTCCTATGATAGGGAGTGCCCGCGCTCGGAACGGGCGTGGCCCGAAAAGGCCAATAGAAACATCCCTCGTGGACAGCATGGCGACAGCAGAGAGAATGGCGGACCGGCAGACCAGTTTCGACTACGAGGAGCTCCTCGCCTGCGGACGGGGTGAACTGTTCGGTGCCGGGAATGCGCAGTTGCCCCTGCCGCCCATGCTGATGTTCGACCGCATCTCCGAGATTTCCGAGACCGGCGGCGCCCATGGCAAGGGCTTCGTGCGCGCCGAACTCGACGTCAATCCGGACCTGTGGTTCTTCCCCTGCCACTTCAAGGGCGATCCGGTCATGCCCGGCTGCCTCGGCCTCGACGCCATGTGGCAGATGGTCGGCTTCTTCCTCGGCTGGCTGGGCTCCCCCGGTCGCGGCCGGGCGCTCGGCCTCGGCGAACTCAAGTTCTCCGGCCAGGTGCTGCCCAACGTGAAGAAGGTGGTCTACGGCGTGGACCTGAAGCGCGTCATGCGCTCCAAGCTGGTGCTCGGCATTGCCGATGGCTGGCTCTCCGCTGACGGCGAGGTGATCTACCGCGCCTCCGACCTGAAGGTCGGCCTGTTCCAGCAGGAAGCGGCGCCCGCTGGCGCCTGACACGCCCACGCCACGAACATGGCTCAGGGTAAGGCGGGCGTCTTTTTAGGCCCCGTTCCCGCCTTGGGGCAGGTTGCCCTCTGGTAATGGCCGCAGGCCGGGACCATGTGCAGGCTCGCGGACCCTAGCGGCCCGCCCTATCTTGAACTTCACCGTGCCAAGGCCTGAAACTCCGCCGGGCACGGACCTGCCGGACAAGGGTCCGGCCTTTTGATTGGGAGGTGACATGCGGCGCGTCGTCGTCACCGGGATGGGCATCGTCTCGTCTATCGGGAACTCCACGCAGGAAGTGCTGGGCAGCCTGCACGAGGCCAAGAGCGGCATCACGTTCGCGGACGACTATGCGCGGCTTGGGTTCCGCTCCCAGGTCCAGGGCGCCCCGACCCTCGTGGCCGAGGACGTGGTGGACCGGCGCGCCATGCGCTTCCACGGCGGTGGCACCGCCTGGAACCACGTGGCCATGGATCAGGCGATCCGCGACGCGGGTCTTGAGCCCCACGAGATTTCCAACGACCGCACCGGCCTGATCATGGGCTCCGGCGGCTCGTCCACCAAGACCATCGTGGAAGCGGCGGACATCACCCGCACCAAGGGGCCCAAGCGCGTCGGCCCGTTCGCGGTGCCCAAGGCCATGGCCTCCACCGCCTCGGCGACGCTCTCCACCTGGTTCAAGATCAAGGGGCTGAGCTATTCCATCTCGGCCGCCTGCGCGACCACCAACATCTGCATCGGCAACGCCTATGAACAGATCGTCTATGGCAAGCAGGACCGTATGTTCGCGGGCGGCTGCGAGGATCTCGACTGGACCCTCTCGGTGCTGTTCGACGGCATGGGCGCCATGTCCTCCAATTACAACGACCGGCCGGCGGTGGCCTCGCGCGCCTATGACAAGGATCGCGACGGCTTCGTGATCTCCGGCGGCGCCGGCGTGCTGGTGCTCGAAGAGCTGGAAGTCGCCAAGGCGCGCGGCGCCCGCATCTATGCGGAAGTCGCCGGCTATGGCGTCTCCTCCGACGGCGCCGACATGGTGGCCCCCTCGGGCGAAGGCGCCGAGCGCGCCATGCGCATGGCCATCTCCGGCCTCAAGGCGCCCATCGACTACATCAATCCCCACGCCACCTCGACGCCCATCGGCGATCTCAAGGAGATCGAGGCGATCCGCGCCGTGTTCGGCGACAAGTGCCCGCCCATCTCGGCCACCAAGTCGCTCACCGGCCATTCGCAGGGCGCCACCGGCGTGCACGAGGCCATCTACTCCATCCTGATGATGCAGAACGGCTTCATCGCGAAGAGCGCCAATATCGACGAGATCGATCCGGCCTTCGCGGACATGCCCATCGTGCGCGAGCGTGTGGACAATGCAAGCCTCGGCCACGTGCTGTCCAACGGCTTCGGTTTCGGCGGCGCCAATGCCTGCCTCGTGCTGAAGCACCTCGACGCCTGACCGGCGGCCGCCGGGCCGTCAGGATTGGAAACCTCAGGTGATCGCGGGCGCCATGGCGCTTCGCGATCAGGTCTGCTATCGCCGTTCAACCATGGCAGTTAAGGACAATCGGCAATGCACGACCTGATGAAGGGCAAGCGCGGCCTGGTGATGGGCGTGGCGAACGACCACTCCATCGCATGGGGGATCGCGAAGAGCCTCGCGGGTCAGGGCGCGGAGCTTGCTTTCACCTACCAGGGCGAGGCCATGGCCAAGCGGGTGCGCCCGCTCGCCGAAAGCCTCGGCGGCAAGCTGGTGATGCCCTGCGACGTGGAAGACCTCGCGAGCGTCGACGCCCTGTTCGCGGCGCTGCGCTCCGAATGGGGTTCGCTGGATTTCGTGGTGCATGCGGTGGCCTTCTCCGACAAGTCGGAGCTCAAGGGCCGCTATGCGGACACCACGCGCGAGAACTTCTCCCGCACCATGCTCATCTCCTGCTTCTCCTTCACGGAGATCGCCAAGCGCGCGGCGGAGATCATGCCCAATGGTGGCTCGCTGGTGACGCTCACCTATGGCGGCTCCACCCGCGTGATGCCCAATTACAACGTGATGGGCGTGGCCAAGGCGGCGCTGGAAGCGAGCGTGCGCTATCTGGCGGCCGATTACGGTCCGCAGGGCATCCGCGTGAACGCCATCTCGGCGGGCCCGGTGCGGACCCTTGCCGGTGCCGGCATCGCCGACGCCCGGCTGATGTTCAACTATCAGAAGCGCCACGCCCCGCTCCGCCGCACGGTCTCGCTGGAGGAAGTGGGCGGTTCGGCCCTCTATCTGCTCTCCGAGCTGTCGGGCGGCGTGACCGGCGAAGTGCACTTCGTGGACAGCGGCTACAACATCATGTCCATGCCGCACCCGGACGTGCTGAAGACGCAGGAAGACGCGGAAGCGAAGATGGCGGCCGAGACCGCCACCGTGCCGCCGAAGGCCGCCGAGTAAGCGGTTCACCACAGCGTTTCGCGTTCAAGGCCGGGCCCGCTGCCCGGCCTTTTTCATGTCCGCCGGCTCAGGCGATCGTCTCGATCTCCACTTCCCGACCGGCGACCGTAGCGACATCGCCCACACCCTTGCCCATGAGGGCGGCGGCCAGCGGCGAGACATAGGATACCGAGCCCTGCGCCGGGTCCGCCTCATCCTCGCCCACGATGCGGAAGGTCTGGCGGCGGTCATCCTCCCGCAGCAGCGTGACGGTGACGCCGAACTGCACCGTTTCGGGCGCCTCCGGCGGCTCCACAAGCTGGGCGGTGGCGCGGCGGGCACTCCAATAGCGCAGATCCCGCGTCGCCCGCGCCATGGCGGTGCGGTCCGCCTGCACGTCGCCCTCCGTCTGCGCCGCCCCATAGGCTGCCCGCGCCTCCGCCAGCGCTGCATCAATCGCCGCCAGCCCCCGCGCCGTCACCAGATTGGGATGCAGCGAGATGGGCCGGTCCGGCAGGTCGGCGGCGGTGGCTTCAAGGTCGTTCTCACGGGTAAAGGCAACGGACATCTCGGGTCTTGGTCCTCGGGACGGCAAGTGGCGACCGACGGAGGGCGGCCAGGAAGAACGTCAGATAGTGCGCCCGATGCCCGAACGGAACAGGAGGCGGAAGGTTTTGCAGGCTTGGCCGCTTGAGGTTCGCCAAACAGGCTCGCGCTATTGATGAACGTATCACAGAATGATACGTTCATCCGCGGGGGAAAACATGATCCGGAGCTTCCGGGATCGCAGAGCCGAAGCGATCTTTGCGGGCCGCCATCCCGGCAAGGGATTTCCGGCCGATCTGGTCCGACCCGCTGCCCGCAAGCTGGCGATGCTCGACGCGGCAGCGGTGTTGGAGGATTTGCGAGCCCCGCCAGCGAACCGGCTGGAAGAGCTGAAGGGCGATCGGGCGAGCCAGCATTCCATTCGCGTGAACGACCAGTTCCGCATCTGCTTCGTCTGGGTGGACGGCGGCGTGGAACAGGTGGAGATCACGGATTACCACTGAGGACGAGCACCATGCCTGCCGATGAACAGAAACCCCTCGCGCCCGTGCATCCGGGCGAAATCCTGCGGGAAGAGTTCCTCCAGCCGCTCGGCCTGACACCCTACGCACTCGGGGGGGCACTCCGTGTGCCGCGCACGCGGATTGAGCGGCTCGTGCGCGGGGAAACCTCCCTCACGGCGGACACCGCCCTGCGTCTTGCGCGCTATTTCGGCACCACGCCGGACTTCTGGCTGCGCCTTCAGACGGCGCACGATCTGCGCGTGGAGGAACGGCGGATCGCCGCCGAACTCGAACGCATCGCGCCGCGCGCCGCCTGAACCCGCCCTCTCAGTTCCGTCCCTCCTCCAGAAGGCGGCGGGCGATGACCTGGGCCTGGATCTCGGCGGCGCCCTCGAAGATGTTGAGGATGCGGGCGTCGCACAGCAGGCGGGAGACCTGATACTCCAGCGCGAAGCCGTTGCCGCCATGGATCTGGAGCGCGTTGTCCGCCGCCGCCCAGGCGACACGGGCGCCGAGCAGCTTCGACATGCCGGCCTCAAGGTCGGTCCGGCGGCCCTCGTCCTTCGCGCGGGCGGCGAAATAGGTGATCTGGCGGGCGATGGCGATTTCCACCGCCATCATCACGATCTTGTCCGCCACGCGCGGGAAGGCGATGAGTGGCTTGCCGAACTGGATGCGCTCCTCCGCATAGCGCAGGCCCGTTTCCATGGCTGCCTGCGCGACGCCCACTGCGCGCGCCGCCGTCTGGATGCGGGCGGCCTCGAAGGTGTTCATGAGCTGCTTGAAGCCCTGCCCCTCCACCCCGCCGAGCAGCTGGCCCGCCGGCACCTCGAAGCCGTCGAAGCCGATCTCGAACTCCTTCATGCCGCGATAGCCGAGCACCTCGATCTCGCCGCCGGTCATTCCCTTAGCCGGGAAAGGATCCTCATCCGTGCCCCGCGGCTTTTCCGCCAGCAGCATGGAGAGGCCCTTGTAGCCGGGCTCGGCCGGATTGGTGCGCACCAGCAGCGTCATGAGGTCGGCGCGCACCGGATGGGTGATCCAGGTCTTGTTGCCGGAGACCTTGTAGACGTCTCCCTCCTTCACCGCGCGGGTGCGCAGGGAGGCGAGGTCCGAGCCCGTGTTGGGTTCGGTGAAGACGGCGGTGGGCAGGATTTCGCCGGAGGCGAGCTTGGGCAGATAATGCGTCTTCTGCTCATCCGTGCCGCCACCGATGATGAGCTCCGCCGCGATCTCGGAGCGGGTGCCCAGCGAGCCGACGCCGATATAGCCGCGCGACAGCTCCTCGGTGACGACGCACATGGCCTCCTTGGGCAGGCCGAGACCGCCGTATTCCTCGGGGATGGTGAGGCCGAACACGCCGAGTTCCGCGAGACGGCCGATCACCTCCAGCGGGATATAGGCGTTCTTCAGGTGCCATTCGTGGGCGTGCGGCACCACCTCCGCCTCGACGAAGCGGCGGATTTCCGAGCGCATGGCCTCCAGCGTCTCGTCAAGGCCGGCATCGCCCACGGTGAAGGCGCCGTGGGCGTTGCGGATGATCGCGGCGAGCGCGGCACGCGCCTCCGCCGTGTTGCCGTGCTGGGCGAGCGCACCCACCGCCGCATTATGGCGCAGCGCCGACACGGCATCCTCGGAGAGATAGAGATCGGCCAGGCGCACCGTCTCGCCCTGGCTCATGGCGATGCCGCCGAGGATCTGGGCGATGTATTCGCCGGCCCCGATCTGGACGATCAGCCGTTCCGCCTCACCGAACTTGCCGGACGCGCCGAGACGGTCGGCATAGTGCAGCAGCTCGCGCACGCCGAAGACGTAGGTGGCGAGCCAGGCAAGGCCGTGCACCGCCCGCTGTTCGCTCTCCAGCAGCTCGGCGGAGAGCTTTCCGCCCGTGGAAACCTTCTCCCGCACCGCCTGGGTCGCATCGGTGAGCGCACGTTCGAGGGCCGGCAGAGCGCTGCGCACCAGATCGACCACGTCGGCCCCGCTTTCGGAGGCAGAACGGAGGGCAAGGCGGCTTGGCATGTGACGGTCTCCCTGAATGTTGTGCGTTGCGGTATTTTCTCCATCCTCGCGCCAGCGCCGCCGCAGCGCAACGGGAGATTGCGCCGCTCAAGCCGTTGCACGGCACACCTTCAGGCGACGGCGCGCTCGGCCTGATCGGCCCGATAGGCGGCAAGCTGGACCCGCAGTTCCATCAGGTTTTCCTGCACGTGCACACAGCCGGCGACGGCGGTGTAGAGCCGCGTGAGGCTGGCACCGTCGCCTTTCAGGAGGCCGGACGTTCCGGCACGGTCCATCTCGGCCTGCAGGGCCGCGACGGCCGCCGACATGGCTTCGGCGCTGTCGCTGGCGCTGCCGAGGCCCACGGGATTGCCGCTGCGCAGGCTTTCGGCAATGTCGCGGCATTCGGTCGCGAGGGCGCCGAGCGCCGCCTGGAGCGTCGCGCGCACGGGCGTCACCAGCTCGGTGGGGAGCGGGGCATCGGCCACGCGCAGCAGGATGATGACCGAGTGCCAGAGCCGCCGGCAGGTGCGCACGATCGGGGCCGCGTCCGGCGGGCCAGCCAGCCAGCCGGCCCGCTCGCGCCGGGCTTCCCCCACCCGCAGGTCCGCCGCCCGCAGGCTCACCCGCGCGCCGGCATTCAGACGGTCGATCTCGGCCGGATCGAGCGTGCCGTCGAGCAGGCCCGCCCGGCCCTCCTCCAGCAGCGCGGCGCAGGCATCAATGGCGTCCGCCGCATTGGGAAAGAGCAGGAACAGCGCCCGCGCGGGGAAGACGAACAGCGCGCAGGCCACGCCCACGGCGCCGCCCAGCGCAATCTCGAACACCCGCTGGAGACCGGAGATCAGCGGCTGGGCATGGGTGGGATCGGACAGCATCACCACCACCACCGTCACCGGCGCCAGCTTGAAGCTCGGCCGGTAGGCGGCGAGCAGCGCCGTCGCCAGCGTGCCGATGGTGAGGAGCAGGACGGTCAGGTCCTGCGAGGGGCCGGCGATCATGGCGAGGCCGACGCCGATGATGCCGCCGGCAATGGTGCCGAGGCCCCGGTCGGTCGCCACCGCCACGCTCGCGCCGAGGGAGGATTGCACCACCAGAATGGCCGAGAGCACCGCCCAGTAGCCCTTCGGCAGATCGAGCCACCAGGCGATGCCATAGGCCAGCAGCGCCGCCACCGTGGCCCGGACCGCGAGGCGGATATGAGCGAGATCGATGCGCGGAAGGCGGGCGAGAAGCCGCCCTAGCATGCTCTGGGAACCGGGAGGCGCGGGCGGCGGAGGCTCAGACGGCATGGGCGGATCGCACACAGGAGTGAACCGGGGCGGCCCCGGACGGGTTGTTCCCCGTGACCGGCAGGGTGAGGCCGGGGCGCTCTTGGCTTATGATGCGCCGCAAGCGATGTCACGCGGAACAGGAAAACATGCTGCGACGGACCTATCGGGTGGTGATGGACGCGGTGTGGACCTTCCTCGCGGATGACGGCTGGGCCATCGCCAGCCACATCGCGCTGTCCATCCTCATGTCGCTCTTTCCCTTCCTCATCTTCCTCACCGCGCTCGCCGGCTTCCTCGATCTGCGGCCGCTCGCCAATGAAGCGATCCAGCTCATCCTGGAGACCTGGCCGGATGCGGTGGCGGAACCCATCGCGCGCGAGATCCACAATGTGGTCAATCAGGTCCGCGCGGACGTGCTGACGGTCGGCGTGGCGCTCGCCATCTACTTCTCCTCGAACGGCATCGAGAGCCTGCGCATCGGCCTCAACCGGGCCTATGGCATGAAGGAACACCGGGCCTGGTACCGGCTGCGGGTGAGTTCGGTGCTGTTCGTGCTGGTGGGGGCGGCGGGCATGCTGGCCCTGTCCTTCCTCGTCATCCTCGGGCCGCTGATCTGGCAGACGATGGTGAACAACGTGCCGGCCCTGAAGCCGATCAGCGGCGTCGTGACCTTCGCCCGCTTCGCCAGCACCGCGCTCATCCTCATCATCGCGCTGCTGATGGCCCACCTATGGCTGCCCGCCGGGCGGCGGCGGCTGCTGGACGTGCTGCCCGGCATCGGCGTCACGCTCACGCTGTGGCTGGTGGCGGCCACCGTGTTCGGCATCTATCTCGGCGAGTTCTCCAGCAATTACGTCACCACTTACGCGGGCCTCGCCTCTGTGATGATCGCCCTCGTCTTCCTCTATCTCACGGCCACCGCCTTCATCTTCGGCGGCGAGCTCAATGCCGCCATCCTGCGCGACCGGCGGGCCCGGCTCATCGCGCTCAAGGGCACGCTGGCGCAGGATGCCCAGCCGAGCGGCGTGCATTTGTGATGATTGACGCCCCGGTCCCGAAGCCGGACGGCCGCCAGTCGCAGACGGCCGCCGCCATCCAGCGCGGCGTGCTGCGCTTCCTCGCCGCGCACGGGCAGGCCGGGCTGCCGGAAGTCTCGCTGGCCTCCGGGCGCCGGGCGGATGTGCTGGCGCTCGATCCCAAGGGCGCGCTCTCCATCATCGAGATCAAGTCGTCGGTGACCGACTTCCGCACCGATGCCAAATGGCCCGAATACCGGCCCTTCTGCGACCGCCTGCTGTTTGCGGTGGGGGTGGACTTCCCGCTCGAACTCCTGCCGGACGACGTGGGCATTCTCGTCGCCGACGCCTTCGGAGCGGAACTGATCCGTGCGGCTCCGGAGCATCCGCTCGCCGCCGCCACCCGCAAGGCGCTGACCCTGCGCTTTGCCCGGGCCGCCGCCGGACGATTGGCCGGTCTCTATGATCCGGAGCTGCGACCCGCGCAGGAGTGGTAGCGCCAGAACAAGCGCTTGCGCTGCATCAAGGTACAACCGGGCGGGCCGGCGCATGAAGACTGCATGACCGCCCTTCGCCGCGCCCCAGCGCCCCGCCCGCTTTCGCCGCAGGATCTCGTGGCCCGCTACGGCCGCCCCGTGCCGCGCTACACCAGCTATCCCACGGCGCCGCATTTCACGCCCGAGGTCGATGGCGGCGTCTATGAGCGCTGGCTGGGCGAACTCGATCCGGCGAGCCGCGGCTCGATCTATCTGCACGTGCCCTTCTGCGCCGAGCTGTGCCTCTATTGCGGCTGCACCACCTCCGTCGCCCGCCGCTATACGCCGGTCGCCGCTTATGCGGAACGGCTGCGGGGCGAGATCGCGCGGGTGGCCGAGCGTATTCCCGGCCGGCTCGCCGTCACGCACCTGCACTGGGGCGGCGGCACGCCCACGCTGCTCGCCGGCGGCGACATGATCGCCCTCATGGAGAGCGTGCGCCGGCACTTCGACGTGAAGCCCCATGCGGAACTCGCCATCGAGGTGGATCCGCGCGTGCTGAGCACCGACATGGTGGAGGCGCTGGCCGCCAGCGGCATCACGCGGGCGAGCCTCGGCGTGCAGGATTTCGATCCCGCCGTGCAGGCCGCCATCGGCCGCATGCAGTCGTTCGAGGAAACCGCCCGCGCCGCCGACGCGCTGCGCCGGGCCGGCATCGGCTCGCTCAATCTCGACCTCATCTATGGCCTGCCGCACCAGACCTTGGAGTCCGTGCTGCGCACGGTGCGCACGGCCCTCAGCCTCGATCCCGACCGGATCGCGGTGTTCGGCTATGCCCATGTGCCGTGGATGAAGAAGCATCAGGCGCTGATCCCGGACCAGAGCCTGCCCGGCCCCGACGCCCGGCTCGCCCAGGCGGAGGCCATCGCCGACCTGCTGACCGCGGAAGGCTATGTGGCCATCGGCCTCGACCATTTCGCCAAGCCCACCGATGCCATGGCGCGGCAGGCGGCCGACGGCACGCTGAAGCGCAACTTCCAGGGCTATACGACCGATGACGCGCCGGTGCTGCTCGGCTTCGGCGCCTCGGCCATCGGCATGCTCCCGCAGGGCTATGTGCAGAACATCGCGCAGACGCCCGGCTGGCACGCCGCGCTGGAGGCGGGCGGGCTCCCCATCGCCCGCGGCATCGCCCTGACGCCGGAAGACCGGCTGCGGCGGGATGTGATCGAGCGGCTGATGTGCGACAGCGCCGTGGATCTTGCGGCGGTTCTGCGCGCCCACGGCTTCGCCGCCGATTTCTTCGCGCCGGAACTCGCCCGTCTCGCAGACTTCGAGGCCGATGGCCTGATGGAGCGGACCGGCACCCGCCTCGCCATCCCGGCGCAGATGCGCGCCTTCACCCGCACGGTGGCTGCTGTCTTCGACGCGAAGCTCCCCGCACAAGAAAACGCCGCCGGGCCCAAGAGGCACTCGGCGGCGGTGTGAGGTGGGGAGGAAATGAAACCGGAAACGCGGACCAAAGTTATGGGGAAAAACGTCGCCTCAGGAGTCGAGGCGACGGAGCGCAGAGCGGTCGCGCAGGAGGACGCGGCGGGAGGACGGCAGCGAGATCGTGCCCTGTTCCTCGAGATAGGTGAGCGTGCGCGACACGGTCTCGATGGTCAGGCCGAGGAAGTCCGCAATGTCCTGGCGGGACATGGCGAGCGTGACTTCGGTGACATGCGAGGCATTGGTGGTGCCGGAGCGGCGGGCGAGATCGAGCAGGAAGGAGCCGACACGCTCCTGCGCCGTCTTGCGGCCGAGCAGGAGGAGATGCTCCTGGGCGCGCTGGAGTTCGGCAAAGCTCAGCGCCCAGAGCGCGCAAGCCAGTTCCGGATCGCTGCCGGCGCGGGCGAAGAGGACGGAGCGCTTCACGCGCACCAGACGGCACTCGCTCACCGCCTCGGCGGAGAAGCGGTAACGCTCGCCGGTCTCCCAGCCGAAGGCATCGCCCGGAAGGCAGAAGGCCTCGATCTGGCGGCGGCCGTCGCCCATCAGCTTGCAGATGCGCACGACGCCGGAGACGACGACATAGACGTTCTCGGCAACCTGATCGTCGCCGAAAATCTCGCTGTTGCGGGCGAACACCGCCGGAGTGCCGAGAGCCGCAACGACTTGCGCCGGACGGGCGCTTTCATCGGCGGCTACGCCACGGGCCATCTCGCTCCACCGGTTGGAGGGCATGGGATGTGCATAGGCCTGAGCAGGCACGGGAGCGATATGGGCGATGACGCTGGCGGCGATCGACATCGGTCTCATCTCCGAATTTCGTTGATGAAGGGATAGCCCGTTGACCGCCCTGCAAAAATTCGGATTCACTCCTTAGGGCCCAGCCCTTAAGTAGTATTGCGTAGGTGATTTTACGGAGCCTAGGCTGCCGATCAGCCGGTCAACAGCCGTTTCACACCCCGCCCATTCGACGAGACGAGCCCCCAGATGACCGACACGCCAACGCAGGCGCTGCCTCCGAAAGCTCCCCAGGCGGGGCCGACGGTTCCGGGCACCGTGCGCCGTGCCGTACCCGGCAGCGCCGCCGCCGCGCTGGTGATTGCCGCGAGCCATTTTGCGGCGTTGTCCGCGTTCGACCCCCGCATCCTGCTGGTGCTGCTGGTCATCGTGGTGCTGGCCAGCAGCGGCGGCCTCTTCGCCGGGCTGGCGGCGACGGCGGTGTCCGCCCTCGGCCTCGCGCTGCGCGGCCTGCTCTCGGGCGATACCGTCGTTGCGGACTGGCAGAGCCTCGGCCTTCTCACCATCGCCGGCGCGGGCATCGCCGTTCTCGGCGAACGCCTGCGGCGGACGCGGCTCGACGCGGTGGCGCGCGATCGCGCGCTGCTCGCCCGCGAGGCGCATCTCTCCTCGATCCTCGACACGGTGCCGGATGCGATGATCGTCATCGACGAGCGCGGCATCATGCAGTCCTTCTCCATCACGGCGGAACGGCTGTTCGGCTATTCGCCCTCCGAGGTGATCGGCCGCAACGTCTCCATGCTGATGCCCAATCCGCACCGGGACCAGCACGACCTCTATCTCTCGCGCTATCTCACCACCGGCGAGCGCCGCATCATCGGCATCGGCCGCGTGGTGACGGGGGAGCGCAAGGACGGCGCCACCTTCCCCATGGAGCTGGCGGTGGGCGAGATGCACTCGGTCTCCGGCCGCTTCTTCACCGGCTTCATCCGCGACCTCACCGAGCGCCAGAACACCGAGGCGCGCCTCCAGGAACTCCAGGCCGAGCTCGTCCACATCTCCCGCCTCACGGCGCTGGGCGAGATGGCCTCGACGCTGGCCCATGAACTGAACCAGCCGCTGTCTGCCATCGCCAATTATATCAAGGGCTCGCGGCGCCTCCTCGATGACGGCGACCCCAAGCGCATCCCCATGTTGCAGGGGGCACTGGACAAGGCGGCGGAACAGGCGTTGCGTGCGGGCCAGATCATCCGCCGGCTCCGGGACTTCGTGTCGCGCGGGGAGACGGAACGGCGGGTGGAGAGCCTGTCGAAGCTCATCGAGGAGGCGAGCGCCCTCGCCCTCGTGGGCGCGAAGGAGCACGGGATCCAGGTGCGGTATCAGATCGATACCTCCTGCGACCTCGTGCTTGCCGACAAGGTGCAGGTGCAACAGGTATTGCTCAATCTGATGCGCAACGCCCTCGAAGCCATGATGGACGCCTCCCGCCGGCAGCTCCTCGTGCAGACCACCCCGGCGGAGGACGACATGGTGACGGTGTCGGTCTGCGACACCGGCCATGGCATATCGGACGAGATGCGGGCACAACTGTTCACACCGTTTGTCACCACGAAGGCACAAGGCATGGGCGTCGGCCTGTCCATCTCGCGCACCATCATCGAAGCCCATGGCGGGCGCATCTGGGCGGAACCGAATGCCGGCGGCGGGACCATCTTCCGCTTCACGCTGCGCACCGTCGACGAGGAGGCCATGAACGATGCCTGAGTCGCTGCCGGTCCACGTGATCGACGATGACGACGCCGTCCGCGAGTCGCTCGCCTTTCTGCTGGAAAGCTCCGGCCTCGCCGTCACCCAGCACACCTCCGCTGCCGCCTTCCTCGATGCCGGCGTGCCGCTCGACCGCGGCTGCATCGTCACCGACGTGCGCATGCCCGGCATCAGCGGCCTCGAACTGCTGAAGGAGTTGAACGCCCGCGGCGCCCATATGGCGGTCATCGTCATGACGGGCCATGGCGACGTGCCGCTCGCGGTCGAAGCGATGAAGCTCGGCGCCGCCGACTTCCTGGAGAAGCCGTTCGACGATGCCGCCATCATCGCCGCCGTGCGCGCGAGCCTCGGCCGCTCCGCCGAGCAGGGGCGGCAGGAGGATGCGCGCAGCGAGGTGGGCAAGCGCATCGCCGGCCTCTCCCAGCGCGAGCGTCAGGTTCTGGAGTGCCTCGTCAACGGCCTTGCCAACAAGACCATCGCCTACGACCTCGGCATCAGCCCGCGCACGGTGGAGGTCTATCGCGCCAACGTGATGACCAAGATGAAGGCCGCGAGCCTGCCGGAACTGGTGCGGATGGCGCTTCTGGCCGGCGTTGCGCCCACCGACGGTGCCACGCCGACTTGACCGCATTGCGTGCTCTTGATCTATCTCAAGGCTGGCGTGCCCTTCCGCCGCGATGGTGAAGGGGTCCGGGCTTCCGCTTAGAGAGGAGGCCCGCGCGAGGCCCACATGCTCTTGATTGGCGAAGACAAGGCCGCCGACGCCCCCGCCTCCCCGGTGGTGGTCGTGGTGGATGACGACCCTGCTGTCCGCGGGTCGTTGAAGTTCGCCCTTGAGCTGGAAGGGTTCGACGTCCGCATCTTCGCCACCGCCGCCGAGATGCTGGATCAGGATATCGAGACCCTGCCGGGCAGCGGCTGCCTCATCGTCGATTACAACCTGCCGGGCCTCAACGGCCTCGACCTGCTGCGCGAACTGAAGCAGCGGCAGGTGACCTGGCCGGCCATCCTCATCACCACCCATCCCACCGAGCAGGTGCGCCGCCGCGCCACCTCCGCCGGCGTTGCCATCGTGGAGAAGCCCCTCTTCTCCAACGCCCTGAGCGATGCCGTGCGCGAGACCTTCCGCCGTCCCTTCCCGCATCAGTAAGGGCGGGCACCGCCCGCGCGCCCACGCCGCACATCCCCCGTCTTAAGATCGTCCGCCGCATCGGTCATCCTGCGGACGCTCCCGTTCGCCCGACCGGAGGACGCCATGACGACGCGCAATCTCGACGCCCTCTTCCACCCCGGCGCCATCGCTCTCGTGGGGGCGAGCAGCCGGCCCGGCACCATCGGCGCGGTCACGGCGCGCAACCTCTTCGAGGCCGGGTTCGACGGCCCCATCCTCAGCGTCAATCCGAAGGAACGGGCGATCCGCTCCGCGCTCAACTACCACTCTGTGGGCGACCTGCCGATCCAGGTCGACCTCGCGGTGCTGACAGGGCCGCCTGAAACCCTGCCGCAGACCATCGCCGACCTTGGCGCCAAGGGCTGCCGCGCCGCCGTCCTCCTCGCCTCCGGGCCCGGCAGTGCCGATGCCGCCCTGCGCCAGCGGATGCTGGACGCCGCCCGGCCGAACCTCATGCGCCTGCTGGGCCCGAGCTGTCTCGGCTTCATCTCCACCGGACCGCGCATCAATGCGAGCTACGCCCATCTGATGCCGCGCAAGGGGGATGTCGCCTTCCTCAGCCAGTCGGCAGCGCTCGCCACCGCCGTGCTCGACTGGGCCGAGGGACGGGGCGTCGGCTTCTCCCACGTGGCTTCGCTCGGCGACAAGGCGGACATCGACTTCGGCGACCTGCTCGACCATCTCGCCATGGATTCCGCCACGCGGGCCATCGTGCTCTACGTGGAGAGCATCACCGACGCGCGCAAATTCATGTCCGCCGGGCGCATCGCCGCCCGCGCCAAGCCGGTCATCGTCATCAAGGCGGGCCGCAGCGTCGCCGGCGCGCAGGCCGCCGTCTCGCACACCGGCCGACTTGCGGGCGCCGATGCGGTCTATGACGCCGCCTTCCGCCGCGCCGGCATGCTGCGGGTCTACGATCTGCGCGAACTGTTCGAGGCGGTGACCACGCTCGCCTCCGGCATCCGGCTGAACGGCGAGCGCCTCGCCATCCTCACCAACAGCGGCGGCGCCGGCGTGCTGGCCACCGACGCTCTGGAACAGACGCCCGGCCGGCTGGCGGAACTGGCGCCGGAGACCTTTGCCAAGCTCGACCGCGTGCTGCCGAACGGCTGGTCACGCACCAATCCGGTGGCGCTGGCCGCCGATGCCCCGCCCAAGCGCTATGCGGACGGCGTGACGGCGCTGCTGGAAGATCCCGGCTCGGATGCCGTTCTTGTCCTCAACTGCCCGACCGCCCTCACCGACAGCGCCGAGGCCGCCGATGCGGTGGTGGAGGCGCTCGCGCAGCGGCCGCGCGCCCCCGTGCTCACCTGCTGGCTCGGCAATCAGGCCGCGGCAAATGCCCGCCGCCACCTCGCCGCCCGCCGCCTGCCCACCTACGACACGCCCGATGAGGCGGTGCGCGCCTTCGGCCATCTCGTCTCCTACCAGCGCAACCAGACCATGCTGATGGAGACCCCGCCGGCCCGCAGCTTCGACGAGCCGGACCGCGACAAGGCCAAGCAGGTGGTGGATGCGGTGATCGGAGCCGGCCGCAGCGTGCTGACCGAGGTGGAGGCCAAGGCGGTGCTGGCCGCCTACGACATTCCGGTGGTGGAGACCCGCACGGCCGCGTCTCCGGCGGAGGCCGCCGATCTGGCCGCTGCCTTCGGCGGGCCGGTGGCGCTGAAGATCCTCTCCGACGACATCATCCACAAGTCCGAGGCGGGGGGCGTGCGGCTCGACCTGCGCACCCCCGCCCAGGTGGAGGAAGCCGCCGAGCTGATGCTGGCCGCAGTGCGCGAGCGCATGCCGCAGGCGCGGCTTGAAGGCTTCACGGTGCAGCGGATGGTGCGCCGGCAGCGGGCGGTGGAACTCATCGCCGGCATCGCCAATGACGAGACCTTCGGCCCCGTGGTGCTGTTCGGCGAAGGCGGGACGGCGGTGGAGGTGATCGCCGACCGGGCGGTGGCGCTGCCGCCGCTCAACGGCCGCCTCGCCCGCGAGATGATGGAGCGCACACGCATCTACCGCCGCCTCGTCGGTTATCGCGACCGGCCAGCCGCCGATCTCGATGCGGTGGCCACCACGCTGGTGAAGATCTCCGAACTGATGGGCGACCTGCCGCAGATCGGCGAACTCGACATCAACCCGCTGCTGGTGGACGAGAACGGCGTCATCGCGCTCGACGCCCGCATCGTGGTGCATCCCTCTGCCAGCCGGGGCACCGAGCGCTTCGCCATCAAGCCCTTCCCGACCATCCTCAGCCGTCACATCATGCTCTCGGACGGTCAGGAGGTGTTGCTGCGCCCCATCCGCCCGGAGGACGAGCCGGCGCTGGGGGACATGGTGCGCCGCTCGGACCCCCGCGACGTACGCATGCGCTTCCTAGGCTCGCTGAAGGACTTCCCGCACCTGATGGCCGCCCGCCTCTCGCAGATCGACTACGACCGGGAGATGGCGCTGGTGACCGTGGCGGAGACGGGCGAGATCCTCGGCGTCGTGCGCATCATCGCCGATCCCGACAATGAGGCGGCCGAATACGCCATCATGGTGCGCTCGGACATGAAGGGCCGGGGCCTCGGCTACCGGCTGATGAACGAGATCCTCGACTATGCGCAGGAGCGCGGCCTCGCCCGCATCTTCGGCGACGTGCTGCGCGAGAACCTGCCCATGCTCCATCTCGCACAGGATCTCGGCTTCAAGGTCCGGCCCGGCGGCGATGACCCGACCGTGGTGCGCGTGGACCTGAACCTCGCCGACCGCATCCACACCGTCACCTCCGCAGGGGACGCGAGCTAGCCGGGCGCGGCTCCTGCACCGGGGAGTTTGCGCCGTTGCGATTCATCGTTTTTTAAGGTTAACGACATCGCAAACAATGGACCCGTAACGGTTCCAGAGGGGGCAGCTTCGCCCAAGCCCTCGGTGCCACTCTACCTCGGCGCGCAAATGTAGCGCGCGAGTGGCACATTCGACAGGCACAACCCAGCGTATTCTGGCAGTAATGGCCGTCGCGCCGTTAGAATGCGGACTTGGCGCGAAGGTTCGGAAGCGTTTATGTTGCGTTCGTGGATAAAGTCGCGTGACGCCGCGGGCACGCATGTCTTTGCGCGCTGGACGCTGTCTGCCATCGCGATACTGGTAACAGCCACCTATTGCGTTTCCGCTGCGCTGTTGTTCCACGTTGCCCGCCAAGAAGACATCCGCTCCGAACGGCGCACCGAACTTCAGCTGCGCGCGAATATCGCCGTCGAGGAAGAGCAACTCATGCGCGCTCTCGCCTCGCTGCTTGCGAACGGAATATTATACCACAATCTGCACCCGACCCTGAATCTGGAATGGGCCTATGAGCGAGGCGTGCTCGGCCCCCGCCTGCATCATCTGCTGGGCATGGACTGGGTCTATGTGATCTCGGCACAGAATTCGGTGGTCTATGAACTGCGGCAGGGGCGGCTGCAGGATCCGGACGACGGCAGCCATCTGCCCACAGGCCTCGATGCCCTGCTCGCGGACGCCCGCCGCACCGGCGTGCACGGCCTCTTCTGGATCGGCGGACGGCCGGCGCTGGTCGGCGCGCAGCCGATCACACCGCCCCCGAATGCCGCCGACCCGACACCGGCCGGCCCTACCAGCATCCTGGTCTTCGGCCGTCTCCTCGAGAACGAGGTCCTGAGCCGCATCGCCCGCCGCACCGATCTGCCGGACCTTCGCCTCGGCGCCGGCGGCGGCGCCAAGCTCGAACTGGCGAGCCGGGCTGGCGATCCCGTCGTGCTGAGCTGGACGAGCCCCGCCCCGGGCGCCACGGTGACGCGCGCGGTCATGCCGTGGCTGCTCGCCTGCGGCGGCACGCTGGTGCTCTTCACCTGGCTCATCCTGGCCCGCGCCTCCGCCAGCGCGCGGCAGATGGAAGCCGCCTCCCGCGTGATGCAGGAAAGCCGCGCCGCCCTCCAGCTCAGCGAAGCCCGGTTCCGCGACGTCGCCGAGGCCGCCACCGACTGGATCTGGGAAACCGACGCGGCGCTACGCATCACCTATCTGTCCGAGCGGTATGAGGCGCTCACCGGCCGCTCAGGCGCCGAGTTGATGGGGCAGCCGCTGGACACGGTCCTGCACAGCATCGAGGGTCCCCTGGAAAGTTGGACGGCCCGCGCCGCGGAACGGCGGGTGACGCCGCTCTCCTGCCGCTACCTCGCTTCTGACGGCACGCTGCGCCTGTGCCGGGTGGCGGCGAAGGCGGTGCGTGACGCGGACGGCCATCTCATCGGCTTCCGCGGCACCGCCAGCGACATCACCGCCGAGGTGGAGGCCCATCGCAAGATGGAGCACCTCGCCCTCTACGACCCGCTGACCAGCCTGCCCAACCGCACGCTGTTCATGGAATTCCTCTCCGGCGCCCTGAGCAGCATCGGCGACAGCCAGCGCCTCGTGGCGGCCCTGCGCATCGGCCTCGCGAACACCCGGCAGATCACGGAGAGCTATGGCCTCGCCGCCGGCGACGCGGTGCTGGCCGAATGCGCGCTGCGGCTCAAGCAGGTCATTACCGACAGCGACCTTGTGGCCCGGCTCGGGGCCGAGGACTTCGCCCTGGTCGCCACCGCACCGGGCAATGTCCTCGCGGTGAAGGACCTGTGCGCCCGCGTGCAGGCGGCCCTCAATGCCCCGATCCGCCTGCCGGAAGGCGACCTGATCGACCTCTCCTGCGCCATCGGCGTGGCCCTCGCCCCCAACGACTGCATGGAGGGCGAACTGCTGCTGCGCAGTGCAGAATTCGCCCTCCAGCATGCACAGGGGGAGGAGCCACCCGGCATCGCCTTCTTCTCCGCCGACATGACCGAGCAGGTGCAGGCCAAGCGCACGCTGGAACACGACCTGCGCCGCACCGTGGGCAGCGAGGACTTCGTCGTCCTCTATCAGCCCCGCTTCAGCGCCGCCACGCAGGAGCCGGTGGCCGTGGAGGCGCTGGTGCGCTGGCTGCACCCCGGCTTCGGCCTGCTGTCGCCGGACCGCTTCATTCCGCTCGCGGAAGCCTCCGGCCTCATCGTGCCGCTGGGCGAATGGGTGCTGCGCCGGGCCTGCGCCACCATCGCCAAATGGCCCGATCTCGTGGTCTCGGTGAATGTCTCGCCGGTGCAGTTCCGGCAGGGGGAGCAGTTGCTCGAAACGGTGCGGGCCGCCCTCAAGGACAGCGGCCTGCCGCCGGAGCGGCTGGAGTTGGAAATCACCGAGAACGTGCTGCTGGAGAATACCGAGAAGGCGCTGGACGTGCTGGTCGGCATCAAGACCCTTGGCGTACGCCTCGCCATGGACGATTTCGGGACTGGCTATTCGTCCCTGAACTATCTGCGCAATTTCCCCTTCGACCGCATCAAGATCGACCGCCGCTTCGTGGGCGACCTCGAGCAGAGCCGCGATGCACAGGGGATCGTGGAAGCCATCATCGGGCTC
This sequence comes from Azorhizobium sp. AG788, assembly GCF_004364705.1. Lineage (NCBI taxonomy): Bacteria > Pseudomonadati > Pseudomonadota > Alphaproteobacteria > Hyphomicrobiales > Xanthobacteraceae > Azorhizobium > Azorhizobium sp. AG788. Next base: position 247,600 of record NZ_SOBM01000007.1, read on the forward strand.
GGCCGGGCGCTTAACCTTCAGGTCACCGCCGAGGGCGTGGAGACCGCCGGCCAGTTCGCCTGGCTGCGCAAGGCCGGCTGCGAGGAACTGCAGGGCTTCCACTTCGCCCGCCCCATGTCGGAAGCGGACCTCATTGCCCTCAAGCCGAGGACGCGGGCCGGCTGACGCCGGCCCATTGCCATCAGAACCAGGACGGCAGGCGGTCGAGACCGATCAACTGCTCGACCTCCACCCGCGGACGCACCACGGCGGCCTGATGGCCGCTCACCAGCACTTCCGCGATCAGCGGCCGGGTGTTGTAGGTGGACGCCTGCACCGCGCCATAGGCGCCGGCGGTCATCACCGCGATGAGGTCGCCGGGCATCAGTTCCGGCAGTTCGCGATCGAGCGCGAGATAGTCACCGGTCTCGCAGACCGGACCAACCACATCCACCTTCGCCGTGGGCGCCGACGGGCGCTGGTGCACGGGCACGATGTCGTGGTGCGCCTCGTAGAGGGTCGGGCGGATGAGGTCGTTCATGGCCGCATCCACGATCACGAAGGTCTTGCCCTCGCCGTGCTTCACATAGATGACCCGTGCCACCAGGATGCCGGCGTTGGCCACGATCATGCGGCCCATCTCGAACACCAGCGGCAGGTCGAGGCCCTTCAGCGCCCGCGTGATGACAGCCGCATAGGCGTCCGGCGAGGGGGGCACCGGATCGCCGGCCACATAAGGCACGCCGAGCCCGCCGCCGAGATCGAGATGGTGCAGCGCATGGCCCTGCGCCAGCAGGTCGCGGGCGAGTTCCGCCATCAGCAGCGTCGCATTCTCGAACGGCCCGAGATCGGTGATCTGGCTGCCGATGTGCATGTCGATGCCGGCGACCTTGAGGCCCGGCAGCGTCGCCGCCTCCGCATAGACCGTGCGGGCGCGCGAAATCGGGATGCCGAACTTGTTCTCGGACTTGCCGGTGGAGATCTTGGCGTGGGTCTTGGCGTCCACGTCCGGATTGATGCGGATGGAGATGTTCGCGGTGCGGCCCATGGCGGTCGCCACCTGCGACAGCGCCGAAAGCTCCGGCTCGCTCTCCACGTTGAAGCACAGGATGCCGGCCTCCAGCGCCTGCGCCATCTCCTCGCGCGTCTTGCCGACGCCGGAGAAGACGATGCGCTCGCCGGGAATGCCCGCCGCCAGCGCCCGCTTCAGCTCACCGCCCGAGACGATGTCAGCGCCCGCGCCCATGCGGGCGAGCGTGGCGATGACTGCTTGGTTGGAATTGGCCTTCAGCGCGTAGCACAGCAGCATCTCGCGCTCGGCGAAGGCGGCCTTGAAGACCCGGTAATGCCGCTCCAGCGTGGCGGTGGAGTAGCAATAGAAGGGCGTGCCCACCTCTTCGGCGAGGGTGGCGATATCCACGTCCTCGGCCTTGAGGCGGCCGTCGTGGTGAATGAAGTGGTGCATGGCGGGCCTTGCGCGGTGATCGCCAGCGCTTCGGCGGGAGGCCCCCCGACCGCGCATGACGGGCCGGAGCGGACGCCCGGCGGCACTGGCCGGAAGCCGGAAGGGGCGTCGCTCAGCCCCTTCGGCAGGAAAACGGGCGGAGCGCGCTCCTCAGAGCAGCCCGTCGAGGATGAAGGGCCGATCCGGCCGCTGGATCTTGTCGAGGCTCACCGGCGCGCTGGTGATCGAGCCCTTGGCGCCGCCGGACGCGCTGCCCGTGGTCGAGCGCGTGGTGTTGGTGGTCGTGGTGGCGACCGTCGGTGTCGGCGCGGAGCTGTTGGCGGACGAGGTGCTGGTGGAGCGGCCGGCATCGGACTGTTCCGCCCAGGCGGTGGGCGAGGGCTCGGCGGCCGGCGTCACGGGCGCAGCCGCGGCGGTGCTCGCCGCAGGAGTGCCTGCCGCAGCCGGTTGCGCGGCGCCGGTCTGTGTCGTCCCGGTCTTGGTGCCGCCCGGCGGCTCCAGTGGACCTTTCACGCCGCAGCCGGCGAGCGTCCCGGCGCAGGCGAGGACGAGCAACAGGGCGGGAATGCGAAAGCGTCGGGACACGGAACACCTCGGACAAGATCGCCGCCACTATAGCGGCCGGCACTGCAAAGGCGAGCCCCCGCCGATCACCGTCGTATCAGGAAGGTTTCCGGCGGGCGACGACATTCCCAGCCCGCCGTCTCCAGCGTCGGCACCTCATGGTCCGCGCGCGCAAAGCCGATGCACAGATAGCCGACGAAATGCCACGTGGCGGGCACCTCGAGCGTGGCGGCGAGCGGCGCCGGATCGAGGATGGAGACCCAACCGACGCCGATGCCCTCCGCCCGCGCCGCGAGCCAGAGGGTATGGATCGCCAGTACGGCGGAATAATCTAGCGCCTCCGGCATGGTGCGGCGCCCGAGGCCGTGGCCCTGCTCCGTGCAGGGATCGGCGAACACCGCGACGTGGCAGGGCGCATCGTCGAGCCCCGCCAGCTTCAGCCGGGCATAGAGCCCCTGCCGCTCGCCGGGCTCGGCGGCCAGCGCCTCGCCATTGGCGCGCTCGAAATTCGCCCGCACGGCCGCCCGCCGGGCGGGATCGTCCACGAGGACGAAGCGCCAGGGCTGGGAGAGCCCGACCGACGGCGCGAGGCAGGCGGTGGCGAGGAGGCGCTCCAGCGCCCCCCGCGGAAGCGGATCGGGACGGAAGGCACGCACATCCCGGCGCCAGGCGAAAAGCTCATGGAGCTCCGCGCGGAAGGCGTCGGAAAAGCGCGGCGCGCTCACGCCGCCGGGCCGAGCTTCTTCAGCCAGCGCCGGGCCTGCTGCCGCACGCGGGCCGGGGCCGTGCCGCCGTAGCTGGTGCGGCTGCGCACGGAATTGGTGACGGAGAGCACCGAGAACACATCCTGGGTGATGCGCTTCTCGACGCCCTGCATCTCCTCCAGCGAGAGGCGATGCAGCGGCACACCGCGCTCCGAGGCGAGCCCGACGATGCGGCCGGTGACATGATGGGCCTCACGGAACGGAATGTTCAGCGTGCGCACCAGCCAGTCCGCGAGATCAGTGGCCGTGGCATAACCCTGACCGGCCGCCGCCTTCATGCGGGTGGCTTCCGGCTCCATGTCGCGGACCATGCCGGCGATGGCGGCGATCACCAGCGAGAGCGCGGAGAGGGCATCGAAGGTGCCTTCCTTGTCCTCCTGCGTGTCCTTCGCATAGGCGAGCGGCAGGCCCTTCATCACCACCAGGATGCCGGTGAGGGCGCCGATGATGCGGCCGGACTTGGCGCGGGCGAGTTCCGCCGCGTCCGGATTGCGCTTCTGCGGCATGATGGACGAGCCGGTGGTGAAGGCGTCCGTGAGCTTGACGAGGCCGAAGGCCGGCGACGTCCAGATCACGATCTCCTCCGCGAAACGGGAGAGATGGACGGCGCAGATGGACGCCGCCGCCAGGGTCTCCATCACGAAGTCGCGGTCGGAGACGCCATCGAGCGAATTGGCGGTCGGCCGGTCGAAGCCGAGCGCGGCGGCGGTCGCCTCCCGGTCGATGGGGAAGGACGTGCCGGCGAGCGCCGCCGAACCGAGCGGGGATTCATTGAGGCGCTTGCGCGCATCGGCAAACCGGCCCCGGTCGCGACCCAGCATTTCCACATAGGCCATGAGGTGATGACCGAAAGTGACCGGCTGGGCGTTCTGAAGATGGGTGAAGCCGGGCATCACCGTCCCGGCATGGGCGAGCGCCTTTTCCGCCAGCGCGCGCTGGAGATCGGCCATCTGCTCGTCCAGCGTGTCGATGGTGTCGCGCACATAGAGGCGGAAGTCGGTGGCCACCTGATCGTTGCGCGACCGGGCGGTGTGCAGGCGGCCCGCCGGCGCGCCGATCAGCTCCGCCAGACGCGACTCCACGTTCATATGGATGTCTTCGAGATCGCGGCGGAAGGTGAACTTGCCGGCCTCGATCTCTGACAGGATCGTGTCTAGACCCTTCTGGATCTTCTGCGCATCCTTCGCCGCAATGATCTTCTGGGCGGACAGCATGGCCGCGTGGGCCTTGGAGCCGGCGATGTCCTGCGCATAGAGACGCTGATCGAAGCCGATGGAGACGTTGATCTCCTCCATGATAGCGTCCGGACCGGTGGAGAACCGCCCGCCCCACATCTTGTTGCTCATGACGGACCTCCGATGACCGATGCCAACCTGCCGCGCCCGGATGATGCCCCCGGCGCGCCTCCCGCCAAGACCCCGACCGCAGCCGCCGGCAAGCCGGGGCGCATGATCGGTCTGGTGGCGGGAGCGGCGGTTCTGGGGGCCGTGGCCGGCGCGCTCGCCCTATACGGGATGAATGGGCTCAAGGGCAATGCGTCCGCAACGAAACCTCTGCCGGACGGCACCGTGCCCGCGGCCACCGCCGCCATATCCGATCCCGACTGCGCCGGCGCGGTCGCCACCGCAAAGCGCCTCGCTCCCTTCGCCAAGGGCGAGCTTGCGGCACTGAGCCTTGCCACCGAGCCGCGCCGCCTGCCCGCCCTCACCTTCACCGACGGTGACGGCAGGCCGGTGACGCTGGCCGACTTCAAGGGCAAGACCCTGCTGGTGAACCTCTGGGCCACCTGGTGCGTGCCCTGCCGGAAGGAAATGCCGGCCCTCGACGCGCTGGAGAAGGCGCAGGGGAATGCCGACTTCCAGGTGCTGGCGATCAATCTCGACACCAAGGACCCCAAGAAGCCCCGCGCCTTCCTGAACGAGATCGGCATCTCCTCCCTCGCCTTCCACGCGGACCCGGAGACAAAGACCTTCCAGGCGTTGCGCAGCGTGGGGCGCGGCTTCGGCCTGCCCACTACCCTTCTCGTGGACGCCAAGGGCTGCGAGATCGGCTACCTCGCCGGCCCCGCCGAATGGGCGTCGGAGGACGCGCAGGCGCTCATCCGGCAAGCGGTCGGCAAGGGGGTGTGATGGAGGCTATATAGGCGACGAGCTGCGGGTTATCGGCGCGCCACGTTGCGAAACAGGAGCCAGGATGCGAAGGCGCGGCGGTCTTTAACGTCGACGGAGGAGAAGTTTTCCATCACACGCTCGGCCATCTCAATGTGGAAGAGCACTGCTGATTTCCGGAAGACTGCGTAAGGGTCATAATCCGCGATGTGACGCTTGGCCTGAAGCTCGACGAAAGCCGCCGCGAAATCGACGACCGGTCGAGGGAATTTTCCGATCACCGTCTTGTCCTCGCAGGCCGACCTAGCCGGCCCGTGTGCGAGCGAGCGGTAGACTTCAGCCCACGCATGCTTGCTGCGACCGGATTTGGTCGCGCCGATCAGCATGTCGGCACCGTTTCGGGCCGCCAGATGGAAGAGCGCATAATAAACGGTGCTCGTCGCTCGCCGCAGCGATGCCTGTGTCGGACGGCCACTCTTACTGGAGAGGAGCAGCCGAGCGACGGATATCAGATCCTCAGGCTGCAGCGAGGTCCCCCGCTTCCATCTCGTCGATATAGTCGATCAGGGGGAAGGTCTCGACACCGAGCTCGAACAGATGCTCTCGCACGAGGGGGATCATCCCCACCATCTCTCCGGGATCGAGCCAGCCTTTCTTCTTCGGCCGCACGATGACGCGGATCTGGAGATAGGTGCTGCCGTCGATCTCGACGTCATGCTCCACCAACACGCGCAGGATGATGGCGCTCTGGAGCTGGGCGCGGATGACCGCCTCGATGGCGCTATCAATCTCGTCCCGCGACGTCATGGTCCTCTCCTCCGGATGCCACGCCCCAGTGTGCGCGCACCGCCGGAGGTCCGTCAACGCGATGGCGTGGGAGAGCCCGCCCAAACAAAAAGCCCGCCATCGCGGCGGGCTTGTCGTTTGCGGAGGGCGTCCAGCCTCAGCGGGTCGGCACCGGCTTCTCACCGCGATAGTCGTAGAAGCCGCGCTGGGTTTTGCGGCCGAGCCAGCCGGCTTCCACATACTTCACCAGCAGCGGGCAGGGGCGGTACTTGGAGTCCGCCAGGCCCTCGTGCAGCACCTGCATGATGGCGAGGCAGGTATCGAGGCCGATGAAGTCCGCCAGTTGCAGCGGGCCCATGGGGTGGTTGGCGCCGAGCTTCATGGCGCGGTCGATGGCATCCACGGAACCCACGCCCTCATAGAGGGTGTAGATGGCCTCGTTGATCATCGGCAGCAGGATGCGGTTGACGATGAAGGCCGGGAAGTCCTCGGCCACCGCATAGGTCTTGTGCAGCTTGGTGACGAAGGCCTTCGAGCTCTCGAAGGTGTCGTCATCGGTGGCGATGCCGCGCACCAGCTCCACCAGCTCCATGAGCGGCACCGGATTCATGAAGTGAATGCCGATGAAGCGCTCAGGGCGGTCCGTGGAGGCGCCGAGGCGGGTGATGGAGATGGACGACGTGTTGCTCGCCAGCAGCGCGTCCGGCCGCAGCACCTTGCACACGTCGGAGAAGATCTTGCGCTTGACCTCTTCACGCTCGGTGGCGGATTCGATCACGAGGTCGCACTCGGCCAGATCCTCGAGCGCGCTGCCGGTGGCAATGCGCTTCAGCGCCGCCTGCCGGTCGTCCTCGCTCACGGTGCCCTTGGACACCTGCTTGGCCATGTTGCCGTTGATGGTGGCGAGGCCCGAGCGCACGCGCTCCGGGTCCTGATCGTTCAGCACCACGTCGAAACCGGCGAGGGCGCACACGTGGGCAATCCCGTTGCCCATCTGGCCGGCGCCGATCACCCCGACCTTCTTGATCTCGAGCGACATGATCTCAGGAGTCTCTCGGCTCGCGGTTTGAGAGGCGTCCGGCGCGGGCCTCCCGCGCCGGATCATAAGGTCAGCCCTTGGCCTTGGCGACTTCCGCCTTCAGCTCGGGCACGATGGCGAACAGGTCACCCACGAGGCCGTAGTCGGCCACCTGGAAGATCGGGGCCTCCTCGTCCTTGTTGATGGCGACGATGACCTTGGAGTCCTTCATGCCGGCAAGGTGCTGGATGGCACCGGAGATGCCGACTGCGACATAAAGCTCGGGGGCGACGACCTTGCCGGTCTGGCCCACCTGCCAGTCGTTCGGGGCATAGCCGGCGTCCACCGCCGCGCGGGAGGCGCCCACCGCCGCGCCGAAGGCATCCGCCAGCGGCTCGATCACCTCGGTGAACTTCTCCTTGGACTGGAGAGCCCGGCCGCCGGAGACGATGATCTTCGCCGCCGTCAGTTCCGGACGGTCGGATACCGCAAGGCTCTCGTCCACGAAGGACGACACGCCCGGATCAGCCTGCGCCGACACAGCCTCGATGGCGGCGGAACCGCCGGTGCCGGTGGCGCCGAAGGAGGCCGTGCGCACGGTGATGACCTTCTTGGCATCCGTGCTTTGCACCGTCTGAATGGCGTTGCCGGCATAGATGGGACGCTCGAACGTGTCGGGCGAGACCACCTTGACGATGTCGGACACCTGCATCACGTCGAGCAGCGCGGCAACGCGCGGCAGGACGTTCTTGGCCACCGCCGTCGAGGGGCCGACGATGGCATCATAGCCACCGGCCAGCGAGACGATGAGCGCCGCCAGCGGCTCGGCGAGGCGGTGCGCATAGAGGGCGTCGTCCGCCAGCAGCACCTTCTCCACGCCCGCGAGCTGGGCAGCCGCCTCGGCGACGCCCTTGGCGTTCTGGCCGGCCACCAGCACATGCACCGGACCGCCGAGCTGGGCAGCGGCGGTGAGCGCCTTGGCGGTGACGCCGTTGAGAGACGTATTGTCGTGTTCGGCGAGAAGCAGCGTCGCCATCAGATCACCCCCGCCTCGTCCTTGAGCTTGGACACGAGTTCAGCCACCGAACCCACCTTCACGCCCGCCTTGCGGCCCGCCGGCTCGGCGGTGTTGAGCACCTTGAGGCGCGGCGCGACGCTGACGCCATAGGCATCGGGCGTCTTCTCGTCGATGGGCTTCTTCTTCGCCTTCATGATGTTGGGTAGCGAAGCGTAGCGCGGCTCATTGAGGCGAAGGTCGGTGGTCACGATGGCCGGCAGCGCGAGGCGCACGGTCTGGAGGCCGCCGTCGATCTCACGGGTGATGAGGGCGGCATCGCCGTCGATCACCACCTTGGACGCGAACGTGCCTTGGCCCCAGCCGAGGAGCGCCGCCAGCATCTGGCCGGTCTGGTTCGAATCGTCATCAATGGCCTGCTTGCCGAGGATGACCAGCTTCGGGGCCTCCTCGCCGATCACGGCCTTGAGGATCTTGGCGACGGCGAGCGGCTCCACCGTTTCGTCCGTCTTCACCAGGATGCCGCGGTCGGCGCCCATGGCGAGGGCGGTACGGATGGTTTCGGAAGCTTGGGCCGGGCCGATGGACACGGCGACCACCTCGGTGGCGATGCCCGCTTCCTTGAGACGGAGCGCCTCTTCGACGGCGATCTCGTCGAAGGGGTTCATGGACATCTTCACGTGGGCGAGTTCGACGCCGGTCCCGTCGGATTTGACCCGTACCTTGACGTTGTAATCGACCACTCGTTTGACGGGTACCAGGACCTTCATCGAGCCGCGCTCCAACCTGATGGCAAGTTGTCGTTCTGCACTGCGGTTTGCCGACGAAATGCCGTGCGCGCAATGCAGTAAGCCTTGGGGGCGGCACCCTAGGAGTGGCCCGGAAGCGTGTCAACGCCGATGCCGGACCTTGGAGCGCGCCAAAGCAGCGCCCCGGACACGCCTCTGGCTGCCCCTGGCAACTTCATTCGTACACGAACGATACTGCACCGCAAGCAATCGAGATGCTGCGAGGCCGCGCTTCCGCTGCGCAGTTCGCGGGCGGCTCACCCTGCACCCGCCCGGCCGCCGTTCGCTGCGACGGCCTATTTCTCGCGCAGCGACTTGGTGACGGCATCCACAAGCGGACGCGTGAGATAGCTCAGGACCGTGCGCTCCCCGGTGCCGATCACCACCTCCGCCGGCATGCCGGGGCGCAGGCGGGCCTTCATGTCCTCGGGAATGTCGGTCTTGGCCACCGCCACCACCGCCTGGAAATAGGGCTGCTTCGTCGCCTCATCCACCAGCCGGTCCGGCGAGACCGAGCGCAGTTCGCCGAGGATCAGCGGCGTGGTGCGGGAATGGAAGGCGGTGAAGCGCACCTCGACGCCGGTGATGCCATCGTGCAGCCGGTCCACGTCGGTGGGCGCCACCTGCGCGTCCACGATCAGTTCGTCGTTCTGCGGCACGATCTCGAGCAGCGTGTCGCCCGGCTTCACCACCGCACCGATGGTGTAGATGCGCGGATTGATGTTCTGCACCACGCCGGCCCGCGGGGCGCGGATGTCCACACGCTTGAGCACGTTCTCGGACACCGCGAGCTTCTCGGTCACGTCGGAAATCTTCTGCCGGGTCTCCACCATCTGCTGGGCCACATCCTCCTGCTGCTTCTGGAGCAGTTGCTGGATCTGCAGCTTCATCTCGCCGATGGTGTTCTGCGCCTTGGCGGCATCTGCGGTGTTGCGGCCGACGAGACCCTGAAGGCGGGCCTTCTCGCGCTGGAGCTCCGCGAGGCGGGGCTTGGAGACGAGCCCCTTGTCGCTCAGCGAACGGATGCCGGTGAGTTCGTCCTCGATATAGAAGAGCTGGCTGTCCAGCGCCTCGCGCTCGCGCTTCAGGCCGTCGATTTCGGTCTCGCCCTGCCGGGCGCGGCTGTTCAGGATGTCGATCTGGCCGTTGAGCGAGGCCTTTCGGTCCCGGAACTGGGCGCGCTGGTCGGCGATGACCGAGCGTACCAGCGGTTCGTTCTCCCGCGCCAGCAGCGCTGCGGGAAAGATGACGGTGTCCGCCTGCGCCCGCTCCGCCTCCAGCCGCGCCTCGGTCGCCTGCAACGTGTCGAGCTGGCCGCGCAGGGCGGCGTAGTTGGACTGGGAGCTGGTGGGGTCGAGGCGGAACAGCAGGTCGCCCGCCTTCACGCTCTCGCCGTCCTTCACGTCGATTTCGACGATGATGCCGCCCTCGAGGTGCTGCACCACCTGCCGCTTGCTCTCCACCGAGACGACGCCGTTGGCGATGATGGCGCTGTCGATATTGGCCAGCGCCGCCCAGGCGCCGCCGATGCCGAAGGTGAGGAAGATAAGGCCATAGCCGATGGCGGCGACACGACGCATGTCGCTCTTCACCTCCGGCGGCGGCGCGCTGAAATCGAGCCGGGTCGGATTGGCGGGCGGCAAGGCGGGCGTCGAGACCGGCGCCGGCGCGAGGGAGGACGACGGAGGGGTCGGAGAGGCCGGGGGCTTGGCGCCGGCATTGGGCGTGATGGCGGTGTCGCTCATGACCGTCTCCTCAAGCCCCCGCCGCCGTGGCGGCGCCCTGCGCCGGCGTCGCACCCGGCTGCACGAGGCGCGGCCCCAGCAGCTTGGCGATCACCTCGTCGCGGGGGCCGAAGCCGTGGGCAGCGCCCTCGTTCAGCAGCAGCACCACGTCGCACAGGCTGAGCGTGTTGGTCTTGTGGGTGATGAGCACCACGGTGCGACCGGCCGCCTTCAGCGCCTGCACCGCCTGGATGAGCGCCTGTTCGCCCGCGGCATCGAGACTGGCGTTGGGCTCGTCGAGCACGATCAGCGCCGGCAGGCCGTAAAGGGCCCGGGCGAGCGCGATGCGCTGGCGCTGCCCGCCGGACAGGGCGGCACCCGCCTCGCCGATCTCCGTATTATAGCCGTTGGGCAGGCGCTGGATCATCTCGTGCGTACCGGCCATCTGCGCCGCCTGCACCACCTTGGCATCGTCGCGCGCCCCGAAGCGGGCGATGTTGTCGGCAATCGAGCCGGCAAACAGCTCCACATCCTGCGGCAGGTAGCCGAGATGCGAGCCCAGCTGCTCGGGGTCCCAGTGGCGCAGGTCCGACCCGTCGAGGCGCACCGAACCGGCGCTCGGCTGCCAGACCCCCACCAGCAGGCGGGCGAGGGAAGACTTGCCCGCCGCGCTCGGGCCGATGACGCCCAGCACCTTGCCGGCGGGCACCGCGAAGCTTACGCCGCGCAGGACCGGAAACTCGGTACCGGGCGCATGGGCGATGAGGTTCTCCACCTGGAGGTCGCCGCGCGGATCGGGCAGGCGCAGGCGCGGCGGCGGGGCAGGGAGGGTACGCAGCATGTCCTGAACCCGGTCGAAGGCCGAGCGCATGTTCACCAGCGTCTTCCAGTTGCCGATGGCCACCTCGATGGGCTGGATGCAGCGGCCCACGATGATGGACCCGGCGATCATCATGCCCGGCGAAATCTCGCGATTGATGGCGAGATAGGCGCCGAGGCCGAGGATCAGGCTCTGCATGAACATGCGGTTGAAGCGCGTCGCCGCCATGAGGAGGCCGGCCCGGTCGGAGGCCACCGCATGCCAGCCGAGCGCGCCCGCGTGGTTGCGCGCCCAGCGCGCGCGCAGGCTCTCGACCATGCCCATCGCATGAAGGACTTCCGCATTGCGGAAGGTGGTGGTGGCCTGGTTGGCGGCGGCGATGTTCGCCTTCGTCGCCTGATCCAGCAGCGGGCGGGTCGCCCGGTCGTTGGCGAAGGCGAGAAGGCCGGAGATGACGCAGCTCAGGAGCGCGATGAGGCCGTACCAGGGGCTCAGCGCCAGCGCGAAGGCGATGTAGATGGGCACCCACGGCAGGTCGCACAAAGAGACGAGCCCGGCACCGGTGAAGAATTCGCGTACCGTGTCGGTGTCGCGCAGGGCCTGCGTGTGGCCCGAGGACGGCCGGCGCAGGCTGGCGCGCTGCACCGCGTTGAACACGTGGGCGTTCACCTCCTCGTCGAACCGGAGGCCGGCCCGCACGAGAATGCCGGTGCGCAGGGATTCCAGCGCCGAGGCCACGGCATAGAGCACCGCTACGAGGACGGTCAGCACCCCCAGCGTCGCGAGGTTGCGGCTGCTCAGAACCCGGTCATAGACCTGCATCATGTAGAGCGGCCCGGTGAGCCCGAGCACGTTGATGAACAGACTGAAGACCGCCGCTCCCACAAGTCCTGGCCGGGCGGCCCGCAAGGCGGCATTCAGCGCCGTATCGGCCTTCGGCGCCAAAAGGCGCTGCCGCATCTGAGCCAGAGACATCACTTCCCCCACGCATGAGCCGACTGCCCGCCAATGCCTCACCCCGGCACTGGCATGCCGCAAGCGGTAGCCGGTTCGCGGCGATCCTATCGCGGTTCCATCCTGCCGTCATCGCGCGGCACTCTTCCGCCGCGGGCAAAAAGCCTACTAAATGGGGCGAAGGCGCATGCTGCGTCGCGAAGACAAAAACAGGGTGGAACATGACGAGCGCGGTCTGGGCCGTGGTGAGCGAGCAGGAAGCCGGCGGTCCGGACAAGGACCAGCCGTTGCGGGACGACATCCGACTGCTCGGCCGCATCCTCGGCGATACGGTGCGGGAGCAGGAGGGCGATGCCATCTATGAGCTGGTGGAGACCATCCGCCAGACCTCCATCCGCTTCCACCGCGATGCCGACGAGGCCGCGCGCCAGGAACTGAATGCGCTGCTCGAGAGCATGACGCCGGAAGTGGCGGTGCAGATCATCCGCGCCTTCTCCTATTTCTCCCATCTCGCCAACATCGCCGAGGACCAGCACCACAGCCGGCGCAACCGCGCCCATGCGGTGGCCGGCTCGGCGCCCCGCCCGGGCACGCTCGCCAATGCGCTCGCCCGCGCCGAGAAGGCCGGCATCGGCGCCGCCGAGCTGCGCGCCTTCTTCGACGCGGCGCTGGTGAGCCCGGTGCTCACCGCCCACCCGACCGAAGTGCGCCGCAAGAGCACGATGAACCGCGAGATGGAGATCGCCGATCTCCTGGACCTCAAGGAGCGCCTTCAGGCGACCCCGCAGGAGGCGCGCGAGCAGGACGAGAAGCTGCGCCGCGCGGTGCTGACGCTGTGGCAGACAGCCCTGCTGCGCAAGTTCAAGCTCACCGTCCTGGACGAGGTGCAGAACGGCCTCTCCTATTACGACTACACCTTCCTGGCCGAGGTGCCGCGCCTTCTCTGCGCGCTGGAAGACCATCTGGCGGAACAGGAAGGCGGCGAGCCGGGCGCGGAGTTGCCGCCGTTCCTGCGCATCGGCAGTTGGATCGGCGGCGACCGCGACGGCAATCCCTTCGTCACCGCCGACGTGCTGCGCGAGACCGTGCGCCAGCACCGCGACCGGGTGATGGCCTTCTACCTGGAGCAGGTCGGCCTGCTGGTCACCGAGCTGTCGCTGGCCAAGCGCCTCGTTGCCGTTTCCGAAGACCTGACCGCGCTGGCCGAACGCTCGGGCGACCGGGCACCGGAGCATCGGGAGGAGCCCTATCGCCTCGCACTGGTGGGCATCCACAACCGCCTCAAGGCGACGGTGGCGGCGCAGAAGGCCGCCGATGACGGCAAGAGCATGGGCGCGGCCGAGGACGGCCACCTGCCCTATCCGGACGCCGCCGCCTTCCGGGCCGACCTCGACATCCTCTACCGCTCGCTGATGGCCAACGGCTCGGCCATCCTCGCCCGCGGCCGCCTGCGCCATGTCCGCCGGGCGGTGGACAGTTTCGGCTTCCACCTCGCCAGCCTCGACCTGCGGCAGAATTCCGACGTGCACGAGCGCACGGTGGCGGACCTGCTGGAACAGGCGGCGCCGGGGACCAACTATCGCGCCCTCGACGAGGAAGCCCGCATCGCCGTGCTGCGGGCGGAACTGACCAATCCGCGTCCCCTGGCCTCGCCGTTCCTGAGCTATACGGAGGAGACGCGGTCCGAACTCGCCATCCTGCGCACGGCTGCCGAAGCCCATGCCCGGCTCGGCAAGACGGTCATTCCCAATGCCATCATCTCTAAGGCCGAGGGCATCTCGGACATGCTGGAGCTGGCGCTGCTGCTGAAGGAGGTGGGGCTCGTCTCCGCCACCGGCGAGAGCGCCATCAACGTCATCCCGTTGTTCGAGACCATCGGCGACCTTCAGGCCTGCGGCCCGGTCATGGACCGCCTGCTCGCCTTGCCGGAATATCGCGCGCTGGTGGACAGCCGAGGCGGCGAGCAGGAGGTGATGCTCGGCTATTCCGACAGCAACAAGGACGGCGGCTTCGTCTCTTCCGGCTGGGAGCTCTACAAGGCCGAGATCGCCCTCATCGAGGTGTTCGCCCGCCACAAGGTGAAGCTGCGCCTGTTCCACGGCCGGGGCGGCTCGGTGGGCCGGGGGGGCGGCCCGTCCTATGACGCCATCCTCGCCCAGCCGGCGGGCGCGGTGAGCGGGCAGATCCGCATCACCGAGCAGGGGGAGATCATCTCCTCCAAATATTCCAACCCCGAGAACGGCCGGCGCAACCTCGAGATCCTCGTCTCCGCGACGCTGGAATCCACTTTGCTGGAAGCCGAGCAGGCGAGCCCCCGCCCGGAATTCCTCGCCGCCATGGAGGAACTGTCCAAGACCGCGTTTGCGGCCTATCGCTCGCTCGTCTACGAGACCCCGGGTTTCGAGGACTATTTCTGGTCCTCCACCGTCATCAGCGAGATCGCGACGCTGAACATCGGCTCGCGCCCGGCCTCGCGCAACAAGACCCGCGCCATCGAGGCGCTGCGGGCGATCCCCTGGGTGTTCTCCTGGTCGCAGTGCCGGCTGATGCTCCCCGGCTGGTACGGCTTCGGCACGGCGATCGCCGCCTTCGTGGAGGCCCGGCCGGTGGACGGCATCGCCTTCCTCCAGTCCATGTACCGGGAGTGGCCCTTCTTCCGCACGCTCCTGTCCAACATGGACATGGTGCTCTCCAAGAGCAGCCTCGCCGTCGCCTCCCGTTATGCCGAGCTGGTGCCGGACGAGGAGCTGCGCACGCGCATCTTCAGCCGCATCTCGGCGGAATATCAGAGCGCCATCACCAGCCTGCTCGCCATCATGGGGCAGAAGAAGCTGCTGGAGGCCAACCCGCTGCTGGACCGCTCCATCCGCAACCGCTTCCCCTATCTGGACCCGCTCAACCACATCCAGGTCGAGCTCCTGAAGCTGCACCGGAGCGATGCCGGTAGCGACCATGTGCTGCATGGCATCCAGCTCACCATCAACGGCATCTCCGCAGGCCTGCGGAACAGCGGCTGAGGCGGGCGCCGACCATCGTTCTTGCGACAGGGCGCCGGCAAATCTTGCCTCTCCCCCCCTGATCGCTTAAGACGCACCAAAGGCCCCGGACCCAAAGCCGGGGCTTTCCTGTGTTCGCGGCCCGCACGGGCCACGGCTCCTTCCCGGGGCCGGTAGCTGGAGGACCCCACACCGTGGCCAACGTGGTCGTGGTCGGCTCGCAATGGGGCGACGAAGGTAAAGGCAAAATCGTCGACTGGCTCTCGGAGCAGGCCGACGTCGTGGTGCGCTTCCAGGGCGGGCATAACGCCGGCCACACGCTGGTGGTGGATGGCGTCACCTACAAGCTCTCGCTGCTGCCCTCGGGCGTGGTGCGTCCGGGCAAACTGTCGGTGATCGGCAATGGCGTGGTCCTCGACCCGCAGGCGCTGGTCGACGAGCTCGCGCGCCTCGAATCGCAGGGCGTGCATGTGGGGCCGGACCGGCTGCGCATCGCCGAGAATACCCCGCTGATCCTGCCGCTGCATCGCGAACTCGACGCTCTGCGCGAGAACGCCAGCGAAGGCACCCGGATCGGCACCACCAAGCGCGGCATCGGCCCCGCCTATGAGGACAAGGTCGGCCGTCGGGCCATCCGCCTCGTGGATCTGGTGGATCCCAAGGCGCTCCCCGCCAAGGTGGAGCGCCTGCTGACCCATCACAATCTCATCCGCCGCGGCCTCGGCGTGGAGGAAGTGAACCCGCAGGCGCTGGTGGACGAGTTGCTCGCCCTCGCGCCCAAGGTTCTGCCTTACATGGACCGGGTGTGGGAGCTGCTCGACAAGGCCCGCAAGGACGGCAAGAAGATCCTGTTCGAGGGCGCGCAGGGCGCGCTGCTCGACATCGATCACGGCACCTACCCCTATGTGACCTCGTCCAACACGGTGGCCTCCTCGGCGGCCGGCGGCTCGGGCGTCGGTCCCGGTGCCCTCGATTACGTATTGGGCATCACCAAGGCCTACACCACCCGCGTCGGCGAAGGCCCCTTCCCGACCGAGCTCACCGACGAAGTCGGCAAGACGCTCGGCACCAAGGGCCGCGAGTTCGGCGTGGTGACGGGCCGCCCCCGCCGCTGCGGCTGGTTCGACGCTGTGCTGGTGCGCCAGACGGTCCGCACCTGCGGCATCCACGGCATCGCGCTGACCAAGCTCGACGTGCTGGACGGCTTCGACGAGATCAAGGTGTGCGTCGGCTACAAGCTCGACGGCAAGGAGATCGACTATTTCCCCTCGGAAATGGGCGCGCAGGCGCGGGTCGAGCCGATCTACGAGACCATCGAGGGCTGGACGGACTCCACCGCCGGCGCCCGCTCCTGGGCGGACCTGCCGGCCGAGGCGGTCAAGTATGTCCGCTGGCTGGAGGAACTGATCGGTTGCCCGGTCGCCGTGCTGTCGACGAGCCCGGAACGGAATGACACGATCCTCGTGCATAATCCTTTCCAGGCTTAACCCTAGTTTTGTGATTTAAGGCAAAGCTCCCGCCCCATGGCTGATTATTACCCGCTCCTGGTGCGCGCGATCTCCGGTCTTCCGCAGAACACGGCGGAAGCGCGAAAGGTCGTGTACGACCGGGCGCGGGCAGCCCTTCTCAAGCAGTTGCGCAGCGTCGATCCCCCGCTCCCCGAGGGCGAGATCGGACGCGAGCGCCTCTCGCTTGAGGAAGCCATCCGGCGGATCGAAAAGGAATATGTCGGGGACGCCCCGGAGGCGGCACCGCCCGCTCCCCCGCCGTCCCCGGCTCCGCGCCCGCCCCGTCCCGAGGCGGCGCCCCACGCCCCGCTCAATCCGCGCCGCCCGGCAAGCCCCGACCAGCCGCCCGAGCCGGTGCGCGCCGGTGCCTCCAAGCCCGCTTTCGTGCGTCCCGCTCCCGGCTCCGTGCCGGAAGACGAGACCACGGTCATCCGCGATGCGGAGCCGACCGGCGGCGCAGAACCTTCCGGCGATGCCCCCGCCGACGAGCGCCGGCCGCGGGTCGGCCGCGCAACGGTGCGCAACCGCAACGGTGCCGATGCGGCGCCCGAGACCGGTGGCAAGGGCAAGCGCATCGCCATCTTCGCCGGCATCTCGCTGGTGCTGCTGGGCGGCATCGGCGTCGCCATCTGGAAGCACAGCGCCATTGCCGCGCTGTTCGGCGAGCGGCCGCAGCAGCAGGCCGCGCCGAGCGCGCCTCCCACGGCGCCCGATCAGCCCAAGAGCACCGACCGCGTGACGCAGGCCGGCGGCGCCGCCCGTCCTGCCCAGCCGGCGCAGGCCCCGCGGGCGCCCGGACAGGCCACCACGACCCGCGCCCTGCTGTTCGAGGAAAGCCCGGGCAACGCCCAGCAGATCCAGCAGTTCGAGGGCACCGTCACCTGGAAGACCGAGACCGTATCGGGTGGCCCCGGCCAGCCGCCGGACATCGGCATCCGGGCGGAGATCCAGATCCCCGAGCGCAAGATCAACGTGAGCTTCACGCTGCGCCGGAACCTCGACCAGACGCTGCCGGCCTCGCACACCATCGAGATCAATTTCGCGCTGCCGCCCGACTTCCCCTATGGCGGCGTGGCCAACGTGCCAGTGGTGCGGGTGAAGCAGACCGAGAGCGCGCAGGGTGCCCCCCTCGCCGGCCTGTCGGTGAAGGTGAGTTCCACCTCCTTCCTCGTCGGCCTGTCGGCGGCGCAGGTGGACAAGGAGCGCAACCTCCAGCTCCTCCAGACCCGGCCGTGGATCGACATCCCGATCGTCTACACCAACAACAAGCGGGCCATCATCGCCTTCGACAAGGGCGCGGCGGGCACGCAGGCCTTCCAGGACGCCTTCTCGGCCTGGGGCGAACTCTACAAGGGCGACGGCGGCTGACCGCCGGCCCCTCTTCGAAACCTGAAAGCAGAACGCCCGCGCTCCTTCCGGACCGCGGGCGTTTTCATGTCTGGCAGGATCCGGGCGGCTGCGCCGCCCGGACGGGCCGGGCTCAGGCCTGACCGGCGGTCTGCAGGTTCTGGGCTTCCGCCATCATGCGCTGCTGGTAGAGCGCGGCGAAGTCCACCGGATCGATCATCAGCGGGGGGAAGCCGCCGCCGCGCACCGCGTCCGCCACGATCTGGCGGGCGAAGGGGAAGAGCAGGCGCGGGCACTCGATGAGCACCACCGGCTGGAGGCTCTGCTCGGGCACGTTCATGAGACGGAAGATGCCGCCATAGGTCAGGTCGAAGGCAAACAGGGTGTTGCCCTGGACGGCCGCGCCGCCCTCGATCTTGAGCTCGACCTCGAACTCGCCGGGCGCCAGCGGGCGGGCGTTCACGTTGATCTGGATGTTGACGTCGGGCTGACCCTGCGGCGCGCCGAGCGAGCGGGGCGCATTGGGATTCTCGAACGAGAAATCCTTGATGTACTGAACGAGCACGTTGAGCGCCGGCGCCGTGTTATCGGTCGGGCTGCCATTCTGCGTCGCCATGCTTATCTCCTGTGAGTTCCGGCGTACCAAGGCCAAGGGTCGCGCGGTCGCTACCATGCCCGGTGTCGGGCGGCAACCGGACGACCCGGTATTCGCTACAGTTCAATTGTCTCGGTCAGACGACAGCCTCGGGGTGCCCCGAGCGCAGGCCTGAAAAGTTCCATCGACTCAACGAACAGCCGGTATGCGCGGTGGCGTGAGAGAACATCGCCGCAGCGCCGTCGGAGTACTCCTTGCTGGGAATGACCCGCCCGTGGCACTCGAGACAGCGAAACAGGTGGCCCTTCGGTAACTCGAGCGCCTGCTCGATATTGATTTCGAGCCAAACCGTGTCGACCTTGATTTGCGCGCTTTGCATGTGCTCCCCCCGGAACAGATCGGCGTATATTCGCAGGATAGGAGCATGCCATGGCAAATGACGAGACCCCGGCCCCCGTCCCCCCCCGCAAGGATCTGAGCCCGGCCGCCCAGCGGGCGCTGGCCGAGGCGGAAGCCCGGCGCGCCGCCATCGATGCGGCGGCGAACCTGCCGAAGGAGGTCAACGGGCGCGGCGGCAAGGAGCCGGTGCGCTATGGGGACTGGGAAGTGGGCGGCATCGCCAGCGACTTCTGATCTCCTGCGCAGACGGAGCCGGGACACCCGGCTCCGTGCTCAAGACCGGGATGTCAGTGGCCGAGATACAGGGCGATGAGGCTGACGCCGCCGATGAGAATGCGCCACCAGCCGAACACCGCGTAGCCGTGCCGCGACACGAAATCGAGCAGCGTGCGGATGACCAGCAGGGCCGCGCAGAAGGCGGCGACAAAGCCCACTGCGATCAGCAGGCCATCGTCCATCGACAGGGCGTTGCGGTTCTTCCAGAAGTCATAGACGAACGCCCCCAGCATGGTGGGCAAGGCGAGGAAGAAGGAGAATTCCGCCGCCGATCGCTTGTCCGCGCCAAGCACCATGGCACCGACAATGGTCGAGCCCGAGCGCGACATGCCGGGAATGAGGGCAAGGCACTGGAAGAAGCCGATGCCGAGCGCCGTCGTCAGCGGAAAGCCCATGGCGTTGTTGAAGCGCGGCTTGAACGGGATGCGGTCCAGCAGCACCAGGACGATGCCGCCGAAGATCAGCGCCGCGCAGACCACCTTGGGGCTCTCGAACAGCACCTCCTTGATGAAGCCGTGCAGCGCCACGCCGATGATGGCCGCCGGCAGGAAGGCCAGCACGATGCCGATGACGAAGCGGCGCGCGCCAGGGCTCGTGGGCAGTTGCACCGCCACCCGCAGGAAGCGCTGGAAATAGACCACCAGGATCGCCAGCACGGCACCCAGCTGGATCAGGACCTCGAAGGTCTTGCCGGTGCTCTCGAAGCCGATGAAGTGGGCGGCGAGCAGGAGATGGGCGGTGGAGGAGACCGGGATGAACTCGGTCAGTCCCTCGAGCAGGCCGAGAACGAGGGCTTCCATCAGGGTGCCGAGGGTCATGGGGGCTTTGGTTCCGCAGAAGGGCACGGGAAACGCGCCGGAGCCGGCGCGGCGGCATCCTGTCGTCTCGGGCGGACGCATGCAATCTCAGGCTGAAAGCGGCGCCGACCGACGCAACGTCAGCCTGTGGAAATGCATGAACCATGTTGCGGCATTGCCACAACGCTGCCGCGAATGGCGGCTTGCGGCGCCCGGCGAACGTCTTTAGACCGTGTGGAAACGGAGCGGCCACAAGGTTTCCGTAACGCCGGCCGGATCTTCTTCCCTTGATACAGCTCTATCATCACCCCTTCTGCCCGCATTCGCGTTTCATCCGCCTGCTCCTGGCCGAATATGGAATCGAGCCCGAGCTGATCGAGGTGCGCGTGTGGGAGCGCGATCCGGACTTTCTCGCCCTCAACCCGGCCAACGAGACCCCGGTGCTGACGGAAGAGCATGTGCCCTCGGCGCCCGGTGCCTCCATCATCGCCGAATATCTGGACGAGACGCGCGGCCTTGCGCTCGCCGACCGACGGCTGCTGCCGCACGCGCCGCTGGAGCGCATCGAGGTGCGCCGGCTGGTGGCGTGGTTCCACGAGAAGATGTTCCTCGACGTCACCGAACATCTGGTGCGCGAGCGCATCTACAAGCGCTACATGCGGGCCAATCAGGGCGGCGGGCCGCCGGACGCCACGGCGCTGCGCGCGGCGCGCTCCAACATCCGCTATCATCTGAAATACATCGGGTGGCTCGCCAAGGCGCGGAACTGGCTCGCCGGCGAGCGTCTCACCCACGCGGATCTGGCGGCGGCCGCCCATCTCTCCGTCGCCGATTATCTGGGCGATGTGCCGTGGGACGAGGACGAGGACGCCAAGGCCTGGTACGCGCGGGTGAAGTCCCGCCCGACCTTCCGCGGCATCCTGGCCGACACTATGCCCGGCATGCCGCCCTCCGCGACCTATACGGACCTCGATTTCTGATCGGGGTGGGCGCGGCTTCTGACAAGTCTTGCGTCTGTCCCCTCCCCAGCCCTCCCCCGCAAGCGGGAGAGGGAGCGAGGTCACGCGTGTGCAACGTTGTCACGCACAGCACGGTAAAAGCCCTCTCCCGCTTGCGGGGGAGGGTTGGGAGGGGGCAAAGCGTCGCCTCTCCTCCCCGCGCACCGGGGGTCCGCCCATGAGCGCGCCCGCCCGCAAGACCGCCCCGCTCTCCCCCTCGGACCTCAAGGACCAACTCCGCGCCCTGGCGCTGGAGGAAGGCTTCGACGCCTTCGGCATCGCCGATCCCGACGCCGTGGGCGATGCCGGCACGCGCCTGCGCCACTGGGTGGCGGAGGAACGCTATGGCGACATGGGCTGGATGGCCGAGACGCTGGACCGCCGCGTCCATGCCCGCGCCATGTGGCCGGAAGCGCTGCGGGTGGTCATGCTGGGCATGAATTACGGGCCGGACGAAGACCCGCGCACGGTTCTCGCGGAACGCAGCCGGGGTGCCATCTCCGTCTATGCGCGGGGCGAGGACTATCACGACATCATCAAGCCCAAGCTGAAGCGTCTCGCCCGCGCGCTGCTGGCGCTCGCCGGCACGGGCGATGTGAAGGTGTTCGTGGACACCGCCCCGCTCATGGAGAAGCCGCTCGCCATGGCCGCCGGCCTCGGCTGGCAGGGCAAGCACACCAATCTGGTCTCGCGGGCGCGGGGCTCGTGGCTGTTCCTCGGCGCCATCGCCACCACGCTGGACCTGCCCGTGGATGCGCCCATGGGCGATCATTGCGGCCAGTGCCGGGCCTGCCTCGACGCCTGCCCGACCGCCGCCTTTCCCGCCCCCTATCAGATCGACGCGCGCCGCTGCGTCTCCTACCTCACCATCGAGCACAAGGGGCCGATCCCGCGCGACCTGCGCCCGCTCATGGGCAACCGCATCTATGGCTGCGACGATTGTCTCGCCGCCTGCCCCTGGAACAAGTTCGCGGAGCTGGGGCGGGAAGCGAAGCTCGCCGCCCGCGACGAGAACCGGGCGCCGGACTTGGCGGAGCTCGCAACGCTGGACGATGCCGCCTTCCGCGCCCGCTTTCCGAAAAGCCCCATCAAGCGGGTGGGGAGGGGCCGCTTCCTGCGCAACGTGCTGACCGCCATCGGGAATGCGGGCGATCCCGCGCTCGTGCCCAGCGCGCAGGCGCATCTCGGCGATCCGGATGCGCTGGTGCGCGGCGCCGCCGTCTGGGCGCTCTCGCGCCTGTTGCCGGCGCCGGAGTTCGCAACTCTGGCTGCCGTTCAGGCCGGAGCGGAAGCGGACGCGGAGGTCGCGGCCGAATGGACCGCCGCGCTCGAGGCGGACGCACCACCCCGGACCTGACGCTCCGGCCGTCTTGCCCTTGTCGGACTTCTTCGCCAAACGAAGAGGCATGAGCACGCTTCTCGCCGTAGGGCTCGGCTATTGCGCCCGCCACTTCATCGCCAGCCATCCGGCCGTGTTCGACCGGGTGATCGGCACCGCCCGCACGGCAGAGGGCGCAGCCGCCATCACGGCGACGGGCGCGGAGGGGCTCGTGTTCGATGGCTCGGCCGTCCACCCGGAGCTTGCGGCCGCCATCGCAGCGGCGGATGTGCTGATGCTCTCCGCCCCGCCCGGCGAGGCGGGTGATCCGCTGCTCGCCGCCGCGCGGGCGCAGATCGAGGCGGCTCCCAACCTGCGACAGGTGCTCTACCTCACCACGCTCGGGGTCTATGGCGACCATCAGGGCGGCTGGGTGGATGAGGACACACCGCCCAAGGCCGGCAGCGCCCGGCTGGAACGGCGCCTCGCGGCGGAGGCGGACCTGCTCGCGGTAGGGGCGGCGAAGGGCGTTCCGGTGGCGGTGCTGCGGCTGGCCGGCATCTATGGCCCGGAGCGCAATGCCTTCCTCCAGTTGAAAGCAGGCGAGGCCCGGCGCATCGAGAAACCGAACCAGGTGTTCAACCGCATCCATGTGGCGGACATCTCCGCCACCATGGCCAAGGTGATCGAGACCGGCTTCGGCGGGCTGCTCAACGTGACGGACGACCGGCCGGCCCCGCCCGGCGATCCCATCGCCTTCGCTGCCGGCCTCATGGGCATCGCCCCGCCGCCCGCCATTCCCTTCGAGGTGGCGGCGCGCAGCATGTCGCCCATGGCGCTGTCCTTCTGGGCCGCCAGCAAGCGCGTGCGGAACGACCGGCTGAAGGCGCTCGGCGTTGCGCTGGCCTATCCCACCTATGAGGATGGGCTCACGGCTCTCTATGGCGAATTGAAAGGCGCAGGCGAAATTTAGCCGGCGACACTAATTATTTTGCCGAAGAAGGACCGGGCGCGCCGGGCCGGCCGATCCCCGCGATCAACCAGATCGTCCCGCCCATCAGGGCGCCGGCAAGGCCCCCGGACAGTAGGAACAGCGGGCGGATCCGCATCGCCCCCTGAAGCTCGGCGAGCCCGAACGCGAGGCCGCCCGTGGGCGCCCAGGTGGCGACCAGCAGCAGCATGCGCACGGCGAGGCCCGCAGCAAACCAGATGGCAATGTGCCGCCACAAGGCCGTGATGCGCCGCGTCGCCAGAAGCCGGTGGATAAGGACGCCCAGCGTCCAAACGCCCGCGCAGCCGAGCAGCAGGCTGAGGACGAGAGAGAGGAGCAGCCATTCGGTGGGGTCGAGCGGCCCCGTGCTCCGCGGCAGTCCGAACAGGAGCATCTGAAGGCCCGTCAGCGCGGGCGCCCACAAGGGTGCAATGAGAAAGGCGCGGAGCGTGCGGTTCATATGGGGACCCTGCCGACCCGATGTGGCGGACTCAGGGCTGCCCGCCTCCGAACCAGACACGGAACAGGGCGATCTCCGCCCGCGCCAGCGGCGCGAGGCCGTGCGCCAGTGTCAGGCGCGCCGCCGCATCCGCCTCCAGTTCCACCGCCCGCGCCCGTGCCGCCGCGCCGGCAAGGCCGAACTGACCCAGCAGACCCGCCAGCGCATGGGCGGCGGCGGTGACGGCAGCTGGATCGCTGGCCTCCTCCCAGTCCGCGATCTTCTGCGTCGCATTTTCCAGAAAGCGCAGGGCGAGGCGGGCGAACGCCTCCTCCCCCACCGCCTTGCGCAGGGCCGCAATGCCCGCGGGCTGGAAATCGGGCGCGCCATCGGCGGCGGACTGCGGAGCCGTCTCGACCGGGGGCGTGGCCTCCGCCCTGCGGGCGCGTGCGGAGGGCAGCACGATGCGCTCCACCGCCGGGACGGAGACGGCGGGAGCGGGGGCTTGCACGGCCATGTCCGGCAACGCCTCGCGCACCTGAGGCCCGGCATCCGCCCGCTGGAGCAACACGAACATCCAGTCGTCTTCCGGTGCAGGTCCGAGGCGGGCGGCAACGCGGCTCGCCGCCCGCGCCGCAGCGGCCTCGAGCGGCGCCGACTGGCGGCTCATCAGTTCCTGCGTGAGCCAGTCCGGGCACGGCCCGCCGCTTGCGAGTTCCGCAGGATCGAGACCATCCGTGGACAGCAGCAGGCGCTCGCCCGGCGCCAGAACGTAGCTCATCTCGTCATAGGCGGGTGCTTCGGTGAAGCCGAGCAAAGGCCCCGACACCTGGAGGGGCCGCGCGCCGGCGCGAGTCACCACCATGGGCAAGGGATGGCCGGCGGAGGCGAGCTTGAGCGTGCCATCCGCATGGAGGTCCAGCACCAGGGCGGTTGCCACGACGCCCTCCAGCCCCTCCTCCCGGAAGACAAGGCCGGACCAGCGGGTGAGAAAGGCGGCCGGGCCCAGCGGCTCGCCGGCGTCCAGAGCCCGGACCATGGCCGCATGGGCGACCGCGCCGGCCTTGGCCTGGATGCCGTGGCCCATCACGTCCGCCAGCACGATGCGGTCGGCCCCGGTGCGGGGCAGGTGAATGACGAGGTCGCCGCCACCGATGTCCGCTGTCTCCCAGCGCAGGGCAGCGGCGAAGGCGCCGAGCCGCTCCGGCAGCCGCGGCCGCACCAGATGCTCCAGCGAGGCGCCGAAATAGTGAAAGAGCCGCGCCCGTTGCCGGGCGGAGCGCTCGAGCGCCAGCTTCACCGTTTCGCGCAGCCGGTCCGGCATCACCGGCTTGGTGAGGAAGGTATCGACGCCGAGCTCCAGCACCTTCAGCCGCACGGAGGGATCGCCGGTAATCATCACGATGGGGATGGGCGGGCGCTCGGCATCATTCTCCAGCGCCTCGATGAGCGGCGTGCCCTCGTCGGCGCCGAGGTGGAAATCTGAGACGATGAGATCCACCCGCGTCTTGCGGGCCAGCGCCAGCGCCTGCTTCAGCGTCTGCGCCGGCAGCACGCGGTAATCAGGCTCGAGAATGGTGAGATAGGCGTCGAGCAGGACCGGCTCGTCCTCCACCACCAGCACCTGCGGGCGGCGACGGGCAAGGCGGCGGATGCCGACGAGCCGGTTGGGCGGGCCTGACTGGTAGGTCACATCGTCGAGGGCGGCGCGGATGATGGCGAGCCCCCGGCCGCTGCCCCCCTCGGGGTCGGAAGCGGCGAGGCGTGCCCCGCGCCAGCGCTCCTCGAAGGCAGGGAAGGCGCCGCCGTCATCGGTGAGGGTGAAGGTGAGCGTCACGCCGCTCAGCATGACCTCAAGGCCGATGTCCTGCGCCGAGGGCGTGCCGTGGCGCACCACATTGGTCGCAAGCTCCACCACCGCCGTGATGATCTCATCGGCGATGTCGCCGCCGAGGCGCAGCTCCGCGAAATGGCGCCGGAGCGCCTTGCGCAGCCAGGAGACCCCTTCAAGCGTCGCCGGCTGGCGCGCCTCGAACAGCTTCACGCCCGCCTCCCCGCCCGCCGGCTCATGCGAGGCCATCCAGTTCGTCGTCGGACAAAGCGCCGGGCACGATGGTGATGGGAATGGGGAAGGCGGCGGAAGCCGCGCCCCCGAGCGCCGTCACCAGCGGCCCCGGCCCCTCGCGATGAAGGCCGGCGGCCAGCACGAGGATGGCGATGTCGCGGTCCTCGGCGATCAGCGCCTGCAGCACCGTGGCCCGCGCGCCTTCCCGCACCACCGTCTCGGCGGTGACGCCCGCCACCTGCCTGGCGCGCGCGGCATAATCATCCAGCCGCACCTGCGCCGTCTCGGTCGCTTCCGCCCGCATCAGATCGGCGACACCCAGCCACTGCTGGTGCGCGTCCTCCAGCTCCAGCACGGCGAGCAGCACGAGCCCGCCATGGGTGCGGGCAGCGCGGCGGGCGGCGTAATAGACAGCCCGGTCGCATTCCGGCGTCTCGTCCACCACCACAAGGAACTTGCGGCGGTGGCCCGGCTCGTGGCTCTGGCGTTTCAGGATCATGCGCAAAGGTCCAAATCAACGCCACGATGCTGCCACGTCGCCCCCCGCCGCGCGATGCCCAATCGCGCTGTAGGTCAGGCCTCGACGGGCAGGGAGCCCTCGGCAAAGGCATAGACGCGCAGACGATGGCCGTCCGGGTCCACAGCCACGAAGCTGCGGCCGAAATCGAGATCGGTGGGCGGCAATGCGATCTGCGCGCCACGCCGCACCCAGTCCGCATGGGTGGCGTCCACCGCCTCGATCTCCTTCACATTGAAGCCGATCTCGCTGGCGCCGGGCAGAGCCGTCGGCGCGGGGGCCACACCGCCCCGGCCCCACAGGCCCACCCGCAGGCCGGAGGAGAGCACGAACAGCACGAAGGTCGGGCTTTCCTCCACCGGCGCCCGGCCAAACAGGCGGCCGTAGAAGCGGGCACTGGCGGCCGGATCGCTCACATAGAGCAGGATCATATTGCTATAGGTCATTGGGGGTCCGCTCCCATCGCTTCGGTCATGTCGTGCTTAAGCCGGGCTGCTGTCAAATTCCGGCAGCAGGCCGGCATCCCTCCACCGGCTTCAGCTCGGTCTCCCGCCACGCCTTCATGAGCGCCTGCCGGCGGCGGGGATAGCGCATCTCCATGAGGCGGGCCTCGGCGATGCGGTCGGTGCGGAAATGGCGGAAGCCGTCGCGCAGTTCGCACCACGCCATCATCAGCCGCACATGGTCGAAGAAGGTGAGGCCGAAGGGCCAGACCACCCGCTCCGTGGCCGCGCCCTCGCCGTCGCGATAGAGGATGTGCAGCTTGCGCTCGATGCGGATGGCCTTGCGCAGCAGGGCCGGGTCCACCGTATCGCCGGGAATGGGCGCGGTGGGCGCCACGTGGAGGCTGGAGGACTCGAGTTCCGCCCGCAGGTCCGGGGGCAGCACCGCGCTGAGCCGGGCAAGCGCGCTCACCGCCGCATCCCGCAGCCGGTCGTCGCCGCGCCCCGCCACCCAGCGCGAACCCAGCACCAGCGCCTCGATCTCCTCCACCGGAAACATCAGGGGCGGCAGCGTGAAGCCGGGCTTCAGGACATAGCCGACACCCGGCTCGCCCACGATGTCGGCGCCTTGCGCCTGAAGGCTGGCGATGTCGCGATAGAGGGTGCGGATGCTCACCCCGATCTCGGCCGCCAACGCCTGCCCGCTCACCGGCCGGCGATGCCGGCGCAGGACGTGGAGAAGGTCGAAGAGGCGCTCGGTGCGGGACATGGAGAAGCCATAGCGGGACGGGCTGCCAGAAAGTGGCAGCATGTCACCGGAACGCCAAGCGGCCTGTGCGGCAGTCCCCGCCATCGCGCGATGCGCGGCGATGGGCTACATGGCGATCAGGGAGCCGGGTCCCGGTTCGCCCGCAAGACTTCCGGAGGCAAGATGTCCGAACTCACCCTCGCCAAGGCTCAGATCATCCTTTCCGCCGCGCTGGAAAAGGCCGGCGCGCTCTCCCTGAGCCCGCTCGCCATCGCCGTGCTCGACGCCCGCGGCGCGCTCAAGGCCTATGGCGCGCAGGACGGCACCAGCCTCAAGCGGGGCGAGATCGCGCTCGGCAAGGCGAAGGGCGCGCTGGCGCTGGGCGTCGGCTCGCGCTCGCTGTTCCGCCGCGCCAAGGACCAGCCCTTCTTCATCGCCGCCGCCACCTCGGCGGTGGGCGGCGACCTCGTCCCGGTGCCGGGCGGCGTGCTGATCCGCAATGCCGCCGGCGCCATCATCGGCGTGGTGGGCGTGTCCGGCGACACCTCGGACAATGACGAGGCCTGCGCGCTCGCCGGCATCGCGGCCGCCGGCTTCACCGCCGATCCCGGCCAGGACTGACCTCAGTATTCCGAGCCGATGGCGAGAGCCGGCGGCGGAGCGCGTTCAGCCGCCGGCCTTCTCCCGATGGACGCCGAAGCCCGTCGCGCCGGGCTCCAGATCGGGGCGCAGCTCCATGCTGGGAATGAGATAGTCGCCCCCGTTCTGGCGACGATAGGGAATGGGCGCCGTCGTATCGAGCGTGCGCATCCGCTCCCGCAACTGCGACGCCAGGGCCTCGAAGCCCGCCGCGTCGAGCCGGTTGGTGCGATGGGCGACGTAGGGCGGCAGCACGTCGAAGCCGGGGTAGTAGAGAATGCCGTGGTTGATGGGGAACAGCACGTCCTCGATCGGCCCGTTGATGCCGCGCCCGGAATAATGTTCCTGCCAGCCGCCGGTGGTGACGATGAGCATGGCGCGCTTTCCGGCCATGCTGCCCTCGCCATAGCGGTCGCCCCAGCGGGTGCTGCTGTGCTCGCCCACGCCATAGGCGAAACCATAGGCATACACGCGATCCACCCAGCCCTTCAGGATCGCCGGCATGGTGAACCACCAGAGCGGGAACTGGAGAATGACCGTATCGGCCCAGCGCAGCTTCTCGTGTTCCGCCTGCACATCGGCGGTAAGGGTTCCGGCGGCGAAGGCCGCGCCGGAGGCGGCGGCGACATTGAGCGGCGCGTCGGGATCGAGACCGGGGAAGTCGGCTCGATCGGCCTGCGCCTTCCAGCCCAGCGCATAGAGGTCGGACACCTGCACCGTGTGCCCGGCGGCCTCCAGCGTTTCGATGGCCACGTCGAGGAGCGCCCCGTTGAGCGAACGCCGCTCGGGATGGGCGAAAACAAACAGGACATTCATGGCTTGTTCCACTTGGGTCGTGGCCCGGAATTGGCCGTCGCCCAAGGGTTAGCCGAGCATGAGCTTTGCCACTATAACGGCATAATGCATATGCTTATGCCACTAGATGGATAAATCGGACGTCACCCTGGAGCGGATGCGCACCTTCGTGCGGGTTGCCGAGCGTGGCAGCCTGTCGGCTGTGGCGCGCGAACTCGGCATCGGCCAGTCCAGCGTCACCCGCCATGTGCGCGATCTGGAGGGGGCGGTGGGCGTCGTCCTGCTCAACCGCACCACCCGCCGCGTGAGCCTGACCGAGGAAGGCGCGCGCTATTATGCGGACTGCCTCCAGATCCTGCGTCTGGTGGAGCAGGCGGGCGACGGGCTGCGCGACACCCGCCAGTCCCCGGCGGGCACGGTGCGGCTATCCTGCTCGGCAGCCTTCGGCGTGCTGCATCTGTGCCGGCTGATGTTCGCCTTCCAGGACCGCTATCCGGAGATCGAGGTTGATCTCAGCCTCAGCGACGAGCGGGTGGATCTGGTGCAGGAGGGGGTGGACCTCGCCCTGCGCCTCGCGCCTCTGACCGACAGTTCCCTCAAGCTGCGCTCGCTGGGTCACAGCCGCCGGGTGCTGGCGGCGGCGCCGGCGTATCTCGCCGCTTATGGCCGGCCGCAGACGCCGCAGGATATAGCGGACCACGAGGGCGTGCGGATGACCATCGTCTCCGGCAGCGACATGCTCTCCCTTCGGGGACCGGATGGGGAGCGGCATCTGGTGCCGTTCGGCGGCCGCTTCCGGGTGGACCATGGATTGGCGGTGCGGGAGGCCCTGATGGCGGGACGCGGGCTCGCGCTGACCCATATCTGGCTCGTCCACGACCTGCTGGCCGAGGGGCGGCTGGAGCAGCTGCTGCCGGACTATGAGGCGCCGTCGATGCCCCTGAGCCTGCTCATCGTGCCGGGACGGGAAACCATCACGCGGGTGCGGCTGCTGATCGACTTTCTGGCGGCGGAGATCGCCGCCATTCCCGGCATGGACGGCAGGCCGGCGTAAAAGCCCGCCGCACCCGCGGCGCGGCGGGCTGACGGATCAGACGATCTTCGCGCCGTCCTCGAAGGGCAGGCGCGGGAGGCGGTCGAACACCTTGGACGCATCGCCATGGCCGATGGCGGCGATGAAGTTGGTCTTGATCTTGGTGCCGGCGAAGAATTCCTCATCTACCTTGGCGGCGTTGAAGCCGGACATGGGGCCGACATCGAGGCCCACCGCGCGGGCGGCGAGGATGAAATAGGCGCCCTGGAGCGAGGAATTGCGGAAGGCGTGCGGCTCGACCATGCCCGGATTGTTGGTGAACAGATCCTTGAAGCCGGGATTATGCGGGAAGAGCTGCGGGATCTTCTCGTAGAACTCGAGGTCATAGCCGATGAGGGCGATCACCGGAGCGGCGAGAGCCTTGAGGTTGCCCTCCGACAGCGCCGGCTTCAGGCGGGCCTTGGCCTCTTCGGACTTCACGAACACAAGGCGCGCGGGCTGGGTGTTCGCGGAGGTGGGGCCGTAGATATAGAGCTCATAGAGCTCCTTGAGCTCGGCGTCCGTGACCGGCTCGGAGGTCCAGCCATTGTGCGAACGGGCCTTGAGGAACAGCGTATCAAGCGCCGCCTGATCGATCTTGTAGGGCATGCAAACATCACCAGATGGAAGGATGCGGTCTGGCCGCTCGATCCTTGCAATTACGCCAAGCCAGCGCTTGCGCAAGAGGCTTCTCACGCAAGGACTTCTTGCGGTGGCGCAAATTCCATCTCCTTTTCGTGGATCGGACTTTGCGCGGCAGGCGGATTCCCATCACGGGCCGCGATGGCGGCACCACGCTAATTGATGTGTCGGGAAGGCCGAAGCGGGCTATGGTCCCGGCACCTTTCAGCCCTGCCTGCCATGAGTCCCATGACGTCTGCCACGCTCCGCGCCGCCGCGCCCGAATCCGCCGAAGACCGCCTGCTGGCCGACGTCAGCGCCCACGCCACCAACCTGCCCCCGAGCGGCATCGTCGAGCTGATGAACTACGGGCGCACCCGCGAGGGGCTGATCCCGCTGTGGGTTGGCGAGGGCGACCTGCCCACACCCGCTTTCATCTGCGAGGCCGCCGCCGGCGCCCTGCATCGCGGCGAGACCTTCTACACCTGGCAGCGGGGCGTGCCGGAGCTGCGCGCGGCCATCGCCCGCTACATGACGCGCCAGTACGGGGTGGCGGAGACGCCGGAGCGCTATTTCGTCTGCGGCTCGGGCATGCAGGCCATCAACATCGCCTTCGCGCTCACCCTCTCGCCGGGCGACGAGATCATCATCCCCACGCCCGCCTGGCCGAATGCGGCGGCGGCGGCCCTGACACGTGGCGCGAAGCCCGTGAGCGTGCCGTTCGCCTATGGGCCGGACGGCTTCTCGCTGGACTTCCAGCGCATCGCGGACGCCATCACCCCCCGCACCCGCGCCATCTTCATCAACACCCCGGCGAACCCCACCGGCTTCGTCGCCAGCCGCGAGGCGCTCCAGACGCTGCTGGACCTCGCCCGCGCCCGCGGCATCTGGATCGTCGCTGACGAGATATACGGCCGCTTCTATTACGGCCCCGAAGGCCGCGCGCCGTCCTTCCATGACATCATGGCACCGGACGACCGCATCCTGTTCGTTCAGACCTTCTCCAAGAACTGGGCCATGACCGGCTGGCGCATCGGCTGGATCGAGGCCCCGCCGGTGCTGGGGCCGGTGATCGAGAACCTGGTGCAGTTCTTCACCTCCGGCGTCGCCCCCTTCATGCAGCGCGGCGCCATCGCGGCGCTCGATGACGGCGAGCCCTTCGTGGCCGAGCAGATTGCCCGTGCCCGTGCCGGCTGCGACATGGTGGCGGACCCGCTGATCGCCACCGGCAAGGTCGATCTCGTGAAGCCGCACGGCGCCTTCTATCTCTTCCTCTCCATCCCCGGACAGGACGACGTGCGGCGCCTCGCCCTGCGGCTGGTGGACGAGGCCAACATCGGCCTCGCACCCGGCACCGCCTTTGGTCCCGGCGGCGAGCGCTTCCTGCGCCTGTGCTACGCGCGGGGCGAGGGACAACTGAGAGAAGCTACCGCCCGCTTCGTCTCCTGGCTCGAACGCAACGTCTGAACCGGTGGTGCGGCGCCCGCGGCTCGACCAGCGCCTGTGGCTGACGACGCTCGTCACGCTCGCGCTGGCGACGGCGGGGGGCGGCGCCTTTGCGGCCCTGCACCTGCCGGCTCCCTGGATGTCCGGCGCTCTGGTCGCCGTCACGCTCTGGGTGCTGGCCGGCCGGCCCGCTGTGGTGCCGGCCCCGCTGCGCATCCTCACTTATGTGGTGCTCGGCGCCTCGATGGGCGGAGCGCTGACACCGCAATCGCTGGCGCAGGCCTCGGCGTGGCCGCTCAGCATGGGCTTTCTCGCGCTCAACGTGGTCGCGGTGGTGGCGGCCTGCGTCTTCTATTTCCGCCGCGTGGCGGGCTGGGACCTCGCTTCGGCCCTCTATGCCTCGACGCCGGGCGCCCTCTCGGCGGTGATGGCGCTGGCGGAAAGCACCTCGGCCGACCTGCGCAAGGTCGCCTTCTCGCAGGGGCTGCGCCTGTTCCTGCTGGTGGTGGGACTGCCCAACCTGCTCAATGTCATCGGCCTTGATGCCGCGGCCCCACCGGCCGCCGTCGCGGCCGAGCCGATGGTGGGGCTGGCGGAACTGCTGGCGGCGAGCGCGATCCTCGGCCTGCTGTTCGACCGCCTGCACGTGCCGGGCGGCCTTCTGCTCGGCGCCATGGCGGCCAGCGCCGCGCTGCACATCTCGGGTCTCAGCACCGCCCACATTCCCGCCGTCCTCATGATCCCGGCCTATGTGGTGCTGGGTGCCAGCGTGGGCGTGCGCTTTGCCGGCACGCGCATGGACACGCTCAAGGCGAACATCATCGCCTCGCTGGGCGGCTTCGCTGTGGCCATGGTGATTTCCGCGGCATTCTCGATCCTCGCCGCCCTCGCGACCGGCGAGGACACCGGCAAGATGCTGACCGCCTTCGCCCCCGGCGCCCTCGAGACCATGACGGCACTTGGCTTCGCGCTCGGCTATGATCCTGCCTTCATGAGCGCGCACCATCTGTTCCGTTTCGTCGGCCTGTCGGTGGCGCTGCCCTTTGCCTCGCATTTGCTGGTGCTGCTGTCGCGCAACGAGCGGCCCTGACACGCCGGGCGGTCAACCATTTGTGTCCGCCGTCCCCTTGCGCGGGAGCGGGACACCGTTGCACATGCTGCGCCGCAACAAAACGGTCGCCCCGCAGGACCGTACACCGCTGAAAGGCCCCTTGATGAAGTTCCTGGACAATCTGGCCCTGTTGGTCGGCCGCATCCTCATGGCGAGCCTGTTCCTGCCTGCCGGTGTCGGCAAGGCCATGAACCTCGCCGGTTTCGCCGGCATGCTGGCCGGCAAGGGCCTCCCCATGCCGGACGTGCTCGCGATCGCCGCGGCCACCGTCGAGATCGGCGGGTCCATCCTTCTGGTGATCGGTGTCCTGCCGCGTCTCACCGCCTTCGTGGTCGGCGGCTTCACCCTCATCGCCGCCCTCACGTCCCATCAGTTCTGGGACATCACGGACAGCGCCGCGCGCATGGCGCAGCAGAACAACTTCTTCAAGAACATCGCCATCATCGGCGGCCTGATGTTCTATTTCGCCGCCGGTCCGGGTCAGTACGCCCTCGGCCGCCGGAAGGACTGAGCGGCCTATTCGGCCCCATAGCGGTGGAGGCCGGCGCCGTTCTGGCGCAGCCAGGCCTCCGCCGCCCGCCGCTCGGGATAGATGCGCTCCACCAGACGCCAGAAGCGGGCGCTGTGGTTCATCTCCAGCCGGTGGCAGACCTCGTGGGCGGCGAGATAATCGAGCACCCAGCCGGGCGCGAGGATCAGCCGCCACGAAAAGGACAGCGACCCGTCGGACGAGCAGGAGCCCCAGCGGCTTGCCGTGTCCCGCAGCGTGATGCGTCCCACCTGCACGTTCAGTGCCGCAGCATGGCGGCGCACCGCCTCCGCGAAATCCGTCCGCGCCTGCCGCTTCAGATAATCGCCCACGCGACGCGCCACATAGGGCGCCTCGCCCGCCACGCAGAGCAGCGGCCCGTTCGCGCCGTCCTCGATCCAGACCGTGCCGCGGGCCTCCGGCCGATGATCGATGCGATGGACCACGCCCCGCACGGGTACGAGGGCGCCATCCACAAACGGCACGTTCTCCGGCAGGCGGCCGAGGCGCACGCGCACCCATTCCCGGTGCCGCTGCACGAAGGCAGCGGCCGAGGCATAGGAGACGTGGGGCGGCGCGGTGAGGGTCACGTCGCGCGAGGCCGCGCGCACGCGCAAGGTGAGACGCTGGGCCGACGGGTGGCGGCGAATTTCCACCTTGAGCGTTTCGGCCTCAAGCGCGAGATCCACCCATTCGCCCCGGGCGGGGCGCGGAGGTGGCGGGGGGGACTGCCTGTCCTGACGGCGGAAGAGCATGGCGATCCGGAAGCCCGTCCCATCCCCGATGACGGCATCGGCGAAGGGACAGGGCGCAAGCTGGGGGCGGAACCGCCAGTGCCCGAGACGCCGGAAATCCGGAGCCGGAAGATCGGCTCCGGGCCTGCCGGCCCGAATCGAACGACCGAACGGTCAAGGCGATCTTGATCCGTTTCGCGGGCGTCCGCCACTCACAAGTGCAATGCGGTGGCGCCGCCGCAAGCGATGCCCCGAGGCGCGCTAGATACCGCTCTGGCGCGGAAACGGCGTGACGTTGCCCTGCCCGCTGGCCTGCTGATGTTCCTGCGTGAGGATGAAGTCGGCGATGCGCGGCTGGATCTCGGAGCGGAAGCGCGAGCCGTTGAACACGCCGTAATGGCCAACGCCCGGCTGGAGATAATGGGCGCGCTTCTCATCGGGCAGGTGCGGGCACAGCTTGTGAGCAGCGCGCGTCTGGCCGACGCCGGAGATGTCGTCCTTCTCGCCTTCCACCGTCATCAGGGCGCAACGGCGGACGGCCTCGGTCCGCACAGGCATGCTGCGGTGCAGCATCTGTCCGGTCGGAAGCGCGTGGGTGATGAACACGCTCTCCACCGTCTCCAGATAGAAGCGGGCGTCGAGGTCCATCACGGCCAGATATTCGTCATAGAATTCCCGGTGCTTCTCGGCGCTGTCGCCATCGCCCGCCACCAGATGCCGGAACAGGTCCGCATGGGCCTTCAGGTGCCGGTCGAGGTTCATGCTCATGAAACCGGTGAGCTGCAGGAAGCCCGGATAGACATGCCGCATGGCGCCCGAATGGGGCCATGGCACCTGCGAGATCACGTTGCGGCGGAAGAAATCGATGCCCTTGTCCTTGGCGAGGGCGTTGACGGCGGTGGGCGCCTCGCGGGTGTCGATGGGCCCGCCCATGAGGATCATGGACTTGGGGACGTAGGGATCGTCCTCCGCCTCCATGCGCGAGATCGCCATCAGCACCGGCACCGCCGGCTGGCAGACGGCCAGCACATGGCAGTCTCCGCCGAGGCGATGGAAGACGGAGATGAGGTAGTCCACATAGTCATCAAGGCCGAAGGTGCCTTCGGTCAGGGGCACCGTCTTGGCGTCGGCCCAGTCGGTCACATAGACGTCGTGGCTCGGCAGGAATGCCTCCACCGTGCCGCGCAGCAGTGTGGCGTAATGGCCGGACATGGGCGCCACCACCACGAGGCGCGGCTGCGGCCGGCGGGGCGGGTGCTCGAAGGCGCGCTCGAAATGCAGCAGCCGGCAGAAGGGCCGCTCCCACACCGGATTGATGTGAACCGGCACCCGGACGCCATCGACGGTCGTCTCGGTCAGCCCCCAGTCCGGTTTGCCGTAACGGCGCGTGGTGCGCTCGTAGAGCTCCATCGCCGCCGCCATGGACTTGCCCATGGTGGTGTGGGCCATGGGATTCATGGGGTTCTTGAACAGAAGGCGGCTGGCGTCCGCCATGGCCCGCGACGGGTTCAGCGCCGCATAGCCCAGCTCATACATGAAATAGAGCGGTGAAGACTGGAGGGAGAAGCCCTCTTCGCTTTCGCGGACGGGCGCGACGAACTCACCAATGGCGGCCATGGGACCTTCCTGAAGACGTTTCCCTGCGAGGGCCGTTCCGCATCGCGCGCTGGTCCCGCTTGTATCGGCGGGGAAAGCCTGCGGTGCCTGATGTCCGGCCCGAACGGTTTCCCCCCCATTCACGCGAGACTGTCGGTGTCAAACTGCTCCGTCAATGACGACCAAAGGAGCAGCCTGTTATTGGAATAATTGGATCAGAATTTCCTTGTGCGGGGCTGGTCGGCCGCGCGTCCGTCAGAGAACCTCTCCGTCATGGCCTCCCCTTTCACCCCTCCCGCACGGTCACTTGGACTTCGGCTCGACACTCTGATTCGCCTGCGGTGGCTCGCCGTGGCGGGTCAGACGATGGCGCTTCTGGTGGTCTACCTTCTGATGGCCTTTCCGGTTCCATTGGCCGCGTGTCTGGCGCCGGTGGCGCTCTCGGTCCTGCTCAACATCGTGCTACGCGCACGCTATCCTGGCGCCACGCGCCTGCCCGACCTCACGGCCGGTCCGCTGCTTGCCTACGACGTGCTCCAGCTCACCGCCCTGCTCTATCTGACGGGCGGTCTCTCCAATCCCTTCGCCTTCCTCTATCTCGCTCCGGTGATGATCTCGGCCACCGCCCTGTCGTGGCGCACCACCGCGACGCTCGGCGCCTTCGTGGTCTTCTGCGCCGGTGCCGTCGGCCTGTTCCACTGGCCCCTGCCCTGGGCCAGCGTCGGGGCGCCGGTGCTGCCTGATCTCTATCTCGCCGGCCTGTGGGTGGCGCTCACCGTCTCCGTGGCCTTCATCGGTCTCCACTCCTGGCGGGTGGCGGAAGAGGCGCGCGAACTTGCCGACGCGCTCGCCGCCACCGAGCTGGTGCTCGCCCGCGAGCAGCACCTCTCCCAGCTCGATGGCCTCGCCGCCGCCGCCGCCCACGAACTCGGCACGCCGCTCGCCACCATCGCCCTGGTGGTGAAGGAGCTGGAACATTCGGTGCCCAAGAACGATCCCCACGCGGAGGACATCGCGCTGCTGCGGGACCAGGTGAAACGCTGCCGGGACATTTTGCAGAAGCTCACCTCGCTGGGCTCCGGCGATGCCCCCTTCGACCGCATGCCCCTGCGCCTGCTCATTGAGGAGGTGGTGGAGCCGCACCGCGACTTCGGCATCGAGATCGCCATCTCGCTGCCCGAGGACCCCGCCGGAGAGCCGGTGCTCGCCCGCAATCCCGGCCTGATCTATGGGATCGGCAACCTCGTAGAGAATGCCGTGGACTTCGCGGCGCATCGCGTGGACATCACCGGCCGCTGGACGCCCACCCACATGGAACTGGTGGTGCGGGACGACGGCCCGGGCTTCGCTCCGGAGGTCAGCGACCGCATCGGACTGCCTTATGTGACGAGCCGCGCCCGCACGCCGGAGGACGCAACGGGCGAGAGCGGGCTCGGCCTCGGCTTCTTCATCGCCAAGACGCTTCTGGAGCGTTCCGGCGCCAATCTGAAGGTGGAAAACCGCGCCGCGCCCGAGCATGGTGCCACGGTGCGCATCATCTGGCCGCGCAGCGCGCTCGATCTTGAAGAGAGCGAGACAGATCTTGCGTCAAATCAACGCACGATGTCTCCTGAGGTCACAAAAGGGGTCTAGAACCACCAGCCCCACAAGCCCGCCCGGCAGGGTGAAGGCGAGAGGATTGTTGCGATGTCCGAACTGCAGCTTCCCGAGACCGTCGAGGATCGGTCCGTCCTGATCGTGGACGATGACAAGCCGTTCCTCCAGCGGCTCGCCCGCGCCATGGAAACCCGCGGCTTCGCGGTGAGCACGGCGGAGAGCGTGGCCGACGGGCTCGCGCAGGTGGAACATGCCGCCCCCGCTTATGCGGTGGTGGACATGCGGCTCGGAGACGGCACCGGCCTCGACGTGATCGAGGCGCTGAAGCGCCAGCGCCCCCATGCCCGCGCCATCGTGCTGACCGGCTATGGCAACATCGCCACCGCCGTCACCGCCGTGAAGATGGGCGCCGTGGACTATCTGGCGAAGCCCGCCGATGCGGACGACGTGATGGCGGCCCTCATCGCCAATGGCGACCACAAGCCGATCCCACCGGAAAACCCCATGTCCGCCGACCGCGTCCGCTGGGAGCATATCCAGCGCGTGTACGAGCTCTGCGGTCGCAACGTCTCGGAGACGGCCCGCCGCCTCTCCATGCACCGCCGCACGCTCCAGCGCATTCTCGCCAAGCGCGCGCCGCGCTGACATGACGGAGGATCCGCCGGTCGTTCCGGCTCCGGACGGCCGTGCGGATCGCGACACCATCGAGGCGGCCCTCGCCCGTGCGGAGGGGCCGCTCACCTTTTCCGGCTGGGCGCTGCACGGCCTCGATCTCAGCGCGCTGGATCTATCCGGCTGCATCTTCGAGCGCTGCCGCGGCGCGGGCGTCGATTTCTCCGCCTGCGACCTGAGCGAAGCCACCTTCCGGAACAGCGATTTCAACAACGCCGTTTTCCGCCGCACCAAGCTCGCCTCCACGCATTTCTCGGACTGCAAGCTGACCGGCATCCAGGTTTCGGCCGCCTCCGCCCTCGGCCTCGTCTTCGTCCGCTGCCTGCTGATCGCCGCCCAGTTGCGCGGTCTCTCGTTCCGCCGGCAGGATCTCGACGGCCTCGATTTTCAGGATGCGGACCTCTCGGAAGCCGATTTCCGCGAAGCGGTGCTCACCAACTGCAGCCTGCGCGATGCCCATGTGGCGCGGGCGCGCTTCGAGGGCGCGGATCTGCGGGGGGCTGATCTCGGCGGGCTGAAGCTGGCAGATGCCGGCCGCTTCCGGGGCGCGACCATCTCCAAGGCGCAGGCCGCGGATCTGCTGGCCGGGCTCGGGCTTCGCGTGTCGTGAGCGTCAGATCACGCCGAGCCACCGCCACCACGTATAATCGAGCGGCGCAAGCAGAAGGAAGGTGAGCGCGGAACTCGCCAGGGCGAGGCGCGTCGCATCGGCAATCCGCGCCTTCCCCAGTTCCAGCGCCACGATGATGGGCGGCGCCTGATAAGGCAGGATGACGGTGGAGAAGGCGAGCACCTGCGCCAGCACCACGGCCTCGATGGAAAAGCCGGTAGCGGCGGCGAGTTCCTTCGCCATGGGCGTCAGCAGGGCCGGAACGCCGTTCGACGTGACTGCCAGTCCCAGCGTGCTCCCGAGCGCGAGGAGCCAGCCGAAATTCGCCGCCGGCGTCTCCGGCGAGAAGGGCATGAGCGCGACCAGCGCGTCACCGAGCGCATCACCGACGCCGCTGGCATTCACGGTCGCCACGAGGCCGAGCAGGCCGGCCACGTAGAAGATGGTGCGCATGTTCACCTGCCCGAACGCCTCCGGGGGTAGCACACCGATGCCCGGCATCAGGCACAGGGCGGCGCCCGCAATGCCGATCCAGGCTGGCGAGATGTGGTGCAGGCTATCGGTCATCCAGAGCAGGAGGGTCAGCGCCAGCAGGCCCGCGAGACGGCGCTCCGCCGCGCTCCAGGGCGTGCGCGGGGGCCTCGGCACGCCTTCGGAGCGCGCCAGACGATCGGGAAAGAGCAGCGTGATGAGCAGCACCAGCACCACGCCCTTGCCGATGCCGATCACCGGGGCATGCAGGATGAGATAGGGCAGATAGCCGAAGCGCAGGCCATAAAGCTGCTCGGCAGCACCCGTCATCACGAGGTTGGGCACGTTCGCCGGCAGGATGGAG
Organism: Azorhizobium sp. AG788; assembly: GCF_004364705.1. NCBI lineage: Bacteria > Pseudomonadati > Pseudomonadota > Alphaproteobacteria > Hyphomicrobiales > Xanthobacteraceae > Azorhizobium > Azorhizobium sp. AG788. The sequence goes on from NZ_SOBM01000007.1 coordinate 287,278, forward strand.
GCGGAGAGCAGGAAGGTGCCGAACCCCACAGCCAGCACGACGCCGGTGCGCCCCGCCCGGCCGGGTGTCAGGCCGATGCGATCGCACAAGGCGAGCATGATCGGCATCAGCAGCGCGATGCGGCCCATGTTGGACGGCATGACGAAGGCGAGCGCATAGCTGAGCGCCACGGTGCCGCCGATGAGGGCCGGATAGGAGCCGGACAGCGGCCCGGCCAGGGCCTGCGCGATGCGGGCGGCAAGTCCGGTGCGCGAGATGGCGAGCCCGACCACCATGCCGGAGAGCACCAGCCAGAAAGCCGACGCGGCAAAACCCGAGAACACCACCGGTGGCGGCGCGACGACGGTGAGGGTCGCGAGTGCAAAGAACAGGAAAGTGGTGACGATTTCCGGCAGCGCGGCCGTCGCCCACAGTCCCATGCAAAGCAGGCCGATGGCAGCGCCGAGCGCGGTGCGCGGGGCCAGACCGAGCGCGGGACCAGCCGCATAAAGCGCGGCGGCAAGGACGAGAAGCACGCCCGGCACGATCCAGAAGCCGGGACGCGGCGCAGCGGCGCCGGCACTCATGATCTGGCCTCCCATGGCTTTCCCGCCGGATCGTACGTCCGGCTTGGCAGGTGCCGCAGGCGAAGCCGCCGGCGGCCGTCATGGAAACCACACCCGCCCCGCGCTGGCGAGGCGGGGTGCGGCCAGTGTCCCGATCAGTGCTTGAAGTGGCGCACGCCGGTGAAGACCATGGCGAGGCCCGCAGCATCCGCAGCCGCGATCACCTCGGCATCGCGCATGGAGCCGCCGGGCTGGATCACCGCCGTGGCGCCCGCCTCCACCGCCGCCAGAAGGCCGTCGGCGAAGGGGAAGAAGGCATCGGAGGCCACCACCGAGCCCTTGGTCAGCGGCTCGGAGAGGCCCGCCGCCTCGGCCGCATCCTGCGCCTTGCGGGCGGCGATGCGGGCCGAATCCACGCGGCTCATCTGGCCGGCACCGATGCCCACCGTCGCGCCGTTCTTGGCATAGATGATGGTGTTGGACTTCACGTGCTTGGCCACGCGGAAGGCGAAACGCAAATCGGAGAGTTCCTGCGCGGTGGGCTCGCGCTTGGTGACGACCTTCAGTTCCAGATCGTCCACCGTGGCGTTGTCGCGGCTCTGCACGAGGAGGCCACCGGCCACCGTGCGGATGTTGAGGCCCGCCGCGCGCACGTCCGGCAGGCCGCCGGTGAGCAGCAGGCGCAGGTTCTTCTTGGCGCCGACGAGGGCGATCGCCGCCTCGGTGGCGTCGGGGGCGACGATCACCTCGGTGAAGATCTCGGTCATGAGCTTCGCCGCCTCGGCGTCCAGCGTCTGGTTGACGGCGATGATGCCGCCGAAGGCCGAGACGGGATCGCAGGCCAGCGCCTTGGTGTAGGCCTCGGCGAGCGAGGCGCCTTCCGCCACGCCGCAGGGGTTGGCGTGCTTCACGATCACCACCGCCGAGGTGCGGGCGGGATGGAATTCGGCCACCGCCTCGAAGGCGGCGTCGGTGTCGTTGATGTTGTTGAAGGAGAGCTGCTTGCCCTGCACCTGACGGGCGGTGGCGACGCCGGGGCGGCGCTCGTCCGAGGCATAGAAGGCCGCCTTCTGGTGCGGGTTCTCGCCATAGCGGAGGCTCTCGATGAGCTTGCCGCCCACGGCGCGGAACAGCGGCGCTTCCGCATCCACCTGCGTCGCGAACCAGTTGGAGATGGCCGCGTCATAGGCGGCGGTGCGGGCATAGGCGGTCTGGGCGAGGCGCTTGCGCAGGGCGAGCGTGGTGCCGCCATGGAGCTGCACCTCGGAGAGCACCGCCGCATAATCGGACGTGTCCACCACCACGGCCACGTCATTGTGGTTCTTGGCGGCGCCACGGATGAGCGCCGGGCCGCCGATGTCGATGTTCTCGATCACGTCGTCGAAGCCGGCGCCCCGCGCAACGGTGGCCTCGAAGGGATAGAGGTTCACCACCACGAGGTCGATGGGGGCAATGGCGTGCTCGGCGAGCGAAGCCTGATGGCCGGCGTCACCGCGGATGGCGAGGATGCCGCCATGCACCTTGGGGTGCAGCGTCTTCACGCGGCCATCCATCATCTCAGGGAAGCCGGTGAGGTCGGAGACGTCCTTCACGTCGAGCCCGGCATCGGCCAGCGCCTTGCGGGTGCCGCCGGTGGAGACCAGTTCCACCCCGCTCTTGGCGAGCGCCGTGGCGAATTCGACCAGCCCGGTCTTGTCGGACACCGACAGGAGGGCACGGGTGATGGGACGGACATCGACGGACATGGGGCTCTCCGGGCGCGGCGATTGGGGCGCGGGCGATTTTGCCCGTCGCCCTATCACGGGTGGCCGGTGCCGTCATCCATGCCGAAGCGTTGCCTCCCATGCGCCAAGCGCGGCCTCGACCCTCAGCCGCGGGACCCGCGTGATCCGCTGGGGCGCGGCACCTGGGCCTCACGGGTGCGCAGGAGCGTCCAGACGAGCCGGGGATCATCCGCCAGCGTGCCGAGCAGGACGAGCTGCGTGGTGCGGCGCGGCCCCTCCGAGGTGGCGAGGAAGACGCTTTCCTCCAGCACCACCTGCTGGCCCGGCGCCACGAAAGCCCAGGCCTCGCCATTGGGCAGGCCGAGGAGCACGGTGGAGGGATCGTCCAGCCGCTCCACCTGCACCTGTGGATGGAGATGGAAGCGCACCGCGAAGGGTGTGCGCCCGAGAGCGGAGGGCGCGCCCTCGGCCGCCCGGAACTGGTCCTCGCCATCAAGCCGCGACCCATCGGCCGCCAGCCGCCAGGAGCGCTGGTGGATGACCCCGAAGGCATCCGCATAGCCGTCATGGCTCGCCCGCAGCAGGATGGCACCTTCGCGCGCGCCCCGCTGCACCGGCACGTCGCGCGGGCCGGAAATGATCGGCACGCCCGCGAGGCGCGTGAGGTAAGTGCCATGCAGGAAGTGGCAGGAGGAGGTGTCGCCCACCACCGCCGTCGAATGGGCCGCCGTGGCGCGGGCCACCTGCCGCCAGACCTCGCGGTTGATGGCGCTCATGCCGCAATTGACGATGATGCGGTTGCGGCCCGAGGAGAACTCGAAGGCGAGGCAGGAGGCGTGCGCCTCCATGGAGGCGGCAATCGGTGGGGGTGGGCCCGTATCGGCGATCACCACAGTGCCCTTGGCATCGAGCCGCTGGAAGCCTGAATGGGGGGCATTGGCCACCGGCGCGCCGCGCGCATCGTCATAGGCGAGGATGGTGGCGAGCTCGTCCGCCGCCGTATGGCCCATGCCGTGAAACAAGGCGAACGAGCCATCCCCATGCCGGAAGAAGCGCAGCATGGGCATCATGCGGTCAATGGCGTTCATCAGCGCCGGCGGGGCGGGCTGGTTGCGCGCGGCGAAGGCGTGGCGCAGCGGCAGAAGGTCCAGCAGCAGCTCGATCAGCACGCCGGGACTGCGCGTAATGGAGCCGCCATCGGCGAGAATCTGCCGTTCCAGTTCCTCGGAGAGGCGCTTCTGCACCGCCCGCAGCAGCCGCGACTGCTCCGACATGCACAGGCCGGCGAAGGCGAGGGCGATGATGACGATGAGGCGCGGATAGCCATCCGGCGCGTCGCTGGCCGCCTTGCGCAGGCCACGCACCTGCCGGGCGATGGCGCGCATGAAGCGGCGGTAGAATTCGTGGTCCGCATCCTGAAGGATGAAGGGCGCCTGCGTGAGCCAGGCGATGACCCGGTGGGCCGTCACTTCCGGATCGGCGGCGATGGCACGGGCGCGGCCGGCATCGCGCATCCAGTCGCCCACAAGGGCGCGGGCATTGGCGCGGGCGATGGTGGTTCCCGCCGCGCGCAGATGGCGCAGCCAGGAGAAGGAATGGAGCACCTGCGCCCATTCGCGGGACGGCGGCTCCAGCTCGAACGGCGTCTTGCCTTCCAGGAAGGCCACCTTGCCGGCGAAGGCGAAGGTGCCGGCATAGATTTCGGTGGCGCGGGTGGCATCCCCGGTGCGCAGGTCCTGCGGCGCGATCAGCAGCCGCTCGGGAACCGGCACGACGACTTGCGCGAGGGTGAGCGGGGCGCCGGGCGCACGCGCGGTCACGAGCCGCCAGAGGCGGTCGGTGAGAAAGGCGGCGAGCCGGAGGCGCTCCATCAGCGCGCCCCGACGGGCGGCGCGGGACCGCCCCCCACCTGCCTTCCACGGCATGTTTCCAGCCGTCGTGTTCGCCATCGCTCCGCTCCCGGGAGGGTCGGGAGAACCATCCGCGCCCCCGCGCGATGCGTGCCTTGCGGCGGCATCCACGGGCGGGGCAGGGCGGCATCAGTCCTCATGGCCCTCGTTCGGCGGCGTCAGCCGCGCTTCCGACGGAGCCGACCTTGGGGCAGATTCGTCACCCTCCGGGGACTCCGTCCCCTCCCCCATACGTGAGAAAGGGTTAGCGCTTTCTCAAGCGGGCGGCGAAGAAGCCGTCGAGGCCCGATCTTTCCGGCTCGCCGCGCACCAGATCGCAGGGCAGGGTGCGCAGATCTCCCTCGGGCGTGATGTAAGGAGCAAGGCCCTCCATCTCGTCCGGCTTCAGGGGCACGCGCTCCACATCATTGCGGGCGGCAAGCACACGGGCCACCTGCGCCTCGCCTTCCTCCGGCTCCAGCGAGCAGGTGGCATAGACGAGAAGGCCGCCGGATTTCAGCAGGTCCAGCGCATGGTCGATGAGGCCCGCCTGCACGGCGGCGAGCGTCGCCACATCCGAGGGACGCTTGGCCCAGGCGATGTCGGGATGGCGGCGCAGCGTGCCCGTGGCCGTGCAGGGCGCGTCGAGCAGGATGGCATCGAACGGCCCGGCCTTGAGGCTTGCGGCATCGGCTTCCCGCACATCGGCGGTGAGCTTGAGGCGGGCGAGATTCTCGGAGAGGCGGGCGAGGCGGGGGCCGGAGCGGTCCACCGCCGTCACCTTGGCCCCGGCGGCGGCGAGCTGGGCGGTCTTGCCGCCGGGCGCGGCACAGAGGTCCGCGACGCTCTTGCCCGCCACATCGCCCAGAAGGCGCGCGGGCAGCGCGGCGGCCGCGTCCTGCACCCACCATTCGCCGTCCTCATAGCCGGGCAGGGCACGCACGGCGCCGGCCTGGAGCACGCGCACCGTGCCCGTGGGCAGCACCTCGCCGCCCAGCTTCTCCGCCCAGCCGGCAGCATCGGACTTCACGGTGATGTCGAGGGCCGGCTCGTGGGAAAGAATGTCGGTGATGGCCTTGGCCCGCTCAGGCCCATAGGCTTTGGTCCAGCGCTGGCGCAGCCATTCCGGCGTATCGAGGCCGAGGGTGGCGACGGCCGCCAGGCGCTCCTCGCGCTCGCGGGCGAGGCGGCGCAGCACCGCATTGATGAGGCCGGCAAAGCCTGCCGTGGAATTGTCGCCGCGCGCGATATCCACGCTGAGGCCCACCGCCGCATGGTCCGGCACATCCATGAACAGGATCTGCGCCGCGCCCACCAGCAGCACGGTCTCCACCTTCGGCGCGGACTTGGGCGCGCCGCGCTCCATCAGCGCGGTCAGCACCGCCCGCAGGGTGCCGAGGCGGCGCAGCGCGGTGGCGACGATGCGGAAGGCAAGCGCCCGGTCGCGGGGCTCCAGACCCGCATCATGGATGAAGGCGTCCTCCAGCGAGGCATTGCCGCGCAGGATGCGATCCAGCGCATCGGCGGCAAGCAGGCGGGCCGGGAGACCGGCGGACGTGGCAGGACGCTGCGGCCCGCGCGGACCGTTGCCGCGCGCGGGACCATGGGGGCGATTGGGACGCGAAGGTGCTTTCATCCCGTGGAACTAGGGGGTTCACGGGATGGGCGCAAGGGGATCCATGAGCAGTCATTCGATCACTAGTCGTGGGATCTTCCGATAAAGTGACGCCTTGCGATCCGAAGCATCACCTGCACAGTGCATAGCCCGATGGCAATTCGGGCATAGGGCCACCGTATTACTGACCGTGTCGCTACCTCCGTCAGCGAGATGGCGAACATGATGCACCTCAAGGAAAGGCATCCCCTCCACGGTTGTAAAAGGAGCATTACATCCGCAACACTCGCAAACGCCGTTAGCGCAACGCAGGACAAATGCTTTTACCTTCGGATCCCTCAAGAATACGTTCGAGACCGATGTAGACACTTTAGGTTCGCGTATGCCGTCAGGTACATCTTGGAAAGATCGTGACAGCAGAGTTCGAACGCGGTCCTCTAATACGGAATCATCGAGCGTAGGCTGAAAAGCAGATTTTTCAGCCTCCAACCTTTCGCGTGCAATTTTTACCACATGCTCCGGGAACCGATCAGGGTATCTGTCAACAATTGACTCGTAGCTATCTTTGGGCGGAACTTCATTAAAACCGCCGGAACCGTTAATAATCCGCCTTGATATAACTTCCACGGCACCATGAGCACGAATGTCTCTGGGCTCATAGCCCAAGGTCCTTTTCCGGCCCAGCAGCGACTTTACGTTCAACCAAACCTGCAGAGTCCTAGCAAGCTCTCGGTCTACTGGATCAACACTTTCAGAAAGATCATCTAAAACAGACACAATACGCCCCTATCAATATAGAGCCGAAAGAGACACACCACCACAGGAGACATTCCATCCGGGATTGTCAATCTAATGAAACCGTGTTTGGTAGGTTTACCAACCAAGGATGCCCCATGCCGCCGACGGACGTACGCGAGAGGGTGCTGGCGGCAGCGGTGGAGATCCTGCGCACGCAGGGGCTTGCTGGCCTGACGCAGCCGCGCGTGGCAAAGGCGGCCGGCGTTTCCCAGAGCCACCTCACCTATTATTTCCCCACCCGCGCGGACCTGACCCGCGCGGTGCTGGAGACAGCGGTCGAGGGCCAGATCGCCAATCTCGGCGCGGCCATGAGCGAAGCCGCCGATCCGCCGGAGCGACTCGCCCGGCTCGCGCAGGCGCTGACGAATGCGCAGAACACCCGCGTCCTCGTCTCGCTGGTGCTGGCTGCCGATGGCGATCCTGCCTTTCGCGATCTCTACCAGAGGCTCGTCACCGCCATGCGCGAGCGCGCCGCCGGAATGCTGGCGGGCGCGGGCCTCGAGCCAACGCCCGCGCAGGTGGCGCTGCTGCATGCGCTGGGCACCGGCCTCGCGGTCATGAGCGCCGCCCTCGGCCCTGAGGCAGGACAGGCGGTGAATGCCACCGTGCTCAAGGAACTCTTCCGTCTGCTCGCTGCCGATGCCCCGGCCGGCGCTCCCCCCACCGCCTGACCGCCCCACAGGTGCCCCATGCCCGCCTGGCTCGACAATCTCATCCCCCTCAAGGCACCGGACCTCACGCACGAGCAGTTGGCCGGCTGGACGCCCGGCCGCGCCGCTCATGAGGGGCTCGGCTGCCGGCTGCTGGCGGATGAGCGCATTCCCGTGGCGGGCGGGGTCACGCTCTCGGCGGATGTCTATGTGCCGCGCGTGCCGGGGCGCTATCCGGCCATCGTGCAGTTCGCCGCCTATTCGCGGGAGCTGCACACGGCCGGGGTGCCCACGGGCAGCAACGAGATCGGCTGTCCGCCGGTGTTCACCAATCGCGGCTACGGGCAGGTGGTGGTGATGCGCCGGGGCATGGGGCGCTCGGGCGGCACGGAAAACCTCTTCCTGTCGCCGGAGGATGTGGACGATCACGAGCAGGTCATCGCCTGGGCCGCCGCCCAGCCCTGGTGCGACGGGCGGGTGGTGCTGTTCGGGACCTCCTATTACGGCATGACGCAGCCGCTGGTGGCGGTGCGCCGGCCGCCGGCGCTGAAGGCCTTCTGCTGCAACGAGATCTGCACGGATTACTTCCGCCACCTCATCCACTTCGGCGGGGTGTGCAATCTCTATTTCTTCAATCTCTGGATGGGCGCCAACTTCACGCAGGCCATGTATGACCTGCGCGTGCCACCCGTGGTGCGGGCGCTCCTCAGCCACATCACCAATTCACCGCTAAAGCGCATCTGGCAGCCGGCGCTGCTGAAGCGGGTGGATGCGCTCTACCGCGCCTTCATGGCCAAGACGCCGAAGAAGAACGTGCGCGAGATCTATGCCAACTGGATGCTGGACGCGAAATCCCGCGAGACCTCATGGCTCCAGTCCGGCCCCTCGGGCAGCCTCGACCGGATCGAGGTGCCCTTCGTGGCCGTGCAGAATCTCGGCTATTTCAACCTGCACCAGTTCGGCGCGTATGACCTGTTCGAGAATGCCGGCACGCCCAAGGGCCGCAAATGGCTGATCCTCGCCCCGCCGGTCTATGAGCTGCCGGTCTATGCCTGGCAGCTGGAGGCGCTCGCCTTCTTCGACCATGTGCTGCACGGCACGGACAATGGCTATGCCGCCCAGCCGCCCGTGCGCTACTGGCTGGAAGGCGCGAACCAGTATGTGGGCGCGCAGGATTTCCCGGTGCCGGAGGCGCGGGAGCGCCGCTTCCATCTCGCCTCCGGCGGGGCGGATGCGGCGACCCACCGCCTGAGCGATGAACCGGGGGAGGGGGAGAACCGCTGGGCAGCCGTGCCCCTTGGCCTGCCGGTGCTGGGCGGGTTCGACGAGGTGGCAAACCCGCTTCTCACCTTCGAGCGGGCGGTGACGCAGCCCCTGACGCTCGCCGGGCCGGTGTCGCTGCACCTCACCATCAGCTCCAACGAGATCGACACCTCGCTCGTCGCCCGCCTCGGCCGCGTGGACAGGGACGGGCGCTTCCATCTGCTCTCGCTGGGGGCCATGAGCGCCGCCCGGCGGCGGCGAGACCCCGCCCGCGACACGCGCTGCGAGATCGTCCACGACACCTCCGTGCGGGAACCGCTGGTGCCGGGCACGCCGGTGGAGGTCGCCTTCAGCCTCACGCCCGCGCCGACGCGGCTGGAGCCAGGGGACCGGCTGCGCCTCGATATCGGCAGCCGGCTCGATCTGGTGCGCAGCAATGTCAGCGATGGCTATGTGCAGTTCGACATGCCCGGCCCGCCCTATTTCGCCCGCAACACGCTGCATTACGGGCCGGGGAGCTGCCTCACCGTTTCCGAGCTTGCCTGAGCCTCAGCCCCAGGGGCCGCGCCGGGTGCCACCAGTATTGCCGCCCCACGGTCCCCGTGCCGGGGCAGCCGTGGCCAGCGCCGGGCGATAGCCGCCCATCTGCCGGGCCAGATCCTCGAGCGCCGCGATGCGGTTTTCGGTGTTGGGGTGAGTGGAGAAGAGATTGTCCATCCGCGCCCCGGAGAGCGGGTTGATGATGAACATGTGCGCGGTGGCGGGGTTCGCCTCCGCCGCATAGTTAGGTACGGCATGGGCGCCGCCCGCGATCTTGGCGAGCGCGGAGGCCAGCGCCAGCGGCTGGCCGCAGATTTCCGCGCCGCCCCGGTCCGCCTCATATTCCCGCGAGCGGGAAATCGCCATCTGCACCACCATGGCCGCGATGGGCGCGAGGATGGCCATGAGGATGGCGGAGATGCCGCCGAAGGGATTGTTGCTCTCGCGATTGCCGCCGCCGAAGAACAGGCCGAAGTTCGCCAGCATGGAGATGGCGCCGGCGATGCTGGCGGTAATGGTCATGGTGAGCGTGTCGTGATGCTTCACATGCGCCAGTTCGTGCGCCATCACGCCCGCCACCTCGTCCGGGTTCAGTGTCTGCAACAGGCCCGTGGTGGCGGCCACCGCCGCATTCTGCGGATTGCGGCCGGTGGCGAAGGCGTTCGGCTGCGGATTGTCGATGATATAGACCTTGGGCATGGGCAGTTCGGCCCGGCGCGCCAGCTCCGCCACCATGGAGACGAACTCCGGCGCGGTGCGCATGTCCACCTCGCGCGCGCCGTACATGCCGAGCACCATCTTGTCGGCATACCAATAGCTGAAGAGGTTCATGCCGGCGGCGACCAGCAGCGCGACCATCATGCCGCCCTTGCCGCCGATGGCGAAGCCCACCACCATGAAGAGCGCGGTCAGCCCCGCCAGAAGGACGGCCGTGCGCATGTAGTTCATGGGTACCAAGTCTCCTTGTCCGGGCCGCCATGTGCGGCCACGCCGAAGACGTGGGAACGGGCGGTGGTTCGCGCAAGGGCAGGGGCGAAGCGCGAACATCGCCCGTGACGCGATTCGGACGCCCTGTGTTCTCCCTTTCGCCCCGTGCGCGGCGCCTCCTGTCCCGTTCCGGGACGCATCAGCGGGCCGGCATTCCCGGCGGATCAAGGATGAGCTGGAGGAAGGCAAGGTCCAGCCAGCGGCCGAACTTCACGCCCACTTCCGGCAGATGGCCCACGGCCTTGAAGCCCAGCGCCGCGTGCAGCTTCAGGGAGGCCGCGTTCTCGGCGTCGATGCCCGCCACCATCACATGCTTGCCAAGCGCGCGGGCGCGGGCGATCAGCGCCTCCATGAGCGCACGGCCGATGCCGCCACCCCGGGCGTCCGCGCGCACATAGACGGAATGCTCCACCGTGTGACGGTAGCCATCGAACGCCCGCCAGTCGCCGAAGCTGGCATAGCCGAGCACGGCGCCCGCGCTGTCCACCGCCACCAGCACGGGATAGCCCGCCTCGGTCCGCGCCGTGAGCCAGGCGAGGCGGTTCTCGCGGTCCACCAGCGTCTCGTTCCAGATCGCGGTCGTGTGCGCCACCGCATCGTTATAGATGGCGAGAATGCTGTCGATGTCGGCGGCCGTGGCGTCGCGAATGTCCATCGCCCTCTCCCGTTGTCCATTATCCTATAATGCCCGTCACCTAAAATGGACAAGCCCGGCCGGGTCAGCGATTCGGTGCCGGTTCGTTCGCGGCGCGTTCCTGCTTGTCCCCGCATGGGACGGGCCTTTCGGGAACGGGCGTTGATGCTTATGTTGAGCGCGACGCGCGCGGCGGAAAGCCGCGCCACACATTGCTCAGGGACAGCGCCCATGTTCATCCAGACCGAGGCGACGCCGAATCCGGCGACCCTCAAGTTCCTCCCCGGCCGCACCGTGCTTGGTGACGGCACGCTCGAAGCCCGCTCGCCGGCAGAAGCCGGCCGCTCCCCGCTCGTCCAGCGCCTGTTCGAGGTGAAGGGCGTTGGCGGCGTGTTCCTCGGCTCGGATTTCGTCACAGTGACCAAGACCGACGGCGACTGGGCGCACATGAAGCCCGCCATCCTCGGCGCCATCATGGAGCACTTCATGTCCGGCGCGCCCGTCCTCGCGGACGGCGTCGCGGCCGATCAGGAGGATGGCGAGGAGTTCTTCAATGAGGCGGACGAGGAGATCGTCGGCACCATCAAGGAACTGATCGAAACCCGCGTGCGTCCGGCGGTGGCCGCCGATGGCGGCGACATCACCTTCCGCGGCTTCCGCGAGGGCGTGGTCTATCTCAACATGAAGGGCTCGTGCTCCGGCTGTCCGTCCTCGACGGCGACGCTGAAGAACGGCATCGAGAACCTGCTGCGCCACTTCGTGCCCGAGGTGAACGAGGTGCGCCCGGTCTGAGCCGCACGCGCGTCGCGGCTTCACCTGCCCGAGATACCACCTCGGGCAGGGCCTCCCTTTCACAGCTTTTGCGGGGGTTCGCCTCCGATCCCCTTCCGTCAGCGCCGGTTTCGGTCAATCGTGGCTGCGGGGAGCCCGTCCACGATCCATGTTCGTACTTGCGCTTGATACTGCCTTGGCCGCCTGTTCGGTCGCCGTGCTCGACGTCGAGGCTGATGCCATCGTCGCCGGCGACTCGCTGCTCATGGAGCGCGGCCATGCGGAGGCGCTTATCCCCATCGTCGAACAGGTGATGCGCGACGCGCAGGTGGATTTCCGCGCGCTCTGGCGCGTGGCGGTCACCGTGGGGCCGGGCAGCTTCACCGGCCTGCGCGTCGGCCTTTCCGCCGCGCGCGGCTTCGGTCTCGTGGCGGGCTGTCCTGTGGTGGGCGTGACCACGCTGTCGGCGCTGGCCGCGCCGTATCTCGCGCTCGACGACACGCTGCCCGTGGTCTCGGCCATCGATGCCCGGCATGGCCACGTCTATATGCAGATGTTCGGCGCCGGTGGCCGCACGCTCATTGCCCCGCGCATCGCGGCGGTGAAGGATGCGGCCCGCTCCGTCGCCATCGGCCCCGTGCGGCTGGTGGGCTCGGGCGCGGCGCTGGTGGCGGAGCTGTGGCCGCCTAAGGAAGAATTGCCCACGGTCGTGGAGACGCAGGTGGCGCCCGACGTCGCGTGGGTGGCGCGGCTTGGCGCCGTTGCCGATCCCGCCCGTGCGGAACCGCGGCCGCTCTATCTGCGCCCGCCCGATGCCAAGCCGCAGGACGCGGCCCGCATCGCCCGGCGATGAGCCTCGTCTCCCGCTTCTTTTCCACGCCCGAGCCGGATATCCGCGACGCCACCCTCGCGGATGCGGCGGATCTCGCGCGGCTGCACGCCACCGCCTTCCATCGCGGCTGGTCGGGGCAGGAGTTCGAGCGGCTGCTGTCCGAACGGGCCGGGGTCGGGCATGTGGTGACGGCGGGTCCAGGCGGACGCCTGCTCGGCTTCGTGCTCTCTCACGCCGTGCCGCCGGAATCGGAAATCCTCTCGATCGTCATGGATCGCGCGAGCCGGGGCAGGGGCCTCGGCGCCCGGCTGCTCGGGCACCATCTCGGGCGGCTCGCCGCGCGCGGCGTCACTGCCTCCTTTCTGGAGGTGGAAGCGGGGAATGCGCCGGCCATCGCCCTTTATCGCCGCTCCGGCTATGGCGAGGTGGGCCGGCGCAAGGGCTATTACGAGGGGCCGGACGGGAGCACCGACGCCCTCGTGATGCGCCGGGACTTCTGATCGCGCTCCTCCGCTCTGCCGCGCCGCACATCACCTCGACGCTTGTCCTTCGAACAGCCCACGCGCGACCCTCTCGCGGCTGCAAGCCAGTCCATGCTGCGCAATGCTGCGTCGCAGCAACGCGCAGCACTTGCCCCTCTCCGTGCCGAAGGGTTTACTCCAAACGCTTGTGCCGCCAGCGCTTTCCCAAGCGTCGCTGGACCGATGCGCAAGCCGACCCCGCCTCACGCGGTGCCGATGCAAAAGCCCCCGAGGACACGCCCATGAAGCATTTCTTCAATCGCCGCGAGAGCATCGTCACCGAGGCGCTCGACGGCCTCCTGCGCACCGCCGCGCCGGGCAAGCTGGCCCGGCTGGATGCCTATCCCGGCATCAAGGTGATCGTCCGTGCCGACTGGGACAAGGCGAAGGTCGCGGTCATCTCCGGCGGCGGGGCGGGCCACGAGCCCTCCCATGCCGGCTTCGTCGGCCGGGGCATGCTCACCGCCGCAGTGTCCGGCGAGATCTTTGCCTCCCCGAGCGTGGAAGCGGTGCTCACCGCCATCCGCGCCGTCACCGGCACGCCCGGGTGCCTGCTGGTGGTGAAGAATTACACCGGTGACCGGCTCAATTTCGGCCTCGCGGCAGAGAAAGCCCGGGTCGAGGGCTTCAAGGTGGAAATGGTGATCGTCGGTGACGACATCGCTTTGCCAGACATCGCCCAGCCCCGGGGCGTCGCCGGCACGCTGTTCGTGCACAAGATCGCCGGCCATGCGGCCGAGAGCGGCGCGAGCCTCGCCGAAGTGACTGCCACCGCGCAGGCGGCGGCACGAGACATCGTTTCGCTGGGCATGTCGCTCTCCACCTGCTCCATCCCCGGCCAGGCCCATGAAGAGCGGCTGGGCGAAGCAGAAGCGGAACTCGGGCTCGGCATCCATGGCGAGCCGGGCGTCGAGCGCATCGCGGTCCAGTCCGCCGATGCGCTGATCGCCACCATGACCGAGCGGCTGGCCGCCCGCCTCGATGTCGCCGCGCCCCATGCGCTGCTGATCAATAATCTCGGGGCCGTGCCGCCACTGGAGATGAGCCTCATTGCTGATGCGGTCCTCACCTCTCCCCTCGCCCATCACGTGAAGCTAGTCATCGGCCCCCGCGCCCTCATGACTGCGCTGAATATGAACGGCTTTTCGCTCTCGCTCATCAAGCTCGATGCTGGACGCGAGGCGGCCCTGCGCGCGCCGGTGGAGCCGACCTCATGGGTCGAGCCCGTGGAGACGCATGACATCGTTGTTCTGCCAGCGCCGAAGGGAGCGGACGACGCACAGGCCGCGAGCGCCAGCAGCAATGCCACGGTGGAACGCGTCCTCGGCGCCGTCTGCGCCCATCTCGCCGCACAGGAAGCGGAGTTGAACCGGCTCGATGCCCGCATCGGCGACGGCGACACCGGCACCACCTTCGCCACCGCCGCACGCGCCGTCTCTGCCCGCATTCCGCATCTGCCACAGGCGGACATTCCGGCCACCTTCGCGGAGATCGGCCACATCCTCGGCACCGACATGGGCGGCTCCAGCGGCGTCCTGATGTCCATCTTCTTCACCGCCGCCGCCACGGCGCTGGGGGAGGGCCGCGATGTGCCCACGGCGCTGCGGGCCGGGCTGGAGCGCGTCACCTTCTATGGCGGAGCGACACCCGGCGCGCGCACGCTGGTGGACGCGTTAGAACCGGGCCTGCACGCGCTCGGATCGGAGGGTATTGCCGCAGCCGCCCGCGCGGCACGCGCCGGATCAGACGCCACCGCCGGCATGGCGAAGGCGAGAGCGGGGCGGGCCGCCTATCTCTCGTCGCAGGATCTCACTGGCCTGCCCGACCCGGGCGCCGTCGCCGTCGCCGGCATCTTCGAGGTTGTGGCCGCCGAGTGGGCTGATGGCGTGAGCAAGGCGTCCTGAACAGATCGCCAGCGATAAAAGCAACCTATAGATGCAAAATGCCGCCGGACACCTCTGAAAAATCGAACCCCATAAATCGCCCGTAGCGGCAATTCTTATGGTGGGACGATAGTTTCTCTATCGGAAACCAAACGCCCGCCAGCAGCCTTGCTAGGGCATCTGGCGGGCGTTCCGTTTTTCGCTGCACCGCGGCGCAGTCGTTTTTAGATCAGCGCGCGAAATCCCGCACGGCACCCACAAGATCGTCAGGATTCGTCACGGGAAGGGAGCAGCGCTCCGCCACGCAGATGAATGCCGCGCCGTCCGGCGGCGCACTCTGCGCTTGGGCGCGGGTCAGGCTGCCCTTTCTCAGGGCGGCCCCATCGGCAGCGCGGGCCACCACCCGCGTCAGGAAGGGCAGTCGGAGCGCGGCGGTCGCGAACGCTTCGCGCCGCGCTCCGACTGCCACGATCTCCGCTAGACGCAGGCGGGTGTCGAGCGCATTGAGGAGGCTCGGGTGGGCGAGGGGATTCTGCGCCGCAGCGCCCGTGAGCGCACCGATGAGCCGATCGGCCCGCGCGCGCAGATCGTCCTGCCCCGTGAGCGCGGCGAGGCGGATGAGGGCATCCGCTGCCACCGAATTGTAGTTGGGCAGTGCCTCGTCGAGCGACGAGAGCGGTCGCATCACGAGGCCCGGCGCATCGGCGGCAGTGAGGAAATAGGCGCCCGACTGCGGATCGAGATAGTCCGCCTCCAGCCGGTTCAGGAAATCCTCCGCATAAGCGAGCGGCGCCTCATCCCCCGTTGCCTCATGCAGCGCAATGCCAGCACGGGCCATGGCGGCAAGGTCCGACGCCAGACCGGGCAGCACGAGACGCCCCTCCCGATAGGAATGGCCAAGGCGGCCGTCCTTCACCATCAGGCGCACCACCGCGTCGAAGGCCGTTGCGGCAAGATCGACCCATTCCGGCTCGTCGAGCAGCGCACCGGCGCGGGCGAGGGCGGCGATCATCAGGCCATTCCAGTCCGCCAACACCTTGTCGTCGAGGCCCGGCCGCACCCGCTGTGCGCGGGCCGCCAGCAGCTTCTCCTTCATGGGCCGGAGGCGGGCTTCCTCCACCATGCTCACATCGCCGAAGCTGGTGCGATTGAGAATGGTTTGGCCTTCCCAATTACCCTCGTCCGTCACGTCATAGAAAGCGGCGAATTCGGCGGCATCCTCCTTGCCAAGTACGGCGACGATCTCGTCCGCCG
This sequence comes from Azorhizobium sp. AG788, assembly GCF_004364705.1. Classification (NCBI taxonomy): domain Bacteria; kingdom Pseudomonadati; phylum Pseudomonadota; class Alphaproteobacteria; order Hyphomicrobiales; family Xanthobacteraceae; genus Azorhizobium; species Azorhizobium sp. AG788. The sequence goes on from NZ_SOBM01000007.1 coordinate 303,184, forward strand.
TCCAGACATAGAACTTGCCCTCATGGCCTTCGCTGTCGGCATCGAGGCTGGCGGCAAAGGCGCCGTCGGCCGTCACCATCTCCCGCTTCAGCCAACTCACGGTCTCGCGGGCCCGCAGGAGGAAGAGTTCGTCGCCCGTCTCCTGATAGGCGAGGGCGAGCAGTTCCAGAAGTTGCGCATTGTCATAGAGCATCTTCTCGAAATGTGGCACGAGCCAACGCTCATCGACGCTGTAGCGCGAGAAGCCGCCGCCCACATGGTCATAGATGCCGCCCTCGCACATGCGGTTGAGCGTGAAGGCCGCGACCGCCTTGAGCTGCGGATCCCCCGTGCGGTCTCCCGCCCGCCACAGCAGCTCCAGCAGTCCGGCCTGGGGAAACTTGGGCGCGCCACGCAGACCGCCATGGGCGCGATCGAACAGGGCCGCGATCTGCTGCGCCGCCTTGTCGAGATCCGCGAGCGTCAGGGCGACGCCGCCTGCCGGCTTCGCCGCCGCCGCGAGGCGGGAGAGGATGGCATCGGTATTGTGCGCGACCTTCTCCGGCGTCTCGCGATAAGCCTGCGAGACCTGCCACAGCACATCCTTGAATCCGGGCCGGCCGTAGCTTGCGGTCTTCGGGAAATAGGTGCCGCCCCAGAAGGGCGCGCCGTCCGCATCGAGAAACATGGTCAGCGGCCAGCCGCCCTGCTCGCCCAGTTCATGCAGCGCGTTCATGTAGATCTGGTCGACGTCGGGCCGCTCCTCCCGATCCACCTTGATGTTCACGAACAGAGCGTTCATGAGGTCCGCCGTCTCGGCATCCTCGAAGCTCTCGTGGGCCATGACATGGCACCAGTGGCACGCGGCGTAGCCGACGGAGAGCAGCACAGGGCGACCGCTGCGCTTGGCCTCCGCCAACGCTTCCGGTCCCCAGGGCCACCAATGGACCGGATTGTCCTTATGCTGGAGCAGGTAGGGGCTGGTCTCGGCCCCGAGGCGGTTTTCGCTCATCATCCGGCTCCGTTCTGTCGATCTCAAAGGTGAGGCATTCGCGATGACGCGTTCATCGGACACCATCTTCGCCCTGTCCAGCGGACGCGTGCCCTCGGGCGTTGCGGTCGTGCGCGCTTCCGGGCCTCGCGCGCGGGAAGCGGGTCTCGCCTTGGCCGGCCTGGTGCCGCCGCCCCGTGTTGCCCGCTATGTGGCCCTGCGCGAACCTGGCACCGGCGACCTGCTCGACCGAGGTCTCATCCTCTTCTTCCCGGGCCCGCGCAGCGCCACCGGCGAGGACACGCTGGAACTGCACCTGCATGGCGGGCCTGCCGTCGTGACTGCCGTTCTGCGAACGCTGGTGAAGCTGCCGGGGTTCCGGCCCGCGGCCGCCGGCGAGTTCACCCGCCGCGCCCATGCCAATGGCAAGATGGACCTCGCCGAAGTGGAGGGGCTCGCCGACCTCATCGTGGCGGAGAGCGAGGCCCAGCGCCGGCAGGCTCTGGCCCAGTCCTCCGGCGCCCTGTCCCGCGCCGTGGCGGGCTGGCGCGAGCGCCTTATCCGCGCGCTCGCGCTGGTGGAAGCAACCATCGACTTCTCGGACGAGGGAGATGTGCCGGATGACCTCACCGGCCCCGCGCGTGCCGAAGCTGCGGCGCTGTGCACGGAGCTTACGGCCGCACTCACGGATGCGGATCGCGGCGAGCGGGTGCGCGACGGCTTCATCATCGCCATCGCCGGGCCACCCAATGCGGGCAAGTCCACCTTGCTGAACCGCCTGGCGGGGCGGGAGGCGGCCATCGTTTCGCCCGTGCCCGGCACCACGCGCGACGTGCTGGAGGTGCATCTGCATCTTGCCGGGCAGGCGGTCACGCTGGTGGACACGGCCGGCCTGCGGGAGACCGACGATCTGGTTGAGGCGGAGGGCGTCCGCCGCGCCCGCGCCCGCGCCGAGGGTTCCGATCTCGTCCTCTGGCTGTCCGATGATGGCACGGCGCCGCCCGCCGACATGCCAGCGCCGCTGCGCGTGCGCACCAAGGCGGATGTGACCGGTGCAGAAGGGGAGGACGATGAAATCGTCATCTCTGCTCAGACGGGCGCCGGCATAAACACCCTCGTCGCCGAGATGGAGCGCCGCCTCGGCGAGATGGGTGGAGGCGAGCCAGCGTTGGTGACGCGAGAGCGGCAGCGCCACGCCCTCTCCGACGCGCTCTACGAACTCGACGCTGCCCTCGCGATCCAGACCCACGACGAAGACCTCATGGCCGAGCACCTGCGTCTCGCAGCCCGCGCTCTTGATCAGGTGGTCGGGCGGGTGGATGTGGAGGACGTTCTGGATTCCCTCTTCCGCACGTTCTGCATCGGAAAGTGACCCTTGTTTCACGTGAAACAACAGCGGAGGGCCGGCGCTTTCGGCCGAAATGTGTTTCACGTGAAACACGCCGCACGGCACCTCTGCATTTCGTCCACCTTGACCGCACCGGGAAACTGCCGTTCCTAGGCGGCCAAAGCCGCGCGGCCTCCAGAGCCCGGCGAGATACTCGCGCGTGAGCGCGTCAGGCAGACGATCATGAGCAAAGCGTTCGATGTGATGGTGGTGGGTGGCGGCCATGCCGGTTGCGAAGCGGCAGCGGCAGCGGCGCGGCTTGGCGCACGCACGGCTCTTGTCACCCACCGCGCCGACACCATCGGCGCCATGTCCTGCAACCCGGCCATCGGCGGGCTCGGCAAGGGGCATCTGGTGCGCGAGATCGATGCCCTGGATGGTCTCATGGGACGCGTGGCGGATCAGGGCGGCATCCAGTTCCGCCTGCTCAACCGTCGCAAGGGCCCGGCCGTGCGTGGCCCCCGCGCGCAGGCGGACCGCAAGCTTTATGCCCGCGCCATGCAGGCCGCGCTCGCCGAACAGCCGAATCTCGAGATCGTGGAAGGGGAGGCGGACGACCTTCTCGTCACCGAAGGCCGCATCACCGGCCTCGCCCTGACGGACAGTCGCACCTTTGGCTGCGGCGCCGTGGTGCTCACCACAGGCACGTTTCTCAATGGCCTGATCCATATGGGCGAGGTGCAGATCCCGGCGGGGCGCATTGGCGAGGCGCCGGCCCGCGGGCTCTCGGGCACGCTAGCACTTCTGGGCCTCACCCTCGGGCGTCTCAAGACCGGCACGCCGCCGCGCCTCGATGGGCGGACCATTGATTGGGCCAGCCTTGAGATGCAGCCGGGCGACGACGACCCCGAGCCCTTCTCCGCCCTCACAACCGTCTTGCCCAATCCGCAGGTGTCGTGCGGCATCACCCGCACCACGCAGGCGACACACGATGTGATCCGCGCCAACCTCTCTCGGTCGGCTATGTACTCCGGCCGCATCGAGAGCACGGGCCCGCGCTACTGCCCCTCCATCGAGGACAAGGTGGTGCGCTTCGGCGATCGCGACGGACACCAGATCTTCCTGGAGCCGGAAGGGCTGGACGACCCTACCGTTTATCCGAACGGAATCTCCACCTCGCTGCCCGAGGATGTGCAACTTGCCGTTCTGGCCACCATTCCAGGGTTGGAGCGGGTGGTGATGTCCCGCCCCGGCTACGCCATCGAATATGACCATGTGGACCCCCGCGAACTGGAGCCGACACTGGAGGCCAAGCGGGCGCCCGGCCTGTTCCTGGCCGGCCAGATCAACGGCACCACGGGTTATGAGGAAGCCGCCGCACAGGGCCTGCTCGCGGGGCTGAATGCTGCCCGCCACGCCGGGGGAGGGGAGGGCGTCGTCATCGACCGGGCCGAGGGCTATATCGGCGTGATGGTGGACGACCTCGTGACCCGCGGCGTGAGCGAGCCCTATCGCATGTTCACCTCGCGGGCCGAATATCGACTCACCCTGCGTGCCGACAATGCAGACCAGCGGCTGACGCAGCGAGGTCTCGATCTCGGCCTCGTCGGCGCAGAACGCGCCGCTATCTTCGGCCGCCGCATGGCGGCTCTGGATGCGGCGCGGGAGCGGGCGCGAACTCTGAACATCACGCCCAATGAAGCCGCGAAGCACGGTCTCGCCCTTAACAAGGACGGGCAGCGGCGCAGCGCCTTCGATCTGCTGGCCTATCCGGATATCACGCTGGAGACGCTGGCCGGCATCTGGCCGGAGTTCGGAGCGCTGGAGCCTGCCATCGGCGCCCAGTTGGAGATCGACGCGAAATACGCCGTCTATCTCGACCGTCAGGCAGCGGATATCGCCACCCTGCGCCGGGACGAAGATCTCGTTCTGCCGGACGAGCTGGGTTATGACGGCCTGCCGGGCCTCTCCAATGAGTTGAAGGCGAAGCTCACTCGCGTCCGCCCCCGTACCATCGGGCAGGCCGGGCGCATGGAGGGGATGACGCCGGCCGCGCTGGCACTGCTCGTCACCTATGCCCGTCGCACGGGTTCGAAAAAGGACGAGGTCCGGACCGCCTGAGTCGACTCCACCAAAGGAGCGAATCGCATTAGCGGTTCTGGAGCCGGGGCGGCATACTCCACCTTCAGCGATAGGACCGACCTGTCAGACGCAGCCGCACCGGCTGAGAGTTCAGCGCTGCGCGATGTGAATATTGGGGATGGCTTCATCCCAGCGCCTATTCGGCCAGTTAGACCCGTCATCGGTGATGAGGGACTGTTCAGCAACGGGAAGAGCAGTGGCGAAAGCAGACAGATCTTCGGCTCTCGATGGCGGACGCAGTCAGGTGGCAGCGCTCGTTTCACGTGAAACACTGGCTCGGCTCGACACCATCGCCGAGCAGCTAACCCGTTGGCAGAAGACCATTAACCTTGTGGCGCCCAACACGCTGCCAGACCTTTGGCACCGCCATATCGCCGACTCTCTCCAGCTCGTATCGCTTGTGCCGGAGACCTTTCTCAACTGGGCCGATCTCGGATCGGGTGGCGGATTTCCGGGTCTCGTGGTCGCAGCGGTGTTTGCGGAGCGCGAGGGCGCGCAGGTGACGCTCGTGGAAAGCGACACCCGCAAAGCCGCCTTCCTGCGGGAAGCGAGCCGCGCCGCCGCGCTTCCCACGCGCATCGTTCCAGAGCGGATTGAGCAGGCTTCCCAACGACTTGCAGCTGGAACGCAGGTGGTGTCCGCCCGCGCACTGGCGCCGTTGCCGAAGCTGCTCGACCTTACCGAGCCTTTCCTTCAGGCTGGCGCATTGGGCGTGTTCCCGAAGGGCCGCGACTGGGAACGCGAATTGACCGACGCCCGCAAAGGCTGGACACTCGATCTCAACCTCCACCGCAGTGTCGCGGATCCCTACGGACGCATCCTGGCGATCACGCGCGCGGAGCGGGCGGCACCTTCCGCCGGCTCCCTTTCCGGTGGCCAACCATCCACCGCCGGCGCGGCCTCCGCCCGCCCGCGGACCGCGAAGGGGAAAACCCCATGACCGTCGCCGAAGATCCCTTCGTGCGCGCCCCGCTCTCCGGCGGGCCCGTACCGCGCATCCTCGCCCTCGCCAACCAGAAGGGTGGGGTGGGCAAGACGACCACCGCCATCAATCTCGGCACCGCGCTCGCCGCCATCGGCGAGACCGTGCTGGTGATCGACCTCGACCCGCAGGGCAATGCCTCCACCGGTCTCGGCATCGACCGGCGTGCACGCAAGCTGTCCACCTATGACGTCCTCAGCAATGAGGCGACGCTTCGGGAGGCGATCCAGGAAACCGGCGTGCCACAGCTTTATGTGGCGCCCTCGACGCTGGACCTCTCCGGTCTGGAGCTCGAGATCGCCAGCGAGCGTGATCGCGCCTTTCGGCTCCGAAACGCGCTCAAGGTGCTCGCTGCGAACGGCGAGGGGGTGCAGTTCACGTATGTGCTGATCGATTGCCCACCGTCACTCTCGCTCATCACGGTGAATGCCATGGCGGCGGCCCACGCCATCGTGGTGCCGCTTCAGTGCGAGTTCTTCGCGCTGGAGGGTCTCTCCCAATTGCTGAAGACGGTGGAGCAGGTGCGCACGGGCCTCAATCCCGGCCTCTCCATCCACGGCATCGTGCTCACCATGTATGATGCGCGCAACAACCTCTCCGATCAGGTGGTGGAGGATGTGCGCCAGTTCATGGGCGAGAAGGTCTATGAGACGGTGATCCCGCGCAACGTGCGCGTGTCCGAGGCACCGTCCTATGGCAAGCCGGTGCTGCTTTACGATCTAAAGTGCGCGGGCTCGCAGGCCTATCTGCGGCTTGCGTCGGAAGTGATCCAGCGCGAGCGCGCGGCCCGCGCGGCCGCCTGAAATCGGAACGGGATGCGGGCAGCCTCGGCTGTCCGCCGCTGTGAAGGAACGAGGAACCGATGGCGGAAGAAGGTCGCTCGCGTCTGGGCCGTGGGCTCGCGGCTCTCATCGGCGACATGGGCGAGGCGGATGCGCCCAGCCGCGCCAATGCGCCCGCGCCCAAGGCGGGCGGCACGCGCAAGCTGCCCATCGAGCAGGTGCAGCCGAGCGCCCGCAATCCCCGCCGGACCTTCGTGGAAGAGGGGCTCGACGAGCTCGCCGCCTCCATCCGCGAGAAGGGCATCATCCAGCCCATCGTCGTGCGGCCCATGGGAACGGACCGTTTCGAGATCGTTGCCGGCGAGCGCCGCTGGCGGGCGGCCCAGCGCGCCAGCCTGCACGAAGTGCCGGTGGTGGTGGTCGAGCTCAACGACCGCGAGGCGCTGGAGATCGCCATCATCGAGAACGTCCAGCGCTCGGACCTGAACGCGCTGGAAGAGGCCCAGGGCTATGAAGCCCTCATGGCGCAGTTCGAGTACACGCAGGGCGACCTCGCCAAGGTCATCGGCAAGAGCCGTCCGCACATCGCCAACACCATCCGCCTGCTGAAACTGCCGGAGAGCGTGAAGGCCTATCTGGCGGACGGTCGCCTTTCCGCTGGCCACGCCCGCGCGCTGCTGGCGCATGACGACCCGGAGCGGCTGGTGCGCGCCGTGGTGGAAAAGCGGCTCTCCGTGCGCGATGTCGAAGCCCTGACCAAGACCAAGAAGGCGCTCACCGAGAAGGCCGGCGCGCCGCCGCAGAAGGACGCCGACACCAAGGCGCTGGAAAAACGGCTGGGTGATGTGCTCGGCCTCGCCGTCCAGCTCCAGAGCAAGGGTGAAGCGGGCGAGCTGCGCATCCGCTATACTGATCTTGAGCAGTTGGACCAGCTCTGCCGGAGACTGGGCGTCGAATAGCGCGCCGGGTTGGTGATCTTCCCGGCGCATGAAGAGTGTTGCGCGACATCTTGCGGGTGTTGTTTTCGCGCTTTTGTCTTATGAAGACGGCAAAACAACGCTACCGGCTGCCCGTGTCGCGGATGATCTCCGCCTTCGGCCCGGTGCGCCCAAGGACCCGATGAGCGCTCCCGGAGAGGATCTTGAGCCGAACCGTGCCACACCCGACCGCCGCCCCTTTACGGACGGCGCAAGTGGCGCTTGATCGCGCCCCCCGGCCGCGCGACATCGCGCTCTTCTTCGCGGCCCTGTTTGGCGGCCTCGCTTATGTCTTCTGGTCGATCTGGAGCGATGTGCAGCAGGCAGCGCCCGGCTCCCTGACACTCGCTCCCTTCCTGCTGCTGGCGCTGGCGCTCGTGATCGCGCTCGGCTTCGAGTTCGTGAACGGCTTTCACGATACGGCCAATGCGGTCGCCACCGTGATCTACACCCACTCCCTGCCGCCGCACTTCGCCGTCATGTGGTCGGGTATCTGGAATTTCATTGGCGTGCTCGTTTCCACTGGCACGGTCGCCTTCAGCGTTGTCTCCCTGCTGCCGGTGGAACTGATCCTCCATGTGGGTTCCGGCGCCGGCCTCGCCATGGTCTTCGCCCTGCTGCTCGCGGCCATCATCTGGAACCTCGGCACGTGGTTCCTGGGCCTGCCGGCCTCCTCCTCGCACACGCTGATCGGCTCCATCGTCGGTGTCGGCATCGCCAACCAGCTGCTGCAGGATCGCAACGGCTTTTCCGGCGTGGACTGGGAGCAGGCCTCCAGCGTCGGCTATGCTCTTCTCCTGTCTCCCGTTGTCGGCTTTATTGGCGCAGGGCTGCTGCTGCTGTCTCTCAAGGGGCTGATCAAGCAGCCGGAACTCTATCGCGAACCCAAACCTGGGACCGCCCCGCCCTGGTGGATCCGCGGCCTTCTGGTGCTCACCTGCACGGGTGTCTCCTTCGCCCACGGCTCCAACGACGGTCAGAAGGGGATGGGCCTCATCATGCTCATCCTCATTGGCATCGTACCAACCACTTATGCGCTGAACCGGGCGGTGGACCCGGTCGACGTGGCCCGGTTCCGTGCACTGTCCCGTGAGACGGCTCAGGTGCTGACGCAGATCGTGCCGCCCGGTGTCCGGATTTCGGACCCGCGCAGGATCCTGAGCGACTATGTGCGCGATCGTCGCCGGACAGCCGACACGCTGCCGGCGCTGGCCCGGATCACGGATGAGATCGGCGAGGCCGTCGCCCGCCACGCGAGCCTTGCGCAAGTGCCCGCCGCAGCGGTGAGCAACATGCGCAACGACATGTATCTCGCTTCGGAGACCATCCGCCTCTTGCTGCGCCAGCCGGACGCCACCATCACGCCAAGCACGCGGTCGACCCTCGTCGCCTTCAAGCGGGCTCTCGATCAGGCCACGAAATTCATTCCTCTCTGGGTCAAGGTGGCCGTGGCGATCGCGCTCGGGCTCGGCACCATGGTCGGCTGGAAGCGCATCGTGGTGACGGTGGGCTCGCGCATCGGCAAATCCCATCTCACTTATGCGCAGGGTGGCGCGGCTGAGACCGTGGCCATGGGCACCATTCTGGCCGCCGATGCCTTCGGGCTGCCGGTTTCCACGACCCACGTGCTGTCGTCCGGCGTCGCTGGGACCATGGCGGCGAACCGCTCCGGCCTACAGTGGGGCACCGTCCGCAACCTCGCGCTTGCCTGGGTGCTGACTCTGCCCGTGGCCATCCTGCTTTCCGGTGTGCTCTATGCCCTGCTGCGGCAGGTCTTCTGATCCCCGACGGGACGGGGGATTGCGGCACACAATCGATTCCCTCGCCGGGCTTCCGGCTTTAGCCTCTAGGCCATGATGGACGACACCGCGATGCCCGCCCGCGCCGAAGCCGACGCGGCCGAAGACGAACTTGCCGCGCCCGCCGGAATCGACCGCACCGCCAAGGCGGACAAGGACGCGAACCGCGTCTCGCCGATGATGGCGCAGTATGTGGAGATCAAGGCCGCCAATCCGGGCAGCCTGCTGTTCTACCGCATGGGCGATTTCTACGAGCTGTTCTTCGAGGACGCGGAAATCGCCTCGCAGGCGCTCGGCATCGTCCTCACCAAGCGCGGCAAGCATCTGGGCGAAGACATCCCCATGTGCGGCGTGCCCCTGACGCGGTCGGAAGAATATCTCCACAAGCTCATCGCGCTCGGCCACCGGGTGGCGGTCTGCGACCAGTTGGAAGACCCGGCCGAAGCCAAGAAGCGCGGCTCGAAAAGCGTGGTGAAGCGGGATGTCATCCGCCTCGTCACGCCCGGCACCATCACCGAGGATTCCCTTCTCGACGCCAAGCGCGAGAACGTGCTGCTGGCGGTCGCCCGCACCCGCGCGAGCGGGGAGGGCGCCTATGATTACGCGCTCGCCTTCACCGATGTCTCCACCGGCTCCTTCCGCGTGGTCGCAAGCGACGCCGACACGCTGGCGGCAGACCTTGCCCGCATAGATCCTGCGGAAATCCTCGTCTCCGACGCGGTCTATGATGACGAGGAACTGCGCGACTTCTGGCGCGGCCTGTCCACGCCCGTCACGCCCCTGCCCAAGCAGAGCTTTGATGGCCCGCAGGCCGAGAAGCGCCTCGCCGCCTTTTTCGGCGTGGCCACGGCGGACTCCTTCGGCAGCTTTACGCGGGCGGAACTGATCGCCGCCGCTGCCGTCGTCGCCTATATCGAGCGCACCCAGCTCGGCGCCCGCCCGGCCCTCGCTCCGCCCCAGCGCGACGCGGACGGCGGCTCCATGCTGATCGACGCGGGCACGCGGGTGAACCTCGAACTGATCCGTACCACCTCCGGCGAGCGGCGCGGCTCGCTGCTGGCGGCGGTCGACCGGACAGTGACGGCGGCCGGCGCCCGTCTGCTGGCCCGGCGCCTTGCTGAACCCCTCACGGACATCGCTGCCATCCGCGCGCGCCATGATGCGGTGGGCTTCCTGGTGGAAGAGACCGAGCTGCGCGAAGCTCTGCGCAAGCGCCTCGCCGCCGCGCCGGACCTTGCCCGCGCGCTCTCGCGCATCTCTCTGGGGCGCGGCAGCCCCCGCGATCTGGGGGCCATCGCGGCGGGTCTCAAGGAAGGTCTCGCCATCTCCTCCGCCTTCGGACCGGAGACGCCGCGCGACATCGCCCGCTGCGCCCGCCTTCTGGCAGCCGTGGAGCCATGGCTGGCGGAGGAACTCACCGCAGCGCTTGCCGACGAACTGCCGCTCAACCGGCGGGACGGCGGCTTTGTCCGGCAGGGCTATGATCTCGATCTCGATTCCACCCGCGCCCTGCGCGACGAAAGCCGCCGCGTCGTGGCCGCGCTGGAGCGGCGCTATGTGGACGAGACCGGCATCAAGTCGCTGAAGATCCGGCACAACGCCGTGCTCGGCTATTTCGTCGAAGTGACGGCACAGAATGCCGACCGCCTGCGCGAGGCCCCCTTCAACGCCACCTTCGTCCATCGACAGACCATGGCTGGGGCCGTGCGCTTCACGTCTGTGGAACTGGGCGATCTCGAAAGCCGCATCGCCAGTGCCGGCGAGCGGGCGCTGGCGCTGGAACAGACCATCTTCGACCGCCTTGCCGCAGCCATCATCGAAGCCTCCCGCCCCATCCGGGAAGCTGCGGAAGCGCTGGCGGAGCTGGACGTACTCACCGCTCTGGCGCGGCTGGCGGTGGATGAACGCTATGTCCGCCCCGAAATGACGGAAGGGGTGGACTTCGCCATCTCGGGCGGCCGCCACCCGGTGGTGGAGCAGGCGCTGGCGCGGGGCGGTGGGCCGTTCGTCGCCAATGACTGCGATCTGTCCCCGCCGGAGACGGCACAGGACGCGCGCATCTGGCTGGTCACCGGTCCCAACATGGCCGGTAAGTCCACCTTCCTGCGCCAGAACGCGCTCATCGCCGTGCTGGCGCAGGCCGGCGCCTTCGTGCCCGCGCGCGCCGCGCGGCTGGGCGTCGTGGACCGGCTGTTCTCGCGCGTGGGTGCCGCCGATGACCTGGCGCGCGGACGCTCCACCTTCATGGTGGAGATGGTGGAGACGGCAGCGATCCTTAATCAGGCCACCCGCCGCTCGCTGGTCATCCTCGACGAGATCGGGCGCGGCACCTCCACCTTCGATGGCATGTCCATCGCTTGGGCGAGCCTTGAGCATCTGCATGAAGTGAACCGCTGCCGGGCGCTATTCGCGACCCACTTCCATGAGCTGACCGCGCTCACCCAGCGCTGTCAGCGCCTCGCCAACGCCACCGTGAAGGTGACCGAGTGGCAGGGGGACGTGGTGTTCCTGCATGAGGTCATCCCCGGCGCGGCGGATCGCTCCTATGGCATTCAGGTGGCCAAGCTCGCCGGCCTGCCCAAGGCGGTCATTGCCCGCGCCAAGGCGGTGCTGACCGAACTGGAAGCGGCCGAGCGCGTCTCACCCGCCCAACGCCTGCTGGACGAACTGCCGCTCTTCGCCGCCGCGGCCCGGCCCGCGCCCACGCTCGCGGCGCCCGCTGGCCCGCATCCGGCCGAGCCGGTGCTGGAGGAACTGGATCGGCTCGACCCGGACGCTCTGACGCCGCGCGCCGCCCTCGATGCGCTCTACCGTCTTAAAGCCATGCTACGGGACGCGGCGGACGACTGACGCGACGGGATCGCGCCAGCGTGGCCCGTGCGACACGAGGCCGAACGAAAAAGCGCGCCGCCGGCGGACCGGGGCGCGCTTTCTTTTTGCGCAGCAAAGCCTGCGAAGAGGCCTCAGCCGTCAGGTGTTCATGCTGTCGAAGAAGTCCTGATTGGTCTTCGTCTGCCGCAGCTTGTCCATGAGGAACTCGATGGCATCCACCGTGCCCATGGGATTGAGGATGCGGCGCAGCACATACATCTTCTTGAGCACATCCGCCGGAACGAGGAGTTCCTCCTTGCGGGTGCCCGAGCGGGTGATGTCGATGGCCGGGAACACGCGCTTGTCGGACACCTTGCGGTCGAGGATGACTTCCGAGTTACCCGTGCCCTTGAACTCTTCGAAGATCACTTCGTCCATGCGCGAGCCGGTATCGATGAGCGCGGTCGCGATGATGGTGAGCGATCCGCCTTCCTCGATGTTGCGGGCGGCGCCAAAGAAGCGCTTCGGACGCTGGAGGGCGTTGGCGTCCACACCGCCGGTCAGCACCTTGCCGGAGGAGGGGACCACCGTGTTGTAGGCGCGCCCGAGGCGGGTGATCGAATCCAGCAGAATGACCACGTCGCGGCCATGCTCCACGAGGCGCTTGGCCTTCTCGATCACCATCTCGGCCACCTGCACATGACGCGAGGCCGGCTCGTCGAAGGTGGAGGAGATGACCTCACCCTTCACCGAGCGCTGCATGTCCGTCACTTCCTCCGGGCGCTCGTCGATGAGCAGCACGATGAGGAAGCACTCGGGGTGATTCGCGGTGATGGACTTGGCGATGTTCTGAAGCAGCACCGTCTTGCCGGTGCGGGGCGGCGCCACGATCAGGCCGCGCTGGCCCTTGCCGATGGGCGACACCGTATCGATGATACGGGCCGAGAAGTCCTTCTTGGTCCCGGTCGCGTCCTCAACCTCGAGCTTCAGCCGCTCATCGGGATAGAGCGGGGTGAGGTTGTCGAAATTGATCTTATGCTTGGTCTTCTCAGGGTCTTCGAAATTGATCGTATTGACCTTGAGAAGCGCAAAATAGCGCTCGCCCTCCTTGGGGCTGCGGATCTGTCCCTCGACCGTGTCGCCGGTGCGCAGGCCGAAGCGGCGGATCTGGGAGGGAGAGACGTAAATGTCGTCGGGGCCGGGGAGATAATTGGCGTCGGGCGAACGCAGGAAGCCGAAGCCGTCCTGCAGCACTTCAACAACGCCCGTCCCGATGATGTCGGTCTCGGTCGCTGCCAGCTGCTTGAGAATGGCGAACATCAGTTCCTGCTTGCGCAGCGTACTGGCGTTCTCGACCTGGTTCTCTTCAGCGAAGGCGAGCAGTTCGACCGGAGTCTTGGACTTGAGGTCCTGGAGTTTCACTTCCCGCATAGGGGAAAGCCTCAAAATCTATGATGGTGCTGCGAACTCCGCGCGCGGGACGTTCGGACAGCAGGGAGGGGAGGAGATCGCAGGTCTTCAGGCGAGCTTTGGTTTCACCTGTCGCGCTGAGCCGGTCTCATGACGTGACCGACATACAAAAGCGCGCTGCCTGCGTTTGAGGAAACAAGAGGACAATACAGGAACACGCTGGCCTCGCGCAAGTCCCCTCATCTTGCCGGCTTCAAGCCCGATCTTTTCAAGCAATCAGAAGGGCTTGAGCACGACCAGCAGCACGATCCCCACCATCAGCAGGGCCGGGATTTCGTTGACCATGCGGAAGAAACGGCTGCTGTGCACATTCTTGTCGGCGGCGAACGCCTTCCACCAGCGCACAATGAGACCGTGGAACGCCGAGAGCAGCAGCACCAGCGCCAGCTTGCCATGCAACCAGCCGGAGCGGATCCAGCCGCCCTCATAGATGAGATAAATCCCGGCGAGCCAGGTGACGATCATCGCCGGATTGCAGATGCCCTTCAGCAGGCGCCGCTCCATGACCTTGAAGGTCTCGGACTGCACGGACCCGGTCTCCGCATCGGCGTGATACACGAACAGGCGCGGCAGATAGAGCATCGCAGCCATCCAGGAGATGACCGCCATGATGTGCAGGGCCTTGATCCATTCATACATGCGCTGGTTCCAGCCGTGAGAGCGCGGGGCCGCCGCGTTCCCGAGCGCTCAGAGGAAGCCACAGGCCACTGATCCGCGAAAGGGGAGGGGTTGCGCCATCCCCGTTATGCCCGCTGCGCCACCCTCGCGTCGATATGCGCCGACGGCCCGAGGATCAGAGGGTTTCCCGCACCTTTTCCACAAGCTTTTCCACATGCGCGATCGGGGTCTCCGGCTTGATGCCATGACCCAGATTGAAGATGTGGCGGATGCCGTCGAAATCCTTGCGAATCGAGAGGATTTCCTCATCCAGCTGCGGCCCGCCGGCGATCAGCCGCAGGGGGTCGAGATTGCCCTGAATGGCGACCTTATCCCCAAGGCGGGCCTTGGCGGCTTCACGATCGATCGTCCAGTCCACGCTGATGCCGTTCAGGGGCAGAGCGGCGATCTTTTCCAGCCCCTCGAGCGTCGCTCCTCGCGGGAAAGCGATGATGCGGGCGTTGCGGTGGCTGGCCTTCACGGCCGAGACAATCCGGCGCAGGGGGCGCACGCACCAGCGCTCGAAGGAATGGGGATCGAGCACACCGGCCCAGGTATCGAAAATCTGAACGACATCGCAGCCGGCTTCGATCTGAGCCCGCAGGTGGTGGATGGAAGCATCCACCAGCCGGTCGATCAGTTGCTGGAAGAAATCCGGGTCCCGCAGGGCCATCAGCCGCGCCGGCGCCTGATCGTCCGTCCCCTGGCCGGCGATCATATAGGTCGCGACCGTCCAGGGCGCGCCGCAGAAGCCGATGAGGGCCGTCTCGCGGGGCAGTTCCGACGAGACCCTGGTGATGGCCTCATAGACCGGCTGCACGCGGGCCGGATCCAGCAGGCGCCGCAGGTTGTCGAGCCCGGCCTTGTCGGTGACAGGCGCAAGGCGCGGTCCCTCGCCCGCTTCGAAGCGCACGTCGACGCCGAGCGCGTGGGGCACCACGAGAATGTCGGAAAAGATGATGGCCGCATCGAACCCGAAGCGGCGGATCGGCTGGAACGTCACCTCGGCGGCGAGTTCGGGTGTGTAGCAGAGCGTGAGGAAGTCGCCCGCCTTGGCGCGCACCTCGCGATATTCCGGCAGGTAGCGGCCGGCCTGACGCATCATCCAGAGCGGCGGGGTCTTCTGCGGGAAGCCGTCCAGCACGTTCAGAAACGGGGAGGGCTTGGCCCTAAGCTCGCTCATGCCCACACACCCTCATCAAACAAGAATCTCTTAGAAAAGAGAGTCGTTAGTGTCTTAACGGTTGATTAACTAGTCGCGCGGCGATCGACAACCGATCCACAAATGGACACGGCGGCGCACCCCGATTCACAGGGGCGGGAAAAGGCCAAAAACCGCCGGTTAATGAAGCGTTAACCATTTGGGCGTGGATGCGCGTCCCCATCTGCCCACAGGCCGGGATGAATCCGCGTCCACACGGGATGGATTGTGGATGCCCATGCCCATGATTCTTGTGCTGCGCTTGCATGGGGCCGGAGGGCATGCCTTCCTGCACACGCCGTCCACAGACCGGTGGAGAAACCGTGAGCAGCCCGCATCAGAACTACTTCCACCTGCATCTGGTTTCGGATTCGACGGGCGAAACCCTGATCAACGTGGGACGCGCAGCCTGCGCCCAATATGTTAACGTTTCACCCATCGAGCACGTTTATCCGCTGGTGCGCTCCACCAAGCAGCTCGACCGCGTGCTGGCCGAGATCGAGGCCAGCCCCGGCATCGTGCTCTACACGCTGGTGGACAAGGAGATCCGCGAGCGCCTCAAGGAGCGCTGCCGGGAACTGAGCGTGCCGTACATGTCGGTGCTGGCGCCGGTGGTACAGCTTTTCCAGTCCTACCTTGGCGGCGAGCCGCAGCCGCGCGTCGGTGGCCAGCACGCGCTGGACGCCACCTATTTCAAGCGTATCGACGCGCTGAACTACACGGTGAGCCATGACGACGGCCACCTGACCGATGATCTGGAAGAGGCGGACGTGGTGCTGCTGGGGGTCTCGCGCACCTCGAAGACCCCCACCTCCATCTATCTCGCCAACCGCGGCATCAAGACCGCGAACATCCCGCTCGTGCCCAACGTGCCGATCCCGCCGAACCTCTCGCGCCTGAAGAAGCCGCTCATCGTCGGGCTGATCGCGAGCCCCGAGCGTATCGTCGAGATCCGCCAGAACCGCCTGCTCGGTCTCAATGCGGATACGACCAACTCCTCTTATGTGGACCGCGACGCGGTGTCGGAGGAGATCGCCAATTCCCGCCGGCTCTTCGCCCGCAACGGCTGGCCGCTCATCGACGTGACGCGGCGCTCCATCGAGGAGACGGCCGCCGCCATCATCGGCCATCTCTCCGAGCGGCGCCGGCGGAGCATCGTCGAGACATGAGCCTGTGGCGCCTGCCTGAGCCGCTGCTGCTCGCCTCCCGCAGTTCCGCCCGCCTCGCGGTCCTGCGTGGCGCCGGCCTTCCCGTCGAGGCGCGGCCGGTTGCGATCGACGAACGGGCCATTGAGGCCGAAGCCCGTGGCACGGGCGCAGCGTCGGACGATGTGGCGCGGGTGCTGGCGCAGGCTAAAGCCCTCGCCGCCTCCGCTCTCGCGCCGGGTCGGGTGGTCCTGGGCGCCGACCAGACTTTGGCGCTCGGAGGTGACATCCTGCACAAGCCGCCGACGCTCGAGGCCGCCCGTGCTCAGGTCCGTCAGCTTTCCGGCCGCACCCATGTCCTGCACGCGGCCGTGGCCATCGTCCGCGATGAGGAAGTGCTGTTCGAGACCGTCGAGACCGCGCAGCTGACCATGCGCGACTTGTCGGACGAAGCGATCGAGAGCTATTTCGCCGCGGCGGGGCCGCAGGTGATCGAAAGCGTCGGCGCCTATCAGATCGAAGGTCCCGGCGTGCAGCTGTTCGAGCGCATCGACGGCGACCATTTCACCATTCTCGGCCTGCCCATCCTGCCGGTGCTGGCCTGTTTCCGTAGCGAGGGTTGGGTTCCGTGAAGCGCGTCGCCATTTTCGGTCATCCGGTCATCCATTCGCGCTCGCCCCTCGTTCACGGCTACTGGCTGAAGCAGCACGGCATCGCAGGCGAGTATGTGCGCCACGACGTGGCGCCGGACGAAGCCGAAGCCTTCTTCGCGCGCTTTGCCGAACAGGGCTATGCCGGCGGCAATGTCACCATCCCGCACAAGGAAGTGGCCTTCAACGCGCTGGCGGAGGCCGACCCCGTAGCCCGCGCTTTGGGTGTCGCGAACACGCTGTGGCTGGAGGACGGCCGGCTCTTCGGCGCGAACACCGACGCGCCGGGCTTCCTCTCCAATCTCGACGCGACCGCGCCGGGGTGGGACGCCAATCCTCGTGTCGCTCTGGTTCTGGGGGCGGGCGGTGCATCGCGGGCAGTGCTGTATGGCTTCCTGGAGCGGGGCTTCGACAAGGTGCTGCTCGCCAACCGCACGCTCGCACGCGCGGAAATGCTGGCCGCTCATTTCGGTTCGCGCGTCGTGCCCATCGGGTGGGAGGGTGTCCCCTCTGCGTTGAAGGAGGCGCAGGTGGTGGCCAACACCACGTCGCTCGGCATGAAGGGCCAGCCGCCGCTGGATCTCGATCTTTCCGTGCTGGCCGATGATGCAGTGGTGGCAGATGTGGTCTATGTGCCGCTGGAGACGCCGTTGCTGAAGGCGGCGAAGGTGCGGGGCCTGCGCACGGTGGATGGGCTCGGCATGCTGCTGCATCAGGCGGTGCCTGGGTTCGCCCGCTGGTTCGGCGTCACGCCGCAGGTGGATGCGGGCCTGCGCGATCTCATCGTCGCGGAGCTCGCGGCCAAGGGACAGTTGGAGGCCTGAGCGCATGTGGATCATCGGCCTCACCGGCTCAATCGGCATGGGCAAGTCGGCTACCGCCGGCCTGTTCCGCGCCGCCGGCGTGCCGGTGCATGATGCCGATGCCAGCGTCCATGCCATGTATCGCGCCGAGGCCGTGGCTCCGGTGGAGGCGGCCTTTCCCGGCGTGACCCGCGACGGCGCCATCGATCGCAAGCTCTTGTCCGAGCGAGTGCTGAACGATGCCGAGGCCATGAAGCGGCTGGAGGCCATCGTCCATCCGCTGGTGCGGGCCCGCGAGCGCGCCTTTCTGCAAAAGGCCGAGGCGGCCGGCGCCCATTGGGTGGTGCTGGACATCCCCCTGCTCTTCGAGACGAACCGGGCGGAGGCCATGGATGTCGTCGTCGTGGTCACTGCGCCGAAAGAGGTGCAGGAACAGCGGGTGCTGGCGCGGGATGGCATGACGCGCGAGCGGTTCGAGGCCATCCTGAAGCGGCAGATGCCTGATTCGGAAAAGCGCCGCCGCGCCCATGTCATCATCGACACCGGCCGGGGCTTTCCGGCCGCGAAGCATCAGGTGGAAGGCCTCCTGCGCACCCTGGCGGGACAGGGGCGCACCCGCCGAGACAGGAAGACGGACTGACCCATGCGCGAGATCGTGCTCGACACGGAAACCACCGGCCTTGAAGCCAACAAGGGCGACCGGGTGGTGGAAATCGGCTGCGTGGAGATGGTCAACCGCATCCTCACCGGCAACACCTTCCACGTCTACATCAATCCCGAGCGGGACATGCCGGCGGAAGCCTTTGCGGTCCATGGCCTTTCGAGTGAGTTCCTCTCGGACAAGCCGAAGTTCGCGGAGGTCGCCGACGCCTTCCTGGAATTCATCGCCGGGGACACGCTGGTCATCCACAATGCGGCCTTCGACATCGGCTTCCTGAATGCCGAACTGGCGCGTCTGAGCCGCGAGCCCATCGCCCGTGACCGGGTGGTTGACACGGTGGCGCTGGCCCGCCGCAAGCATCCGGGCGCTTCCGCGAAGCTTGACGATCTCATGAAGCGCTACGGCATCGATGCGTCGCGCCGCGTGAAGCACGGCGCGCTGCTCGATTCCGAACTGCTGGCCGAGGTCTATAGCGAACTCTTGGGCGGCCGGCAGGCCATGCTCGTCGGGCTTGCGGACGAGACCTCCGAGGCACCGCGCCTCGTGGTGGAGGTGGCGGTGGCCGCGCGGGCGCGGCCGGTGCCCCTGCCCTCCCGCCTCAGCGCGGATGAGATCGCCGCCCACCGCGAGTTCATCGGCGGCATGGGCGAGAAGGGCATCTGGAACCAGTATCTGGTGGACGAAATCCGCGAGACGGGCACCTGATCGCCTCACGTCGGTGCCGCTCTTGCGATCGGCGCGCGGGCGCGTGATAAGCTCGCCCGCCGCACCGACCAGAAGAAGGGTGAGCACCTTTGAGCGAGAAGATCAGCGCCATAGAAGAGGCCTGCCTCGCCAAGGGGATGCGGATGACGGATCAGCGCCGCGTCATCGCCCGCGTGCTCAGCCAGTCCGCCGACCATCCGGATGTGGAGGAGCTTTACGGCCGGGCCAGCGCCATTGATGCCAACATTTCCATCTCCACCGTCTATCGCACGGTGAAGATGTTTGAGGACGCCGGCATCATTGCCCGCCATGAATTCGGTGATGGCCGCTCGCGCTACGAGCCGGTGCCGGACGAGCACCACGACCATCTCATCGACCTGCGTTCCGGCCGTGTGCTGGAGTTCCGCTCCGAGGAGATCGAGCGCCTCCAGGAAGAGATCGCCCGCCGGCTCGGCTATCGCATCGTCGGGCACCGGCTCGAACTCTATGTGGTGCCCCTCGACGAGGAGCCTTCGTGAGTCTCACGGCGCGGAACGGACCTGCGTTGGCTTCCGAGGCGGACCCTCTCGCGGACTTCGGGCCCGAGCGCCCCGCCCTGACGCTGTGGCTCGACCGTCTCCGCATCGCCTGCGTTCTTGCGGGCGTGGGCGTCGTGACACTGGTCGGCATTCCGCTGCAATGGCTCTCGCTCCGGCTCAACCTGCCGAGCCGGCGGCTGATCCCCCTCCTGTTTCACCGCATCGTCTTGCGGCTCATCGGCGTGCGGGTAAAGCGGATCGGGGCGCCGGCGGCGCAGCGGCCCATGCTCATCTTGTCCAACCACACTTCCTGGCTCGACATCTGCGTGGTGGGCTCGCTCACCCCGCTGTTCTTCGTCGCCAAGAGTGAGGTCGGCACCTGGCCGCTGATCGGCTTGTTCGCCCGCTTCCAGCGCACCGTGTTCGTGGATCGCAACCGCCGGACCGCGACGGGGGCGGTCAATCAGGAGATCGCCGCCCGGCTGGCGGAAGGCGATCCGGTGGTGCTGTTTGCGGAGGGCACGTCCACGGACGGCAACCGGGTGCAGCCCTTCCGTTCCGCACTGGTGGGTGCGGTGCGTGAGGCCTTTGCCACCTCGGGCGCGGTCGTCGTCCAGCCCATGGCCGTTAGCTATGTGGGGCTTCAGGGCCTGCCCATGGGGCGGCGCCACCGGCCCATCGCCTCCTGGTACGGCGACATGGACCTGGCACCCCATCTGCTCGAAGTGCTGCGCCATGGCGCCATGGATGTGGAGGTGCGGTTCGGCGCCCCGATCAGGCTTGCGGATGACCATGACCGCAAGGCCGTGACCCGCGCCGCCGAGACGGAGGTCCGTCGCCTGCATCTGGAGGCCCTCACGGGGCGCAGCACCGGGACTTGAGTTTTCAAACCCCGCGAATGCCGGTAAGAGTAAACGCAACGCAAATTTTGGGGATGGGCCGCGACGGCGTCACGGGAGCGTCGCGCCCCCGCGCGATGCTGGAGACGACAGAACAGGCACGATGCAAGAACCCCGCAAGCTCTACGTAAAGTCCTTCGGCTGCCAGATGAACGTCTACGACTCGCAGCGTATGGCGGACGCCCTGGCGAAGGAGGGCTATGTGGAGACGCAGGACCCGGCGGATGCCGACCTCGTCATCCTGAACACCTGCCATATCCGCGAGAAGGCCGCCGAGAAGGTCTATTCCGAACTCGGGCGTCTGCGCAAAGCCAAGCAGGACGCGGGCTCCGACACCACCATCGCCGTGGCCGGCTGCGTTGCCCAGGCCGAGGGCGCCGAGATCATGAAGCGCGCGCCCGTGGTGGACCTCGTGGTGGGGCCACAGAGCTATCATCGTCTGCCGGAAATGCTGGAGAAGGTCCGCGACGGCAAGCGTGTGGTGGACACCGAATTTCCCGCCGAGGACAAGTTCGACCACCTGCCCGCACCGAGCGCGGCGGCCACGAAGAAGCGCGGCCCGACCGCCTTCGTGACCGTGCAGGAAGGCTGCGACAAGTTCTGCACCTTCTGCGTCGTCCCCTACACGCGGGGGGCCGAAGTCTCCCGCTCGGTCTCCAAGATCGTGGGCGAAGCCCGCGCGCTGGTGGATCAGGGCGTGCGCGAGATCACGCTCATCGGCCAGAACGTCAACGCCTTCCATGGCGAGGGGCCGGACGGAAGGACATGGGGCCTTGGCCGGCTGCTGGAAGAGCTGGCCAGCATCAACGGGCTGGCGCGCCTGCGCTACACCACCTCGCACCCGCGCGACATGGATGACGGCCTCATAGCCGCCCATCGCGACCTGCCCCAGCTCATGCCCTATCTGCACCTGCCGGTGCAGTCCGGCTCCGACCGCATCCTCGCGGCCATGAACCGCAAGCACGGGCGCGACACCTATTTCGAGATCATCGACAAGCTGCGCGCCGCCCGGCCGGACATCGCGCTGTCGTCGGACTTCATCGTCGGCTTCCCCGGCGAGACCGAGGCCGATTTCGAGGACACACTGGATCTCGCCCGCCGGGTTGGCTTCGCCAGCGCCTATTCCTTCAAATACTCCATCCGTCCGGGCACCCCGGCGGCGGAGCATGACCACCAGCTTTCCGAAGAGGTGAAGAGCGAGCGCCTCGCCCGCCTGCACCAGGTTCTGGAAGCCTCCAAGACCGCGTTCGACCGCGCCTGCATGGGGCGCCGGTTCGACATCCTGCTCGAGAAGCCCGGCCGCCTGCCGGGCCAGCTCATCGGCCGCTCGCCGTATCTCCAGAGCGTCGTGGTGACCGCACCCGGCGCCGGCATCGGCGACTTCGTGACCGTCGATATCACCGACGTGGGACCGAACTCTCTGGCGGGACAGGTTGTTGACGCTGTCGAGGATCGAGGCCGAACGAGCGACCGCCCGCTCGTGGCCATGGAGGCTTGAGCGTGGCAAGAACGAGCGACCGCGAGCGTTCCGTTGCAGTTCCGTCCAATGGCCCGGCCCGGGCCGCCGTGAGCGACCCCTGGGCGCTCCAGGGGGAGACCGGCACCACCCAGGTGGTGCTGGCGTTTGACGACAATCGCCTCGCCTCGCAGCTCTTCGGCCATTATGGCCGCAACCTCGCGCTCATCGAACGCAAACTCTCGGTCAAGGCGGAGTCCCGCGGCAACCACGTGACGCTGGATGGCGGGCGTGACGGCTGCGAGCAGGCCCGCCGGGTGCTGGAGCATCTCTACGAGCAGTTGAAGCGCGGCCGCGACATCGGCCAGGGCGATGTGGAGGGGGCCATCCGCGAGGCGGTCTCCCAGGGCTCGCTGTTCGACTTCGACCCCAGCGAGACGCGCCAGTCCTTCGACGAGATCCAGTTGCGCCGCCGCCCGGTGCGGGCGCGCACCGCTGCGCAGGATGCCTATATCCGCGCGCTGAAGCGCCACACGCTCGTCTTCGGCACCGGTCCGGCCGGCACCGGCAAGACGTGGCTGGCGGTGGCCTACTGCGTCCATCTGCTGGAGCGGCGGATGGTGGACCGCATTATCCTCACCCGCCCGGCGGTGGAAGCGGGCGAACGCCTCGGCTTCCTGCCCGGCGACATGAAGGAGAAGGTGGATCCCTATCTGCGGCCCATCTACGACGCGCTCTACGACCTGATGGACCGTGCGTTCGTGGAACGGGCCCTGCAATCGGGTGAGATCGAGATCGCGCCGCTGGCTTTCATGCGCGGACGCACCCTCGCCAACGCGGCCGTCATCCTCGACGAGGCGCAGAATGCGACGTCGATGCAGATGAAGATGTTTCTCACCCGCCTGGGCGAGAATTCTCATATGATCGTGACCGGCGATCCCAGCCAGACGGACCTTCCCAACGGGATGACGTCGGGGCTCGCGGAGGCCGTGCGGCTTCTGGAAGGGGTCGAGGGCGTCGGCATTTCGCACTTCAAGGCGCAGGACGTGGTGCGCCACGAACTGGTGCAGCGTATCGTTGCCGCTTATGAGGAACACGATGCCACGCTGATCCGCCGGGCGCTGGTCCGTAAAGCGCCGGTTAAGGTGGAAGCGGTCAATGACGTGATCGAAGGGACGGCCGAGGAAAAGGCCGAGCCCGAGCTTTCCGCGCCGGACGAGGGGCGCACGCATGGGTGATGCCGCACGACAACGATCCACCGAGGCCTCCGCTGCCGAGGCAGAGGAGGCCGTCGCCGTGGAAATCGACGTGCTGGTGGAGGATGACGGCTGGTCCGCCCTCCCCGACGCTGCCGAGATCGCCATCGCTGCCGCCCGCGCGGCGCTGGCGAGCCTGGGCGACGAGGTGCCCGAGGGCGCCGAGATGAGCATCACCCTCACCGACGACGCCCGCATCCGCATCCTGAACCGGGAGTGGCGCGACAAGGACAAGCCGACGAACGTTCTGTCCTTCCCTGCCGCCGAACTCCCCGAGGGCGTGGTGCCCCAGCCGCTGGGCGACGTGATCGTCGCCCGCGAGACGGTGTTCTCCGAGGCTTTGGCCGAGGACAAGACGCCGGCCCATCACCTCGCCCATCTCGTGGTCCACGGCACCCTTCACCTCATGGGCTTCGACCATGAGGATGACGACGAGGCCGAAGAGATGGAAGCCGCCGAGCGCCAGATCCTGGCCAGCCTCGGCATCGATGACCCTTATGCCTTGCCCGCAGAGGGCTGACACGAACCCCATAGGGAGACCATGTCCTCCACCGACCAGTCGAGCGAACAGAACGGTTCGGAACCGCAGAGTTTTCTCGATCGATTGCGTTCCCTCCTCGGGACGTTCCGGGCCCACGGCTCGCTCCGCACTGACCTTGTCGAAGTGCTGGATGCGTCTGGAACATCCGAGGAGGTGAGCGAATTCTCGCCCTCCGAGCGGCAGATGCTGCGCAATATCCTGCACCTGAAAGAGGTGGGGATCGGCGACATCATGGTGCCCCGCGCGGAGATCGTGGCGGTCCAAAAGGACATCACGCTCGGCGCCCTGCTGATCGAATTCGCCAAGGCGTCCCATTCGCGGCTCGTCGTCTATGACGACACGCTCGATGATCCCGTGGGCATGGTGCACATCCGCGACCTGCTCGCCTTCATGACCGGCCTGCATCCGGGCGAGAATGGCGAGATCGAGGTGGCGGAAGGCCATGTGCCCGACCTGTCGGCAGTGAATCTCGGCCAGTCGCTCGCGGACACGGACCTCATCCGCCGCCTGCTCTACGTGCCGCCCTCCATGCCGGCAGTGGATCTGCTCGTCTCCATGCAGGCGGCGCGCATCCATCTCGCGCTCGTCATTGACGAATATGGCGGCACCGACGGCCTCGTCTCCATGGAGGACGTGGTGGAGGAGATCGTCGGCGAGATCGAGGATGAGCATGACGACGAAACGGCGCTCATCCAGCTCCAGCCCGACGGCAGCTACCTCGCCGACGCACGCACCGCACTGGAAGACGTGGCCGAGGTGGTGGGCTCCGACTTCGTTCCGGGCGAAGCCGCCGACGAGGTGGATACCCTCGGCGGCCTCGTGGTGACGCTGGCCGCCCGCGTACCCAATACGGGCGAGATCATCCAGCTTCCCGGCGATTACCGGGTGGAGGTGGTCGAAGCGGACCCGCGCCGGGTGAAGGCATTGCGCATCATTCCTCCGCCGGCCGAGGCGATGGCGCCCGAGGCCGTCGGCTCCGAGCTCTGACGGTTCCGCGTTCGTGCATCTGGCAAACCGGGTCCGCAGCCTCACGGGCTGGCGCCGTCTCGGCTTCGGCTTTCTCGCCGGAGCCCTCTCGGCGCTGTCCACTGCGCCTCTCGGCATCTGGCCGGCGCTGGCGGTGGGCTTTCCGGCCCTCGTCCTCCTGATCGACGGCGCCGGCCACGCGCGCCGGCGCGGACGCGGCGCCATGCTGCGTTCGGCGGCCGCCGCCGGCTGGGCCTTCGGGTTCGGCTATTTCCTCGCCTCCCTCTGGTGGATCGGTGCCGCTTTTCTGGTGGATGCGGAGGATTTTGCCTGGCTGCTGCCGGTCGCCGTGCTTTGCCTGCCCGCGGGCCTCGCCCTGTTCACCGCGCTCGGGGCTGTGCTTGCCCGGCTGATCTGGCCGAGCGGACCCGCGCGGCTGTGCAGCTTTGCCGTGGCGTTCACGGCGGCCGAGTGGCTGCGCGGCCACGTCCTCACCGGCTTTCCCTGGAACACCTTCGGCTATGGACCCGCGCAGACGCTGGAACTGGCGCAGGGGGCGGCATTCGTCGGCCTCTGGGGGCTGACCTTCTTCTCCCTGCTGCTCCTTTCCACACCGGTTCTGCTGCTGCGTTCAGGGACCTTCACCCGCAGGGCGGGCTGGCCACTTGCCGCGCTTGCGGTGATCGCCCTCGCCTATGGCCTTGGAGCTTACCGCCTCTCGCTCAACCCCTCGCGCTATCTGGAGCAGGTGCGCCTGCGCATCATGCAGCCGGCGATCCCGCAGGGCGAGAAGTTTGCCTATGACCGCCGCCAAGCCGTGCTCGAGAATTATCTCGACCTCTCGGGCCGGCCGAGCGCGCTCTATCCCAAGGGGCTGGAAGACATCGGCCTCCTGGTCTGGCCGGAATCCGCCTTTCCCTTCATTTATGAGCGCGAGCCCTGGGCCAAGGCGCGCATCGCCGCCACCTTGCCGGACAATGTGACGCTGGTGACGGGTGCCGCCCGCGTCGGCATGCCGCCGCAAGGTCAGACCTCCCCCTTCTTCAACTCCATCCGGGTCATGAACGCCCGCGGAGAGGTGCAGGAGACGGCCGACAAGGTGCATCTGGTTCCCTTTGGGGAATATCTACCTTTCCAAGATTTTTTGGAAAGTATCGGCCTTGAACAACTTACGCGTGTACGCGGGGGGTTCGCCTCGGGGGATCGCCTGCGGCCGCTGAAACTGCCCGGCGCACCCGATGCCGCGCCGCTCATCTGCTATGAGGCGATCTTTCCTGGCGCCGTCCTGCCCCAAGGGGAGCGGCCCGGATTCCTTTTGAATGTGACGAATGATGCCTGGTTCGGCGATACGCCTGGACCCTATCAGCACTTCCTTCAGGCCCGGCTGCGCGCGGTGGAGGAGGGGCTCCCGCTGATCCGCGCGGCGAATACGGGCATCTCGGCCATCGTCGATCCGCTGGGACGAATTGTCGCAGAAGAGGACCTCGGCGTACGCGGCATCGTCGATGGCGACCTACCACAAAGGCTTAATGCGCCGCCCTTCGGATCGCGGCATGCCGGAGGGGTCCTGCTCGTGCTGATGGGTATTACATCATCCGTTGCAATCTCGCGCGTCTGGAGACAACATGCACGCATAGGTTGATCGACGCGTTCTGATTGTATGCCTATCTTGCGCCCACTCAGGGCAGCCTTCGCAACGCGAAGTGAAACACACTCTTTTCCGACATAGCCGGAGAGATCATGGTCAAGAAGGCGCCGAACCCCATCGATAAGCATGTGGGTAGCCGCGTACGTATGCGTCGCATGATGGTCGGGATGAGCCAGGAGAAGCTCGGAGAGCACCTGGGCATCACCTTCCAGCAGATCCAGAAGTACGAGAAGGGCACGAACCGCATCGGCGCGAGCCGTCTGCAGCAGATTTCCATCGTCCTGTCCGTGCCGGTCGCGTTCTTCTTTGAGGGCGCCCCGTCGGCCAATCCGGAAGCGGACGGCGAAGGTTTCGCCGAAGGCCACTCGCCCGCCTACGTGTCGGATTTCCTGGCCACCTCGGATGGTCTGGCTCTGACCCGTAACTTCATGCGCATCAGCGACGCCAAGGTGCGCCGCCGCATCGTCGACCTCGTTTCGGCCATCGCCGGAGAGGAACTGGAAGCCGCCCCGGCCCCCATGGCCGTCGCGCTGCGTTCGATTTGACGAACGCTTTCGATTAGCCGATCTTGACCCGCCCACGACGACTTGTCACAAGTCTGCGAGCCGTTGTGGGGGGCAAGAGGAAGCAAACATGGCGCGCGAGTCGTATCTTTTTACCAGTGAATCGGTTTCCGAAGGACATCCGGACAAGGTCTGTGACCGCATCTCCGACGAGATCGTGGACGCCTATTTCCGCGCCGCCATCGAAAACGGCTTCGACACGACCCAGGTCCGCGTTGCCGCCGAGACCCTCGCCACCACCAATCGCGTGGTCATCGCCGGCGAGACCCGTGGCCCGTCTTCCGTCACGCCCGAGCTGATCGACAGCCTCGCGCGCAAGGCGATCAAGGAAATCGGCTACGAGCAGGACGGGTTCCACTGGCAGAACGCCAAGATCGAAGTGCTCCTGCATGCCCAGTCCGCCGATATCGCGCAGGGCGTCGACATCGCCGGCAACAAGGATGAAGGCGCGGGCGACCAGGGCATCATGTTCGGCTACGCGGTCAATGAGACCCCGGAACTGATGCCGGCCCCGATCTTCTATTCCCACAAGATCCTCAAGGTGCTCACCGACGCCCGTCACTCGGGCGAGGCCAAGCAGCTCGGCCCCGATGCCAAGAGCCAGGTCACGGTGCGCTATGAGAAGGGCAAGCCGGTCGGCGTGACGCAGATCGTGCTCTCCACCCAGCACCTCGACGAGAGCATGACCTCGCAGGACGTGCGCGCGCTGGTGGAGCCCTACATCCTCAAGGCCCTGCCGGAAGGCTGGGTGGATGCCTCCACCGTGTGGCACGTGAACCCCACCGGCAAGTTCGTGATCGGCGGTCCGGACGGCGACTGCGGCCTCACCGGCCGCAAGATCATCGTGGACACCTACGGCGGCGCGGCTCCGCACGGCGGCGGCGCCTTCTCGGGCAAGGACCCGACCAAGGTGGACCGCTCGGCGGCCTATGCGGCCCGCTATCTTGCCAAGAACGTGGTCGCCGCCGGCCTTGCCGACCGTGCCACCATCCAGCTCGCCTACGCCATCGGCGTGTCCGACCCGCTGGCCGTCTATGTGGACCTGCACGGCACGGGCAACGTGGCCGAGGACAAGCTGGAGACCGTGCTGCGCGAGGTGGTGAACCTGCGTCCGCGTGGTATCCGCGAGCACCTGAGCCTCAACAAGCCCATCTATGCCCGCACGTCCGCTTACGGCCACTTCGGCCGCGCCCCGGAAGCCGACGGCGGCTTCTCCTGGGAGCGCACGGACCTCGTGTCGGCGCTGAAGTCCGCGCTCGCCTGAGCGACGGCTTTCCGAAGACAATCGCATGGCCGGGCGCGTCCCGGCCATGCGTGTTTCTGGACCCCGAGGCGCCTTCCGGCCTGGCGACGGTGTCGGGCCGACAGGAAATCGCCGACGCTTCAATAATCCGGAGCATTCCCCATCGATCAGGCCGCTTCGGCGTGGTCGGAGAATTCTCTCGTCTGAACCCAAGTGACTGCCTTGAGCGAGACCGAGCATAAGGGTGCCTTCTACGGCCGCCGTGTCGGCAAGACATTGCGGCAGGGGCAGCAGCAGGCCCTCGCCCGCACCCTGCCCCGCTATCTCATAGATCTGCCGACCGTTGCCGAGCCGGCGGCCCTGTTCCCCTGCCCCGTGGACGAGGTGCGGCTCGAGATCGGCTTCGGCGGCGGCGAGCATCTGCTCTCGGAAGCGAAGCGCTTTCCACGCGCGGGCTATATCGGCATCGAGCCGTTCCTGAACGGCATGGCCAAAGCCGTGCTGGAGCTTGATCTCGCACCGCAGGACAATGTCCGCCTGTTCAACCTCGATGCGGCGCTGTTGCTGGCCAAGATGCCTGAAGGCACCGTCTCGCAGGTGGAGCTGCTCTATCCGGACCCGTGGCCGAAGCGGCGGCACTGGAAGCGCCGGTTCGTCAGACCGGACAATCTCGACCTCCTCGCGCGCGCGCTGAAGCCGGGCGGGGTGTTCCGTTTCGCCAGCGACGTGCCCGATTATGTGGACTGGACGCTGCGCGAAGTGCGCGCCCATCCCGCCTTCCGCTGGACGCAGACGCGGGCGGATGACTGGCGCAAACCCTATGAGGGCTGGCCGGGCACCCGCTATGAGGCGAAGGCGATCGCCGCCGGTCGCGTACCCACCTATCTCAGCTTCGCGCGGGTCTGACGCGCCGGGCGTGCCCCGCGGCTCGGACGGTGCTAGAGCCTGTGCTTGATCGACGGCGTCGATCATCTGCGCGGGAGCCGGTCACCGGGAGCTCATCATGTTCGTGCGGCAGCTTCATTATCTGGTGGCGGTGGCGCGCGAGCAGCATTTCGGTCGCGCGGCCGAGGCCTGCCATGTCACCCAGCCGACCCTCTCCGCCGGCCTGCGCAAGCTGGAAGAGGAACTGGGCTATCCGCTAGTGGTGCGGGGCCATCGCTTCATGGGGCTCACCGAGCACGGCGCGCGCGTGCTCGCCTGGGCCCAGCGCATCATCAATGATTATGACGGCATGCGGCAGGAACTGGCCGGCTCGGAAGCCGGCCTCACCGGCATCCTGCGCCTCGGCTGCGTACCGCCCATGCTGCCGGCGCTGAGCGGCCTCCTCACCGCCTTCTGCGAACGCCATCCCCTCGTGCGCGTGCAGGCCCTCTCCATGAGCGCGCTCGCTATCCAGCGCGGCCTTGATGACCAGGTGCTCGACGCGGGGGTGAGCTATCTCACCGGAACGCAGCCGCCGAAGCTCCACTGGCTGCCCTTCTATGAAGAGCGCTACATGTTCGTCCGCGCCGCCGGTGGCGACGACCTACCGGCGCGCATCAGCTGGGCCGAGGCCGCGCGCTCCCCCCTCTGCCTGCTCACGCCCGACATGCAGAACCGCCAGATCATTGACGAGGCGTTGGCCACCGCCGGCGCCGTGTCGGTCCCGCGCATCGAGGCCAACACCTTCTTCGGCGTGTGGTCCATGGTCTGCTCGGGCGCCTGGGCCAGCATCGTGCCGCACACCCATATCGCCACCTTTGGCCGCATGGCGGGCGTGAGCGCCATTCCGCTGATCGATCCTGACTGGCGGCGGCCGGTGGGTCTCGTGACGCCTGACCGCGACCCGCTGGCGCCCGTCGCCGCCGCCTTCCGCAAGCTCGCGGCGCGGTGGTCCTGGAACGGCGAAGACGCAGCTTCATAGAAGCTGCCGATCAATCCTTGCACCCAAACGATTGGACCCGCCGCGGGCGCTCGGGCTTGATGGCGACAGGCGGTTCTGAGCGGCCGCCTTTCCTAACCCACACTTTCTGGCACGGACGCCTCAGGCGCTCCGTGCTTTTTTATGGGCCCCGTCGGCGGGATCGCCGCGCAAGCCGTCTGGCGCGCCCGTACGGCAGTCGACGCGGGTGTCGCCCGCAATGGCTTGCACCTTTGGGTTTTCTGTCTATATTAGCGCCGTCCCTATAGGGGATACCTCAGAGCCATCGTCGTCGAAGGTGATGAGAGTGGGTTCCGGCCGGGACCCGCTCCCTTTCTGCTTATGTGGACCTTCGCGAGGCCGGTTCCGGGTGGCGCATTTTGCGTCGGACACGAATTCCAGGGCTGCCGTGCCCCTTGTGCGCGCATCCCGCCCAAAGCCTGACGTCCCGGAGGGACATGAACGAGACCGTCGAAGCGCTGGACCCCAACGAGCCGCGCCTCATCACCGAATCCGGCGTCGCCGCGCGCATCGCTGCGATCGTCACGCCCGTGCTGGCCGACCTCAACCTGCGCCTGGTGCGCGTGAAGGTGACGGCGCGCGACGGCGGCACCTGCCAGATCATGGCGGAGCGGCCCGACGGCTCGATGACCATCGACGACTGCGAGGCCGCGTCCCGCGCCATCTCGCCGGTGCTCGACGTGGAAGACCCCATCACCGGCGCCTACCGGCTGGAGATTTCCTCTCCCGGCATCGACCGGCCGCTGGTGCGGCTCACCGATTTCGACCGCTGGGCCGGTCATGAGGTGAAGGTGGAGATGGCAGTGCCAGTGGACGGCCGCAAGCGCTTCCGCGGCATCCTCATCGGCACCCGCGCCGAGCTTGCCGTGGTCAAGCGCACCGATGCCCCCAAGGGCGAGGAGCCGGAAGTTTCCCTCCCCGTCGCCGATATCGGCGAGGCCAAGCTGGTGCTCACCGACGCCCTCATCACCGAGGCGCTGCGCCGGGCCAAGGCTGCCGAGCGCGGCCTCGGCGAGGACGAAGAGTTTGAAGACGACGCCGACGAGGTGTTCGAGGGCGAGGAGGCGGACGACAAGGCCGCCAAGGATGCCGCGAATGCCGAGCGGGCGAATGCCAAGAAGGCCGCCGACAAGGCCGAGAAGCGGGCCGGCAAGGTCGCGCGCAAGGCGGCCAAGTCCGAGAAAGCCGAGAAGTCCCAGGCCAAGACCGGCAAGGCGCGCCTCTCCAAGGCCGAAGTCGATGATCTGGCCGTCACCAATCCGGCCTCTCGCGCGCTGCGCGGAGGAAAGCCCAAAGCGAAGGAGACGCACTGATGGTCGCCGTCAGCGCAAACCGTCTGGAACTGCTGCAGATCGCTGACGCGGTTGCGCGGGAAAAGACCATTGACCGCGGCATCGTCATCGCGGCGATGGAGGATGCCATCGCCAAGGCCGCGCGCTCGCGCTACGGCCAGGAGACGGATATCCACGCGGAGATCAATCCGCGCACCGGTGAGCTGCGTCTCGCGCGTCACCTCCTCGTGGTGGACGAGGTGGAGAATTCCGCCACCGAGATCACGC
Source organism: Azorhizobium sp. AG788 (assembly GCF_004364705.1). Lineage (NCBI taxonomy): Bacteria > Pseudomonadati > Pseudomonadota > Alphaproteobacteria > Hyphomicrobiales > Xanthobacteraceae > Azorhizobium > Azorhizobium sp. AG788. The sequence goes on from NZ_SOBM01000007.1 coordinate 334,839, forward strand.
TGGACGGCGCCCGCCGCCACAATCCGGCAGCGCAGGTGGGCGACACCATCGCCGACACCCTGCCCCCCTTCGACTTCGGCCGCATCGCCGCCCAGTCGGCCAAGCAGGTCATCGTGCAGAAGGTGCGCGAGGCCGAGCGCGACCGGCAGTATGACGAGTTCAAGGACCGCATCAGCGAGGTGGTCAACGGCCTCGTGAAGCGTGTCGAATACGGCAACGTGGTCGTGGATCTCGGCCGTGGCGAAGCCATCCTGCGGCGCGACGAGCTGCTGCCGCGCGAGGTGGTGAAGACCGGCGACCGCATCCGCGCTTATATTTATGACGTGCGCCGCGAGCCCCGTGGCCCGCAGATTTTCCTGTCGCGCACGCATCCGCAGTTCATGGCGAAGCTGTTCGCGCAGGAAGTGCCGGAAATCTACGACGGCATTGTCGAGATCAAGGCCGTGGCCCGCGATCCCGGCTCCCGCGCCAAGATTGCCGTCATCTCCCGCGACCAGTCGGTCGACCCCGTGGGCGCCTGCGTCGGTATGCGCGGTTCGCGCGTGCAGGCGGTGGTGAACGAGCTGCAGGGCGAGAAGATCGACATCATTCCGTGGAACCCGGACATCGCGACCTTCATCGTGAATGCGCTGGCGCCGGCGGAAGTGGTGAAGGTGGTGCTCGACGAGGACCGCGAGCGCATCGAAGTGGTGGTGCCCGACGCGCAGCTCTCGCTCGCCATCGGCCGTCGCGGCCAGAATGTCCGCCTCGCCTCCCAGCTTACCGGCTGGGACATCGACATCCTGACCGAGCAGGAAGAGAGCGAGCGCCGCCAGAAGGAATTCGCCGAGCGCACCAAGATGTTCGCCGAGGCCCTCGACCTCGACGAGATGATGGGTCAGCTGCTCACCTCCGAGGGCTTCACCTCGGTGGAAGAAATCGCCTACGTGCCGGTGTCCGAGCTCGCCTCCATCGAGGGCTTCGACGAGGAAACCGCCGCCGAACTCCAGGCCCGCGCCCTCAAGCATCTCTCCGATGTCGAGGAAGCGCTGGACAACGAGCGCCGGGAGCTGGGCGTCGAGGACGACCTCAAGACGGTTCCGGGCGTCACCTCCAAGATGCTGGTGGCGTTCGGCAAGAACGACATCAAGTCGGTCGAGGATCTTGCCGGTTGCGCCACCGACGACCTCGTCGGCTGGACGGAGCGCAAGGACGGCGAGACCGTGCGGTTCCCCGGCGCGCTCGATGGGTTCGAGCTGAGCCGTGAGGATGCCGAAAGCCTGATCATGCAGGCCCGCATCGCGGCCGGCTGGATCAGCGCGGACGAAGCCGAGGCGCAGGCGGAAGCCGCGCCCGACTCCGAACCGGCCTGAGAGCCAAGGAGATGACCCGGCGTGCTCGCGAGTATGGACCAGGACGAGACGGATGGCGGGCCGCGCGCGCTGAAGGGCGCGCGGGCGCCGGATGCGCGCCTGTGCCTGGCCACGCGCACGGTCACGCCGGTTTCGCAGATGCTGCGTTTCGTGGTCGCGCCGGACGGCGCGATCGTGCCGGATCTCGGCCATAAGCTTCCCGGCCGCGGCGCCTGGGTCACCGCGACCCGCGAGGCGCTCGATCAGGCGCTGAAGCGCAAGGCCTTCGGACGCGCCTTCAAGGGCAAGGGCACCAGCGGTCCTGACCTGCCCGATCTCGTGGAAACGCTGCTCGCGGCCGATACCCGTGCAGCGCTCTCCCTCGCCAACAAGGCGGGACGTGTCGTCACCGGCACCGCCAAGGTGGAATCCGCGCTCGCGTCAGGCGATGCGGCGGTGCTCCTTCATGCCTCGGACGCTCGTCCGGACGGAATTCGAAAACTGAACGGGTTCGCCCGTCAGATGGAAGCTGCCGGGCTGCGCCCGGTGGCGATCGTAGGCTGCCTGCCGGGCGTCGAATTGGACTTGGCGTTGGGGCGGTCAAATGTGGTACATGCAGCGCTGCTCGCGCATCCGACAACCGCGGGTTTTCTCGCGCGCTGCCGTAGGCTCGAGCGCTGGCGAATGGGCACAGCCGCCAGCGCTCCGGAAGGGCATTGCCCGCAGCCCGACCGGATGCAAGGAACGGATACGGAATGAACGATACCAAGACCCCCGGTGACAAGACGCTCCACCCCGCCCCCGGCAAGACGCTCACGCTGAAGCGCCCGGTGGAGCAGGGCACTGTGCGCCAGAGCTTCAGCCACGGACGCTCCAAGTCTGTGGTGGTGGAGAAGGTGAAGCGCCGCGTCTTCGCGCCGGGTGAAGCCGGAGCGCCGAGCGGCACACCTGCCGCCGCGCCGGCTGCGACCCCGGCGCCGGCTGCTGCCGCGCCGCGTCCCGCCACGCCTGCCCCCGCTGCGCCGCGCCCCGCCGCTCCGGCCCAGCCGGCTGCTGAAGCCAAGGCCCCCGCTCCGGCTCCGACGCCTGCGCCGGCGGCTCCTGCCGCCCCGGTCGCTGAAGCGCCCAAGGTCGAGGCCCCCGCGCCGGTGGCTGCGAAGCCCGAGGCTGCGCCTGCCGCGCCGGTCGCCGAAGCGCCCAAGGTGGAGGTCCCTGCGCCTGCGCCGGCTCCTGCCGAACCCGTTGCCGCGCAGCCGGCGGCGCCGGTCGCTGCTGCGCCCGCCGCTCCCGCTCGTGCCCCCGAGGCGCCCCGTCCTGCGGCGTCCGCGCCCCGTCCGGCCGCCACCACGTCTTCGGGCTCGTCCTCGTCCAGCTCCCGTCCCGCCGCTGGCGGTGCGCAGCGTTCCGGCGGCGCGCCGCAGCGTCCCGGCACGTCCGGTGGTCCGGGCCGTCCCGGCGCGCCGGCGTCCGGCCAGCGCTCCGGTGGCCCGGGTTCGGATCGCCGCGGTGGTCCCGGCGGCCAGAACCGGCCCGGTCAGAACCGGCAGGGTGGCTCCGGCGTCGTGCTGCGCACGCTGACCGAGGAAGAACGCAACGCCCGCGCCAGCGCGCTCGCCGATGCCCGCGTCCGCGAGGTTGAAGAGCGGCGCATGGCCGAAGAGCGCCGCATCGCCGAGGAGGAGGCCCGCCGCCGCGCCGAGCGCGAGCGCGCGGAGCGTGCCGAGCGCGAAGCCGCCGAAGCCCGCAAGCGCGAAGAAGAAAGCCGTCGCGCCCTTGAGGACGAGAGCAAGCGCCGGGCCGAGCAGGAGGCGCGCAAGCGCTTCGGCGAGGAAACCGGCCGCTCCGGCGGTGGCTCCGCGCCGTCCACTTCCACGGCCCGCCCGCTGACGCCCCGTCCGGCCGGCACCACGACCACCACCGGCGCTCCGGCCGCCGGCGAGGAAGAGGACCGTCGTCCACGTCGCGGCGGCGGCGTTCCGCCCCGCCCTGCTGCGCCCGTCAAGCTCCCCAAGAGCGCCGGCGGCGAGAAGCACCGCGGCCGCCTGACCGTCGTCACCGCCCAGTCGGGCGAGGAAGAGCGTCAGCGTTCGGTCGCCTCCTTCCGCCGTCGCACCCAGCGCATGACCGGTCATCGCGGCATGCAGGAGAGCAAGGAAAAGATCGTCCGCGAGGTCGTGCTGCCCGAGACGATCACCATCCAGGAGCTCGCGAACCGCATGTCGGAGCGCGCGGTGGATGTGATCCGGATGCTCATGAAGCAGGGCCAGATGGTGAAGATCACCGACGTGATCGACGCCGATACGGCCGAGCTCATCGCCGCCGACCTCGGCCACACCGTGCGCCGCGTTTCGGAATCGGACGTCGAGGAAGGCCTGTTCGACAGCGCCGACGCGCCCGAGGATCTGCTGCCGCGTCCGCCGGTCGTGACCATCATGGGCCACGTCGACCACGGCAAGACCTCGCTGCTCGACTCCCTGCGCAAGGCGAACGTGGTGTCCGGCGAAGCCGGCGGCATCACCCAGCACATCGGCGCCTATCAGGTGACCTCGCCGCTCGGTGGCAAGATCACCTTCATCGACACCCCCGGCCACGCCGCCTTCACCGCCATGCGCGCCCGCGGCGCCAAGGTGACGGACATCGTGGTGCTGGTGGTGGCGGCCGATGACGGCGTGATGCCCCAGACGGTGGAAGCCATCAATCACGCCCGCGCCGCCAAGGTGCCGCTCATCGTGGCGATCAACAAGATCGACAAGCCCGATGCCAAGCCCGAGCGCGTGCGCTCCGAACTGCTCCAGTATGAGGTGCAGGTGGAGAGCATGGGCGGCGATACGCTGGAGGTGGAGGTCTCGGCCACGAAGCAGATCAACCTGGACAAGCTCCTGGAAGCGATCTCGCTGCAGTCCGAAGTCCTCGACCTCAAGGCGAATCCCGACCGTCCGGCCGAAGGCACCGTGGTGGAAGCCAAGCTCGATCGTGGTCGCGGCCCGGTCGCCACCGTGCTCGTGCAGCGCGGCACGCTGCGGGTGGGTGATATCGTCGTGGCCGGGGCCGAGTTCGGCCGCGTCCGCGCGCTCATCACCGACACCGGCGCCACCACCACCGAGGCCGGCCCGTCCGTCCCCGTGGAGGTGCTCGGCTTCAACGGCACGCCCGAGGCGGGCGACCGTCTCGCGGTGGTGGAGAGCGAAGCCCGCGCCCGCGAGATCACCGAGTATCGCCAGCGCCAGAAGCGCGAGAAGGCGGCGGCCCGTTCCGCCGTGGTCCGCGGTTCGCTGGAGCAGATGATGAGCCAGGTGCGGTCCACGGGCCGCAAGGAATTCCCGCTCATCATCAAGGGCGACGTGTCGGGCTCGGTGGAAGCCATCATCGGCGCCCTCGAGAAGCTGGGCAACGACGAGGTGCAGGCCCGCATCATCCACTCGGGTGCCGGCGGCATCAACGAGAGCGATGTGACGCTGGCGGAAACCTCCGGCGCCGCCATCATCGGCTTCAACGTCCGCGCCAACAAGGAAGCGCGGGATTCGGCCGAGCGGGCGGGCATCGAGATCCGCTACTACAACATCATCTACGACCTCGTGGATGACGTGAAGAAGGCCATGAGCGGCCTGCTGGCTCCGATCACCCGCGAGACCATGCTGGGCAATGCGCTCATCCTCGAGATCTTCAACGTCTCGAAGGTGGGCAAGGTGGCCGGCTGCCGCGTCACCGACGGCACCGTGGAGCGTGGCCAGCACGTGCGCCTGATCCGCGACAACGTGGTGATCCACGAAGGCAAGCTCGCGACCCTGAACCGCTTCAAGGATGCGGTGAAGGAAGTGCTGGCCGGCCAGGAGTGCGGCATGTCCTTCGAGAACTACCAGGACATGCGCGCTGGCGACGTCATCGAGTGCTATCGCGTCGAGGTCGTCCAGCGGTCGCTCTGATCGCCGGGACGATAGGTATCGAAGGCGGCCGGGTTTTCACCGGCCGCCTTTTCCGTCCCGGGCGCACGCCCTTAGTTCTGCCACCCGGGCCTGCTTTCCTCCCGAGGATCAGCCGGCCCCCATGGCACGGCATCGTTTTCACCCGGAGCAGGGCGGTCCAAATCCGCCCCGCTTCGCGTCTCCTCTGGCCGGGGCCGCCCATGGCGTGCCGGGCCGCTGAAGGTTTGGACCCATGAAGACTCAAGACCGTTCGGGCTCCGGCCCGAGCCAGCGCATGTTGCGCGTGGGCGAACTGGTGCGCCATGCGCTCGCCGACGCCCTCCAGCGCGGCGACCATCTCGACCCCGCGCTCGCCGGCACCATCATCACGGTTCCCGAGGTGCGCATGTCGCCGGACCTCAAGATCGCCACCTGCTTCGTCATGCCGCTCGGCGGCAAGGACGTGAACACGGTCATCAAGCTGCTCGCGGCGAACCAGAAGCTGCTGCGCACCGAAGTCGCGCGCCGGGTCGAGCTGAAGTCCGTGCCCTCCCTGCGCTTCCTGCGCGACACCTCGTTCGACGAGGGGGCGCGCATCGATGCCCTGCTCCGCCGCCCCGACGTGGCGCGCGACCTCGACACCGAGACCGATGCCGAAGCCGGCTCCGAGACCACCAAGGAAGAAGACTGATGAACGCGCCCTTCCCCCGCCCCGAGGAGGCCGAGGCGGCCGAGCAGCGCGCGCCGGGCGCGCCCCGTGGTCGCGGCCCGCGCCAGCAGCGTGACCAGGCCCCCCGCGCGCCCAAGCGCGACATCGACGGCTGGGTGCTGCTGGACAAGCCGAGCGGCATGACCTCCACCCAGGCGGTGGCGGTGGTGAAGCGCCTGTTCGCGGCCAAGAAGGCCGGCCATGCGGGCACGCTCGATCCGCTGGCCTCCGGCTGCCTGCCCATCGCGCTGGGCGAGGCCACCAAGACCGTGCCGTACATCATGGACGGCCGGAAGACCTATCGCTTCGCCGTGACCTTCGGCGTCGAGACGGATACGGACGACAGCGAAGGCAAGAGCGTCGCCACCTCCGATCACCGCCCCTCGGACGCGGAAATCGAGGCGGCGCTCGACAGCTTCCTCGGCGAGATCATGCAGGTGCCGCCCGCCTATTCGGCGCTGAAGATCGCCGGTGAGCGCGCCTATGACATCGCCCGCGGGGGCAATGAGGTGGTGCTGGATGCCCGCCCCGTCACCATCCACCGCATCGAGATCGTCGAGCGGCCGGACGCCGACACGGTGGTGCTGGAGGCCGAGTGCGGCAAGGGCACCTATGTGCGCGCCATCGCCCGCGACCTCGGCCGCATGCTCGGCACGCGCGGCCACGTCTCCATGCTGCGCCGGGCCTGCGTCGGTCCCTTCCTCGAGGAAGATCTCGTCCCCATGGACGAGCTTCAGGCCCGCGCCGAGGCAAGCGAGGCGGACCTCTTCGACGCGCTTGATCCGGTGGATTCGGCGCTGGAGGAAATCCCGCACCTGTCCGTCACGCCCTCCGACGCGCACCGCCTGCGCTGCGGCCAGAGCGTCATCCTGCGCGGCCGCGACGCGCCCATTCTCGACGGGCATGTGGCCATCTTCTGCCAGGAGGCGCTGATCGCCATCGGCGATGCGCAGGGCGGCGAGGTGCTGCCGCACCGGGTGTTCAACTGGGCGAAGTCCCACCGCCCGCGTCCGGCCGGCGGCGCGCCCGCGGCGCGCCTGCATCGCGACCCGCCGGCAGAGGAAGCCTGACGTAACGCGAATGTTGGCGTGAGGCATGCCATATGCGGCATGCCTCTTGCTTTTCCGGCGGCGGGGGAGTTTCCGCCGTTTGGGAAGGACGCCGTCTGATGACGTTCCGATTGCTACGCGCCGCCGCTTTGATAGCGAGCGTTGCGCTTGCCGGGGCCGCCAAGGCCGAGTCCGTGGTGCGCTACGGAATCTCCATGGCTGACATTCCGCTGACCACGGGGCAGCCAGATCGTGGTGCGGGTGCCTATCAATTCACCGGCCACACCATCTATGACCCGCTGGTGGCCTGGGAGATGAACGTGGCCGATCGGCCGGGCAAGCTGGTGCCCGGCCTTGCCACCGAATGGAAGGTGGATCCGGCCGATCCGAAGACCTGGATCTTCACCCTGCGCAAGGGCGTGAAGTTCCACGACGGATCCGACTTCACCGCCGATGCGGTGGTGTGGAACCTCGACAAGGTGCTGAACGACAAGGCCCCGCAATATGACCAGCGGCAGGCCGCGCAGGTGCGCACCCGCCTGCCCTCGGTGGCCACCTGGAAGAAGATCGACGATTACACGGTGGCGATCACCACCAAGGACGTGGACAGCTTCTTCCCCTATCAGCTGCTCTGGTTCCTGATATCCTCGCCCGCGCAATACGAGAAAGTGGGCAAGGATTGGGACAAGTTCGCCTCCGCGCCCTCGGGCACCGGCCCTTTCAAGCTCGACAAGCTGGTGCCCCGCGAGCGGGCCGAACTCGTGAAGAACGAGGCCTATTGGGACAAGACGCGCATCCCCAAGTCAGACCGCATCGTCCTCATTCCCATGCCCGAGGCGCTGACCCGCACCAACGCGCTGCTCTCGGGGCAGGTCGACATCATCGAGACCCCGGCGCCGGACGCCGTGCCCCAGCTCAAGGCTGCGGGCATGAAGATCGTGACCAACGTGACGCCGCACGTCTGGAACTACGACCTTTCCAAGCTGCCGGACTCGCCCTGGGCCGACGTGCGCCTGCGCAAGGCGCTCAATCTCGCCATCGACCGCGAGGGCATCGTCGCGCTGATGAACGGCCTCGCCATGCCCGCCAAGGGGCAGGTGGACGCCTCAAGCCCCTGGTTCGGCAAGCCGACCTTCGACGTGAAGTATGATCCGGAAGCCGCCAAGAAGCTGGTGAAGGAGGCGGGCTACTCCGTGGAGAAGCCGCTCAAGACCACCTTCATCATCGCCCAGGGCGGCACGGGGCAGATGCTCTCGCTGCCGATGAACGAATACATCCAGCAGAACCTGAAGGACGTGGGCATCGACGTGGAGTTCAAGGTGGTGGAGCTGGAGACGCTTTATACCCACTGGCGCAAGGGCGCGAAGGACCCCATCAACAAGGGCATCTCCTCCAACAACATCGCCTATGTGACCTCGGACCCGCTCTATGCGCTGATCCGCTTCTTCGACAGCCGGCAGGTGGCGCCGGTTGGCGTCAACTGGGGCTATTATTCCAACCCCAAGGTGGATGCCCTCATCGACGAGGCGAAGAGGACCTTCGATCCCAAGAAGCAGGATGAGCTGATGGCGCAGGTCCATGCGCAGGTGGTGGACGACGCGGCCCTCGTCTGGGTGGTGCACGACACCAATCCCCACGCCATGACGCCGAAGGTGAAGAGCTTCATCCAGGCCCAGCACTGGTTCCAGGATCTGACCACCATCGGCCTGCAATGACGAAAAAGGGCGGCCCGTCAGGGCCGCCCTTCATGTCCGGATCGGGTTTTGATCCTGCCGGGGGCGGCCGTCGCACCAGACCCCCCGTGACACCGGCCCTTGAGCCAGCGTCCGGTGGAGCGACGGCGCCCCTGCCAGATCAAAACCTGACAGGATAATCATGAACACGAATGATCAATTGATCAATATCAAATCGCCCCGTTCCGGATCGGTCGGGCGTAGAAAACGGGCTGCATTTTCCGTGTTGTAGACAGGCGCTTGGCGCGCGGCAGCAGACCGACGCACAAGGCTGGCCACCGCTGTTCGCCCTCCCGGTCCGAGAAATGGACGCGCGCTGTCGCTGCGGGGCCAGTCGCGGCCGCCATCATGCCAAGCGCAAGCTTGTCCGTACCTTGCCCTGGGGATTGAGGCGAACGGCCGGCTCAGCCGGCGGCGCTCATGGAGGCCCGGAAGGCCCAGCCGGCCATGCGGCGTTCCAGCACCGCGAAGACCGCGTACATGAGGATGCCCTGCACAGCGAGCGCCAGCAGTCCGGCGAACACCAGCGGCATCTGGAAGTTCGAGCCCGCCTGCACCATCAGATGCCCGACGCCGGCATTGGCGCCGATGGTCTCCGAGACCACCGCGCCGACGAAGGCCAGCGTGATGGCCACCTTCAGCGAGCCAAACAGATAGGGCGCCGTGCGCGGGATGCCCACCTTGCGCATGATGTCGAGCTTGGAGGCGCCGAGCGCCCGCAGCACGTCCTCCAGCTCCGGCTCCGTGGTGGCAAGGCCGGTGGCCACATTCACCACGATGGGGAAGAAGGAGATGAGGAAGGCGGTGAGGATGGCCGGGATCTCGCCGATGCCGAACCACATGATGAGGATGGGCACCACCGCCACCTTGGGAATGGAGTTGAAGCCGATCATCACCGGATAGAGGCCGCGATAGATGGCCCGCGACCAGCCCACCACGAGACCGAGCGCAATGCCGAACACCACGGCGAGCGCAAAGCCCGCCACCGTGGTCCAGAGCGTGACGAAGGAATTGCGCAGCAGCGGCCACCAGTACTGCGCCGCCGCAGCGAAAATGGCGCTCGGCGCGGGCAGGATGAAGGCGTCGATGCGGAACAGGCGGCAGGCCGCTTCCCAGATGACGAAAAGCCCGACCGTGAAGGCGACGGGCGTGATGTCTTCGGCCGTGATCTTCATGCCTGACGCACCTCGGCGATCTTGCCGCGCAGTTCGTGGACCAGTTGGGTGAAGGCCGGCTCGTAGCAGACCTCCAGCGGGCGGGGGCGGGGGAAGTCCACCCGGCGGGTCTCCACCACGCGGCCTGGGCGGGCGCTCATCACATGGATGGTGTCGGCCAGAAACGCCGCCTCCCGCAGGTCGTGGGTGACGAGGATGACGGTGAAGCCGAGCCGCTGCCACAGATCGCGCAGCACCACCCAGAGCTCCTCGCGGGTGAAGGCGTCGAGCGCGGCGAAGGGCTCGTCCAGCATGAGCAGCGCCGGCTCATGGATCAGCGCCCGGCAGAGCGAGGCGCGCTGCTGCATCCCGCCGGACATCTCCCACGGATAACGGTCCGCGAAATCGCGCAGGCCGACGACGCCCAGCAGATCCAGGGCCTGCTCCCGATAGGCGGCCTTCTCGCGCCGGTAGCGACTGCGGTGGGGCTCCACGATCTCCAGCGGCAGCATCACATTGTCCAGCACCGAGCGCCACGGCAGCATGTTGGCGTGCTGGAAGGCCATGCCGGCGAGCTTCACCGGGCCGTTCACCGGCTTGCCCTCGACGCTGACTGCGCCTTGGGTGGGCCGGATGAGGCCGGTCACCAGCTTCATCAGCGTGGACTTCCCGCAGCCCGAAGGGCCGACGACCGCCGCGAATTCGCCCCGCGCCACCTCGATGGAGGTGTGGGCGAGCGCCGTCACATCGCCGGTTCGGCCCTTATAGGACAGGGTCACATCATCAAGCCGGATCAAGGCGGTGGGCTTTCCTTGGGGTGTGGCGGTTAACGCCCTCCCCCCTTGTGGGGAAGGGCCGGGGAGGGGGTAATGCCCTCTCCGCCGGAGCGGCATTGGGGGAGCAGATGGGAAATGGAGCGTCCTTCCCTGCCTTTCTACCCCCCTCCCTACCCCTCCCCCGCAAGGGGGGAGGGAATGCGCTTTCACGGTAGAGGGTGTCGGACCCTCAGAGGTCTCCAACTACCTCCCCCTTGAGGGGGAGGGTTGGGGAGGGGGGTAGTGCCCTCTCCGCTTGAGCGACTCACGGAAGCATGGATCGGAGCCGCGCCCTTACTTCGGCATCCGCTCGGCGGCGGGGGGCAGGAACTCGGCGGTGAAGACATCCGCCGCCGCCGGCTTCTTCTCCTTGAAGTCGTAGGTGACGGCGATCTGCTCGATGGACTTGGTCATGCGGTCCACGTCGATGCCGCCGATGCCGTTCTTCGTCACCCATTCGGTGATCATGTTGTCCTTGAGCGCCATCTTGAGGCGGGCGAGCTCGATCTTCTCGTCACCCGTCTCGTTGCGCTTCATCACCGCCTTGATGGCGGCGTCGGGATCGCGCGCGGTCTCGATGATGCCCTTGATGGTGGCGCGCACGAAGCCGGCCACTTCCTTCGGATGCGCCTTGGCGAAGTCGGGGTTCACGATCACCGCGTTGCCGTAGAGCACGAGGCCGTAATCGGACATCAGCAGCACCTTGATGTCCTCGGGCTTGATGCCCTTCTGCAGCAGGTTGAAATAGGAGGAGAAGGAGAAGCCGGTGATGGCGTCCACCTTGCCGTCCGCCAGCATGGGCTCGCGCACCGGGAAGCCGACATTCTCGATCTTCACCTTGTCGGCGTCGATGGCGTTCTCCTTCACGAAGGCCTTCCACTGGGCATAGGCGCCGTCGGGTGCCGGGGCACCCAGCACCTTGCCTTCCAGATCCTTCGGCTTGGAGATGCCGGTCTTGACCAGGGTCACGATGGAGAAGGGCGGCTTGTCATAGACCATGAGGACGGCTTTCAGCGCCTTGTCCGGGTTCTGGTCGTTGAACTTCACCAGCGAATTGATGTCGAAGAAGCCGAGCGGATAGGTGCCCGCCGCCACCCGCGCGATGCCGGCCACCGAGCCGGGCCCCGTGTCGACGGTGACGTTCAGGCCCTCGGCCTTGTAGTAGCCCTTGTCGATGGCGACGAAATAGGGCGCGGACGGGCCCTCGAACTTCCAGTCGAGGGCGAACTTGATGTCGGTGTCCGCGCGGGCGGGCAGTGCCGCCGCCGCGATGAAACCGAGCGCCCCGATCAGGCCGCGAAGCATATGCCGCATGGGTCTTCCTCCTGTCCGCTGACAAGAGGCAAGGCACATGCCACCGCCGGAGGCAGAGCGGCCGGATCAGAGGTGGCGATGTCTGCCTAAACGTTGGGCAAATGGACGCGCCGCCGCCCTTCCCCTGGGCGAGCTCAGAAGGGGCCGCCCTGATCGAGGAAGGTTTCCATGCGGGCCTCGTGGGAGCCAAGCTCGAAGCCCTGCGCCGCCACCCAGGCATCGTCATAATAGCTGCGCAGGTAGCGCTCGCCCCGGTCACAGATAAGGGTGACGAGCGAGCCGGTCTCGCCGCGCCCCATCATCTCGGCCGCGAGCATGCACAGCGCATGGAAGGCGGTGCCGGTGGAGGGGCCGACCTTGCGGCCGAGCCGGCGCGCCAGCACGCGCATGGCGGCGATGGAGGCGGCGTCGGGCACGCGGATCATGTGGTCGATCACCTCCGGGATGAAGGAGGGCTCCACGCGCGGCCGGCCGATGCCCTCGATGCGCGATCCGGGGCAGGAGGTGAGGCTGCGGTCGCCGGTGCGGAAGGCGTCGTAGAAGACGGAGCCTTCCGGGTCAGCTACGCACAGGCGGGTGGCATGGTGGCGATAGCGCAGGTAGCGGCCGATGGTGGCCGAGGTGCCCCCCGTGCCCGCGCCCATCACGATCCAGGTGGGGACGCTGCGCGGCTCGCCCTGCATCTGCTGGAAGATGGATTCGGCGATGTTGTTGTTGCCGCGCCAGTCGGTGACGCGCTCGGCATTGGTGAACTGGTCCACATAAAGCCCGCCGAGCCGTTCCGCGAGGGCGGCGGCCTCCGCATAGACCGCGCTGCTGTCGTTCACGAAATGGCAGCGCCCGCCCTCGCGCTCGATGTCCGCGATCTTCTCCGGCGAGGTGGTGCGGGTCATCACCGCATAGAAGGGCAGGCCGAGCAGGCGGGCGAAATAGGCTTCTGAAACCGCTGTTGAGCCGGAAGATGCTTCCACCAGCGTGATGCCTTCGCGGATCTGGCCGTTGCAGACGCCGAACAGGAAAAGTGAACGGGCGAGCCTGTGCTTCAGGCTGCCGGTGGGGTGGCTCGATTCATCCTTGAGATAGATGTCGATGCCGCCGAGCCGGTGCGCCTCGAAGGGCAGGAGGTGGGTATCTGCCGACCGCCGGGCGTCGCGCTCGAGAATCCTGAGCGCCTGATCGGCCCAGATCCGGCGGGCGTCCCGCTCGCTCGGTGTGGCACCGGCGGCGGGGGACGTGAGGGACGGAACGGCGGAGAGGGGCTCGATCTTCATGACCAGACCATTATTCACAGGGGCCGCGGCGATTTGCGGATAACGCAATCATGACCGCTCGCGCGCAGAAATCATCACCGCCGGCGATGCTTGCGGGAGCCCTTTTGCGCAATCTCATTTCGCTCTGCGCCGGATACGCGAAAAATTCCTCGCGCCGGCTCCATTCGGGAGCAGTTGCATCTTTGCCTGACACCTTGTCTCCTACCATACGGAGGGGAGGGTCATTTCATGGAGTCGAAATCGCTTAAGATCTTGGAGCAAGATGTGTCTGGACAGCGCTCAGATGAGCAGACGTTCGGTAGTGATCCGCTGCAGCGGGTGACGCTCGGGTATCTGATCAACCTGATTGCACGTTTGCTGGCCCAGTCGCTCAAGGCGCGCAACGGCGTCGAGGGAATCTTGCCGGGACAGTATCCGATCGTGCTGGAATTGCTGACGAAGGACGGGCCGACGCAGCGTGATCTCTGCGACTTCGTAAAGATCGAGCAGAGCACCATGGCCAATACTTTGAAGCGCATGGAGCGGGACGGCATCATCGAGCGGCGGGCCTCGCTGGAGGACGGTCGCCAGGCGACCGTCCACCTCACCGAGCGTGGCCGGAAGCTGGCCGAGGTGGCGGTGGTCAACGCGTTCGATGTGAACCGCGTCGCGCTGGAGCCGCTGGATCGGGAGGCCCAGGTGCAGTTGCGCACCAGCCTGATCGCCATGGCCGAGCGTCTGGAATCGGATCTGGCGGAGCATCGGGGCGGGCGCGGACACGGCGCCTGACGCAACGTATCGCTTACGCTGGAAATATATTGCTCAACATGCGACCGTGACGCCGGCAGGCGCCACGGTCCACCATCCGCGAGCCTGCTCACCAAAAGACGTGGGAGGCGTGCGTGAAGGCGGCGATCATCCGGTCTCACGGCGGGGCCGAGGCTCTGGAACTGGTGGAAGACTGGCCGCGGCCGGTTGCGGGTGCCGGCGACGTGGTGCTCCGCGTCAAGGCCAGTGCCTTGAATTATCATGACGTTTTCACGCGCCGGGGGATGCCCGGCATCAAGCTCGACCTGCCGGTCGTGCCCGGACTCGACCTCGCCGGCGAGGTGGTGGAGACCGGCGAAGGCGTTACTGACTTCACGGTGGGCGACCGGGTTCTGGTCGATCCGCTGAACCGCGTCGAAGGCGGCCTCATGGGCGAGACCGTCGATGGCGGCCTGCAGCAATATGCGCGCGTGCGCGCCCATCAGCTCGTGCCCATTCCCGAAGGCGTCACCTATGAGCAGGCAGCGGCGCTGCCGGTGGCCTATGGCACCGCACATCGGATGTTGTTCACCAACGGCGGCATCAAGGCGGGCGACACCGTGCTCGTGCTCGGCGCCTCGGGCGGTGTCGGTACCGGCACCGTGCTGCTGGCGAAGCTTGCCGGAGCCCATGTGATCGCCTGCGGGTCCAGCGCGGAGAAGCTGGAGCGGCTCAAGGCCATGGGCGCCGATGAGGTGATCGACTACACAAGAAGCGATTTCACAAAGGACATCTACGCCCGCTTTGGGAAGCCGCACCGCCGTACCTACGATGGTGGTGTTGATGTGGTGGTCAATTTCACCGGCGGAGACACCTGGATACCATCCCTGCGGGCGCTGAAGCGGGGCGGCAAGCTGCTCACCTGCGGCGCCACGGCGGGTTTCGATCCGAAGGAAGACCTTCGCTTCATCTGGACCTTCGAGCTGAAGATCCTCGGCTCCAATTCCTGGGCCCGCGAGGATCTCGTCGCGCTGCTGGATCACATCGCCGCCGGCCGCCTCTCTCCGGTCATCGACCGCGTACTGCCGCTTGAGGATGCCCGCGAGGCGCTGCGCCTCATCGAGGAGCGGGAAGTGATCGGCAAGGTGGTCATCGCGCCTTAGGCGCGGCCCCGTTTCCGCCTGACCTTTTCCGAACGGAGCCCGCTTATGAACGAAACGCCTGTTCCGGCCGTGCCGGACCGCGCCGAACTCGACGCCCGCATCCGCCGCGCGCCCTATCACCAGTGGCTCGGCCTCACCGTTGTGGAAGCGGGCGACGGGGAAATCGTGGTGGAGGTGCCCTGGCGCGAGGAATTCGTGGTCAATCCGGACATCGGCTACACCCACGGCGGCATTCTCGCGACGCTGGTCGATCTCGTCGCCGACTGGGCCATCGCCACGAAGCTCGGCCGGCCCTTCCCAACCGTCGATCTGCGGGTGGACTATCACCGCCCGGCGCTCAAGGGCGTGCTGCGCGTGCGCGGCAAGGTCATCCGCATCGGCTCCAGCTTCTCCACGTCAGAAGCCTATGTGGAGGATGAGAGCGGCAAGCTGCTGGCGAGTGGGCGGGGCACCTACGCCACTTCCACCAAGTAGCGCTCGGCTGCCGGCCGTCTCCGCTGCTGCGACGGACCGATCCGCGATTCGGTCCCGGTTTGGTCTCGCACCGTTCGTATGGGGCGAGCGCGGTGTGCCGTTTCGGGACGGGCCTCAACGGGCGTTGCGCCTGTAGAACGCCTTGTGAACTTCGTCATGCGAGCGATTCGGACGCCCTTTGATCCCCGCCCGTTCACCGTCGGCCGGGACCGCGTCCCGTTTCGGGACACGAGACCGCAAAGCGGCGGCCGGAATGCTCCGGCCGCCGTACTCCGTCAGTTCGGGCTTACTCGCCTTGCGTCATCAGCGCCGCATTGCCGCCGGCGGCGGACGTGTTGATGGTCACGGTCTGCTCGCTGGCGAAGCGCAGCAGATAGTGCGGTCCGCCGGCCTTCGGGCCGGTGCCGGAAAGGCCGTGGCCGCCGAAGGGCTGCACCCCCACCACCGCACCGATGATGTTGCGGTTCACATAGACATTGCCCACCGGCAGGCGCTCCGTGACCTTCTCCACCAGGCTGTCGATGCGGGTGTGGAGGCCCAGCGTGAGGCCGTAGCTGGTGGCGGCGATGGCATCGAGCACGCCGTCAATGCCGCCCGCCTTGAAGCGCACCACGTGGAGGACGGGGCCGAAGACCTCGTCCTTCAGGTCCGCCGCCTGCTTCAGCTCGAAGACGTGCGGGGCCACATAGGTGCCGCGCGTCGGCGCGGTGCCGGCATAATGGACACGAGCGGTGCCAGTCAGTGCCCGGATGTGCGCCTCCAGCTTGCCCTTGGCCTCGGCATCGATCACCGGCCCCACATGCACCGAGGCGTCGCGCGGATCGCCCACCTTCAGCGCATCGGCGGCGCCGACGATCATCTCGATCATCTTGTCCGCCACGTCCTCCTGCACGAAGAGGATGCGCAGGGCCGAGCAGCGCTGGCCGGCGGAGCGGAAGGCGGAGGTCACCACGTCATCGGACACCTGTTCCGGCAGGGCCGTGGCATCCACGATCATGGCGTTGATGCCACCCGTCTCCGCGATCAGCGGCACGATGGGACCGTCCTTGCCGGCAAGCGTGCGGTTGATGATGCGGGCGACCTCGGTGGAGCCGGTGAAGACTACGCCCGCCACCTTGGGCGCCTCCACGAGCCGCGCACCGATGCGGCCGTCGCCGGTGACGAGATGCAGGGCAGAGGCGGGGACGCCGGCCTCATGCAGCAGCCGCACCGCTTCGAAGGCGATGAGGGGCGTCTGTTCGGCGGGCTTGGCCACCACCGCATTGCCGGCGGCAAGCGCGGCGGACACCTGCCCGAGGAAGATGGCCAGCGGGAAGTTCCAGGGCGAGATGGCGACAAAGACGCCGCGCCCGCGCAGGCGCAGCACGTTGCTCTCGCCGGTGGGGCCGGGCAGCGTCTCGCCCGCGCCACACAGACGCTCGGCCTCGCCCGCGTAATAGCGCAGGAAGTCTATGGCTTCCCGCACCTCGGAGATGCCGTCATCCAGGGTCTTGCCCGCCTCGTCCTGAAGGAGCGCGAGGAAGGCCGCCTGCCGGGCCTCCAGAAGGTCTGCCGCGCGGCGCAGCCGGGCGGAGCGCTCGCTTGCCGGCGTGCGGTCCCAGGCCACAAAGCCCTTCAGCGCGGCGGCGACTGCCGCATCCGCCGTGGCCGCATCCGCCTCCACCACGCGGCCGATGGCGCTTCCGTTGATGGGGCTGACCACTGTACGGGTCGCGCCCGCATGGGCCACACCATCAATGAGCGTTGATGCCGTGACCTCGCGGCGGTGGCCCGCGATGTCCTTCAACGTCGTCGCCAGCACCGAGCGGCAGCCCAGTTCCACCCCGTGCGAGTTGCGGCGGCCGGGGCCGTAGAGATCGGGCGGCAGGGGGATATGGCGGTTGCGGGCTTCCTCCGCATTGCCGATGAGGGTGGCCGGGCGGCGCAGGAGATCGCTCACCGGCACGTCCGGATCGCCGGCCACGGAGACGAAGGAGGAATTGGCGCCGTTCTCCAGCAGGCGGCGCACCAGATAGGCGAGCAGGTCGCGATGCCCGCCCACCGGGGCATAGGTGCGGCAGCCCACATCCGGATGGGCGGCCAGCCGCTCCCCATGGGCCGCATCGCCCATGCCGTGCAGGCGCTGGAACTCGAAGCCGCCGGTGCCGCCGGATAGTTCCGTGATGGTGGCGATGGTCAGCGCATTGTGGGTGGCGAACTGCGGGAAGATGCGCGGCCGCAGCGCCAGCAGCTTGCGGGCGCAGGCCATGTAATTGAGGTCCGTCATCGCCTTGCGCGTGAAGACGGGATAGTCGTCCAGCCCGCGCTCCTGCGCGCGCTTCACTTCCGTATCCCAATAGGCGCCCTTCACGAGACGCAGCATGAGACGGCGGTCCAGCCGCTCGGCCAGCGCCGCCATATGGTCGATCACCGCCGCGGCGCGCTTCTGGTAGGCCTGGATGGCAAGGCCGAAGCCGTCCCAGCCCGCAAGGCCGGGATCGGCGAGAACCGCGTCGATCACGTCGAGGGAGAGTTCGAGCCGGTCGGCCTCCTCCGCATCGATGGTGAAATTGAGGTCATAGGCCTTCGCCTTGCGGGCGAGCTCGATGACCTGCGGCACCAGTTCGATGAGGACGCGCTCACGGTTCACCGCGTCATAGCGCGGGTGGAGGGCGGAGAGCTTTACCGAGATGCCGGGCCGGTCGGGCAGCTTCATGTTGCCGGCGCGGCGGCCGATGTCGTCGATGGCGGTGGCGTAGCTGTCGAAATAGCGCTTGGCATCGGTGAAGGTGCGCGCGCCCTCGCCCAGCATGTCGAAGGAATAGCGATAGGCCCGTCCGCTCGCGGATTCCGCCCGGTCGAGGGCCGCATGGATGGTCTGGCCGAGCACGAAGTGATTGCCCAGCACCTTCATGGCCTGCCGCGTGGCGGTGCGCACCGCCGGCAGGCCGATGCGCTTGGCAAGCTTGCCCAGCACCCCTTCCGGCGTCTCGCCCGGCTGGATGACGCGGGCGGTGACGCCGAGCGCCCAGGACGAGGCATTCACCAGCAGGGCGCTCGATCGCGAATCGTGGTTCAGGAAGTCGCCCTGCGCCAGCTTGTCCTCGATCAGCCGGTCGGCGGTGGCGGAATCGGGGACCCGCAGCAGCGCTTCCGCCAGCGTCATCAGCGCCAGCCCCTCCTTGGTGGACAGGGCGTATTCGCGCAGCACTTCCTCGATGCCGCCGACCCCGCCTGCATTGCTGCCCTTCCGGATGGCGGTGATGAGCCGGGCGGCGAGCGCGTCGATGCGGGCCTCGGCTTCCGGCGCCAGCGTGCCCTGCGTGAGCAGCGGCCGGGCAAGGGCCACGTCGTCGGGTGCGAACGGTGCCTCGAAGGGCGGCACGAGCGACGGCGGGAGGGAGGCGGAAACGGGGGATGTGGGGGCAGGCATGGCACTCTCCGGCGGATATGTTTGCGTAATCCACGAACGGCCGTGCTTCGATGGCTCTTTTCGCCATTGTGCCTTATCTTTCACGGAAACACCCTGACGTGACCGTGAAACATGAGCGCGCTGGACCGCACCGACCGAAAAATCCTTCAGATCCTTCAAAAGGATGGCCGCATTTCCGGCGTCGAGCTGGCGGAGCAGGTGGGGCTTTCGCCCACCAGCGCCGGCGAGCGGCTGAAGCGGCTCCAGCGGGACGGCTTCGTCTCGGGTTTCGGCGCACGGCTTGATCCGCAAAAGCTGGGGCTGGGGTTCCTCGTCTTCATCGAGGTGCATCTCGACAAGACAACGCCGGACGCGTTCGAGCGCTTCGCCCGCGCGGTGCGTCTCGCGCCCGAGGTGCTCGAATGCCACATGGTGGCCGGCGGCTTCGATTATCTGCTGAAGGTGCGCCTGCCCGACATGACCGCCTACCGCCGCTTCCTTGGCAACGTCCTGCTGGGATTCCCCGGCGTGCGCGAGACCCGTTCCTACGCGGTGATGGAAGAGGTGAAGAGCGACGCGCCGCTGCCCGTGTGAGGGGCTGTGACGAAAGTCCGGCTTTGAAACGTTGGTCTCCTGCCGCCTAATGCGCGCCCCGGCCCCAAGGCTGCGGCACGAATGTTCAGGAAGGGAGAGACATGTTCCCCGAGCTTCGCCTTCTGTGCTTCGAGGATCTGGCCACCGGCATGACCGAGACCCTCACGAAGACCATCGCCTCCTCCGACGTGGTGGGCTTCGCCGAGGTGACGGGGGATCGCAATCCCATCCATCTGTCCGAGCATTTCGCTGCCCGCACGCCCTTCGGCACCCGCATCGCCCACGGCCTCTACACGGCGAGCCTCATCTCGGCCGTGCTCGGCACCCGCCTGCCGGGGCCCGGCGCGGTCTATATCTCCCAGACCCTGAACTTCCGCGCCCCGGTGAAGATCGGCGACACGGTGGAGGTGAAGGTCGAGGTGGCCGAACTCATCCCCGAGCGGCGCCGCGCCCGTCTCGCCTGCACCTGCCGGGTCGGCGAGGAGGTGGTGCTGGACGGCGAAGCCTGGGTGAAGGTGCCGCCGCGCAGCGAGACCGAGCGCTCGCCCCTGGCTCGCCCTGCTGCCGGCTGACCCAGCCGAAACGTCATCGTGATGCGCGGCCGCGCGCCTTGGTTTCGCGCGGCGCCGAACGGCTGTTGCGGGCGCCGGGCCGATCTGGCACGCAGGCCGGGACCACGACAGACGAGGAGGGCGCCGTGCAGATCTGGGGCCGCGGAAATTCAACCAATGTTCGCAAGGTGCTGTGGTGCGCGGCCGAGCTCGGCCTCGCCTATGAGCACGTCAATGCCGGCGGCGCGTTCGGTCTCGTCAACGAGCCGGCCTATCGCGCCATGAACCCCAACGGTCTTGTGCCCTGCCTGAAGGACGGGGATCTGGTGCTGTGGGAATCGAACGTCATCGTGCGCTATCTCGCCCGCCAATACGGGCAGGAGCCCTTTGCCCCGAAGGATGCGAAGGCCTGGGC
The DNA here is from genome assembly GCF_004364705.1 of Azorhizobium sp. AG788. Classification (NCBI taxonomy): domain Bacteria; kingdom Pseudomonadati; phylum Pseudomonadota; class Alphaproteobacteria; order Hyphomicrobiales; family Xanthobacteraceae; genus Azorhizobium; species Azorhizobium sp. AG788. The sequence goes on from NZ_SOBM01000007.1 coordinate 355,431, forward strand.
CAGCGCCGACAAATGGATGGACTGGGCGTCCCTGTCCTTCGGCGCGCCGTTCCGGGATGTCTTCTGGAACCTGGTCCGCCTGCCGCCCGAGCAGCGGAACATGGCGGAGGTGGCGCGCGGCACCGAGCAGTGCGCCCGGCTTATGACCCTCGCGGACGCGGCTCTTACCGAAACGCCCTATCTCTCCGGCCGCGACCTCGGCATCGGCGACATTCCGCTCGGCTGCATCGCCTATGGCTGGTTTTCCATGCCGATCGAGCGTCCGGAACTGCCGCATCTGGCGGCCTGGTATGCGCGCCTCACCGAGCGGCCGGCGTTCCAGTCGGCCGTCATGACGCCGCTGACCTGAGCCGAGCGGGCCAGAGGCCGGTTGTCCGGCGTCTGGCCCCGGTCAGGGCTCACTTCATCGAGGTGTAGAGAGAGGCGCCCGTGGTGGCCGGCGAGGACACCAGGACGAAGATCTGCATCGCCTTCTGCACGTCGGTGATCGGCGCGTTGGTCACGTAGATCACGTCGCGATTGAAGATCGGGAAGTGCTGGGCCACGAACAGGCTGTTCGTGTCACGCAGGTTCAGGCGATACACCACGGGGGTCAGGCCGCCCGGCACCACCAGCGGGCTGCCGGGACGCAGCTTGCGGGCAATGAACTCGGGCTCGTAGCGAATCACGAACACGCCCGACGGATCGGAGCGATTGTCCTGAAGGCCGCCGGCCTTGACGAGGGCGGTGGCCAGCGTGATGCCCGAGGAGTTGAACGGCACTTCCGCATTCGCGCCCGTCGCGCCATAGGCGAGGAACACCTGCGGGTCGCGCACCACGGTGAGCACGTCGCCGGGCTGCATGTAGACGTTCTCGCGCGGATCGCTGACCACGCGCTCCATCGACACGCGCACCGTGCGGTTGCCGCGCGAGAGCTGGATGAAGGTCTCGTTCACCGGTGCGCGCACGCCGCCGGCGGTGGCGATCACGTCGAGCAGGCGGTCGCCCTTGGCGGTGAGCGGCACGCGGGCACCCTGAACCACTTCGCCGGTCACGGTGACAGTGCTGCTCACGGGCTTGGTCACGGTGACCAGGACCTGCGGTTGGATCGCCTTGCCGGTCAGCGCCTTGACGATCTCGTCCTGGATCGCCTCGGTGGTGCGGCCCGCGGCCTGCACTTCGCCCGCATAGGGAATGGAAATGGTGCCCGAGGGCTTCACCACCTGATCGGGAATGGTGGCGGTCTTGGAGCCGGTGGTGAAGCTGCCGGCCACGACGGGCGCGGAGAACAGGCCGCCGGCGCCGGCTTCCCAGATGTTCACGGCCACAAAGTCGCCGACACCCACGAGAGGCGAACGCGCCGGGCCGGAATGACCGAAGCTGGTATAGAGCGTGTCCTGCGCACGCAGGCGCACCACGTCGAGCACCGCATTGTCGATGTCGACAACTTCATAGCGCTGCGTGTTCTGTTCTACGGACTGGGAGACGACTTCCTGCGCGTTCGGACCCACCTGTGGCAGGGATTCGCAGCCGGAAAGGGACAGGGCCACGGCGGGAAGCAGAAGCGGCCAACCAGATACTTTCCGCATAAACGTTCCGTCTCCAATCCCGACGCCAGATACCATGGCGCACTGCGGCGACCAACCCCGACCGGTCACCGCCCAGCCGATACAGTCTACGCTGTTTCCCTATTGCCACACCTTTGGGCAATGGCAAAAGGTGCGCATCGTTAACGGAAGGTCGTGCCCTCCCGTTGCCCTGGACCCACCGCCTCCGACAGCGCCGCCGGACGCTGGCGCGGGGCAAGTCCACTTCCGGTTACGATCTTGTATGGTATCAAAGTAATGCCTTGAGGGCGCAAATGCCGCTAGGGAAGATTGGGCGCATCCGCCGATAGCCGGGTTGATCGAATCCACAATCTCTGGTTTTCGAGCTAATGTCCCCACAAGGCGTGCGGTGCAAAATGCAGAGCTTGCGGGGTTTCGGCTTCATATTGACCCACCCCCTGACGCCTTGTGATAACGCGAATCGTCCCGTGCGGGGGCGCGAGGGTTCGGTGGCTTTGATGACGGGTGGGCGCATTGCGGTTTAAGGGACCTCTCCGGGAAAACCCGGCTGGCACAACCAGCACCGCAATCATCGGGGCGGCCTGCCGCCTGCCCGGGGCGCCCAACGAGGCAGCCTTCCGCCGGTTGCTGAAGGATGGCGTGTGCGCCGTGCAGCCGGCACCGGTCGGCCGCTGGAGCGTCGAGCGCTTCCTGCATCCGCGCGCCAGCGAGCCCGGCTTCAGCTATTCCTTCGCCGGCGGCTTCCTTGAAGCGCCGTTCGATTTCGACCCCACGGTGTTCGGCATGTCGCCCCGCGAGGCGGCGCAGATGGACCCGCAGCAGCGCCTGCTGCTGGAAGTGGTGTGGGAGGCGCTGGAAGATGCGCGGATCGCGCCCTCCAGCCTCGCCGGCACCGAGGTCGGCGTCTATGTGGGCGCGTCCAGCCTCGATCACGGCAATCTCCTGGCCTCGGACCCGGCGGCCATCGAGAGCCACTTCATGACCGGCAACACCCTCTCGGTGGTGTCGAACCGCATTTCCTACGCCTTCGACTTGCACGGGCCGAGCTTCACGGTGGATACCGCCTGCTCGTCCTCGCTCGTCGCTTTCGCGCAGGCGCTGTCGGACCTGAGGGCCGGGCGCATCGACACGGCGGTGGTCGCCGGCGTCAACATGCTGCTGACACCCGCCTCCTATATCGGCTTCTCCCGCGCCTCCATGCTCTCGCCCACGGGCCTGTGCCGGCCCTTCTCGGCGGCGGGAGACGGCTATGTGCGCTCGGAAGGCGCGGTGGCCTTCGTGCTGCGGCGGTCCGATCTTGCCGCGCCCGGCTCCATCCGCGCGCTGGCGGTGGCGGGCGGCGTCAATTCCGACGGCCGCACCTCGGGCATCGCCTTGCCGGGCGTCGAGGGCCAGCGGGCGCTCTTGGAGCGCCTTTATGGCGAGGCGCGGCTGCGGCCGGACGACATTGCCTTCGTGGAAGCCCACGGCACCGGCACGCGCATCGGCGATCCGGTGGAGGCGACCGCCATCGGGTCCGTGCTCGGCCGGGGGCGCGCGGCGCCGCTGCCCATCGGTTCGGTGAAGTCCAACATCGGCCATCTGGAGCCGGCGTCCGGCGTGGCGGGCATCCTCAAGGCGGTGCAGGCGCTGGAGACGCGCGAGCTGCCGCCCTCGCTGCATCTCGATGAACTGAACCCGCTCATCGATTTCGCGGACCTCAACCTTCTTCCGGCTCGCGAGGCAGTGGCGCTCGACCGCTCTGCGCCGGTGCTTCATGCGGGCGTGTCGTCCTTCGGCTTCGGCGGCACCAACGCGCATATCATTCTTGCGAGCGCGCCTCCGGCTGTGCCCAAGGCCGAGCCGCAGGCGGAGGCGCCGCAGCATCTGGTGATCTCCGCCGCCACGGCCGACGCCCTGCGCGCCGCCGCCGGCGCCTATGCGGATGCACTCTCGAACGGGATCGACCCCGAGCGTCTCGCCGCCGCCGTCGCGGGCGGGCGCGAGACGCAGCGCTACCGTGCTGTCGCCGTGTTGGACGCGGCGGACGTGGTGGCGGCCGGCTTGAAGGAACTGGCCGAGACCGGCACCTCGAAGGCCGTGGCCACGGGCGCCGCCCCGGCCGGCGCGCCCAAGGTGTGCTTCGTCTATTCCGGCAATGGCGCCCAGGCGGTGGGCATGGGCCGCACCGCTTATCTGCGCAACGCCGCCTTCCGCCAGCGCTTCGACGAGATCGACGCCGCCTTCAAGGCCATCGGCGCCGGCGGCGTGAAGGAGGACATGTTCGCCTCCGATCTCGACGCGCGCATTGGTCTGGCGTCAGTGATCCAGCCGCTCATGTTCGCCGTGCAGGCGGCGCTCTCCGCCGCTCTGGTGGCGGAGGGGCTCAAGCCGGACATGGTGCTCGGCCACAGCATCGGCGAGGTGGCGGCGGCGGAAGCGGCCGGTGCCATCGACCTGCTTCAGGCCGCACGCATCATCCACGCCCGCGCCACCAGCCAGGAAGGCGCGCGCGGGCGCGGCCTCATGGCGGTGTTCGCGGCGACGCGCGAGCGCATGGAAACCTTCCTCGACGGCTTCGGCCGCGCGGAACTCGAGATCGCCGCCGACAACGGCCCGGCCTCCATCACCCTCTCCGGCGCGACGGACGCGCTGAAGCGCGCCACCAAGGAGGCGCGCCGCCAGCGCATCGCTAGCCGCACGCTGGACATGGAATATCCCTTCCATTCCCGCTTCCTCGACGACACGGAGACCGCCTTCCGCACCGCCGCCGGCAGCGTCCGCGCGCGGCCGGCGACGACGGCGATGATCTCCACCGTCACCGGCGCGCCTATCGGCGCCGATCTGCTGGGCGAGGATTACTGGTGGCGCAACGTGCGCGCCCCCGTGCTCTTCCGCGACGCCATCGAGGCGGCGGCGGGCATGGGCGCGACGCTGTTCGTGGAAATGGGCCCGCGCCCCATCCTCACCTCGCCCATCACCGAGACGCTGAAGGAAAAGGGCGCGGTGGCCGCCGTCCTGCCGAGCTTCACGGAAGCGGACGACCGCGAGCCGCGCCGCGATCCCGTGCTCTGGGTGGTGGCCAACGCTCGCGCCAATGGCGCCCCGCTGCCGCCCGCGCCTGTGGGCGCGGTGGACCGCACCCTGCCGCTGCCCACCTATCCCTGGCAGCGCACCACCTATCATTTTCAGGGCACCACGGCGGCGCTCGACCTGTTCGGCGGCGCGGCCCCGCGCCATCCGCTGATCGGCGGCCGGCTGGCGGAAGGCATGCCTGAATGGCGCACCTTCCTCGATTATGAGGTGGTGCCTTATCTCGCCGACCATGTGGTGGGTGGCGAGGTGGTGGTGCCCGGCGCCGCCATCGTCGAGATGGTGCTGGCGGTGGCCCGCGAGCTTCGGCCCGAGGGGCCTCTGGGCGTCGAGGACTGCGACATCTTCCAGCCCCTCGTGCTGGCCCCGCAGGCCATGCGCGAGATTTCCGTGCGCTATGCGGCCGCGACCGGTGATGTGGAGCTGTTCAGCCGCCCGCGCTTCGGCGCCGACGAATGGACGCTGCACGCCCGCGGCCGTCTGGTGGACGTGGCCCATGCGCCGCGCACGCCGGCAAAGCCCCGTGGCCGCCTGATCCGCGCAAGCGCCGACGAGATCTACGCCCGCACCGAGGCGTGCGGCCTCGGCTATGGTCCGGCCTTCCGGCTGGCGAAGTCCATCAAGCGGGATGCCAAGACCATCGAGGTGGAGCTGAAGCCGGCGGACGCGGGCACGGGCGCCTTCACCCGCCCCCAGCTGCTGCATCCGGCGAGCCTCGATGCCGCGCTCCACGGCCTGTTCCTGCTCATCGAAATGGAGCCGGGCGTCCGGCGCACCTATCTGCCGATCCGGCTGGGGCGGCTTGCGCTGTTCCGCGACCATCCCGTCGTCACCGCCGCCACCATCACGGTGGACCGGCACACGGACCATTCGCTGAAGGTCCACATCCTGCTCAAGGATGCGGACGGCGCGGTGGTGGCCGAGGTGGAAGACGCGCTGCTGAAATCGGTGGTGCTCTCGCGCACCGATCCCGATGACGGCTTCCTCTATGTGGAACGCCACCGCACCGCCCGCAGCGGCGCCGTTCGCGATGTGGTGGGCGAGGTGCTGGCTGGCGTTAAGGCCGATGCCCCGCCCTCCGACGCCCCGCTCATGCTGCGCGCCGTGCTGCGCGCCGCCGCTCATCGCAGCCTCAGCCGGCTTGCCGATGCGGACGGCTTCATCGACTGGCAGGCGCTGGCCCTCACGGGCCGCCTCGCGGCCCCGGCCCGCGCCTATGCCGCCATGCTGGCCGAGGAACTGATCCTCGCGGAACTGGCGACGGTGGACGGCGAGGGCGTGCGCCTCGTGGCCGAAAGCGGCCTGCCCGAGCCCGCGCGCATCCTGCGCACGCTGGCGGCCGATTATGCCGGCGCATCCGCCGACCTGCTGCTGGCGACCCGCATGGCCGGGGCGCTGGACGAATTCCTCGCCACCGTCACTCCCGTCGCTCACCGCCCCGAGGTGCTGGAGCAATTCGCCGCCCAGAGCGTGCTCCTCAGCTCCGCCGCCGAAGCGCTGGTGCGCGCTGCCGAGGCGGTGGCCAAGGACGAGACGCCGCGCATCCTCATTGCCGAGCCCGATGGGCGGGGCCTCGTGGCGGCCCTGCTGCCGCTCGCCCGGTCCGGTCGCGTCCGGCTCACGGTCGGCGGCCTTGATGCCGCCCGGCTGGAGCGTCTGGAGCGCCGCCTTCCGGCGAGCGTGCCGGTGGAAATGCTGCTGCTGGACGCCGCCGAGGGTACGCCCGCCGGCTTCGATCTCGCGCTCGTCGCCGGCTGGCGGCTCAGCGGAGAGGACAGCGCCACCCTGCTCGGCCGCCTCGCCACGCAGGTGAAGGCGGGCGGCGCGCTTGCCGTCGCCCAGCCCGCGCCGGATGCGGTGGTGGACTTCCTGCTCGGCACGGAGGCGGACTGGTTCGCCCGTTCCGCCGATCCGGCCTTCCCGGTCGGCCGCATGCCGTCCACGGACGAGACCCGCTCCAGCCTTCTCGCCGCCGGCTGCCGCCGGGTGGAGACGGTGGAACTGGCCGATGGCGGCGCGCTTCTCGTTGCGCAGGCGCCGGACGTCGAGGCCGGGGCTGCCACTGGGCGCACCGTGCGTCTCCTTGAGTCCGACGCTAGCCTGCTGGCCAATGCACTCACGGGCGCCTTCGCCGCGCGGGGCGTGGTGCTGGAGAGCGCCGGCGTGGCGGCGAGCCTCGCGCCCAGCGATGCGGACCTCGTGCTGCTGGCGGATGGGGCAGGGGCGAACGACCGTGCCCGCATCGAGGACAGTGTGCTGCGGCTCGCCCGCCTGCTGGCCGATCAGCCGGAAGGGGCGGCGAAGCCCCGCCTGTGGCTGGTGGTGCGGGGCGCGCACACCGCCCCGCTCGATCCCGTGGCCGACGCCCTCTGGGGCTTCGCCCGTGTGGCCACCAATGAGTATGCGGACGTGGACATCCGCCTCGTGGATGTCGCGCCGGGCCTGCCAGAGGCGGAGGCCGCCGCGCGCGTCGCCGGTCTCATCGCCGCGCCGGGCATCGAGCGGGAAGTCCTGTTCGACGCCGAGGGCGCCGAGGTGCTGCGCGTGCGGCGGGGCGTGCCGCAGGCCACCGAAGCTTTGCCGGACGAGGCGGGCCTGACGCTCCACTTCCCCCGTCGCGGCGCGCTCGATCATTTCGCCTGGGTGCAGAAGCCGCGCACGGCGCCGGGCCGCATGGACGTGGAAGTGGAAGTCGAGGCCGCCGGCCTCAATTTCCGCGACGTGATGCTGGCCATGGGCCTGCTGGACGACGACGTGCTCGATGACGGCATGGCGGGCGCGGTGTTCGGCTTTGAATGCGCGGGCCGGGTGGCGCGCGTGGGCGCGGGCGTGACCGATCTCAAGCCCGGCGACGAAGTGGTGGGCTTTGCCAGCAACGCCTTCTCCAGCCATGTGACGGCGCCGCGCCGGGTGTTCATGCCGCTGCCCGCCGGCACCACGGCGGAGAGCGCGGCGAGCATTCCCGTCGCCTTCCTCACCGCCTGGTATGGCCTCGTGGAACTCGCCAAGCTGAAGCGCGGCGAGAGCGTGCTCATCCATGGCGCGGCGGGCGGCGTGGGTCTCGCGGCCATCCAGATCGCCAAGGCGCGGGGCGCCCGCGTCATCGCCACCGTGTCCACGCCCGACAAGAGGGCACTGGTGGAGCTGTTCGGTGCGCAGGAGGTGCATGATTCGCGCTCCCTGGCCTTCGCGGACGCCATCCGCACCGCCCATGGCGGCGTGGATGTGGCGCTGAACAGCCTGAGCGGCGAGGCCATGCGCGCCAGCCTCAAGTGCCTGAAGCCCTTCGGGCGCTTCGTGGAGCTGGGCAAGCGCGACTATGTGGCCAATACCGAGCTGGGCCTGCGCCCCTTCCGCCGCAACCTCACCTATTTCGGCGTCGATCTCGACCAGTTGCTCGCCCATGACCCGAAGCTCGTCGCCAAGGGCCTGAAGGATCTCGCGCGGGGTTTCGATCGCGGCGACTATGCCCCGCTGCCCTATCGCGCCTTCGGGGCTGACGGCATCGGGGAAGCCTTCCGGCTCATGCAGTCGGCCGGGCATGTGGGCAAGATCGTGGTGCGCCCGCCGGCTCCGGCGGACGTTCGTGCGCCCGTCTCCGCACCCGCCGCCTTCGCGCCCGAGGGCGTGCAGCTTGTGGTGGGTGGCGCCGGTGGCTTCGGCCTTGAGACGGCGCTGTGGCTTGCGGATCAGGGCGCGCGGACAATCGTCGTGGCGTCCCGGCGCGGGGCACTGGACGAGACCGACATCGCCCGCGTCGAAGCGCTGCGCCAGCGGGGCGTGACCTTTGCCGTGGAGCAGGTGGACGCGAGCGACCGGGCGTCCGTGGACGCGCTGATCGGGCGGGTGGTGGCCGCCCACGGCCCCATCGGCGGCGTCTATCACACGGCCATGGTGCTTCAGGACGGCCTGATCCGTACCATCGATGCCGACGCCCTCGACCGGGTGCTCGCGCCCAAGGTGGACGGAGCCCGGCATCTCGACGCCGCGACCCGCGGCCAGCCGGTGCGCCAGTTCGTGATGTTCTCCTCCGTCTCGGCACTGATCGGCAATCCGGGGCAGGGTGCCTATGTGGCGGCCAATGCTTATCTGGAAGGCCTTGCCCGCCGCCGCCGCGCCGAAGGCCTGCCCGCGCTCGCGGTGGGCTGGGGGGCCATTGCGGATGCAGGCGTGCTGACCCGCGACCAGTCCACGGCGGAGCAGCTGGAGCGCATCACCGGCATGACCGGCATGGCCTCCGCCGAGGCCCTCGGCCGGCTCGGCCGGCTGCTGGCAGCGGGCGACGCCTTGACCGAACCGGTGGTCTATTGCGCGCGCTGGCAGCGCGCGGGCCTCATGCGCGACCTGCCCATTCTCTCGACACCCGCCTTCGCCGACGTGTTCGCGGAAGAGGGCGGCGCGGGCGAGGCGGTGGAGCTGGATCTGGCGAGCCTGCTCGCCGGCAAGAGCGACACCGAGGCCCAGAAGGTGCTGGGCGAACTCATCGCCGCCCGCATCGCCCGCATCCTGCGCCTCTCCGCCCAGGATGTGGATCTCGACCGGCCCTTCGCCGAAATGGGCATGGATTCGCTGATGGCGCTCGAACTCAGCATGAGCATCGAGCACGAATTCGGGGTCAATCTCCCGCTCGTCGCCATCACTTCGGTTCCCAATGTGCGGGAACTGAGCCGACGCCTGCTGCAATCGCTGCGCGCGCCGCAGGCGGCGGAAGAGATTGACGCCGACGACCGCCGGCTCATCTCCATGCATGGCGGTGACGAGGCCGACTTCTCCGACGTGGGCGAGCGCCTCGCCAGCCGCCGCGACCAAGTGACGAGGGTGATGTGACGAAGAAAGCGGACGCGGGCCGTCTGTCCGACACCGAGCGCAGCGCCTTCCTTTCCTCCATGCGCCGCACCGCCGCGCCCCAGCCGGCGCGCACGGCGGCCGTGGCGGCGCCGGTGCGGGATGTTTCGTTCGAGACGCTGCCGGGCTTCAAGATGCTGAAGACCCAGCGCGCGGCGGCGGACCTGCTGGGCCTCAGCAATCCCTTCTACCAGACCCACGCCACGCGGGCTGGGGCGCAGTCCATCATCGGCAACCGGCCGGTGATCAACTTCGCCTCCTATGACTATCTCGGCCTCAACGGCCATCCCGAGATCACGGCGGCGGTGGCGGAAGCGGCCGCCGAATGGGGCACCAGCGTCTCGGCCAGCCGGCTGACGGCGGGCGAGCGGCCCTTCCACCAGCAGTTCGAGGCGGAGTTGGCCGCCCTGTACGAGACCGAGGACGCGCTCGTCTTCGTCGGTGGCCATGCCACCAATGTCTCGACCATCGCGGCCTTACTGACGCCGAAGGATCTCGTGATCCATGACGCGCTGGCGCACAATTCCATCGTGGTGGGGGCCGAGCTCTCCAAGGCCAACCGCCGCATCTTCCCGCACAACGATCTCGACGCGCTGGAAGCCATTCTCGAGACGGCCCGCGACAAGCACGAACGCTGCCTGATCGTGACCGAGGGCCTCTTCTCCATGGATGGCGACGGGCCGGACCTCGCCCGCCTCGTGGACATCAAGACCCGCTGGGGTGCGTGGCTGATGATGGACGAGGCCCACTCGCTGGGCGTGCTCGGCGCCACGGGGCGCGGCATCTTCGAGCAGCAGGGCGTCGACCCGCGCGGCATCGACATCTGGATGGGCACGCTCTCCAAGACGCTGGTGGGCTGCGGCGGCTATATCGCCGGCTCGTCCGATCTCATCACCTATCTGAAGTTTCAGGCGCCCGGCATGGTCTATTCCGTGGGCCTGCCGGCAACCACCTCCATCGGCTCCATGACCGCGCTGCGCATCATGCGGCGCGAGCCGGAGCGGGTGGCGCGGCTTCAGGCCAACGGCCAGCGCTTCCTGGAGAAGGCCCGCGCGGCCGGGCTCGATACGGGCGACAGCTGGGGCTATGCGGTGAGCCCGGTGGTGCTGGGCGACAGCCTGCGCACGGTGATGCTGGCGGGGCGCCTGCTGGAGCGGGGCATCAACGCCTTCCCCATCATCCCGCCCGGCGTGCCGGAAAAGTCCGCCCGTCTGCGCTTCTTCATCTCCGCCTCCCATACTGCGGAGGACATCGACACGGCGGTCGCGGCCGTCACCGAGGAGATCGCGCGGCTCGATGCGGAGGGCGTCTCCGTCGCCAAGGTCGCGGACCTGATGAAATAGCGGCGGAAGGGCCGGGCATGGCAGCCGAACTGACGGTCATCACCGGCGCCTCCAGCGGGATCGGCGCAGCTCTGGCCCGTGCCCTCGCAAAGCCGGGTGCCGCGCTTGCGCTTGTCGGCCGCAATGCCGAACGGCTCGAAAGTGTGGCTCAGGACTGCCGCGCCCGCGGCGCGCACTGCGTGACTGGCGCGCTCGACGTGTGCGACCGGCCTGCGCTTGAAGCGTTTCTCGATGGTTTGGGCGAGCCGGTTGGGCTCTTCATCGCCAATGCCGGTATCCTCGACGGCCGGCGCGATGGCGAGACCGTCGAGAGTGGCGCGGCCGCCCATCGGGTGCTCGACACCAACCTGCTCGCGACCGTCGATGCCCTGCACATGGTGCTGCCCGGCATGCGGGCGCGGCGGAAGGGCCGGCTGCTGCTGATTGCCTCGCTCGCAGCTTTCGCCCCCTTACCCGATGCGCCCGCCTATTCCGCCGCCAAGGCGGGCCTCCTCTCCTACGGCCTTGCCCTGCGCGAGGCGCTGCACGGGGAGGGCATCTCGGTCTGTGTTGCCTGCCCAGGCTATGTGACGAGCGCCATGAGCGCCCAGCATCTCGGCCACCGGCCGGGGGAGATCACCGCCGATGACGCCGCCGCCCGCATCCTCGGCGCACTGGAACGTGATGCCGCCGTCTCCGGCTTTCCCTTCACGCTCTACTGGAGCTCGCGCCTCTCCCTGCTGGTTCCGGCCTTTGTCCGGCGCCTCGGAATGAAAGGGCTGCGCTTTCGCGTGGGCGGGTAGGGAATTCGATCCGGAGCGGCAGGAGATTTCCGAAACGGAAAGGGTCTGTCCTCAAGATTGCTGCAATCCCATGGGATTGGCCACCGTCCCGCCCTCGCGTGCGGGCGGTGCATCAATCTGCTAAAAAGGCGGCAGGTGCCGGCGGAGACAGGCTGAAGGATGAGCGTGACAGAACGATCCCTGCCGGCGATCGTGACCAACCTCCTGTCCGGTGCGAAGCCGCCGCCGGGGGTGGGTCGCGCGGCCGAGGCCTATCTGGCGGCTCTCACCTGGCGCAAGCATCTGGCGCGCATCGGTTTCTGCCTGCTCGTGGTGGCGCCGACCCTTCTCGCGACGGTGTTCTACGGGCTTCTGGCAGCGCCCCGCTATGTCTCCGAGGTGAAGTTCATCGTCCGCAGCGTCTCCTCGCAGCGGGCCACCGGCCTCGACATGCTGTTCCGCACCTTCGGCATTTCCAAGACGGTGGATGATGCCAACGTGATCCAGCAATATCTGCAATCGCGCGATGCCCTGCAGGGCGTCATCGACGCTGGCGTGGATGTGAAGGCCATCTTCCAGCGCCCGGAAGCGGACTGGTGGTCCAGCTATCCCTATTTCTGGCGGCGGGACACGACCGAGTCCCTCTTTGACTATTTCTCAAACCGCGTCTCGGTGGTGGAGGACAGCACCAAGGGCATCCTGGAGCTGAAGGTGGTGACCTTCCGGCCGGAGGATTCCCTGCTCCTGTCGAAGACGCTGCTCAAGCTTGCGGAAGGCATGGTCAACCGCATGAACGAGCGCGCGCAGCGCGATGCCATGGGCTCGGCGCAGCGCGAGGTGAATTTCGCCATGGAGACGGTGATCAAGGCGCAGGGCGAACTCACCGCCTTCCGCAACAAGGAGATCATCGTCGATCCCTCCAAATCCACCTTCTCGCTCATCGAGACCATCGGCAATCTCTCCACCGACCTGTCCTTCGCGCAGGCCGAGCTGAAGCAGATGCTGACGACATCGCCCAACAGTCCCCAGATCCCCACCCAGCGCGCCAAGATCGCAGCACTGGAGGAACGCGTCCGGGTGGAGCGGGCCAAGATGGCGGGCGGCGACAATTCGCTGGCCAACAAGATCGCCACCTATGAGCAGCTCGCCCTGCGGCGCGACCTGGCGGACAAGAGCCTCTCCAACGCCATGAACGCGCTTGACGTGGCCCGCCAGGAAGCGCGCCGCCAGCACATCTATGTGGAAGAGGTGGTGGAGCCCAACCTGCCGGATGAATCCACGGAGCCCAGGCGGTTCCGGTCGGTGATGGCCGTTCTCGTGTTCGGCTTCGCCATCTTTGCGGTCATCTGGATCGTGTCCGTCGGCTACGGGGAGCACACGCAATGACGCTGGTCGAAAGGCTGCGCGCGTTCGCCGAGGTGCCACAGCCGGAGACCGGCACGCGCCGCCCCTTCGGCGCTGCCTTCCTGGTGCAGACCCGCGTGGTTATGGCCCTGATGCTGCGGGGCGCTTTGTCCCGCTACGGCCATGAGAACCTCGGCTTCTTCTGGTTGATGGGCGAGCCGCTGCTGATGACATGCGGCGTCATGGCGATGTGGTCCATGGCGGGAATGGACCACGGGCATGGCGTTGGGCTCGTGCCGTTCGTTCTGACCGGCTACACCATGCTCACCCTCTGGCGCCATATCGTCGGGCACATGGCGCACGCAATGGGCCACGGCGCCGGCCTGATGTTCCATCGCAACGTGCGCATGCTCGACAATCTGTGCGGCAACGTGATCCTGGAAAGCCTCGGCGGGCTGTCGGCTTTCTTCATCGCCTACATTCCGCTTTATATGGCCGATCTCGTTCCGCCCATTCACGACCCGCTGCTGCTGCTCGGCGGCTGGGCCATGATCACGTGGCTTGGCCTCGGTTTCGGGATGATCATCGCCGCGTTGTCGGAATTCAGCGAAGCCGTGAGCCGGTTTATCCCGCCCGTCATGTATGTGAGCATTCCGGCGACGGGCGCCTTCTACATGCTGGAATGGATGCCGGAAAAGGCGCAGGCAGTTCTGGTCTGGTCGCCGCTGGTGCATCCGTTCGAAATGTTCCGGGGCGGGCTGTTCGGCGACATGGTCGGCGCCAAGTTCAGCTTCGGCTACATGAGCCTCGTCTGCACCATCCTCACCGCTGTCGGTCTGGCCATGGTGCGCGCGGCTGAAAAACATGTGCACGTGCAATGAGTCAGCCTGTCCAGACCAGTAATTCCGAGGACCGCGCCGTTGCCGAACCGGCAGTGCCGCGGATTGCGCCCCAGCGGCATATCGAGCTGGTTCCCATCGCGCCCGAAGCGCTGCCGCAGCACGTTGGCGCCGAGGGCCGCCCGCACGTTGCCGTGCAGCCTTGGTGGCGTCGGCATGGGCTCTTCCTCGGCCTCTTCGTCCTGCCGGTGTTCGCCGCGCTGCTCTATTTCGGGCTGATCGCGTCGGACATCTACACGTCCGAGGCCAAGTTCCTCGTCCGCGCGTCCGCGCGCAGCGTCGCCGGGAGCCTTTCGGCCATGATGCCGGGGGATTCCATGTCCCGCGCGGCGGACGAGACCTATGCCGTCTCCGAATACATGCTGTCCCGCGATGCGGCTGCGGAGCTGGCCAAGACAGCCGGTCTGCGGGACGTGATGGACCGGTCTGAAGCGGACATGTTCAACCGCTATCCGAGCTGGTTCGGCAAGGAGAACGAGGAGCAGTTCTACCGCGCCTACCGCCGGATGGTGGATGTGGTGCCGGACGGCGGCACCGGCATTTCTACCCTGGTTGTGCGGGCCTATCGGGCCGATGACGCCCAGGCGGTGGCCAAGGCCCTGATCGCCGCGGGCGAGAAGTTCGTCAACAAGCTCAACCTTCGTTCCAACGAGGACGCGGTCAAGTTCTCGGAAAGCATGGTGAAGGAGACCCAGCTTCGCCTGTCCGACGTCGAGGCGCGCCTCGCCGCCTACCGCAACAGCCAACTCGTGGTGGACCCGGAAAAGGAGTCCACCCAGTCGCTGGCGATCCTCGGCAAGATGACGACGGAAATCTCCCGCCTGGAAGCGACCCTCTCGCAGCAGATGGCGATGGCGCCGGACAGCCCGGCCATCACGCCCCTGCGGGAACGCATCGCCGCCTACCGGACGGAGATGCAGAAGCAGCAGAAGAATGTGGTGGGCGGTGCGGATTCCATCGCCAGCAAGCTCCAGGGCTACGAGCTCCTGATCCTGGAACGGGATCTCGCGGGTCGCGCGCTCGCGGTGGCGACGGCTTCGCTCGAAAGCGCCCGGCAGGAGGCCCAGTCGCAACGCATCTATCTGCAGGAGGTGACGGAGCCGAACCTGCCGGACCAGGCGTTGCAGCCGAAGCGCCTGCTCGCGATTTTCGTCGTCGCCTTCCTGTCGCTTTGTGCCTACTGGATCGCCCGCAGCTTCATCGCCAACACGCTGGATCATCAGGCATGACGGATCTGATGGTGCGGGGAGACGTGCAGCCGCCCCCCGCTCTCGGCGAGCTTCCGGACGGCATCTCCCTCGACGGCATCGTCAAGGAATATCACACACCCATCGGCAACCGGCGGGTGCTGGACGGTATCAGCTTCGACATCGCCAGGGGCGAGAAGATCGCCATCCTCGGCCGTAACGGTGCGGGCAAGTCCACGCTGATGAAGATCATTGGCGGGGTCGAGAAGCCCACAAAGGGCAAGATGCGGTTCGGCATGTCCATGTCGTGGCCCATCGCCTTCGCCGGCGGCTTCGACCACACCATGAGCGGCCTCGACAATATCCGCTTCATTTCCCGGCTCTATGGCGTGCCCGAGCAGGAGGCGGTCGCGCGGGTGGACCAGTTTGCGGAGCTGGGCCGCCTTCTCAACCTGCCGGTGAAGACCTATTCCACGGGCATGCGCAGCCGCCTGATGTTCGGCCTGTCGCTCGCGGTGGACTTCGACTGCTTCCTCGTGGACGAGATGATCTCGGTCGGCGACCAGCGCTTCCAGCGCAAGTGCCACGAGGAAATGTTCGTGAAGCGCGCCCACTGCTCCATGATCCTCGTCAGCCATGACACCAACATCATCCGCAACTACTGCAAGAAGGCGCTGGTGCTGAAGAACGGGCGGGGTCGCGTGTTCGAGGACCTGGAACTCGCCCTGCGCATCTACGACTCGCTATAGGGTCGGCCCGACCTGTCCCTTGCGCGCCGGCCGCCATCGGGACCGGGGGGCGCCGGGCCGGACGCCCTACCCCAGGCGCTGGATGCGGATGCTCTTCAGGCTGACGGTCGCCCGGTTGTTCTTCGGGCGGCAGACCAGTTCGAACTGCGGCAGGTCGGTCTCGATCAGCACGTCCGCCGTCAGATTGTCAGGCCCGAGAAGCACGCTCGTGGTCGGATAGCCGAAATGATGCGCGAGGACGACCTCGATGATGCCGTCGGTCGTGCCCTCGAGCGTCAGGCGATAAATGCCGCGGTGCAGATACCAGTAGGGCCCGTGGAAAATGATGTCGCCGGCCTCACCGCCCACGACGAGCATGTCCCGCGTGCGTTCCTTGACGCGTTCGGCGTTCGCCAGGAACTGGCGGGGATAGATGCGGAAGTGATTGCGGTTGCGCTCGATATCCGGATCGTGCGACGCAACCACATAGCCTGAATAAGCCGAGAGTTCGCCGTCGGCGATGGGAAAGAGCAGGCTGTCCGCCGTAATGCCGAACAAATGCAGTCCGGCGCCGCGCAGCACGGCCTCGATATCGGCCTCATAGCCGCGGTCGCGTTCGAGCTTCTCGAACAGCAGCACCGCCTTCGGCGACCGCGCGATGAGGCCCTGCATGCCCCGCAGCACTTCGAGCTCGAAGCCCTCCACGTCGATCTTCGCGAGATCGAAGGTGAAATCCGACCCCAGGAAGTCGTCGAGACGATGCACAGGGGTAACAACGGCTGTCGTGCCCGCCGCCGCGGCCGCCATGCCGCCGCCACCCAGATGTCCATCCGGGTAGGCGAGCGTCACCTCCCCGTTCGTATCGCCGAGCGCGCACTGGTGCACGACGATGACGCCATCGTCCGCGGCGAGTTGGCTGAACCCGTTGAGATAGGAGCTGGCGCGGGCCAGCCGCACGAGCGTCGGATGGGGCTCGAAGGCATGGATCTTTCCATGCAACTTGTTCCGCTGGGCCACCTTCAGGCTGTAGAAGCCAAGGTTGGCGCCGATGTCCAGAAAGACGGTGTCGTCCCGGACGAAGCTCATCAGCACGTCGAGGTTTTCTTTTTCATAGATGCCGCCGTTGATGAAATTGGCCGGCGGCCCGAAATCGTTGGAATTCACATAGATGGGCGTCTCGTCCTCGAGATAGGTGATCGCCGTGTTGCCGCCGATATAGGTGCCGGCCCGTTTCCGCAGGAATTCCGTGTTCAGGTAGATGTGCTCGATCTTCTGGACCGCATCGCTCAGGCGCGAGAGGCGCTGCAGTATCTCGACCATCTCGGGGCTCATGGCGGAACCTTTGCGACTCATCGTACTCGCGCCTTCTCAATCAGGATGAAGCTGTAGGGGCTTTGCGTCGGTCTCAAGATCAGGCGGCCTGGACGGGCCGGCCCGATTTTCGCGGATAGAGGTCTACGTTGACGATCGATATCTCCCTAAGCGTCAGCCACCCTTCGATTGCGCCCTCTGTTATCGCAAGCTGTATGATGATCGGGTAAAAAGGGTCTTGGCATTCAAAATCGATGTCATAATAAAAAAGCCCGCTCTTTGGCAGAACAGCGGTAACCGTCGCGAAAACCTGATCTTCCGCAAAGACGTCCGACCGCAGTCTGTTGCCTGACAGGTTCTCGGATATCTCGACGAACACCCGTGCGCGCCAGCGGCCCTGCGGCAGGCACAGGGAATGGCCGCCGATGAGGATGCGGGCGGCCCCCACCATTTCAACCGACCCGTCCAGATAGGCGATCTCTGGCTCGAACTTGAAGCAGACGGTGGGCGGCCAGATGAATTCCACCGGCGCCAGATCGCGCAGGAGCGGCTCGTATTGCGACAGTACGAAGCGCGCGTCCTCGGCCAGGCTGGAGCGGGGGTATTGCGCATCGTGGTTATAGTCCGGGAAGAGGAGGCTGAGGCTCTCCTCCACGGACATGTCGGGCCGGTCGGCGAGGCGCATTTCGGCGAGCAGGCCCGGCAGGCTCGAGACGGACGCCTCGATGCCGTAGAAGTTGAGGAGCTGTTCGATCAGGTCGACGGCCCGGTCCGGATAATTGGCTTCCGACACACGAAAGATGAACGCGCAATCCTGCAGCGTCGACAGCGTGCAGGCGCTCTGCGTGGTGATGCGCGCCGCGAGGATGGGGTCGAGCTGCCGCGTGGTGATGCAGTAGCAGGCGACGCGCCACAGGGGCTCGGACACGAGGACCAGCGGATAGTTGTTCTTCAGGAAGATCCGCCGCAGCTCCTCGCGCGGGGAGTCGCTGTGGAAGATGATGGACCCCGACTTCTTGGCCGCCCACGAATTGCGCAGATCGTCGAGCGAGGCGGCGGCGATGAAGGTGTGGTCCGCGGAGACCTCCCGCGCGATGGCGACCGAAACGTTGATGATCCAGCGTGTCAGTGCGGACGGCGTTCCGAACACCGACATCAGGTATGATCGTTTCTCGCTCATGCCCTGGCCCGGCACTCCTCAGGCCATGCGGGACGCGCGCAGAGAGGGGCCGGTTGCATGCCAGCGCGCGCCGACACACCCTCGGCGCCCCGGCGACGGGCGGCGCTCAGCGGGGCACGTTCCAGGGCCCGCTCTGTCGCACCGTCCGACAGCAGGACGGCAAGAAACCCCTTATTCCGTTGCGGCATCACACCAGACGTTCGTACATGGCCTGCACCCGCTCCGCATAGCGGGCGAGCGAGAAGAATTCCGCCCGCGCCCGGCCCCGGGCAGCGAGGTCGGCGCGCATATCGGCATCGTCATGCACCGCCCGGAGCGCGCGCGCAATGCTGCCGGTATCATAGGGGTCCACCAGCAGCGCGGCATCGCCGGCGATCTCGGCCGTCGCCCCGATGTCGGAGGTGATGACCGGCGTGCCCAGCAGCATGCTCTCGAGGATGGGCAGGCCGAAGCCCTCATAGAGCGAGGGGAAGACGGTCGCCTTCGCGCCGCGGATGACGCTCACGAGCAGGGAGAAGGGCGCATACTCGAGCCGCCGCACCCGCTCGCGTGTGAAGGTGCGCGTGCCCACCTGCTCGATATATTTCTGGCTGCTGTCATTCAGCAGACGCAGCTCCTCGTGGGACTTCCAGGCCGCATTGCCCAGAAGGACGAGCGGCGCGTCCATCTGCGTGCCGAGATAGGCCTCGATGAGGCGGCCAACGTTCTTTTTGGGCTCGATGGCGCCGAAGAAGAGGAAATAGCCCTTGTAGGGCAGGCCGAAGGCACCCTCGATGTCCGCCCGCACCTCTTCCTCGGACCGGTCGAGATATTTCTGCGGGATTTCGGCGGACTGGTAGGTGTTGGTGATCTTCTCCGGCGGGCAGCCCAGCAGCTCGATGATGTCGCGCTTCGAGGTCTCCGACACGGTGACGATATGGTCCGCCGTCTGAACCAGCTTCTGGGTGAGGCGCAGGTAGCGCCCCTTGTGGTCCAGCGTGGTGTAGGGCAGGCGCAGCGGCACGAGGTCGTGCAGCGTGTAGATGTTCCTGGCTCCCGGCAGCGTCAGTGGCAGCGGATACGTCCAGTGCATGATGTCGGTGCGGGGCAGGCCCCGGACGTTCATGAAGCCGTTGGTGACGGCGAACTGGGTCGTGGCCGTCTCGAACACGTCCGGCGCATTCCAGATGCGATCGAAATGCGGCAGGCGCGAGCGCTGCGAGCCGAGGATGACGGCGCCGGTAACCGGCACTTCGAACGCCTTCGCGCCGCCGGGCCGCGGCACCAGCCGGCCCGCCGTGCGCAGCGCGGATTCCAGCGGGCTCTTGGGCTTGAAGGGATCGAAGAAGGAGATTTCGCGCAGCAGCTCCGAGCGGCCCGGCCCGAAGGGCGCGCCATAGAGGATTTCCGTCCGAAGGCCGAGGTCCCGGCAGGCATAGCTCAGGTTGCGCGCATACGTGGCAACGCCGGTCCCTTTCTCCAGCCCCAGGTTGTAGCCGTCGATCATGACGGTGGGCGACTGGGCGGGACGTGACATGCGGGACCCTCTGGCAAGATGAAGCGGCCGGGAGCACGCCACGATTTGCGCTGCATGGCAACCATGCATCCGCAGGTGCCTCCATCCTCCCCGTCTTTCAGATTTCCGCCGGCGTGGATGCTTTTCTTAATGTTTAGCTTGCCTGATGAACATACCGATCGCGAGGCTATCCGCGCCTGTCGCCGACGACCTGCGCTGAATATGCCGTTGCCCCGCGATGACAATGCTGCCAGTAATGACAAAATGGGGTGGCGGAATGTTCTTGTGGTGCCGTGCAACGTCCGTTGTCGAACGGTGCTTATCACGCTGCGGAATGTTCATCGGGTGACGGCGGTGATCTGAAATGGTGAGTGTACCCGTCGCCTATGACGTGACCCGCTTGTTTCTCGGCCCGCTCAGCCGGACCCCGCGCGGCATCGATCGCGTGGACTTCGGGCTCGCCGCCCGCCTCTTCCGCCAGTCCTCCTTCCCGTGCGTTGGCGTCATGCCCACGCTGCATGGAACCCGCGCCTTCAGCCACCACGCCGTGCGGCGGGGCCTCGTGCGCCTCCAGCAGCTCTGGGCCGAGCGACAGGGCGGCGACAAGACGGCCATCTGGACCGATCTCGTGGCGGAACTCACCGGCCAGCGTGTCGGGAGTGCCACCATTCCGGCGCCCGCGCCGCTGACCGCGCTGCAGCGGGCGCGGCGGATGACCTCGCTTCTGGCGGCCACCGGATTTTCCTTTGGCAATTCCGCGCGCACCCATGTGCCGGAGCGGGCGGTCTATGTGAATGTGGGCCACATCAGCCTCGCCATGCCCTTCTTCCTGCGCTGGCTGGATGCGCGACCCGACGTCACGCCCGTCTTCATGCTGCACGACGTGATCCCGCTCGACACGCCGGAATATGTGTCGCCTTCCTCTGTGCGGCACCACGCCACCATGGTGGCCTCCACGGCCCGGCATGCGGCCGGCCTTCTGGTGACGACGCAGACCGCCCAGCGCACCGTGCGCGATGCCCTCGCCCGCATCGGGCGCACCGACATCATGACGCTCGCGCAGCCGCTGCCTCTCTCACGCGTCTTCGACACCACGGCCGAGCCCGATCCTGCTCTCGCGGGCGTGCCCTATTTCGTGATCTGCGGCGCCATCGAGCCGCGCAAGAACCACGAGCTGCTGTTCAATGTCTGGCGCGGGCTCACGGCCGAGCTCGGGGCGAAGGCGCCGCACCTCGTCATCATCGGCTCGCCCGGCTGGAAGTGCGACGAGATCCTCCAGCCGGTGCGCAACAATCCGCAGATGTGCCGGCACGTGCACGTGGCCTCCGGCCTCTCGAGTCCGGCGCTGAAGCGCCTGCTCGCGGGGGCGATCGCCCTGCTGATGCCCTCGCACGCGGAAGGCTTCGGCCTGCCGCTCATCGAGGCCATGCGCCTCGGCGTGCCGGTGATGGCCTCCGACATTCCGGCCCACCGGGAAGTGGTGGATGCGCAGGCACTGCTGCTCGACCCGCGCGATCCCCTGGCCTGGGATGCCGCCATCCGGCACTGGGCCGACGGCGGCCGCCCGCAGGTGCATCCGCGCTCCCGCCAGGACACGGTGGACGAGCGGGAGACCTATTTCAGCGGCATCGAGGACTTCCTCGAGGCTTGTGCCGCCGAGCGGGCGAAGCAGCTCGGCCCGGTGGCTCGCCGCACGACGGCGGCGGGCGGGGCGCTGATCGGCAAGCCCGCGAGCGCCGAGAGCAGCGCGCTCGATTCTTTCTGACCGCTCGTCATGCGGCCGTTTTCCGGGCACATGCTGTTCGGTGCCGGTCCGCGTGGCGAAGAGCGGTGGGTGTGGACGCATCTGGCGTCCGATTGCGTGGAGTCCGTTCGTCCGTGACCAAGCCGACCGAAAGCCTGTTCGAGCGTTTCCACGAGAGCTTTCTGGCCGGGCCCGAGCGCCGGCTGCTGCGCTGGATGGCGGCCCGCCTGCCGGCCTTCGTGATGCCGGACCACCTGACCGCCTTCGGCGTCTTCGGGGCGCTGGTGGTGTTCATCGGCTATCTCGCCGCATTCCTCTCGCCGAACTTTCTGTGGCTCGCCAACTTCGGCCTGCTCATCCACTGGTACGGCGATTCCATGGACGGCACGCTCGCCCGCGTGCGCGACATCCAGCGGCCGAAATACGGCTATTTCCTCGACCAGAACATCGACGTGATCGGCAATCTGCTGATCGCCGCCGGCCTCGGCCTCTCGCCTTATGCGCGGCTCGACACGGCGCTGCTGGCGCTGACCGGCTACCACATGTGTTCCATCTACGTCTTCGTGCGGAACGTGGTGCGGCGGGAGTTCCACCTGGCGGTGATGGGCTTCGGCCCAACGGAGGTGCGTATCGGCATCCTGGTGATGAACCTCACCATCCTGATCGCAGGCGCGCCGACCTTCACGCTGTTCGGCCAGCTCTTCACCTGGTGCGATCTGGTGCTGCTCGGCACCTTCGTGCTGCTGACCGTGATGTTCGCCATTTCCTTCGCCGAGGAAGCCAAGCAACTGGCGCGCGAAGGGGAGTAGCGGTTTCCGGGTGACGTTGCCCCCAGCCTTTATCCAGTGTGTTTCGGTATGGAAGATTGCCCCCGTTGTGAGGGGGATCGGCGTGTAATTTTGACCCCCCCTCTTGGCTCATGGTCCGTCGTTTTGTTGCGACGGGCGGGCTGGGGATGAAGGGCGTGGTTACGATTGCGCGGATCCGGCGCGAGCATTTCGTGCGCGGCAAGTCCATTAAAGAGATCGTGCGGGAGCTGCACGTGTCGCGGAACACGGTGCGCAAGGTGCTGCGGACCGGAGCGACGGCATTCAGCTACGAGCGGGCGGTGCTGCCGCTGCCGCGGATCGGGCCCTAGCGGGAGGCCCTGGATGGGCAGAACCCAGTCCTTGAACGGAGCGCCGTTCCTGAGGGCGCCGGGCTTGCGCGCCGGGACCGGCACATAGTGCCAGCGGTCGAAGATGGTCTGGTCCCGGCCGAAGCAGCGCGGGTGGAAGCCGACCGGCCGCCCATCCTGACGCAGTTCGATCCGCTCCGCATAGGCCGTACTCGACGCGGAAGCCGCCGATCCGCCGGACCCTGACGACGAGAGCGGGCCGGGGGGCGTCGTTCTGCATGCGCTGGCAGGGCCGGCGCCTGCGGGGCGAGGATGATGGACCGCCCGACCGGGCGCAGCGCTGCTTCACCGACCCTGACAGCCGCATCCTGCCGACGAGCGACGGCTTCATCTAGGAGGGCTACAACGGTCAGATCGCGGTCGATGCCGCGCATCAGGTGATCGTGTCGCATCGGCTGGTGACCAACTTTCCCGACTATCGCGCCCTCGTGCCACTGATCGATGGCATGCGCGCCCATCTCGGGCGTATACCGCGCGAGGTATCGGGGGTGCCGGCTTCGCAAGCGAAGCAAACCTGGCCGCACTGAGGGACCGGGGGATCGCAGCCTACCTCGCACCGGGCCGGGCGCGTCACGGTGAGGCGGATACGCCCGGGCGTCGGCGGCTGGCGAAGAGTAAGCCTCCGGTGAAGGCTACGCTGCTATTGGGAGCGATCAGCTCATGTGGTTTCGGCTTTCTGCGAAGGCGGCTTTGCCCTGGGCGCGGCGTCGGGCGATCTTGGCGATGCGGGCGCGAATGCGGTCCTTGTCGAGGAGATTTGGATCGAAGGCCCCACCATGCCAGAGCATGAGTTCGTCATGTTGCTCATGTTCGGGATCGGCGATGACCTTGAGGAAGAGCTCGAAGCCCGGGATGCCGCCGACGGCCTCGGGTGGCGCGCGGCGGGCATCGTCGAGATAGCGGGGGTAGTCCGTGGCGGGATCGGCTGTTGCGGTCGCCTCGATCGTGATCGTGCGCCGCCAGTCGTCGCCGAAGTCATAGGTGTAGGTGAGCTTGGTGATGCCGCGGTTGATGAGGGCACCGAGCTTCGTGGCCTTGGCAGAGTAGGTCCTGTCGGGCATGCTGTCCCATTCTGCATCGGGGATGGCGAAGCGTTGCCCGTCAGCTCGGAACCCGAACAGGTGACAGTTCTCGAACGGTATCACGGCCTGGATGACGTCGTGCAAGGCTTTGAGCGAGGAGCCGAGCGGCACCTCGACGCGGCGCCAGATGGCGGGCCACCAGTCATCGAGCTCGATCTTCAGCCGCGCGATGCGATCGGTGTGGCTCATGCTGCGAGACTCCCAGGATAGCACGCCGCACGCCAGTTCCAGGGCAGGAGTTCCGCCGGCCGGTTCTGCGGGGTGTCCGCGATGCGGACGAGGACGTCGGCGAGCCAGGCCTGCCGATCGATGTCGTTGAGGCGGGCGGTGCCGATGAGGCTGTACATGACGGCGGCACGCTCGGCGCCGCGGTCGGATCCAGCGAACAGTCAGGCCTTGCGGCCGAGCGGGCGATGCCGCGCAGCGCCCGCTCGGCCGCATCCGGTGGCGGTCTTGCCCTTCGCCAGGATCGGCACCGGCGTGTCGTCGCTATGCAGGCGTGCCGCGGACAGGACATGGCGCTCGATCCGCGCGTGGAGCGGGCGCAGCGCCGTAGCGCAGGCCCCGACATGGTCGGCCAGGGTCCACAGCGGCAGGTCGATGCCCTCACGGGCATAGCGCTCGCTCTGCGGGTTTAATGGCTGGTGCTGGCCGAACTTCTCGAACAGCACCATCGCCAGCAGGTTCGGTCCGGCATGGCCGCGGGGGATGACATGGAAGGGCGCCGGCGGCTGGGTGACCGCCTCGCAGGCCCGGCAGGAGAAGCGTTCCCGCACCGTCTGGATCGCCTTCCACTGACGCGGGATCACCTCCAGCGTCTCGGTGACGTCCTCGCCAAGCTTCACCAGCCGGGACGAGCCGCAGCACGGGCAGCTCTCCGGCGCGGAGACGACGACACGCTCGCGCGGCAGATGGTTGGGAAAGGGCTTGCGCGCGGGCCGGCTGCGCTGGAAGGCTTGAACAGCGGTGGATCGTGCTGCAGCTTCCGCCGCCAGCTCATCCTCGGTGGCGTCGGCTTCCAGGTTTTCGAGTTGCATTCCATCTAGTCGAGCAGGCGCGCCTTGCGCTCCGAGCGCGGGCCGTAGAGCTCGCGACGGAGCTTCTCGATCTCCAGCTTCAGTCGCGCGATGAGGGCATCCGTGCCGGTGTTCTCCGCCTGAGCCCGCGCCGCCAGCGCCTCGGCTTCCATGCGCGCGGTGCGCTCCGCCAGGATCATGGCGTGGGCTGCGGCAAGGTCGCTTGGTAAAGGATCCATCGAGCTCGACATGCGGCGATGGAATCATATCCGCCAGAGCAACGCCACGCCCAGTCACCCTGTTGCGCCCGGCCGCCACGTCTGCTGCGGGTGCCGCCAATCGATGCCCTCCAGCAGGTAGCCGAGCTGGGCCGGGGTGATCGTCACCACGCCGTCGGACGGCGATGGCCACAGGAAGCGGCCGCGCTCCAGCCGCTTCGAGAACAGGCAGGCGCCCTGGCCATCGTGCCAGATCACCTTGAGGAGGTCCCCGCGCCGACCGCGAAACACGAACAGGTGCCCGCCATGGGGATCGTGCCGCAGGACCTCCTGCACCTGCAGCGCGAGACACGCGAAACCCTTGCGCATGTCGGTATGGCCCGTCGCCAGCCCCGCCCGCACCCGCTCGGAACTGGGACCATCGCCGGTCCAACACCGCGACAAGGCGCCCGATCGCTTCCGGGTCGACACCCGCGTCCACGATGATCCGCCGACCGCACAAAAGGACGATCTCCATCCGTCCGCCAGCTCCGAACTCTTCCTGGACGGTGCCCATCTTGGCCGGGGCAATGACCGCAGGGATAAATGCGGGGCCAACCGACGCTGCTGTCCTCGTCGTCTGGAAAGCGCAAGCTGTGAGCGCGACAGCCCGTGGCGCCGCGCCGTCTCAGAAACGAGACGTGGGCCGGCCAGGCTCTCCTGAACGATCTTCAGCTTCGCATCATCGCTCCAACGCCGGCGACGACCTGTCTCGACAATATCGAGCCGCTCAACGTGACTGTGCATATGGCTGTCCATGCGCACTCTTCTCTGCCCCCGGACGCTTCGCAAACAAGACGGCACTCACCGGAGGGATACGGCGAAGATGCCCATGATGAGCGCGATGGCGGCCCGGCTGAAGCGGGCCGGCCGCTGGAGCCGCTATCGGCTCAGAAAGCAGGTGGTCGAACCGGTGTTCGGGCTGATGAACAGGCCAGAGGCTTCCGCCAATTCCTGCTGCGCGGGCTCGATCAGGTCCGAGGCTAGTGGACCATGATCTGAACCGCCCACTACCTCTTGAAGCTAGTAAAGGCCACTCGCTATGCCCCACCGTACACACTTCGTCCCAACAACTCCCACTTAAAAAAACCAGGCGCCTAAACTCGTCGCCTGGCCAGGCTCCACTTAGGGGGACGTGACTGCGGCGGCGAGCCCTATCTCCGGCGAATCGATGGCATCACTGATCGGAAGCCGCTGCTCGGACAGCAATCTGACGGCCTCTGCCAGGAGATGTTGGATCTGCTCTCCTCCGCCGTCGCCCGGGAGCGCTCCAGCGGCTTGATAGATAAGGCGTATGGAGGGGCCGAGATCCGCGTAAATTGCGGACAGCGCCGACCGTCTCGCACTCTGCGCAAGAGCGGCAAACATGTCTGCCCGAACATGCTCCCGCTTGGTGATGAGCTTGTAGGCTCCCCGTTCGAAACGCCTATCCAAGTGGGCTTTGGCGTACGCTGCCCAGCTGGATTGGAGCGCCGCGTATTCGGTGGCGTCATGAAAGCAGGACCTCAAGCGCTTCTTGGCATTCGCGATGCTGATGGTGGGGACCGTCGCTCCGTTTCGCCTGCGTTGCATCTGCACAGGGGCCACAAACAGGTCCACCACGCCGGCCCCTTCTTCATCGCAGTCATATCTGACGGCGAAACAGCTGCCAGGTCCACACCATGATTCCGCCCAACCGCGAGCATGGGCGACAAGCGCTCGCACGCGCCAGTTCTGGCGGGAGTAGGGGCTATCCCCTTCCTCGCAAAGCCACTCACTGGAGACGATTGCCATCAGGTGCATCGCAACGGCGGCCCCTTTGCGAACCACGGCCCGTGCACGCCGCAGGTGGTCGCGATGGGCGTCCAACAGATCGAGCCCCCTGCCGTCACCGGCAACGGACCAAGCAATGGGTGGGGCTGCTCGCACAATCCGGGATCTGGATCGCTCGTCGAGGCGCCTGCCGTGCGCCTCAGCCGCTCCCAGACCTCCGCTCCCATTGCCAAGGCTCTTGAGTGGCTCGCATCGGACACAGGTAAATAGAGGCATCGCGTATATCTCCGGTGAGAATGCCTGATGCTATTCGCGGGCCTCGCAAGTCACCGATGCTCAAAATGTACGCGGTCAGTTGCGGTCCTTTCCTGCCCGAGAGCTGGACAAGCGATCCGGCACGATTGGCCCGCGCCGGTGTGCCGGACGATCATGCAGGCTATCGGAGCAAGCCCGAGATCGCGCTCGCCGAGATTGATCGGGCGCGGACGGCCGGCCTGCGCTTCGGCTGCGTGCTCGCCGATGCCGGTTATGGCCTCTCCGCGCCGTTCCGGCAGGCATTGAGCGCGCGTGGCCTCACCTGGGCCGTCGGCATCAGAGCACGAACGGATTCTGGCTATGAAAGGGGACAAACCGGGGGCAAGGTCAACGCGACGAGACGGCAGAACGCGGAGCTGGATAGAAGTTGGGGGCAACGTAAGCCACGATGGCTGGCCTGGTACAATCACCAAAGACACCATGGTAGCCTCGATAGAAGGGCACTCGATCGGGCTCTCGCAGGAACAACCATCCGAAGTCACAGCTAGGGACACGATCCTCCGCCGCGGGCCTTCATATTAGGCTCTGGAGTATATTAAGCTCTAGAACCCATTAGAAGTTATGCGCCGCCTGGTAGCGTCTTTGCGTGATAGCTATGCGGTGATGCTCGAGTCGCCTCGGGGCGAGCGTTGTTCGGGAATTGTGAGGTGGTCTCCGGAATCCGGACAGGGAGCTAAGCTTGGTTCGCCCTGCCGAGAGGCCTTGTCGTTGACCGCCCTGATCAGGTCTGGTGCGCCGACATGACCTACATCCCGATGCAGCGCGGCTTTTTCTCCTTGAACCGCCCCTAGATTCCTAGACGCCTTCTTCCCTAAATTTTGAGGCAAGGAGGCCCCGATGGGCAAAGCGAACTTCACCGAGGACTTCAAGCGCGACGCGGTCCTTCAGATCACCGAGCGGGGCTATCCGGTTGCGGAGGTGGCGGCGCGGCTGGGGATCAGCAAGTACTCGCTCTACGAGTGGAGGAAACGGTACGGCAAGCCTGCCGCCGTGGCCCGCGATGACGATCAGGCCGCTGAGGTCCGCCGGCTGAAGCGCGAGTTGCAGCGCGTGACGGAGGAGCGCGACATCCTAAAAAAGCGGCCGCGTACTTCGTCAAGGATGCAAAGTGAAGTACGCGTTCATCGCCGAGCGTCGCCTGCAGTTTTCGATCCGTGCCATGTGTCGGTGACTCCGCGTCCAGCCCAGCGGCTTCTACGCCTGGCTGAAGAAGCCGCTGAGCAAGCGCGCGCAGGAAGACCAACGACAGACCGAGTTGATCCGCGCAGCGTTGAGCGAGAGCGGCAGGGTCTATGGCTATCGCAAGCTTCATGACGACCTGGCGGACATGGGCGAGAGCTGCTGCCCCAACCGGGTTGCGCGGCTGACGCGGCTTGCCGGCATCCGGGCGCAGATCGGCTACAAGCGCCGCCCCGGCCCATATGGCGGCAAGCCATCCCTGGCGGTCGACAACACGCTCGATCGCCGGTTTGACGCGGAAGCGCCTGACAAGGCCTGGGTGACTGACATCACCTACATCCGCACCCACGAAGGCTTCGCCTACCTGGCGGTCGTGCTCGACCTCTTCTCGCGCCGCGTCGTCGGATGGTCGATGCAGCCCCGGCAGACGACCAACGTCGTCCTGCAAGCTCTGCTCGCTGCCGTCTGGCGACGCAAGCCGAAGGATCGTGTGCTGGTGCATTCGGACTAGGGGAGTCGGTTCACCAGCATGGAGTGGGCTTCGTTCCTGAAACACCACGATCTGCAACCGTCGATGAGCCGTCGCGGCAACTGCCATGACAACGCCGTCGCCGAGAGCTTTTTCAACCTGCTCAAGCGCGAGCGTATCCGCCGCAAGATCTACCGCACGCGCGACGAGGCACGCGGGGACGTGTTCGATTACATCGAGATGTTCTACAACCCCACCCGCAAGCACGCACGGAACGGGATGCTGTCGCCCATCGAGTTCGAACGGCAGCACAAAGCCAAAGCCGAGGGCGTCTAGAAAACGCGGGGCGGTTCAAGACGATGCGTCCGCCGCGCCGGACCTTCAGATAGGTTGCGTCGATCGACAGATAGGGCCAGTCGCCCTCGATCGGCCGGTTCAGGAAGGCTTTCACCTTGCCGTCGATCTCTTCGCACAGCCGCGACACCTGGCTCTTGGAGATCCCCGACATGCCCATGGCCTTGGCCAGATCACCGACGGACCGTGTCGAGATGCCCTGCACATAGGCTTCCTGGATCACCGCCGTCAGGGCCTTCCCGGCCATCAGGCGCGGCTCGAGGAAGCCGGGGAATAGCTGCCCTTGCGCACTTGGGGATGCGCAGCTCCACCGTTCCGGCCGCGTCTCCCAGTCCCGCTCGCGATAGCCGTTGCGCTGGGCCCGCCGGCCGGGGTCTTTCTCGCCATAGGCAGCGCCCGTCACGGCGCCCACCTCCAGTTCCATCAGGTGCTCGGCCGCAAAGCCGATCATCTCGCGCAGAAGATCAGCATCGGGGGACTTTTCCACGGGGTCCCGGAAGCTCATCACGTCGGTAGTCATCGGTGGATCTTTCGATCTGGCGTTGGGGTTCGCAACCAGACCCTAACCGAACATCCCCGGTGACCACCTCTGCCGGCACCTACACCACGTCCGGGGACACGATCACGTGCGATCGTCGCGCCCCTTGTCGCCCCACCGCGAACGGCAGGCGCGGAACACATCCAGCGCCACCGCCCAATCCTCGTCCGTCATCCGCGTCAACATGGTCGACCTCGCCAAAAGCCGACCCGCTATGAATCACCGCAATAGCAGGAAGGGAATCCCCACCGCTGCGCCGCCGCCAATACCGTCCACTCCGCCTAAATAATACCTCCTCATCGCCTTCCTGACATATGGAAATCATCGCCTTTAGTCCGTCCAAATATTTGCGTTACACTCAAGCTCACGCCTGAGTGCGAATATCTCACGCTATCTTTTTTTGAGAATCGGTCGGAACTGCCATATAGATATGCCCTACGATCCGCCCTCGGCACATTGATCGTTGCCAGTATGCCTGCGAAACAAAAAAGTATATGAGATGGACAAATATCACGCATATAATATTCCATACTATATTCATAGTGACGGAAATATAAGCCTCGCTCCTCAAGGATATTTGAGCGAACGCGTTGTAGTGATTAGCTCGCCGAAAAGCGGAACATATTACCTAGCGGAAATTTTAAAGGAGTTTGGATTTGTTTCCACAAACTGTCATCTGTCGGATTTGTCAATGACAGATTATAGGTTCTCAACTATCGCTGATAGCGTCTCATCATATAGAAATCTGAACATTGATATGCCACTGAGTGAATCGCTGCCCCTCATCAGGGGCGGTCAGTTTGCAGTAGGCCACCTTCCGCCGTTGGATAACGTCGCGACATTGCTAGGGGATTTCAAAAAGATATTCTTATATCGAGAATGTAGGGCGTCCCTGGTCTCTTTTATGAGATTTTTCAGAAATCCCGGACGGGGAGAAGAATTCGGAACAGAATGGAAGGGCATCGAAGATCCGAAAGACAGAACGTACAGATTCATGTCTCTCTATATCGCAAACCTTATTCAATGGCTGAACGGCATGACGAAGTGGCGTTCGATGGATGGTATATTCACTATAAATTACGAATCGATGATGGGAGATTTCGGAGAAGAAAAAAGAATGAGCACTTTTTTATCATTGGCAGATTTTATCGGCCTCACGCTCGATGAAAATGCAATTCAGCGCGCCCTGGGCTGTGCCACCGGCCGTCCGACGAAGACGTGGTCTGGCGGCAGATCCGTAGTTGCAGAATTTTGGGACGAACGTTCCGAGTCATTGTTCAATCAGTTCGGTGGCCCCGAAGTGAACAGGCTGAATGGCTATACCTAAGGTAGCGATTGTAGGAGGGTATGCTTAATCGGGCGGATACTCATCGTCAGGACGTCATTACGCCTATACTCGCCAACCGGGGGCCTTCGCCAGTCAGCGCTGCTCGAAGGTATAATTGCGCCTGAGATGAACCGACACTGAACGTCCGGTTGCGGAGCTTGCGCCCGGGTGCGTGCCCATTTCATTCGTCAAACCGATTGGCCGCTCGTTACAAAGAGCCACGCCAGCGCGCCCGCGCACAAGGCGGTGATCATTAGGAGGGTGGTAACTTAGTCACCTTCCATGGGCGCCTCCCTGTGCCCCCTGCCGCCCCGATGGTGCTCGCTCCGTTTGGATCACGCACACATCGAAGATGCGTGGATCGGCGCGCCAGCGTCTTTTGGGCGGGGCCTATTGCCCCTGAACGGGGGCGCTGACGGTGGCGCGCAAATCTTCGCTGGGGCCAACCCGATCTGGCTGTCGGTGGCGTCCTCCACGCGTACCCGGACGGGGCGCGAGCGAAGCGCCTCGGCGTCGCGCAAGGCGATCCTCCTGAGATCAGCTTGTGCGAGAAGCCACATCCACTGGCCTGCCCCCTGAGAAGTGGTCCTCCGTGAAGTAGGCTTTTTGAGCCTTTGGAGGATGGCGCGATGGCGCAGAAGAAGCACAAGCCGGAAGAGATCGTCGCGAAGCTTC